>NZ_JANUEU010000003.1:0-671556 GCF_024807715.1 Buttiauxella sp. BIGb0471
AGATTGTCTGATAAATTGTTAAAGAGCAGTGAGTTACGCGCTTTCGCTTGCTAACTCGAGGTGGCGTATATTACGCTTTCCTCTTTCAGAGTCAAGCGTTTATTTTCGCTTTTCATCTGGCTGACGGGCCGGTTTGTAAGCCGTTGTGCCGTGTCAGTGGAGGCGCAGTATAGGGATTTTCCGGAGGCTGACAAGTACTAAAATACAAAATACTCATCGACCGCTCACTTTCCAGGCAACACACCTTTAAAAACCCTCATATCGCCTAGTTTTTAAACAAAAACGAGCCCCAAAGGGCTCGTTTTATCTTTTTTGTGACTTACTGCACTGCCACAATATGATTGTCTTTTACTTCCAGATGCACAGATTTCCCAGGAATCAGCTCTCCAGAAAGGATTTGCTGAGCAAGTGGGTTCTCAATTTGCTGCTGGATGGCACGTTTCAACGGTCTTGCACCATACACCGGGTCATAACCATTCTCGCTAAGCAGCTTCAGAGCCTCTTCAGAGATAGTGACTTCATAGCCACGGTCTTCGAGACGTTTATACAAACGCTGTAACTGAATCTGCGCGATAGAAGCGATGTGTTTTTCACCCAGAGGATGGAACACCACGACTTCATCTATACGGTTAACAAATTCAGGACGGAAGTTCTGGCTAACAACGCCAAGTACAATGTCCTTCATATGACCATAATCCAACTCGCCGAAACGTTCCTGAATCAAATCGGAACCGAGGTTAGAGGTCATAATCACAACAGTATTACGGAAGTCGACCGTTCTCCCCTGCCCATCAGTCAGGCGTCCGTCGTCCAAAACCTGTAATAAGATGTTGAACACATCCGGGTGCGCCTTCTCAACTTCATCCAACAGAATGACAGAGTAAGGACGACGACGAACCGCTTCTGTCAGATAACCGCCCTCTTCGTAACCAACATACCCCGGAGGCGCACCGACCAAACGAGAGACCGAGTGTTTTTCCATAAACTCGGACATATCGATACGCACCATTGCGTCATCGCTATCAAACATAAAGTTCGCCAGCGCTTTGCACAGTTCGGTTTTACCTACACCCGTTGGCCCAAGGAACAGGAACGAACCAATTGGGCGGTTCGGGTCAGACAAGCCCGCACGGCTACGGCGAATTGCATTCGATACGGCTTCAACCGCTTCATTCTGCCCAATAACACGAGTATGAAGTTGTTGTTCCATACGCAGCAGTTTCTCGCGCTCACCTTCAAGCATTCGCGCCACAGGGATCCCCGTCCAGCGTGCCAGCACTTCCGCAATTTCTGCATCAGTGACTTTATTACGCAAAAGACGCATGGTTTTCCCTTCATTCTGAGTGGCAGCTGCAAGCTGTTTCTCAAGCTCAGGAATTTTCCCGTATTGCAATTCAGACATTCTGGCCAGGTCGCCGACGCGGCGAGCCTGTTCAATGGCAATTTTCGCCTGCTCCAGCTCCGCTTTAATAGTCTGTTCACCAGAAAGGGATGCTTTCTCAGCTTTCCACTCTTCTTCCAGCACGGAATACTCACGCTCTTTTTGCCCTAATTCTTCTTCAAGCATACTTAAACGTTTCTGGCTGGCTTCGTCAGACTCTTTCTTCAGTGCCTGCTGTTCCAGTTTGAGCTGGATAATTCGACGATCCAGACGGTCGAGCTCTTCTGGCTTCGAGTCAATCTGCATACGAATGCTGGAAGCCGCTTCATCAATCAGGTCGATGGCTTTATCCGGCAACTGACGGTCAGCGATGTAACGGTGCGATAGCGTCGCAGCCGCAACAATCGCCGGGTCCGTAATTTGCACGTGGTGGTGCAATTCGTAGCGTTCTTTCAGCCCACGCAAAATCGCGATGGTGTCTTCTACAGAAGGCTCGGCAACAAATACTTTCTGGAAGCGACGCTCAAGTGCCGCATCCTTCTCTATATACTGACGATATTCATCAAGTGTAGTCGCACCGACGCAATGAAGTTCACCGCGAGCCAGTGCTGGTTTGAGCATATTGCCCGCATCCATTGCACCGTCAGCTTTGCCTGCACCAACCATAGTGTGCAATTCGTCAATAAACAGGATGACATTACCTTCCTGTTTAGAAAGGTCGTTCAACACACCTTTAAGACGTTCTTCAAATTCGCCACGATATTTCGCACCAGCCACCAGCGAGCCCATATCCAGAGCCAATACACGGCGCCCTTTCAAACCTTCCGGCACTTCACCATTAATAATGCGCTGCGCCAGGCCTTCAACGATGGCGGTTTTACCCACACCTGGTTCACCGATTAATACTGGGTTGTTTTTGGTACGACGTTGCAATACCTGAATAGTACGGCGAATTTCTTCATCACGGCCAATCACCGGATCGAGCTTGCCTTGTTCTGCACGCTCGGTCAGATCGACGGTATATTTTTTCAATGCCTGACGTTGGTCTTCGGCACCTTGATCATTCACGTTCTCGCCTCCACGCATTTGCTCAATTGCTGCTGTCACATTTGCCGTGGTAGCACCCGCTGATTTCAGTAAATCAGTTAATGTTCCGCGTGATTCAAGTGCTGCCAGAACAAATAACTCTGACGAAATGAAGTTGTCATTTCGTTTTTGCGCCAGTTTGTCACACAGGTTTAATGCACGGACTAAATCCTGCGAAGGCTGAACGTCACCGCCCGTCCCTTCAACTTGTGGCAAACGGCTTAATGCTTGCTCGATCTCAGTACGCAGCTTTCCGGCATTTACACCAGCAGATGTCAGTAAAGGGCGTACAGATCCGCCTTCCTGATTGAGCAACGCGCTCATCAAGTGAAGGGGTTCGATAAATTGGTTGTCGTGCCCGAGAGCCAGAGATTGGGCATCGGCGAGAGCAAGCTGGAATTTATTAGTAAGACGATCCAGACGCATAACTCCTCCCATAAACAGGTCAAATTTGCTACTGGAGATTAAATGAGGTCATCCCTCAATTATTCAAGGTTAATGACCTGAAATATTTGAAGCGTTTGTTACCTGCGCTGGATCGTCTTGATTCAATAAGTTATAACAGCCAAATGAAACTTGCCATACGGCCTGTGGTTCTGTCGCGTCGATATGAGAAAAAATCACCCGCTTCGCTGTAGGTACAGCGGTCGCCACCATAAATTTGGGTAATACCTACAGCTGACAAACGTTGGCGGGCCAACGTGTAGATGTCTGCGATGTATTTATCCCCAGACGGGCGAAATGCGCTGTCGGCCTGAATATCTTTGGCCATAAACGCTTCACGCACTTCAGGGCCAACTTCAAATGCTTCAGGTCCGATAGCCGGGCCAAGCCACGCCATAATATTTTCTGGCACGTCTTTAAAACAAGCTACGGTTTCTTCAAGAACGCCTTCGCACAGGCCGCGCCATCCAGCATGAGCAGCCGCAACTTCCGTTCCGGCCTTATTACAGAATAGCACCGGCAGGCAATCAGCAGTCATTACCGCACAAACAGTATCTGGCGTTGAGCTGTATGAAGCATCAGCACGTTTGGACAGATAAGGTTCGCCAGTCAGTTTTAAGACATCTTTGCCGTGAACCTGCTCTAACCAAACAGGCTTAGAGGGCAACATTGCTGCGGCAAAGAAAAGGCGACGGTTTTCTTCGACATCATCCAGATTATCACCGCAGTGAGCCCCCAGATTAAGCGAGTCGTAAGGCGGCTGACTCACGCCGCCAATACGTGTCGAACTGCACGCCGCCACTCCTTGAGGAAGCGGCCAATGCGGGACGATCAATTTACTCATAGCCAGTCCAGTTGGTCCTTGTGGAGTTCTGTATCAACGCGCAACGCTTCAATTAACTCGACCATATCCTGAGGAATTGGCGCATGCCATTCCATCAACATACCGCTGATCGGGTGATGAAGGCGCAGCATTGTTGCGTGTAAAGCCTGCCTGTCAAACTTACGCAGCACGCTGACAAACTCTTCCGATGCACCTTTTGGTGGGCGCGGACGACCACCATAAAGCTGATCGCCAACCAACGGATGAGTGATATGCGACATGTGTACACGAATCTGGTGAGTACGGCCGGTTTCCAGACGCAGGCGCAGACGCGTATGAACACGGAAATGCTCCATGATTCGATAGTGTGTAACCGCAGGTTTACCCATTGGATGCACAGCCATATGTGTACGTTTGGTCGAATGGCGACTGATTGGCTCATCTACTGTGCCACCTGCCGTCATATGACCAATTGCGACCGCTTCATACTCACGCGTGATTTCGCGTAATTGCAAAGCCTCAACCAGGTGAGTTTGCGCCGGTACTGTTTTCGCCACCACCATCAAACCGGTGGTGTCTTTATCCAGACGATGCACAATGCCCGCACGCGGCACATCGGCAATCGGTGGATAATAATGCAGCAGTGCATTTAGTACGGTTCCGTCAGGATTACCCGCACCAGGATGCACAACGAAATCACGCGGCTTGTTAATCACCAGAATATCGTCATCTTCATAGACAATATTAAGCGGGATATCTTGTGGTTCCCAGCGCACATCCTCTTCGATTTCTGCATTGATTGTGACGCTCTCGCCACCCAATACTTTTTCTTTTGGCTTGTCGCTGATCGTGCCGTTGACCAGCACGCGTTGTTCAAGAATCCATTCTTTTATGCGCGATCGTGAATAATCAGGGAACAATTCGGCCAAAGCTTGATCTAAGCGTTGACCGAGTTGAGATTCGGACACTGTTGCGGTGAGTTGTACTAGTTGTGCCATAGACAGCTTCTTCGTTAACGTTGGGTTTTACGGCAATGCCGTTTAATATAGTGTGCTATTGTAGCTGGTCTTTATCGGGAGCTGGTACTGTGAGCCTCCCGGATAACATTCTGAGGAAAGTCAAAACGTCATGACGCGTATGAAATATCTGGTGGCAGCAGCCACGTTGAGCCTGGCTTTGGCTGGTTGCTCCAGTTCCAAGGATGAGGTTCCTGATAATCCACCTTCTGAGATCTATGCGACTGCCCAGCAAAAGTTGCAGGACGGTAACTTTAAAGCGGCGATAACGCAACTGGAAGCGCTGGATAACCGTTATCCGTTCGGGCCTTACTCACAGCAAGTGCAGTTAGATCTTATTTACGCTTACTATAAGAACGCTGATTTGCCGCTGGCTCAGGCTGCGATCGATCGCTTTATGCGTCTGAATCCTACCCATCCAAACATCGACTACGTACTTTACATGCGTGGTCTGACGGACATGGCGTTGGATGATAGCGCATTACAAGGTTTCTTCGGTGTAGATCGTTCAGACCGAGATCCTGCTCATGCTCGTGATGCTTTCAACGATTTCTCTAAACTGGTTCGTGGTTATCCGAACAGCCAGTATGTCACCGATGCCACCAAGCGTCTGGTGTTCCTGAAAGATCGTTTAGCGAAATATGAGCTTTCGGTGGCGCAATACTACACTAAACGCGGCGCGTGGGTTGCAGTAGTTAACCGTGTCGAGGGAATGTTGCGCGATTTCCCTGATACTCAGGCCACTCGTGATGGTATGAAGTTGATGGAAAATGCTTACCGCGAAATGCAAATGCCGGCTCAGGCCGATAAAGTTGCTAAAATTATCGCGGCTAATAGCAGCAAAGCCTGATTAGCTGATTTATAAAAACAAAATGGCAGCCCTGGTGGCTGCCATTTTTATTGCCTGAAACACCAAACTGAAACGGTTTAGCGTCAGGTCATCCCATCAAATATGGACGCTATTTCTTCGTTCCACAAGCTTTAAAAAACAGAGATCCTGTCCTGCCTCACAAAAAGGGTTTGCTGACAAAAAGTGACAAAATAGTGTGATTCACATCACACATTTTGACATTCAGAAAGGTATGCTGGAGTTACCAAGACGGGAAAGACAAGAGGTAACTTTATGACAATGAACATTACCAGCAAGCAAATGGAAATCACCCCAGCTATTCGTCAGCACGTCGCAGACCGTCTCACTAAACTGGACAAGTGGCAAACTCATCTAATTAATCCACACATTGTTTTGTCCAAAGAACCGAAAGGATTTGTGGCTGATGCCACCATTAATACGCCAAACGGCCAGCTCGTAGCGAGCGCTAAACACGATGATATGTATACGGCTATCAACGATTTGATTAACAAACTGGAGCGGCAGTTGAATAAAGTGCAACACAAAGGTGAAGCGCGTCGCACAGCAGGCTCAGTGAAAGACGTTGCTATCGCGGAAATTGAAGAAGAGTAAATTTTAGCTTTATCAATCATACCAACGCGCCTCCGGGCGCGTTTTTTATTGACAGAGCGAAAACAGACCGGGTACCTTACTTGTACGACTTATCAGGAACCGCCCATGAAATTATTTCCGTTTTTCTTCGCATTCTTTTTTACCTTCCCCTGAATGGGAGGCAATTCGTCGTGTGATAAAGAATGCGAAGACGAACAAACAGGCCTCCCCCAGCGGGGAGGCCTTTTTTATGGAATTTAAAAAGGTAGCGTTATGAGTGAGACAAGCCCATTGCTGGGACTACGCGATAAAATCAGTGCACTGGATGTAAAACTGCTGGCTTTGCTGGCAGAACGTCGCTTGTTGGCTGTAGAAGTCGGAAAGGCCAAACTTGCAACTCATCGCCCAGTGCGTGATATCGATCGTGAGCGAGATTTGCTGGAGCGCCTGATTACTCTGGGTAAAACGCATAATCTGGACGCCCATTACATCACTCGTCTGTTTCAGCTCATCATTGAAGACTCAGTCCTGACACAGCAAACGCTATTGCAGCAGCATCTTAATAAAACTAATCCGCAATCAGCTCGAATCGCGTTCCTCGGCCCAAAAGGTTCTTACTCGCACCTTGCCGCTCGTCAGTATGCCGCTCGTCACTTTGAACAGTTTATTGAAAGTGGCTGCGCTAAGTTCCATGACATCTTCAACCAGGTTGAAACGGGCCAGGCCGATTACGCCGTCGTACCGCTAGAAAACACCAGTTCAGGTGCCATCAATGATGTGTACGATTTATTACAGCACACCAGTTTGTCTATCGTTGCTGAAATGACCGTGCCAATCGACCACTGCGTGTTAGTCAAAGGTACTACCGATTTAGACACTATTCAGACGGTATACAGCCATCCGCAACCTTTCCAGCAATGTAGCCAGTTCATCAACCGTTATCCAAACTGGAAAATTGAGTATTGCGAAAGCACCTCCGCTGCAATGGAAAAAGTCGCGCAGGCAGACTCACCACATGTTGCAGCGCTAGGCAGCGAAGCCGGCGGTGCGCTTTATGGCTTACAAGTTCTTGAACGCAACCTGGCAAACCAGACACAGAACATTACCCGTTTCATTGTGTTGGCACGCAAAGCAGTAGAAGTGACCGACCAGGTCCCTGCCAAAACGACCTTGCTGATCGCTACCGGTCAACAAGCCGGTGCTCTTGTAGAAGCGCTGCTGGTTCTGCGTAATCACAATCTGATTATGACGAAACTGGAATCTCGCCCGATTAACGGCAATCCGTGGGAAGAGATGTTTTATCTGGATGTTCAGGCAAACCTGAACGATGAAACGATGCGTAAAGCTCTGCGCGAACTGGGTGAAATCACTCGCTCCATGAAAGTGCTCGGCTGCTACCCAAGCGAAAACGTAGTTCCAGTCGATCCGGCATAACACTGGCAGTAAGCCAGCGCCATGCTGGCTTACTGTGTCTGTTTAAACTTCAGTTTGGGCATTCCCGCAACCGCGACGCCGAGCATAAAAATCGCCCCAGATAATGGCTTCGCAGCAACTTCTGCATCATCCATGTTTTCTCGCGTCGTTGTGATAAACAACGTTTTCATATCATCGCCGCCAAAGCACACCATTGTCGGGCATCGCACCGGTAACCGGTATTCTTCAAGTATTTCACCCGTTTGCGATAAACGGGCAATCCGATAGCCATCAAACAATGCTGTCCAGTAGCAGCCTTCCACGTCAATTGCGGCGCCGTCAGGAATGCCTTGCCCTGGCTCGAAACGCTTAAACACTTCGCGTTTGCCCGGTTCACCTTGCTCATTTAAAGGGGTTCGGTAAATCACTCGATTTGGCGTATCGGAGGTAAACATCCATTTTTTATCTTCACTAAACGCTAAACCGTTAGCACCGTGAATATCATGTTGGATGACATGCGGCGTCAGATCATTGTCCACGCGGCACAGTAACGCACCGTTGTAATCGCCCGGCCCCCAAAATGTTCCGGCGTAAAAACGCCCCTCTCTGTCAGTTCCACCATCATTGAAACGAGCCAAAGCCGGATTATTGGGATTATCACAAACTTTACGAGTGATAAGCCCAGTGCGATTGGTGAGATAAATTCCACTTCGCAGCGCAACAATAAAACCGCCCGTTTCGCATAAAGCAAAACAGCCGACTTCCTCTGAAAATTGGATTACATCGTGTTTTTTGCTTTCGACGTTATAGCGATGAATTTCATTTTCGAGAATGTCTGTCCAGTAGAGGCAATTTTCTTCTGCACTCCATGTCGGGCATTCAGGTAAGTGGCCGGTGTAATCGAACAGAACCTGCGGCTGTGCCATTTCTCTATCCTTTTGCCAATAAAAAAAGCCAACGAGTTTCCCCGATGGCTTTCAATTATAAAACTATTTCACAATTACGGGCGGCTATCATTAGCCTGGCGTAATAAAGTGCGGCTTTCACTCTGGAAGCGCTGTGCGTAATCACCAAACCAGTGCTCAACCTTACGGAAACTGTCGATAAACGCTTGCTTATCGCCATGCTCCAGTAAACTAATGGCCTCACCAAAACGTTTGTAATAGCGCTTAATCAGCTCCAGATTGCTTTCTGAAGACATAATAATGTCTGCGTAAAGCTGCGGATCTTGTGCAAATAAGCGCCCTACCATTGCCAGTTCCAGGCGATAAATCGGCGATGAAAGCGCAAGCAACTGCTCTAACTGAACATTCTCTTCAGCAAGATGCAAACCATAGGCAAAAGTTGCGAAGTGGCGCAGCGCCTGAATAAACGCCATGTTCTGATCGTGTTCAACTGCTGTGGAACGGTGTAAACGCGCACCCCAAACTTGAATTTGTTCAAGGAACCACTGATACGCTTCAGGCTGACGACCGTCACAATAAACCACGACTTGCTTCGCAAGGCTTCCGCTATCAGGGCCAAACATAGGGTGCAGACCGAGCACAGGTCCCTGATGTGCAGCCAACATAGCTTGCAATGGGCCATTCTTCACGGATGCGAGATCGACCAGAATACAGTCATCAGGCAGCCGGGGTAATTGAGCGATAACCTGTTCTGTGATGTGAATCGGAACACTCACAATCACCATTCCAGCATCAGCCATTAACTCTGGCGCTTTAGCCCAGTCTTCTTTTTCAAGAATACGAACCTGATAGCCTGACAAAGTGAGCATCTTTTCAAACATGCGCCCCATCTGACCACCACCACCGACGATAACCACCGGGCGTAACGCAGGAAACAGTGTTTTGAAACCTTTGTCGTTCTCACTTGAGTAAGACTCTCGCATCACGCGGCGCAGAACATCTTCAATCAGATCCGGTGGAACTCCCAAAGCCTCAGCTTCTTTGCGGCGTGAAGCCAACATTGCAGCTTCACGTTCCGGGACATAAATCGGTAAACCATACTGGCTTTTGACTTCGCCAACTTCTGCTACCAGTTCCAGGCGGCGTGCCAGTAGCCCCAGCAACGCCTTATCCACTTCGTCAATTTGATCGCGTAGCGCGGTCAATTCAGCCACCATAGTAAAACCTCTTATGCCTGACGCGCCGCAAGCGTACCGTTCAGATCTTTATGAATCTCACGCAGTAAAGTCTCTGTCGTTTCCCAATCGATGCATGCATCTGTTACGGAAACACCGTATTTCATTTCACTGCGAGGTTGCTCTGAAGATTGATTTCCCTCGTGGATGTTACTTTCAATCATCAGGCCAATAATAGAACGATTGCCATCTTTGATTTGAGCGACAGCTGATTCAGCGACGCCCGGCTGGCGGCGGTAGTCTTTGTTTGAGTTGCCATGGCTGCAATCTATCATCAAGGCCGGGCGGAGTCCCGCCTGCTCCATCTCTTTTTCACACTGCGCGACATCTGCCGGGCTGTAGTTTGGCGCTTTGCCGCCGCGTAAAATCACGTGGCCATCAGGATTTCCCTGAGTTTGGAGCAAGCAAACCTGGCCCGCTTGGTTGATGCCGACGAAACGGTGCGGCATAGATGCGGCACGCATCGCATTGATCGCAGTACCGAGGCTGCCATCAGTACCATTTTTGAAACCAACTGGCATAGAAAGGCCGGACGCCATTTCACGGTGAGTCTGAGATTCAGTAGTACGCGCACCGATTGCAGACCAACTGAACAGATCCCCTAAGTATTGCGGGCTGTTTGGATCAAGCGCTTCGGTCGCCAACGGCAGGCCCATGCTGACCAGCTCTACCAGCAAGTTACGTGCGATTTTCAAACCACCTTCAACATCAAACGAGCCGTCCATATGAGGATCGTTAATCAATCCTTTCCAGCCCACAGTAGTACGTGGTTTTTCAAAATAGACGCGCATCACGAGGTACAGACTATCGCTAACTTGTTCAGACAGTGTTTTAAAACGACGAGCATATTCAATCGCGGTTTCAGGATCGTGGATTGAGCAAGGTCCACACACCACCAACAGACGAGGATCGCGGCCAGCGATAATGTTGGAAATCGTCTGACGGGACTGTTCAATCTGCGCTTCCTGAGCGGCAGTCAGCGGGAATTCCGCTTTCAATTGGTCCGGAGTGATAAGTACCTGTTCGTCAGAAATATGAACGTTGTTCAGCGCGTCTTTTTGCATGATGGCGATCCTGTTAGCTCGTTTGCGATAGTCGTTTCCTCAGTGAGGATGGAGCTACCTTATCATCTTTAGTAAAGATTGCAATCCATTTTACGTAAACAATACGTTACACTAACAAAATAATTGCCGTTTAAGGCACATTAAAACATTATAAACGTAAATAAAAATATACACCCTGCATAAACAAGCCCGTTTGCTGCGCATTCATGCATTCTTTAAAAAATAACGTCATGGGAACCATAACCACTCTATGCTCAGAGAATACCCTTTGAAATGGATATCCCGGAATGCGTTACCTAGCTCTGATTCCTGCCTTGTTATTGACTGGCTGTTATGTCGACCCCTATACCCATGCCCCAACGCCCGCCCCCACCGACTGGTATCAGGCTGGCTGGGATGATGCGATGTCGGGACAACCCATAAGAAGCAACCCTGTCATTGCGCATTTGCATAACGATGAAAATGTTGACCGTGAAGAATGGTTAAAAGGTTATGCCGGTGGCCAGGAGCGGATTTGTGATCCTAAATTTTTAGAGATCCTGGGAGAAAGCGGAAAGTCGTTCCCAGCCAGCTGCGAAACACTTCCGGATGTAGCCGAGCGGCAAGCGCAATGGGAAAAAGCGAGTCGTAAAGGCTTTCAGGACTCCTTCATGCATTAAGCAAAAAAAGGGCTGCCAAATGGCAGCCCTTTATATGGATGTCGCGTTAGCGAATCTTACTTAGTCAGACGCTCTTTAATACGAGCAGACTTACCAGTGCGCTCACGCAGGTAGTACAGTTTAGCTTTACGAACGGCACCACGACGTTTAACAGTAATGCTATCGATTACTGGGGAGTGAGTCTGGAATACACGCTCAACACCTTCGCCGTTGGAAATTTTACGAACAGTGAATGCAGAGTGCAGACCGCGGTTACGGATTGCAATAACCACGCCCTCAAATGCCTGCAGACGTTTTTTAGAACCTTCAACGACCCATACTTTCACTTCCACGGAATCACCCGGACGGAATGAAGGTACATCCTGTTTCATCTGTTCTTGTTCAATTTGCTTAATAATGTTGCTCATAATTTTGTCTCTTATCCTGGGTAAACTGATAATCGGGGGCTTACGCCATCCCATCATGTTTATGTTGCTGTATTTGCGTGTTCACGTTGGAACTCCGCCAGCAACCTTGCTTGCTCTTCAGTCAGAGCCAGGTTTTCCAGAAGTTCAGGTCTTCTAAGCCAGGTACGGCCCAGCGACTGTTTCAGGCGCCAACGGCGAATATCTGCATGGTTTCCCGACAGCAAAACTGGCGGAACCTCCATGCCTTCTAACACTTCAGGACGAGTATAGTGTGGGCAGTCCAGCAATCCATCGGCAAACGAATCTTCGATTGCTGATGCCTGATGACCCAAAACTCCCGGAATAAACCGTGAAACTGAGTCAATCAATACCATTGCTGGTAACTCACCACCGCTGAGAACGTAATCGCCAATTGACCATTCTTCATCAATTTCGGTTTGGATTACGCGCTCATCTATCCCTTCGTAACGGCCACAAACCAGAATTAACTTCTCATTTGTTGCCAGTTCACAGACGCCTTCTTGATCAAGCTTGCGTCCCTGAGGTGACAGATAGATAACCTTAGCACCTTCTCCCGCCGCTGCTTTCGCTGCGTGGATGGCTTCCCGCAAAGGATTTACCATCATGAGCATACCCGGTCCGCCGCCGTAAGGACGATCGTCCACGGTACGGTGTCGGTCATAAGTGAAGTCACGTGGACTCCAGCTCTGGATGCTCAGCAGGCCATTTTTTACTGCCCGGCCAGTTACCCCGAAATCGGTAATTGCACGAAACATCTCTGGAAACAGGCTAACTACACCAATAAACACAAGCCAATCCCCATAACGCCGTCTTTTACCGTTTATCCGGAGGTTTTAAAAACCAGGATCCCAATCTACTTCAATGGTTTGAGTAGCGAGATCGACTTTCTTGATAACCTGCCCATCGAGGAACGGAACCAGCCGCTCCTTGATACCGAACGCATCTTTCAGGTTTGCCTTAATGACGAGAACGTCATTTGAGCCGGTTTCCATCATGTCGATGACTTTACCGAGCTGATATCCCTGAGTCGTTACCACCTGGCAACCCATAAGGTCTTTCCAGTAGTAATCGCCCTCTTCGAGACCTGGCAATTGCGCTGAATCAATCACAATTTCGCAATTAGTGAGTAGATTCGCCGCATCCCGATCGTCAACGCCTTTCAGCTTGATGATCAGATCCTGATTGTGGTGCTTCCAGCTTTCCAGCTGTACTTGCTGCCACTGACCCGCCTTCTGGATAAACCAGGGCTGATAGTCAAAAATGCTATCGGCGTCTTCGGTGGAGGAAAACACTCTGAGCCAACCTCGAATACCGTAGCAGGATCCCATCTTACCCAATACGATTGGGTTAACAGGTGCCTTTGCGGAGATTTGATTGCTCATCATGACCACCGTGACAGATTAAGCTGCTTTTTTTGCTGCTTTGATCAGCGCAGATACGCGATCAGAAACGGTTGCGCCCTGGCCAACCCAATGCTCGATGCGATCCAGATCCAGGCGAGTTGCCTCGTCTTTTTCGCCAGCGATAGGGTTGAAGAAACCAACGCGCTCAATGAAGCGACCGTTACGTGCATTACGGCTGTCAGTAACAACAACCTGGTAGAACGGACGCTTTTTAGCGCCGTGACGTGCTAAACGAATAGTTACCATAACATCCTCTTTAGTGAATAAAACACCAGGCCCCATCGAGGGATGGAGCCTGGTGTCATATTAAAAGCCCGAAAATTGTACTCATTCCTGAGCGGAAATCAATTTTTGTTTTACAAGCAAAACAAAAATTACAGAAATTAACGGCCTGGGAAACCTGGCGGCATCATACCTTTCATGCCGCGCATCATTTTCGCCATTCCGCCTTTCTTCATCTTTTTCATCATGCGTTGCATGTCGTCGAACTGCTTAAGCAGACGGTTGACGTCTTGCACCTGCATACCCGCACCCATCGCGATACGACGTTTACGTGAACCTTTGATAATCTCTGGCTGCGCACGCTCTTTGAGCGTCATGGAATTAATAATCGCTTCCATACGCACCAGAACTTTGTCATCCATTTGCGACTTAACGTTATCCGGCAACTGCCCCATACCTGGCAGTTTGCTCATCATACTCGCCATGCCGCCCATGTTTTTCATTTGCTTGAGCTGGTCAAGGAAGTCGTTGAGATCAAACCCATCGCCCTTCTTGAGTTTGGTGGCAAGTTTTTCCGCCTGAGCACGGTCAACTTTGCTCTCAATATCTTCGATAAGCGACAGAACATCGCCCATCCCCAGAATACGAGAAGCGATACGATCCGGGTGGAAAGGCTCCAGCGCTTCGGTCTTTTCGCCTACGCCGAGGAATTTAATCGGCTTGCCGGTGATATGACGAATGGAAAGAGCCGCACCACCACGTGCATCACCGTCGACTTTGGTCAGTACAACACCCGTCAATGGCAACGCTTCGTTGAAAGCTTTTGCGGTATTTGCCGCATCCTGGCCGGTCATGGCGTCGACAACAAACAGAGTTTCAACTGGGTTAATCGCAGCGTGAACCTGTTTGATTTCATCCATCATCGCTTCATCAACGTGCAAACGACCGGCGGTATCCACCAGCAGCACGTCAAAGAATTTCAGCTTCGCTTCTTTCAGCGCCGCATTAACGATATCGACCGGTTTTTGACCGACATCAGACGGGAAGAAATCGACACCGACTTGTTCAGCCAGCGTTTCCAGCTGTTTGATCGCCGCAGGGCGATAAACGTCAGCAGACACCACCAGCACTTTTTTCTTGTGCTTCTCACGCAGGAATTTACCTAACTTACCTACGCTTGTGGTTTTACCCGCACCTTGCAGACCCGCCATCAGCACAACGGCTGGCGGCTGTGCTGCAAGATTCAGGCTGGCATTCTCTTCGCCCATCGCCGCAACCAGTTCGGCGCGCACAATTTTGACGAACTCCTGACCCGGAGTCAGGCTTTTGTTAACTTCATGGCCAACCGCTTTTTCTTTTACGCGGCTGATAAAGTCACGCACCACCGGCAGCGCAACGTCCGCTTCCAGCAATGCCATGCGCACTTCGCGCAGTGTTTCTTTTACATTCTCTTCAGTCAGCCGCCCGCGGCCGCTGATATTGCGCAGTGTGCGCGACAGACGGTCAGTTAAATTATCAAACATTGTCTTTTGCCTAACGTGGTAACTTAGGGCCGCAGCTTGCGACACAAAACAGAATTTGGCGGATTATAACATGAAGCCGCCTTTGGTGTGATGCAACGGTTAGAGTTGGAGCAGGCGGCAGGTAACGTTATACTGGTTTTTTTCTTCTCTGGCTAATTGACCGACACTTTATATGCCTGTTTTCGCAATCCTTGCGCTTGTAGCCTATTCCAGCAGCCTCGCGCTGATTATCCCAAGTCTGCTGACAAAAAACAGCGGATGGCGTCGTTTCGCTATCATCTCTGCTGTTATCGCTCTGGTAAGTCACGGCCTGGCGCTTGAAGCTCGTATTTTTAACGCTGACGGGGGGCAGAACCTCAGCTTGCTTAACGTCGGCTCACTCGTCAGTTTGATGATTTGCACGGTGATGACCATCGTTGCGTCACGCAATCGCGGTTGGCTACTGTTGCCAATTGTTTACGCATTTGCGCTCATCAACCTGGCGCTTGCCACCTTTATGCCCAATGAATTCATCACCCATCTGGAAACAACACCAGGTATGATGGTGCATATTGGTCTGTCACTCTTTGCCTACGCCACGCTGATTATTGCTGCACTTTACGCGCTACAGCTGGCATGGATTGACTACCAGCTCAAAAATAAAAAACTCGCCTTCCGTGCTGAAATGCCGCCGTTGATGAGCATTGAGCGCAAAATGTTTCATATCACCCAAGTCGGTGTGGTCCTGCTGACGTTAACTCTATGCACCGGCCTGTTTTATCTGAAAAATCTTTTCAGCCTCGAAAACGTCGATAAAGCGGTGTTGTCGATTCTCGCATGGTTTGTCTACATCGTTTTACTTTGGGGACACTATCATGAAGGTTGGCGTGGCCGCCGTGTGGTGTGGTTTAACGTCGCGGGTGCAGCGATTCTGACTCTCGCCTATTTTGGTAGCCGCGTCCTGCAACAATTCGTCGGCTAATGTTGTCTTTATAAAGGAAATCCTTTTGGAACAGATCTCAACGACTACGTTGATTGTCACACTGATCATCATGGTAGTCGTTTCAGCGTACTTCTCCGGCTCTGAAACCGGCATGATGACGCTTAACCGTTACAAGCTGCGCCACCTAGCCAAACAGGGCAACCGCGCCGCTAAACGGGTCGAAAAACTGCTTCGCAAGCCAGACCGCCTGATTAGCCTAGTGCTCATCGGTAATAACCTGGTCAACATTCTGGCCTCAGCCATTGGCACAATCGTCGGCATGCGTTTATACGGTGATGCTGGCGTTGCTATCGCAACCGGTATCCTCACCTTCGTGGTTCTGGTCTTTGCTGAGGTGCTGCCAAAAACTATCGCCGCGCTGTACCCAGAAAAAGTCGCCTTCCCGAGTAGCTTCCTGCTCGGCCCGCTGCAAATCCTGATGATGCCCCTGGTATGGTTGCTAAACATCATCACGCGTATGTTGATGCGCCTGATGGGTATCAAAAACGTCAGCACCGTCAGTAGCGCGCTAAACAAAGACGAATTACGTACCCTGGTGCATGAGTCACACACAAAAATCTCCCGTCGCAACCAGGATATGCTGCTCTCTGTTCTGGATCTCGAAAAAATGAGCGTCGACGACATCATGGTGCCGCGAAATGAAATCGTCGGTATCAATATCAACGACGACTGGAAATCTATCGTTCGCCAACTGACGCACTCTCCTCACGGGCGCATTGTGCTGTATCGCGACACGCTGGATGACGCCATCAGCATGCTGCGAGTGCGTGAAGCCTACCGTTTGATGACGGAAAAGCAGGAGTTCACCAAGGAAACCTTGCTGCGTGCATCCGATGAAATTTACTTTGTCCCGGAAGGCACTCCGCTCAGCGTGCAACTGGTAAAATTCCAGCGCAATAAGAAAAAAGTCGGCCTGGTCGTTGATGAATATGGCGACATTCAGGGATTAGTCACGGTCGAAGATATTCTTGAAGAGATTGTCGGCGACTTCACCACGTCAATGTCCCCAACACTCGCCGAAGAAGTGATGCCGCAAAACGATGGTTCCGTGATTATCGAAGGCAGTGCGAACGTGCGTGAAATCAACAAAGCGTTCAACTGGACGTTACCGGAAGATGAAGCACGCACCATCAACGGTATGTTGCTCGAAGAGCTGCAAGAGATTCCGGCTGTTGAAACGCGTGTGCGCTTAAGCCACTACGATATTGATATTCTCGACGTGCAGGACAACATGATTAAGCAAGTCCGCGTGACCCCAGTTACGCCGCTTCGAGAGAGTGTCCAAGAGTAAATCGCTTTTGTAGCAGACACAAAAAAGCCAGCCGCGAAGGCTGGCTTTTTATTTAAAGCAATGGTGCGAATTACGCTTTGGCTTTAGCCACAGAAACCATTGCTGCGCGCAGTGTGCGGCCATTCAGGGTGTAACCCTTTTGCATCACCATCAGCACATGGTTTGGTGCAACATCTTCGGACTCAACCATTGCAATCGCCTGATGGACATCCGGATTGAACGGAACATTGGTCTCGCCAACCACTTCCACACCAAATTTACGCACCACATCCAGCATTGATTTCTGAGTTAATTCAATGCCTTCAATCATAGCGGCTAAATCGGTATTGGACTTGTCTGCCACTTCCAGAGCGCGGTCCAGGCTGTCGATAACCGGCAGCAGCTCATTGACAAATTTGTCCAGAGCGAACTTGTGCGCCTTCTCAATATCGAGTTCGGTACGGCGACGGAGGTTTTCCATTTCCGCTTTGTTGCGTAACACGCTGTCACGCTCGCGCTGCTGAACTTCTTCCAGTTGCGCTGTTAAATCGGCAATTTGTTCATCGCGCGGATCAACCACTTCGGCACCCTCTACGGCCTCGACTTCTTCGTGGCTTTCCATTGCAATTTCGTCCGAGACTTGCTCGTCTGGTGTTTTCTGATCTTTACTACTCATGAATTTCTCCGCGTTTTTAGCATTCATCTCGCTGGTTCGCTTATTATGGGGATCAGTTTCCGGGATTCAAGGGAACGTGACATATTGTCATAATAAGACGGCATATCTGCGCATAAGGACCTTCAGCATAATGAACAAACATTTCAACTGCATTGGTATTGTCGGGCATCCACGTCACCCTACAGCCCTCACCACGCATGAAATGCTGTATCGCTGGCTATGCAAAAAAGGCTACGACGTGATTGTCGAGCAGCAAATCGCCCAGGAACTTAACCTCCAGAATGTGAAAACTGGCACGCTGGCGGAAATCGGGCAACAGGCTGATCTTGCGGTCGTGGTCGGCGGCGACGGCAATATGCTAGGTGCCGCGCGTGTACTTGCCCGTTACGATATCAAAGTCATCGGCATCAACCGTGGCAATCTCGGTTTTCTGACCGACCTTGACCCAGACAACGCACAACAACAACTGGCCGATGTGCTCGAAGGGCATTACATCGCCGAGCGCCGCTTCTTACTCGAAGCACAGGTGTGCCAGCAGGACACGCCGACGCGCCTGAGCACCGCTATCAACGAAGTGGTTCTGCATCCGGGCAAAGTCGCTCATATGATTGAATTCGAGGTCTATATCGATGAAGTCTTCGCATTCTCACAACGTTCCGATGGGCTAATAATTTCGACGCCCACTGGCTCAACGGCCTACTCGCTCTCGGCAGGCGGACCTATTCTTACCCCGTCACTGGATGCCATTACACTGGTGCCGATGTTCCCGCACACGCTTTCTGCTCGCCCGTTGGTCATTAACAGCAGCAGTACCATCCGCCTGCGTTTCTCGCATATGCGCAGTGACCTTGAAATCAGTTGCGATAGCCAGATTGCCCTGCCCATTCAGGAAGGGGAAAATGTTTTGATTCGCCGCTGCGACTATCACCTCAATCTCATTCATCCTAAAGATTACAGTTATTTCAACACATTAAGTTCAAAGCTTGGCTGGTCGAAAAAATTATTCTAAAAAGTGCCACTAGCTCTTTACTGTATATAAAACCAGTTTATACTGTATGAAAACACAGTCATGTCTTTTCATACAGGAAAGCTATTATGCTGGCACAACTCACCATCAGTAACTTCGCAATCGTTCGTGAACTGGAAATCGATTTTCATCACGGCATGACCGCCATTACCGGTGAAACGGGTGCCGGTAAATCTATTGCTATTGATGCCTTAGGGTTGTGTCTTGGCGGCCGCGCTGAAGCTGATATGGTGCGTCAGGGTGCCAGCCGAGCTGATCTTTGCGCCCGCTTCTCTTTGAAAGACACTCCTGCCGCCCTGCGTTGGCTAGAAGAAAATCAACTTGATGATGGTCGTGAATGCTTGCTGCGCCGCGTTATCAGCAGCGATGGCCGCTCACGTGGCTTTATTAACGGCACGGCGGTTCCTCTTTCGCAATTGCGCGACCTCGGCCAGATGCTGATTCAAATTCATGGTCAACATGCGCACCAGCTTTTGTTAAAACCAGAACATCAAAAAAACCTGCTGGATGGTTATGCGGGTGAATCCGCACTGCTTTTAAAAATGGCAGAGAACTATCGCGACTGGCATCAAAGCTGCCGCACTCTGGCACAACACCAACAACTTGCTCAGGAACGCGCATCCCGCAGCGAGTTACTGAATTATCAATTGAAAGAACTCAATGAATTCTCACCGATTGCAGGTGAATTTGAGCAAATCGATGAAGAGTACAAACGTCTGGCAAACAGCGGGCAATTGATCTCCGTCAGCCAGCAAGCGCTGGCGATCCTTGCTGATGGCGAAGACAATAACCTGCAAAGCCAACTGTATACCGTTCGTCATTTGATGGAAGAGCTGGCTGGAATGGATGGCAAACTCTCTGGCGTATTAAATATGCTTGAAGAAGCTAACATTCAGATTTCGGAAGCCAGTGACGAGCTACGCCATTACTGCGATCGCCTCGATCTCGACCCAAATCGTTTGTACGAACTGGAACAGCGTATCTCGCGGCAAATCTCGCTGGCACGCAAACACCATATTTCTCCAGAAGAGCTACCCGCTTTTCATCAGCAATTGCTCGAAGAACTTCAACAGTTGGACGATCAGGCCAGCTCTCAGGATGAACTGATGCAAGCGGTAGCCATCCATCATCAGCAAGCGCTTAGCACCGCACGCGAATTACACCAGCGTCGCGCACACTACGCGGCGGAACTTTGCGAGCTGATCACTGAAAGCATGCATTCTTTGTCTATGCCTCACGGCAAACTCGCCATTGACGTTGAATTCAATGAAAATCACCTGACAGCAGAAGGTACGGACCGCATTGATTTCCGCGTCAGCACCAACCCTGGCCAGCCGTTGCAACCGCTGGCGAAAGTGGCCTCGGGTGGCGAGCTTTCACGTATTGCGCTGGCAATTCAGGTGATCACCGCACGTAAAATGGAAACACCAGCGCTGATTTTCGATGAAGTGGATGTCGGTATCAGCGGCCCAACAGCGGCAGTGGTGGGTAAATTATTGCGCCAGCTCGGCGAGTCAACCCAGGTTATGTGCGTCACGCATCTGCCGCAAGTTGCAGGCTGTGGCCATCATCACTTCTTTGTCAGTAAAGAAACCGACGGTGAAATGACCGAAACTCACATGCAGCCGCTCGATAAGCGCTCACGCTTGCAAGAATTGGCTCGTTTACTTGGTGGCAGCGAAGTCACCCGTAATACACTGGCTAACGCAAAAGAGTTGTTGGCGGCATAACCTCATCGTTCAAAAAAACACCAATCAGCTAGCATATTGTTAATTGAGCAGGTTTTAAGCCAACTTTTTTGCCGTACCAGGGTCAGAGTTAAGCGCCTTAATGTTTTAAACTGCGTAAAGGTTTATTATCATCGGCATATTATGAATGAGCCATGTGCTGCTCGGGCCCGAAAAGGAATCAAATCACTATGCGCTGTAAAACGCTGACTGCTGCCGCAGCGGTTCTTCTTATGCTGACCGCAGGCTGTTCCACTCTGGAGCGAGTGGTTTACCGCCCCGACATTAACCAGGGGAACTACCTGACACAGAACGATGTGTCAAAGATTCGTACTGGCATGACTCAACAACAAGTTGCGTATGCTCTGGGTACGCCAATGATGACCGATCCATTCGGTACAAGTACCTGGTTCTATGTCTTCCGCCAGCAACCAGGGCATGAAGGCGTAACTCAGCAAACACTGACTCTGAGTTTCAACAGCAGCGGTGTGTTGACCAACATCGACAACAAACCGAAGCTGGAAAAAGAATAACCAACAAAAAAGGTGCCGATGGGCACCTTTTTTTTTGGCTACTGTTTTGACTACTTATTTGTCTACTTCTGAGCGGCCTTTTCAGCGCGCTGGCGTCTTAACTCTTTCGGGTCAGCAATGAGCGGCCGATAAATCTCCACCCGATCTCCGTCGTTAAGCGTGTCGGTCAGTTTTACCGGTCGGCTAAAAATCCCAACCTTATTCTTCGTCAAATCAATATCGGTACGCAATTCGAGAATGCCCGATGCGGCAATCGCCTGCTCAACGGTACTCCCCTGCGCCAGCCGGACTTTAAGCAAGTACTGCTTTTCAGGCAGCGCATAAACCACTTCGACCTTAATTTCACGCGACACTGTAGACCTCTTTCGCACGCACGGTAAACGCCTGAACCATGTTACCCGCAAGCTCTTTGAAGATACGCCCAAACGCCAACTCAATAAGTTTGTTGGTAAATTCAAAATCAAGTTGGAACTCAATCCGGCATGCTTCAGCGCTTAATGGCGTGAACTTCCAGCCTCCCATTAATGACTTAAACGGCCCATCGACAAGATGCATCAAAATACTTTGATTGCTGGTCAAGGTGTTACGCGTCGTGAAAGTTTTGCTGATCCCAGCTTTGGAAACATCGACCGCCGCCGTCATCTGTTCGGCCGACGCGTTAAGCACCCGGCTGCCTGTGCAACCCGGTAAAAAATCTGGATAGGATTTCACGTCGTTCACTAATTGATACATCTGCTCCGCGCTGTAAGGCACTAGCGCAGTACGGGTAATCTGAGGCATAGCATTTCCTGAGAGTCACAAAACGGGCAAATAATAACATTTATCATCACGCAAAGAAAAACTCTTAGCCTGGAGCCGTGCTAAGATATGCCTTCATCCTCGCAGCGAAGCGGGGTGTATTTGAACTCCTGGATTACATATACTGAGCAGCACTATGACAAAGAAAAAAGCATTCAAACCAGGTTCAGCCACCATTGCGCAAAACAAACGCGCCCGCCATGAATACTTTATCGAAGATGAGTATGAAGCGGGGCTAGTGCTACAAGGCTGGGAAGTAAAATCTCTACGTGCCGGGAAGGCCAACATAGGTGATAGCTACGTCATTTTGAAAGACGGCGAAGCATACTTGTTCGGTGCCAACTTTACCCCATTAAATGTGGCTTCAAGCCATGTGGTCTGCGACCCTACACGCACGCGTAAGCTCCTGCTTAATCAGCGCGAACTGGACAATCTTTACGGCCGTATCAACCGTGATGGTTATACCGTCGTGGCTCTGTCGATGTACTGGAAAAATGCCTGGTGTAAAGTCAAAATCGGCGTTGCAAAAGGTAAGAAACAACACGACAAGCGTACAGATTTGAAAGACAAAGAATGGGCGCTGGATAAAGCTCGTATCATGAAGCACGCCGGTCGATAACCCTTATTCTATAACCTCCAGATATCATTACCGGTTCTTATTACTAAGAATCGGTAATGTATTTTATATTCCTGTTTTATAAATAAGTTAAATATAAAATTATCATTCTGAACAATTAGTTTCGGTAAGTTATTTATGGGAAATATATCCCGCACGTTTATTAGTTGTGTGCTACCCCTCATAAACACATTCAGTATTATCCGCAACAACCCGCTTCGTTGGATAAATCCTGCTTAATAAAAGCAAAATTTCTCACCTCAATTTCAACTCAAACAGATAAATGATCAACTTTCCAACCGGGAAAATACCCTTATAAAAACAGCGCCTTCGATTGATCGAGTCATCATATCCTCAGCACAAACAAACCCTGTAATACATTGAATAAATACAAATTTAACCACCACTAACTGTATAGCCACCCTTCAGGTAAATCCCGAAAATCTAGTCCCGGTAACTCATGTTTCGGCAAAATGATAGTTCATCGATACTAAAGATTTTCTTTAGCAATCCTTAATTTGCGCTTTCATGCTTTCCTGTCTATATCTTCAATAACCCTGAAATAAAATGATAAGAAAGTATGAAGTTTCCATTTATATAAATATGTGACCCGGTAGAAAACCTAATTTATCAATAATGCTAGTCGTCATCATTCTGATGTCCGGATTCGCTCGCTTCAAATTTATAGATCAGTGGAATCAATTTAACACTTTGTTCAGGGGAAATTATTTGCGTGCATCAGCTGTGTCAAAGCCCCTACGTTCACATTGAATGGAGTGATAATAATGCGTTCAATATCAATCATCTCAAAACTGACTGGCGTAACGAATAATGTTGAAAGCTCAGAAATCACGCTGAATGCTCCCTCAATTGTAGAACTCAGGGCCGAGCGTGCTGATATCGCCAGTATTGCTCGCACTAATCAGGATATGGTTATCACGCTGCGAGATGGTGAAGTGATTACCGTTAAAAATTTCTATGCGTTTGCCGATCAAGGCGGCAACCAATTAGTTCTTGAAGACAGCAAAGGCGCGCTGTGGTGGGTGCAGGATACCGACTCCGCTTTTCACTTCGAAAACATCGCCAATATTGATGAGCTGATGGCCGCCACGGGTGCCGAATCCCATGGCGGCGGAGCGATTTGGCCCTGGGTGCTGGGCGGAGTCGCGGTTGCAGGGGGGATTGCCCTTGCTGCTGGCGGAGGCGGCGGTGGTGGCGGGAGCGACAACTCTAACGGCAACGGCGGCCCTGGTTCACCAAACCCTCCGCCGCCAGCGGCTGATACCACCCCACCCGCAGCACCGACAAATCTGAACGTCTCGGCTGACGGTAAAACTATTACCGGCAGCGCAGAACCTGGCAGTACCGTGACCATTACCGATAGCAACGGTCAGGTTATCGGCACCGGCACAGCGGGCAGCGACGGAAGTTTCACCATTCCACTTACCACCCCACAAATTAACGGCGAAGATCTCACGGCTCACGCCACCGATCCCGCAGGAAACACTGGCCCTGATGCCACAGTCACCGCCCCGCTAATTCCCGATCCTGTCGAACCCGTTGTAACCGCTGTAAATGATGACGCTGAACCAACAACCGGCCTGGTTTTAGACGGACAATCGACGAACGATAATACTCCGACAATAGAAGGCGTCGCACTCGCAAACTCCACTGTGCGTATTTTCGACAACGGTCAGCAAATTGGCACCGTAGTCGCTGATGCCAGCGGCAACTGGAGCTTTACACCAGACACTCCCCTCGATGATGGAGCGCATAATTTCACCGCCACCGCCACCAATGAAAAAGGTGAAAGTGACCCATCCGGCAGCTATACCGTCACTATTGATAGCCAGGGGCCAGCCGCCCCCGAAAATCTCGATGTGTCTGATGATGGAGCAAGAGTCACAGGCATCGCCGAAGCGGGCTGCACGGTGATTATCAGGGACGCCGACGGTAACAAAATTGGCGAAGGGACCGCGGATGCCATCACTGGAGCATTCTCCGTCAACATTTCTCCGGCACAAACCGCAGGTGAAACGCTGGTCGCGGTTGCCATCGACCCGTTGGGGAATATGGGTGACGAGGCCGAGTTCACCTATTTTGACTCCCCCCCGCCCTCCACTCCCCTGATTTCTAGCGTCGTAGACGACGCCGCACCAACAACCGGCAACCTGACGAATGGTCAGCTTAGCAACGATCCTCGCCCAACGCTGAACGGCAGCGCTGAAAACGGCAATACGGTAACAATTTTCGATAATGGCGTTTCGATTGGCACGGCGCTTGTCAATAACAACGGGGAATGGAGTTTCACACCGGGTTCAAATCTGAGCGATGGAAACCATATTTTCACCGTCATCGCCACTGATGCGACGGGTAATTCCAGTGTGTCACCGTCGGCAAGTTTTGAAATTCAGATAGACGCCACGGCACCTGCACTTCCGTCCATCACAAGCGTCTTTAGCGATAACGGTACACAGCAGACTCCTATCCTGGCCAACCGCGAAACGAACCAAGACCTTCCTTCTCTCAAAGGTTTAGCGGAACCCAACACCACGCTGACTCTTAAAGATAATGGCATTGAGATTGGAACTATCGCCGTAGATGGAAGTGGCAACTGGAGTTATACCCCAACTGCGCCGCTGGGAAATGGCAGCCATAATTTAACCCTAACCGCAACGGATGAAGCGGGCAACGTCAGCCAACCTTCCGCAGGTTTCGCCTTTACGATTGACACCACTCCCCCCACCGCCCCAACCGGCCTGCAAGTTTCAGTCGATGGTCTGCATGTCACCGGCACGGCGGAAGCCGGCAGCCTTATTACCGTCACCGACGGGAATGGTGTGGTACTGGGAACCGGAACGGCGGATATCAATGGCGCATTCGATGTCACCCCGCTAACAACCGCGCAAACTAACGGCGAAGCGCTGTTGGTCAGCGCCACAGATGCGGCAGGTAACAAAGGCCCGAATACCGGCGTACTGGCCCAGGACACCACTGACCCTGGCGCCCCGACCAATCTGGCGGTTAACGACGAAGGAACTGTGGTCACCGGTAACGCCGAACCCGGCAGTACCGTGACGGTTAGCGACAGTAACGGCAACCCGCTGGGTGATGGAAAAGCCGGGGATGACGGCAGCTTTAGCGTCACCATAACGCCTGCACAAACCAACGGCGAAACGCTGGAAGTCACCGCCACGGATAAAGCCGGGAACACCGGGCCAGAAGCGCCGGTTGATGCCCCCGACTCCACGCCACCAGCGGTTCCGGTGATTGGCGCGGTGATTGACGATGTTGCCAATATCACGGGCAATCTGAACAACGGCGATACCACCAACGACAATAAACCGACGTTGCAAGGCACCGCCGAACCAGGTGCAACAATCAACATCTATGACAACGGCGGGACCACGCCAATCGGCACTGTTACCGCTGACCCTGGCGGCATCTGGAGTTTCACGCCGACGACTGCGCTGGGGCAAGGGCTGCATAACCTGACTGTCACCGCGACCGATGCCGATAACAACATAAGCCCAGCCGCATCGTTTAGCCTGACTGTCGACTCCATCGCCCCGCTCGCTCCGGCAATCACGTTGGTGAGTGATGATGTTGGAACGATTACCGGTTCCGTGCCGAATAATGGCGTCACTAACGACACGACTCCAACCCTCCAGGGCACCGGTGAACCTGGCTCGACGGTGACTCTGACGCTCGACGGCACAACGACGCTGACGACATTTACTGTCGATGCCTCCGGCACCTGGAGTTACACGCTGACCACCGCACTTACCGAAAGCGAGCACCGCTTTACGGTCACGGCTTCAGACTCTGCGGGTAACGTCATTGCTCCGTCGACCGAGTTTGTGATTACGGTAGATACCACGCCGCCAGCAACCCCGGTCATTACTGGCGCGGTGGATGATATCGGCAGCGTAACCGCCCCGCTTGGCAACAATTCTTCCACCGATGATACCCGTCCGCAATTCAACGGTACTGGGGCGCCAGGCTCAACCATCACGCTTTACGATGGCGCAACAGCCATCGGCTCATTCACCATCGGAAGCGATGGCCAATGGAATATCACGCCAGCGCAACCTCTGACGGAGGGAGCGCACGCACTTACCGCGGTGGCTACCGATGCGGCGGGCAACGCCAGCCCTGCGGCCAACTTTAATCTGACGATAGACACCACGCCTCCGGCTGCACCGTTGATTGTGAACGCCGTGGGTGAAGTCGGCGGTGCCAGCGCCACACTGGTCAGCGGCGGCAGCATACAAAACGGGACTCCAACGCTTTCAGGAACCGGGGAAGTGGGGGCCACCATCAGGATTTACGATAATGGCGGCACCACGCCTATTGGCACGATTACCGTTCCGGATGGCGGAAACTGGACATTTACCCCAACCACAGCATTAACTGAAGGCGCTCATACGCTCACCGCCGTGGCAACCGATCCGGTAGGTAACGTCGGCCTGCCATCGGCTGGCTTTACGTTAACGGTGGACTCCTCGATCCCAGCCACACCGGGCATTCCAACCGTGACTGACGATGTGTCGCCAGGGCTTGGAACCATCGCCAATAACGGCAGCACCAACGACACCACACCGACATTCTCCGGCACGGGAACGGCGGGCGATACCATCACGATCCTCGATAATGGCGATCCTATTGGCACCACGACCGTCCGGGCAGATGGCACCTGGAGTTTTACCCCGGATACGCCATTCACCACGCCAGACCATTCAATCAGCGTGACCGAAAGCGATGCGGCGGGTAACAAAAGCCCGGCTTCAGGCACCATTAACTTCACCCTCGATACCGAGCCGCCTGCTGCGCCAACCATTGATTCCGCGGACGATAACGTCGGTGCGTTGCAACAAACATTGCTGACCAATGGCGTCACCGATGACAATACGCCGACCTTCCACGGCACTGGAATCAATGGCGATACCATCACGCTGTACAACGGCAGCACCGTGCTTGGCACCGCTCTCGTCACAGGTGGTGTGTGGACGATTACGCCAGCTACCGCGTTGCCGAACGGCACGCTGAATCTGACCGCCACCGCAACCGATCCGGCGGGGAACGTCGGCAGCCCGTCGGCAAACTTTACGTTGACCGTTGATAACACGCCGCTCACCGCTCCGGTGGTGACAGAAATTGTTGATAACGAAGGCGTCATTCAAACTCCGCTGACGAGTGGCAGCGTTACCGACGACAAAACCCCGACCTTCAACGGCACTGGCACCGTTGGCAGCACGATTAATATTTATGACAACGGCGGAGCCACGCCCATTGCGACAACAACCGTTGGCGCGAATGGTACCTGGAGCGTGACGTTGCCTGAGCTGGCAGAAAACGGGCACTCGCTGACGATTGGCGCAACCGATCCGGCGGGTAACTCGGTTGGGCCATCCGCACCAATTTTGATTACGGTGGATACAGCTCCGCCAGCCGCGCCGACTGTTTTAGTCCCTGATGGCACAGTTGTCAGCGGCACTGCCGAAGTTGGCAGTACTGTCATCATCAGAAACAGTACAACGGAGCTGGGCCGTGGCATCGCTGATGCCGATGGGAAATGGGCTATCACTCTGTCGCCTGCCCAGTTACCAGGCACATCGCTGATAGCGATAGCGCAGGATATTGCAGGAAACCAAAGCCCATCAGCAGGCTTTGATACAACGCTCTCACTCACTCTTCAACCACCAACCATTGACCATGTTGTGGATGACGCAGGAACAGTTACCGGTGATATTGCCAATGGAAAAACAACCAACGACACCACGCCGACACTGAATGGCTCAAACGCTGCATCTCTCGCAACTGTTCATATCTTTGTGGATGGGGCAGAAGTTGCCACTGTGACTGCCACTCTTTCAGGCTCATGGAGCTACCAAATCCCAGCAGCGCTGGCCCAAGGCTCGCATACCTTTGCCGTCAGCCAGAACACACTCCTTGAGACCAGCGGCCAGTCGCCGGCCTTTACTGTCATCGTAGATACAGCCGCACCGACGATTCCAGTTATCACATCTGTTACTGACGATGTGGCACCGATAACAGGCAATGTCAGTAGCGGGCAAGCCACCAACGATCCGCGCCCAACCCTCACCGGCAGCGGGGAAGCAGGCTCGACAATCACCATCCTTGATAACGGCACGTCAATCGGCACCGCCGTAGTAGGCGCTGGGGGCACCTGGACCTTTACGCCGACGGTGGATTTGGGTAACGGTTCGCATCCAATAACCGTCACCTCAACCGATGCCGCCGGGAACGTCAGCGTACCGTCTGCAGGTTTCTCATTAAACGTGGATACCGCTGCGCCCCTTGCACCAGTGATTAGCAGCGTGACGGATGACACCACCACGCCAGGAGCGGTGGTTTCTGGTCAACCAACCAACGACAACACGCCAACCTTTAGCGGAACCGTTGAACCCAATACCACGCTGATTATTAGCGATAACGGTACGGTGGTTGCGACGATTCCTGTTGATGCAACGGGGAATTGGGCATGGACACCAAATCCAGCGCTGACCGAAGGCAGCCACCCGCTCACGCTCACCACCACCGACGCGGCGGGGAACGTTAGCCCGGCGACTACCTTTAACGCAGTCATAGATACAACGGCACCGATACTTCCGGCTATCACCCTGGTGGTCGATGATCAGACTCAAGTGGGCAATGTCACGCTGACAAGCGGGCAATCGACAAAAGACACCCTGCCAACGTTAAGCGGCACCAGCGAAGCCAACGCCATTATCACGCTCAAAGATGGCAATACGATTATTGGTACGACGACGGCTAATGGAAATGGCGAGTGGTCTCTGGAGCCGACCACTGCACTCGGCCAGGGCAACCACAACCTGACCGTCACCGCCACGGACGCTGCCGGAAACGTCAGCAATCCTTCCGGCATATTTGCAGTGGTCGTTGACTCGGTTGCACCAACCGCACCGCTGATTGTGACCGTAACCGACAATACCGCGCCAAACCTTGGGCCAATCACCAGCGGTGTGCCAACCAATGAAACGCGTCCGGTGATAACTGGCTCCGGGGAAGTGGGCGCGACCATTACGGTATCTGACGGCAACCAGGTGCTGGGCACCACCACCGTGGGCGCAGGCGGAACCTGGAGCTTTACGCCAGGAACGCCGTTCACCAGCGGGTCGCATAATTTGACCGTCACCGCCACGGATGCCACCGGAAACGTCAGTGCGCCATCAGCAGGCTTTAACGTAGTGGTGGATGTCGCGGCTCCCACCGCGCCATCAATTACCAATATTGCTGACGATTTCGGTTCAGCCACTGGTGATTTGGCTAACAACCAGGTCACGGACGACACTCGCCCGACGGTGAGCGGCACGGCGGAAGCGGGCTCAACCGTAAATATCTACGATAACGGCACCTTGATTGGCACCACTACGGCAGTGGGTGGCGTGTGGAACTTCACACCGCCGGTAAACGCCACGTTAGGCAACGGTAACCATGCGTTTACGGTTACTGCTACCGATACGGCGGGCAACGTCAGCCCACCATCAGCCGCGTTTAATATTGTTATCGATACCGCAGCGCCAACGTCACCTATCGTGATTCAGGCATTCGATGATGTCGGCCCGGTTACGGGGCCGTTAGTCAGCGGGCAAACCACCAACGACAAACAGCCGTTGCTCAGTGGTACGGCTGAAGCCAACTCCACGGTGAATATTTACGACAACGGCGGAACCACACCTATCGGCACCGTCACCGCCTTGCCGAACGGCACCTGGAGCTTCACTCCTTCTGGCGATTTGAGCGAAGGGACGCATGTATTCACCGCCACCTCTACCGATGCGGCAGGCAACCTGGGGGCGGTATCAGGCACCTTTACGCTGAATATCGACAGCTTTGCACCGACCACGCCAACTCTCACCACGGTAGTAGACGATGTGGCTGGCGGCGCAGTAGGTTCGCTGGGCAACGGGCAAGTCACCAACGATGCGCGGCCTACGCTGAATGGCACCGGAGAAGTCGGCAGCACAATTGCCATCTTTGATGGCGCGACACAAATTGGCACCGTGACGGTTCCTGCTGGCGGTAACTGGACATTCACACCGACCACACCTCTGACAGCAGGTCTGCATACCTTTACGCTCACCTCAACGGATGCGGCGGGTAACGTCAGCCCCACCAGCGCGGGCTTTGCCATTGTGGTTGATACCACCGCGCCGACTGCCCCGATTATCACCTCGATTGTCGATGATGTTGCGGGTGGCGTATTTAACGGTTCGATCGCGAATAACCAGGTGACCAACGACAGATTGCCAACGCTTAACGGTACGGCGGAAGCCAATGCCACGGTGAACATTTATGACAACGGCGTGCTGTACACCACCGTTACCGCCAATGCCAGCGGCATCTGGACGTATACGCCGACAGTAGATTTGCCTGAAGGTAGCCATTCCTTCACCGTCACCGCTACCGATTTAGCGGGTAACATCAGCGCCCTTTCGCAGCCTGCGGCGATTGTGGTCGATGTCACACCGCCAGCGTTGCCAACCGGGCTGGCGGTTAACGCCACCGGGACGAGCGTCACGGGAACAGCCGAAGCGGGCAGCACCGTGACGATTACCACCAGCGGCGGAACGGTGCTCGGGACCGCAACGGCGGATGGCACAGGCGCGTTCACCATCGCCATTTCTCCGGCGCAAACCAACTCGCAAGTCTTACAAGCCTATGCTCAGGATGCGGCGGGCAACACAGGTAACGCCGCCAGCGTGACCGCACCTTCAACGGCATTGCCTGGCGTGCCGGTCATCACCAGCGTGGTGGATGACTTCGCCGCAGTGACCGGGAATGTCGCCAACGGGCAAAGCACTAACGATGCCACGCCAACCATCAACGGCATCGCGGATGTCGGGGCGACCGTCAACGTCTACAACAATGGCGTCCTGATGGGCACCACTGTTGCGGGAGTCGGCGGGGTCTGGAGCTATACGCCAACGGGTGCGTTGAGTGAAGGCTCCCATGCCTTTACCGCGACGGCCACCAACGTCAACGGCACCGGCGGCTTCTCCACTCCGGCAACGGTCGTTGTGGATACCATCGCACCGCTGGCACCAACAGCGGCGATCAGCGCCGATGGCACAACCATCAGCGGCACCGCCGAAGCCAACAGCACCGTGACCATCACATTGCCTGGCGGCACAACCGTCACCACCACCGCCAACGCCGGGGGCAGTTATAGTCTGACGCTACCGACGCGTGAAATTGGCGGTGAAGTGCTTTCCGTCAAAGCCACCGATGCGGCGGGGAACACCTCGCCGTCCATAACGGCTACTGCACCAATTCTGCCACTGGCGGCAGACGACAACGTGGTGAACCTGGCGTTAACCACCGACGCGCAAGTGACAACTTCGCATGCCAGCGACTACGGCGTATTGCTGGTCGGCGCACTGGGTAATGTGGCGTCAGTTCTCGGCAATGACACCGCACAGGTTGGCTTTAATATCGCCGCGGGTGGCAGTGGCAATATCACCATTGATGCCTCCGCCACAGGAGTGGTGCTCTCCTTGCTCAATACCCTGGAAGTGGCGGTTCAGAAATACGACTCAGTGACCGGGACATGGAGCACCATTATCGACTCATCGATGCCGCAGTTTGCCAACCTGCTCACGTTGGGTGCCAGCGGCGTGACGATGAATATCACCGGGCTGCCGGAAGGCTCGTACCGTGTTCTGAGTTACAACACCAGCCTGCTGGCGACGGGTTCGCTGACCAACCTCGACGTTTCCGTGGTGCAAACCAGTGCGGGAACGATCACCAGCGGCACAACGCATCCGGGTAACGTGATTACCGACGCAGGCCCGACTGGCAGTTCAGACACCGCTCCGGCAGGAACGGTGGTGAGTTCCGTCACCAATGCGCAGGGCGTCACCACCCAGATTGGTGCGGGCGGGGCTGATATTCAGGGCCAGTATGGCGTGCTGCATATCAACCAGGACGGCAGCTACACCTATACGCTGACCAACACGTCCGCCACTGTTCTTGGGCATACAGAAAACTTCACCTACACCATCACCTTCAACGGCGTGAGCAATTCGGCGCAGCTGGTCGTGACGCTGGGTAATGGCGCTCCGGCGAACACCGTTACCGCAACGGATAACACCGCGTCACTGACCTACAACACCGACGTTGAAGCGGTCAACCACGGGGCATCGTCGCAAGGTGGCTTCTCGGTAGTCGGCGTCGGTCTTGGGCAAGTGTTGAATCTCAACGTGCTGGCGAACATGACGAACCCGATAATCTTTGATGTTGATGACGGTTCGACGCGCACCATGACGTTGCAGGCAAGCGTTGGCGGCGTGGCATTGCTGTCAACCTTCGACCTGTACATCTACAAGTTCAACGATGTCACCCAGCAGTTTGAGCAATATAAAGTGGTGAATACCTGGCTGACCGCGCCTTTGCTGGGCGGAACTTCGGGGCAATTAACGTTGACGCTGCCGGGAGGCGAGTACCTGTTCCTGCTCAATAATGCCAGTGGTGTCACCGTGCTGACGGGCTACACGCTGAACATTTTGCAGGATCATACTTATGCGGTGGAAAGCGTTACCGCTTCGACGACGGGTAATGTGCTGGCAGACGATGTAGCTCCGGTGAATAGCCACATCACGCAGGTCAACGGCGTTGCTGTTGCGGCCAGCGGAACCACCACTATTGTTGGCGAATACGGCACGCTGACGATTGATGCCAACGGCAACTACACCTACAAACTGAACGCAGGTGTGGGCGCTGACAGCATCAAAACGCCGGATAGCTTCATCTATACCGTGACCGCGCCAAATGGCGACACCGATACCGCGTCGTTGAATGTCACTGCCACACCGACCCCGGTGAATGCAATTGACGACGTCAGCACGGCAATGGCGGTTAGCACCGCGCAAACCACCGCGAATTACTCCGATACCACGGTGGGTTCGGCGGTCTGGAACGCAGCACTGCTTTCGTCAACCAGCAAAAGCGGCAGTGGGACATTTGTCGTCGGCGCGAATGACGTTTTGCACAATCCGGTTCTGCATTTCAACGTAGCGTCGTTGCTGTCTCTGGGCGGATTAAACGTGACCTGGAATATCACTGATGGCTCGGGGGTGGTGGTCAGAAACGGTTCGTTTAGCGGCGGTATTTTGCTCGGTGGCGTAGCAGATATTAACTTAACCGGGCTGGATCTTCAGGCTGGCACCTACACCCTGAACTACACCGGGAGCATGGGGCCGCTGGCATTAGGCCAGGTAAGCATCACCCCAACCGTCACCGGCACCACCATTGATCTGGATAATTATTTAACGCAAGGCGGCAGCACCGTTCACGGCAACTTGTACGATGGAACGGACTCCTCAGGCGCGATTGATCAGTTAGGCACCGTGCACACGCTACTGAGCATTACCGGCTTTAACGGCAGCACCGCAACGCTTGATCCGCTCACTAACAGCAGCGCCTCCGCCACCATTCAGGGGCATTACGGCACGCTGCAAATTGGCATCGACGGGGCGTATACCTACACGCTCAATAACGGGATTAACCCGGCGTCGATCACCACCAGGGAGACATTCACCTACACGCTGAACGACCAGAACGGTCATTCCGACAGCGCGACATTAACCATCAATATGAACCCGCAATTCGTCAGCACCGCGTTAAGCGATGTGATAACCGGCTCGGCTTATGGCGACACGCTGGTTTATGACCTGCTCAATAACGCCAACGCCACGGGCGGCAATGGCGCAGATACCTGGAAAAACTTCTCGCTGGCTCAGGGCGATAAAATTGATATCCACGATTTGTTAGTGGGCTGGAACCCGGCAAGCTCCAACATCGCCAACTACCTGAACGTCACCACCAGCGGCAATAACACGGTGATTTCCATCGACCGCGACGGCACCGGCACGACTCACAACGTAACCCCACTCGTCACTCTGGAGAATGTTCAGACCACGCTCGATGAGCTGGTACAGCAACACCATATTATTACCTGAACGACGTAAATGGTGGATGACGCTAACGCTTATCCCCCCCTACAAAAACAAAAATGTAGGTCGGATAAGCGCAGCGTCATCCGACAAAAGCAGGCAAGCAATACCAATTAGAACGTAGTGACTTTTAAAAGGGACTAACTATGGGAAAATTACAGCCGTTTGCACTGTGGCTGGCATGCAGCCTGTGTGTAGCCCAGGCGCATGCCGATGACACGCCACAATTTATCAGCACTCAGGAACTCTCTGAGCAACAACTGCCTGCACTTGATGGCTCCTCCAGCTTGCCGTTGGACGCCCCTGCTCCGGGAACGCTGACTCTCAATGATGCGGTCAACCGCGCCGTTACCTGGCATCCGAGCATTCACGAAGCCATCGGCAAACTGGCCGGGCAATCTGAACAGGTCAACGTCGCAAAATCAAAATACTATCCGCAAGTCACGGCGGGCATGAATAACGGCTACAGCAACGGTTACACCGACAGCGGTTTTAGCCCATCGCTGGTGCTGTCCGTTTCGCAGATGCTGTATGACTTCGGCAAAGTCTCAAGCCAGGTACGGGCCGAAAGCGCAGGCGTGGCACAAGAGCAAGCAAACGTGCTGGTGAGCATCGACAATGTCGGCCACGACACCGCTAATGCCATGATTCAGGTGCAGATGTGGCAGCAAATGGTTGATATCGCCAAAGATCAATTAGATGCCCTGAGCGCGATTGGGAAATTAACCGAGAAGCGCAACGATGAAGGGGCCACGTCAATGTCGGACGTGGTGCAAACCAACGCGCGTATTGAATCTGCTCGTTCACAACTCATTCAATATCAGTCCAATCTCGACAGCGCCCAGGCCACATTAACGAGCTGGCTGGGCTGGAACAACCTCAACGGTATCAGCAACGAGTTCCCCAATAAGCTGGCAAAAAGCTGTGACATCGCCAAACCGGATGACCGATTAGTCCCTGCGGTTCTCGCATCGTGGGCGCAGGCCAGTGTCGCCCAGGCCAATCTTGATTACGCCAACGCGCAGATGACGCCAACCATCTCGCTGGAGCCGCAGGTTCAGCACTATCTGAACGACAAATACGCCAGCCACGAAGTGCTGGATCGCACCCAATATTCCGCGTTTATCAAAGTCGAAATGCCGCTTTACCAGGGCGGCGGCTTAACGGCGCGTCGCAATGCGGCAAGCCACGCGGTGGAAGCCGCACAATCTGGAGTACAACGCACCCGCCTCGACATTCGCCAGAAACTGATGGAATCGCGCAGCCAGGCGCTCGGGCTGATGGGCGCGGTTCAGGTGCTGCAACGCCAGGAACAATTGAGCGAACGCACCCGCGAACTCTATCAACAGCAATATCTGGATTTAGGTTCACGCCCGTTGCTCGACGTACTCAACGCGGAACAGGAAGTTTTTCAGGCCCGTTTCGCGCAGCTACAAATTCTCAGCCAACTTCATCAATTGCAGCTCAACTGTTTGTATAACTCTGGCCGCTTACGCAACGCATTTGGCCTGGAGCACCGCACCATCCAGTCACTGGAGATCCAGCCATGAGCCAAACACCGCCTCCTGTTGATGAACACCTGACTGAACATGCGCTGAGTCACTGGGCGCAGTTGATTAGCCACGTCGCCGCGCATTATCGCGTCGCCTGCTCGCCCGGCACCCTCCAGGCAAACGCGCCGTGGTTTAAAGACAAAAATATGCTCTCGGCACTCACACAGTTATCGCGCCAGGCGGGGCTTTCATTTCATATGATGAGCGCCCCGGAACTGGCGATTGGCAAATGGCGGTTGCCTCTTGCGGCGAGCCTGAACAACGGGCAACTGGCGGTCATCGAACATTTCGACGGCGAGGATACGGTTGAAATTTGCGTTATTGACGGCGAACGCCAGACAAACCGGGTATCGCTCAATACGCTGCTGCCGGAAATCCGTTTTGTAGCCGCCCTTCGCCCGCTGTCGGCGCTCAAAGACAGCCGCGTTGATGCGTATATTTCACGCTTTAGCCCGGACTGGCTAAAAGAGCTGGTGATGCAGGATCTGCGCCCATACGGCCCGGTGATGCTAGCGGCTTTCCTCATCAATGTGCTGTCGCTTTCCGGCATCCTTTTCTCAATGCAGGTATATGACCGCGTGATCCCCGCGCAGTCGTATCCCACGCTGTATGTGCTGGCTTCCGGCGTGTTGCTGGCGGTGATATTTGGTTTTGTGCTGCGCGTGGCGCGTGGCCATATTATGGATGTGCTCGGTAAACGGGCGGATATGCGTGTTTCCGATCGCGTATTCAGTCACGCGCTGCGTCTGCGCAACAGCGCCATCCCCCGCTCCACCGGCAGCTTTATTTCCCAGCTTCGCGAACTCGAACAGATCCGCGAAATGATCACCTCATCAACGATCTCGACGATCGTCGATTTGCCGTTCTTCTTCATGTTCATCATCGTGCTGGCGATTATTGCCCCGCAGCTGGCGTGGATTGCGCCGGTCGCAGCCGTGCTGATGGTGCTGCCGGGCATCCTGCTACAGAAAAAACTGGCGATGCTCGCCAACCAGTCAGCCCATGAAGCGACGCTGCGTAATGCGGTATTAGTGGAGAGTGTTCAAGGGCTGGAGGACATCAAATTGATGCAGGCGGAGAATCGTTTCCTGCAACAATGGAACAGCTATATCCGCATTACGGCGGAGTCTGGCCTGCGCACCCGCCAGCTTTCGCAAGGGCTGATTAGCTGGGGAATGACGGTGCAAAGCCTGGTGTATGCGGCGGTGATCCTCTTTGGCGCACCGCTGGTCATTGAAGGCGATATGACCACCGGTGCGATGGTTGCCGCCTCAATGTTAGCCTCCAGAATGATTGCCCCGATGGCAAACCTGTGCGGCGTGCTGGCTCGCTGGCAGCAGGTCAAAGCCGCAAAACAGGGGCTGGACAGCATTATGCAATTACCAGTGGAAACCCAGCGCGACGAAAGCCTGGTGCATCAGGATATTTTCCACGGCCACTATCTGTTTGAAAACGCGCAGTTTCGTTACCACAACGAAGACCAGCGCATCCCTTTACGCATTACTCGCCTCGAGATCCAGCAAGGCGAGCGCGTGGCAGTTTTAGGGCGCAACGGCGCGGGGAAATCCACGCTATTGCAGGCGTTAGCGGGCGGCGTCGATTTAATCAGCGGTGATGCGCGGCTCGACAACCTGAGCATGACGCAAATTGATATGGCGGATTTGCGCCGCAACATCGGCTTTATGAGCCAGAACGCCCGTCTGTTTTACGGCACGCTGCGCGAAAACCTCACGCTTGGCGCACCGAATGCCAGCGACGAGAATATCTTCGAGGTGCTGGAAATCAGCGGTGCGGGCAACTTTGTTAAGAGCCTGCCAAAAGGACTCGACCACGCCATTATGGAAGGCGGAACCGGTTTATCCGGCGGGCAACGCCAATCGATTTTGCTCGCCCGAATGCTGTTACGCTCACCCAATATTGTGCTGCTCGATGAACCGACGGCCTCGCTCGACGACCACACCGAACGCGAGTTCATTCAGCGCCTGGGTCTTTGGCTTGGGCATCGCACATTGATTGTCGCCACTCACCGCGTGCCGATGCTTGAACTGGTCGAGCGCGTGCTGGTTCTCAAGGAAGGCCAACTGGTGATGGACGCACCGAAAGCTCAGGCGCTGAGTAACAGTAACAACAGCCGCGCCACCGTACAGCCAAATGGGCGGGAGTGGAAAAATGAAAACCAATCAGCGTGACGTCGCCATGGACGACCCGGACATTCAGCGCGAGCGCGAGTTTTCCGGTGCCAGCCGCATCATCATCATCAGCGTGCTGCTGTTTATTTTGCTCGGCGTGTGGGCGTGGTTTGGCACACTCGATGAAGTTTCGACCGGCACCGGGAAAGTGGTGCCGAGTTCGCGTGAACAGGTACTTCAGTCGATGGATGGCGGCATCGTCACCGAAGTGTTGGTCCACGAAGGCGACAAAGTTGAAGCCGGGCAAATCGTGGCGCGCCTCGACCCAACCCGTTCGGAATCAAACGTGGGCGAAAGCGCTGCGCGTTACCGTGCTTCCCTGGCCTCCAGCGTGCGGCTTAACGCGGAAGTGAACGATTTGCCGCTGGTGTTCCCCGATTCGCTCAAAGCCTGGCCGGAACTTATCGCCTCCGAAACGCGCCTGTATAAAAGCCGCCGTGCACAGCTCAACGACTCCGCATCCGACATACAAGATGCGCTGGTTTCGGTGAACAAGGAACTGGCGATAACGCAACGGCTGGCGAAAAGCGGTGCGGCGAGTAACGTCGAAGTGCTGCGTTTACAGCGGCAAAAAAGCGATCTACAACTCAAAATCACCGACCTGCGCTCGCAATATTACGTCCAGGCGCGCGAGGCGCTTTCCAAAGCGAACGCTGAAGTGGATATGCTATCGGCCATTATCAAAGGCCGTGAAGACTCCGTGAGCCGCATGACCGTGCGCTCGCCGATGCGCGGCATCGTGAAAAATATCCAGGTGACGACCATCGGCGGCGTGATCCCGCCCAACGGTGAAATGATGGAGATCGTGCCTGTAGATGACCATTTGCTGATTGAAGCTCGTCTCTCCCCGCGCGACATTGCGTTTATCCACCCCGGCCAGCGTGCACTGGTGAAAGTCACCGCCTACGATTACGCCATTTACGGTGGGCTGGAAGGCGAAGTTGAAACCATTTCGCCGGACACCATTCAGGACAAAGTTAAGCCAGAAATCGTTTATTACCGGGTATTTATCCGCACCCACCAGGACTACCTGGTGAACAAAGCCGGGCATCATTTTTCAATCTCGCCGGGGATGGTCGCCACCGTGGACATTAAAACCGGGCAAAAAACCATCGTCGATTACCTGATAAAACCGTTTAACCGCGCCCGCGAAGCGCTGCGTGAACGTTAGCGCAGATGAAGGGTGGTAAGTGGCGCTACAACTCTGTTATACTTACAAAACACTTGTGGGGCTGATTCTGGATTCGACGGGATTCGCGAAACCCAAGGTGCATGCCGAGGGGCGGTTTGCCTCGTAAAAAGCCGCAAAAAAATAGTCGCAAACGACGAAAACTACGCCCTAGCAGCTTAATAACCTGCTAAGAGCCTTCTCTCCCTAGCTTCCGCTCTTAAGACGGGGATCAAAGAGAAGTCAAACCCAAAAGAGATCGTGTGGAAACCTTGCCTGGGGTTGAAGCATTAAAACTAATCAGGATAGTTTGGTAATGGCGTGTCTACCCGCAGTTGCCCGGCGAATGTAAAGATAGACTAAGCATGTAGTACCGACGGCGTAGTAATTTCGGACGGGGGTTCAACTCCCCCCAGCTCCACCACTTAGGATAGGACAGTGCAAGGACAACACCTTGATAAACATGATGTTACGGCTCCAGACCGGACACTGTCGAGACACAAGCGGGACTAAAAAGGATACGCAAAAGATACGCGGCTCCCTGTCCCAGCAAAGACCCGCCTAGTGCGGGTTTTTTTATGAGGAGTAATCTTGTGAACCAGTTGGAAGAGATTATTGCGATACTCAGTTCAGGAGATGAGGGAACCACCAACGCGCTCCTTAAAACAAAAGTGTTAATGTATGCTATCGGGAAAAAAGAGCTTGCCGCATGGGTGAATCACGAACTCACTGGCTACCCTGATGATGTGCCTCTCCCTGACTATCGCACCCTAGCTGCTCGTATACTGGCAAATATAAACAATGGTATGCGCTCATATACAGCTTACCAGCTTCCGATCTTGTACCTAGATGACGTTGCTTATGAGCACGCTACTACCTCTAGAGTCAGGCTTTCAATCAGTCAAATTGAACAGCTTGTAGTCAATGCAGGTGATGATGATAGCCTTCAGCAGCCTATACCTTTGGACTATGCATATTTAAAATATCGTAAACATATAGACGATGATTATGAAATAACCAGATGTTACAAAGAGATAGCTCTACATAATTTTACTAATATCTTGACCCAAGTAAGATCGAGACTGCTAGATTTTGTTTTAGAGTTAACTGAATATGCATCCGGAACACCTGGAGCAAAAACAATGACAGAAAAACTTAAGAACGTAGATGCTGCAACCCTTTTTAAAAGTGCAATATTTGGTGATAACACTGTTATTAATTTAGGCGATAGCAGTTCTTTCAACATCACTAACAATGTCATCAAAAATGATATTGTTGCTTTGAAACGACATCTAGAATCTGAAGGTGTTTCAAGCAATGACGTAACCGAATTAGAAGTTGCGATAAATTCTGATGGCCCGATTGCGCCACGAAGCAAAAATTATGGTCCTGCAGTTGGTCAGTGGTTTTCCGGTATGATTTCAAAAGCAGCGAACAGTTCAGCAGGAATTGGCGTTGCAACAATTACTGAGCTTCTCTCATCTGCCTTGAAAAAATATTATAACCTTGATTAGCTGTCATGGGGCCGGAGGTTCAAATCCTCTCGTTCCGACAACAAATCCTTTACAAAGCAGCCTGTTATGGCTGCTTTTTTATTGCTTGTTATTTGATCGGTAGAAACATTGGGGAATTACTAGAGGTGATCATGTGCGGGCACTTCACTCAAATACAATCTCATTATGATTATTTGGCATTTCTCATTGAAGTATTGAAGTATTGAAGTATTGAAGTATTGAAGTATTGAAGTATTGAAGTATTGAAGTAAAATTTACCCTTTAATCCAGAACCTACTAGTCTTTACAAGTTCGCACCCAAGTGCTACTACTAGGTGAATGGAACCGGATTATAAGTGGTTGGCACACGAATTATGCAGCCCGGTGCTTTCACACTAGTTTGCGGAATATTCCTGAACTACTTTGCATCAAATGTAACGCACAGCAACTCGGTATTCGGGTAGTGGGCTATGCTTACCCGCATTGTGACTTTTAATAACATTCTGCTCTCCCCGAAATTATTTTATAACACAAAATGTGCTTGACAAGTCGTTGAAAATTTTTGAGTGAGCAATATAAATAACAATTATTGAAACTTTACGGGTAATTATATTTACGGCGTCAGCCATGCTTCGTGTATTAAATAGTGGGGTAACACAGTAACTTTATGGATTGATTTTACGCAATAATCAATTAAAATAATAGTGAAGCACAATGTTAATCACTTAATAAAATAGTAGTCATATGGTCTCCTTTCAGATTTTAGCAAGGGCAAATTTATGAATAAATACTTAAATATTCAATCTGATGCAGTCGCAAAGCTAAGAATGGATGCAGTTCGTGCAGAAATTCAAGGTTTTCAGCCTGAGTTATTTATTGAATATTGTATGCAATACAACCTCCGAAAATTTGATGATCAATTAGATATGCTTAAGCATATGCCGTGGGTTGTTAACTTATGTTTAAAATGGTCAGCATCTGTAATCGGAAAAAGAAAGAATTTTAAAGCATTGAGCAAACAACAGGCAATTATCCTTTTCCAGAAAGCTTATAATACCTTATCTATTATCCCTCTAGGACTTGAAAGAAAGAACGGAATAGACTTCTTTCTCAGAAACAATATCTATCAACAAGGAATTTATCAGAGACTAGATGCTTTAAATACGATTAGTAGACAGGTTTTTATATTCTCAGCGTTGGAAGACAACCATAGAATAAAAAGAAAATTTTTTGAAATCACCCAAGTTTCAATTGATGACTTCCTTAAGCTTTCCTATATATTAATTTCACACATTACAACTTCAGAACCTGTTAGGAAATTGAATGCAACGACATTTGAAATTTTATACCCCATAATACCTAGAGAAATCATTAATAACTTTCTTGATGCAATTTCAATTAATTACAATAAACTAGCTGCATTCTCTAAAGCAAAAACACATGACAAACCTTTACTTGAATACTACTCATCATCACCATATCTTGAAAGCCCCTTAATAAAAATAAATATGGACTATTATCAGATCCATACACAAATAACTTCAACAAGCATACAAACATTTATTTATGACCTTTTGAGAAGGAATGATGCGGAAACATTCATGACCACTTTTGGAAATGTCTTTGAGAATGCACTAAAGAAAATCATCAATGAATGTGACATAACATATTACAACGAAGATTATCTAAAAGAAAAGCTTCCAAAAAATAATAAAATAGTAGATTTCTTAATACCTCACGAGGAAGCAAATATATTTATTGATGCTAAAGGTGTTGAAATCCACCAAAAGGGCATGGTAACTCTTCGACCAGAGGATATTGCTGGAAAGATTAAAACTTCTGTATTAAAAGCTATCGAACAATCCCATGAAGTTAACAGAGAAATAAAAAAAGACAGCGCCTTGATAACACAGTTCAGAAGTGAATCTTATATCATCTGCATTACATATAAAAATCTATTTCTAGGGAATGGAAGCTTTCTCGCTAAAACATATGCAAAAGATGAAATCATAAAAATATATAATAAATTTAACAATGGTTACCACATCCCTCCTGAAAATATATTCTGTCTAGCATTTGAAGAATTTGAGTACTTAATTGAATCCTGTAGACATGAAAAAACACCGCCACATTTAGTACTGAGATTTGCAGCAAATAGTAACAAAACCCCCTCAAGCGCAGCTTTCCTTTTTGCTCATCACATTCGGAATTACTTCGATAAAGTTATTCCATCGGAAATAGTAAATCAAGCTGGATTGAAAGTTGTAAATTCAATCATTGAGAAGCTAAAATAAAATCTTCAATGCTCACCAGAACCTGATATCAAGTCGAAAGCCCGCTTATCGAAAGTTACGCAGGCTTTTTTGTGTCTGTGATTTGTACCGGCCCCATAAGAAAGCCACCAGCAAATTCCAGTGGCTATCAATAAACTCAGGCTCAATTAACGATAATTTAACTTAACTCCCCCGGTAAGTTGAGTAACCGTATTGACTCAACAACAAAGGGATATGGAGCTTTTGATTCGTCTTTATGACGTTAAAAATCACAGGAACTGACGGGAAGAATGTTTCCTGATTATTTGCTTTGAAATAATCCCCCACCTTAAAGGTCACTTTATAGATGCCAGGTTCCATATCACCGGAGTCGGGGAAAAGTGATGTGATTCTGCCGCCGGTATCCGTTTTCGAAGTCGCAAGATGCTTCCAGGAAGAACTCTCTTGTTTGTCCAACTCGACGACAACGCCCTGCGAAGGCAAACCAGTCTGTTGGTTGAGAATATGAACACTAAGCGTTCCTTCGGGTGCTGCAAGTACGCTAAAGCTGATCAAGGAGAGAATAGAAGCCGCTAAAATTTTCATCGAGTTAACCTGTTGTGAATTTGTTAACGGATTATATGAACCTATACACATAATAAAATTAAACTTTTTGTTATATGTTTGCGTCTTGCAGACTGCGACTGGCGCTGCTTCTTTGCAATTCCTGCAACTCACAAAAATTCTTTGGAAAACAACTCGCATTCCGCCTATTAGCGGGTTGGTTAACATCTTTGATTTACGATATAGTCGCCACCGCTGCGGCAAAATCCGCAGCCGGGTTTCGCAGCCCGGTCAAATCTACAAGGATCACTTAATGTTCTACATTGAGTGTGAATGTCTCCGCACACCTGTTGGATGCACAGTTCAAAAACTGTACTCACAACTTCAATGGTGGCTCAGGCAGGGCAGCCTTCGGGCTGGCCGGTGTCCTTGTAGGCCGGTACTGCGAACCTTGTCTGAGCTACCACCAAAAGAGTTTCGCAGCTCCGGTGGTAGTCGTTATCACTACAAGGAGATGTAAATGACACTTTCACACAGCCCCACTTTCCTGCCCTTCCAGGACTGGCACCCAGCCGACATCATCGCCGCGCTGCGTAAAAAAGGCACCTCACTGGCAGCCGAATCCCGCGCCGCGGGTTTAAGTTCATCAACGCTCGCCAACGCCCTGACACGCCCATGGGCAAAAGGGGAACTGCTAATAAGCAAAGCGATTGGCGTACCCGCCGAAACCATCTGGCCGAGCCGCTATTTTGACCCGCAGACCCACGCGCCTGTCGCAAGGGTAATGCGCACACGTCATCCGAAATAAACCATTAGCGCCATCCGCCAGACTATTGCGAGCGGGTGGCGCAACGCTCCACACAAAAAACGTCCCCCAAACCGTTTTCCCCCTCTCTCAATTCAGTTACAATCAATCATTGACTGTATAAATAAACAGGTTAATTGCAATGAATCTGGCTTTGAATGGCGAAAAGATCGGTCGTAATCAGTTTACCGGCGCGAAAATTGAGAACAGCACTTTCTTTAATTGTGACTTTTCAGGCACGGACCTGACCGGTACCGAGTTTATTGGCTGCCAGTTTTATGACAGAGAAAGCCAGCAAGGTGGCAATTTTAGCCGGGCAATCCTGAAAGATGCGGCCTTCAAAAGCTGTGATTTATCGATGGCAGATTTCAGAAACGCCAGCGCACTGGGTATTGAAATCCGCGAGTGTCGGGCGCAGGGCGCGGACTTTCGCGGCGCAAGTTTTATGAATATGATCACAACTCGCAGCTGGTTTTGCAGTGCCTATATCACCAAAACCAACTTGAGCTACGCCAACTTTTCAAAGGTGGTGCTTGAGAAGTGTGAGCTATGGGAAAACCGCTGGAATGGCGCTCAGATACTCGGTGCGACATTTAGCGGTTCCGATCTCTCCGGCGGTGAATTTTCTTCATTTGACTGGCGCGCAGCCAATTTTACCCATTGCGATTTGACCAATTCAGAACTGGGCGACCTGGACGTGCGAGGCACCGATTTACAGGGCGTTAAGCTGGATAATTATCAGGTAATACAGATAATGGATCGCCTGGGGATCACAATTATCGGCTAGGTTCATTGCATGGCACCTGTTCCGTTAAATGCTCACCTGCAGACAAGCAATAAAATACATATAGTTACGGTATTCCTACCGATGCGGTCAGAAAATCATCCACATTTTCTCGTATCCTCAACGGTGCTATTGGTACGAAAAGCGTCAGAAATAAGGTATAAAGCGGCATGAAAATCCCAAATAGAATCCAACCGCTGGTTGATGACGGGCTGATAGACGATGTTCTTCAGCGCCTGAAAAGCGGTAAAGAAGCTGACGTTTACACTGTTTTATGCGGTGACAAAATCCAATGCGCCAAAGTATACAAAGAAGCGACGCAACGTAGCTTTAAGCAGGCGGTGCAATACCAGGAAGGGCGTAAAGTCCGGAATACCCGTAATGCTCGTGCTATGCAAAAAGGCTCGAAGTTCGGCCGCAAGCAACAGGAAGAAACCTGGCAAACGGCAGAGGTTGAGGCGCTGTTCCGTCTGGCAAACGCGGGGGTTCGCGTGCCGCAGCCCTACCTGTGTATCGACGGTGTGTTGTTGATGGAGTTGGTCACCGATGCTGACGGCGCAGTCGCACCACGTCTGAGCGATGTCACCCTCGACGAAGAAAGCGCGATTGCGGATTTCAACACCATGATCGGCAATATCGTACGCATGTTGTGCGCAGGTCTGGTGCATGGTGATTTATCGGAATTTAACGTGCTGCTCGATGCCCACGGCCCGGTCATTATCGACTTGCCACAAGCCGTTGACGCCGCCGCCAATAACCACGCCGAGTCCATGTTTGAACGGGATGTGAATAACATCACCGAATACTATGGCCAGTTCGCCCCGCAATTATTGAAAACGCGATATGCGAAAGAAATTTGGGCGTTGTATGAAGATGGAAAATTAACGCCAGAAACGGTGTTAACCGGTCTATTCGTTGAAGAACAGCATGACGTGGATATGGATTCTCTGATGGATGAAATCATCACAGCAGAAGATGAATATTACGACCGTCAGCGAGCAGCCAAAGAGCGCGATCAGCAATACGAATAATGAAATTGAAAGCCCGCCTGGTGAAAATCAGGTGGGCTTTTTTGTGTCTGATAGGCGCTTAATTTACAGCGCAGTGCTTATGCTTTGCCGGTGATCGTATTAATATTTTTGATATACATGATCAGAACCATTCCCGCAGCCAGAAGATGCCAGAGATATTCACCATCGCTTGCGCCGGACAGTGTCTGGCTAAACAACATCACGCTGGTAACAAATAATGAAGCTACAGCACTCTTCATCAACCATGGACGGGCTTTGGCATCCGTCAAAAACTCTAGTTTCAAAATAGAAACAATAATGAAGATGAAAGGAAGGCACTGAAGAATAATTAAGACCGGAAAAAGTGCGTCAAACAGCGGACTTAATACAACATGACCCACCTGGCTCTTGTCCCAGGTTCCAACGATATACTCCTTCCAGCCTGCCCAGGTATCCCCATGGTAAGCCGTTTCTGGCGACATCAGTCCATTGAAAATACCGCAAACCTTATCAATGAATCCGTTTTTAAACCAAAAGATACCAAGAAAAATTTGTATCGGGATAATGTGAAAAGAGATTTTTTTAAACATATTGATGACATCCTCGCAATACAGTTAGATAGCCGTTAAAGTAACCACGGGATACATTTATAAAATAAAAATGCATCAACTTAGGGATTTATCCTGAATATTAATCATACGCCCACTAAAATATTAAATACATTCCCTGAAATAGACAAAAATGGACATAGCGTTAAAAGCGCAATAGACAAAAAAGTGCACAATGTTGTCGTCAGTAAAGCATTGGCTATGCGTGCAGACTGGCCAGTGCAAATTAATACTCCACATAATGAAAGGTGCGTTACTGCTGTTGATTAAATAAATGCTCACCTTCCAGTTATATTTTGTTGCACTTCGCCTTAAAATAATACACCTGTCTTAATGTTGTTTCTTTTGTGCAGCACATTGTTTCAGATAAATTCTTTGAGAATTATAGTTGTTAGTTTTTTGTTTTTATTATTCTCAACCATTTCAGTATTGCGAAAAGCATATAACCTATTTGAATAAGCTATTCGAGGAGTCATTTAGCTCACTTGCATCAAAAAATAATTAGGAATATACCTCCCGGCAATGTTCACCAGTCAGCCATTAAACCAAGTGAGAGTAAAATGCGATACACCCATCTTTCCGGGCAATCCCTGCTAAGTAACACGACCTTTAATAAGGGAAGCGCATTTAGTGATAGTGAACGTAATGAATTTAATTTACATGGGCTTATCCCGACCATTGTAGAAACTATAGGCGAGCAAAGCGATCGGATACGTTTCCAGCTAAATAACTTCATTACTGATGAAGACAAACATGTTTTTTTGCGTAACCTGCAAGATACAAATGAGGTTCTTTTTTATCATTACATCACATCTAACATTGAGGCTTCGCTGCCGTTAATTTATACCCCGACGGTGGGCTATGCCTGCCAACACTTTTCAGAGATATGGCGTAAAAACCGGGGTGTCTTTATCGCCTGGGAGGACCGCAACAATATTGAGAGCATCCTGCGAAATGTCCTGAGCGATGATATTAAGATCATTGTCGTGACCGATGGTGAGCGCATTCTTGGGCTGGGTGACCAGGGAATCGGCGGGATGGGCATTCCTATCGGAAAATTGTCTCTGTACACCGCATGCGGCGGCATCGCGCCACACCAGTGTCTCCCTATCATGTTAGATGTGGGCACCAATAATAAAGAGTTATTAAACAATCCATTGTATATGGGGGCTCGTCACTCACGCGTTTCAGAAGCAGAATATTTTGAGTTTATTGATATTGTGGTTTCTGCAATTGAACGTCGTTGGCCTGGCGTTTTGTTGCAGTTTGAAGATTTTGCACTGCAACACGCCACACCATTGCTCAAAGAATATCAGGATAAATTATGTTGTTTTAATGATGATATCCAGGGAACAGCGGCCGTCGCATTAGGCTCTATTCTCGCGGCTTGCCTGCATAATAAGACATCACTTTCTGATCAACGTATTATGTTCGTGGGAGCAGGATCCGCAGGTTGTGGTATTGCCGAACTCATTGTTTCTGCGCTTAAAGCTGATGGAGTCGATGAGGACGTTGCCAGAAGCCATATATTCCTTGTCGACAAAGATGGCCTGGTATTAAAAGACACACCTGCATTAACTGATTTCCAGTATCGACTCGCTCATGCAAGAGAAACCTTGCCGTTTTCGCCAGATGGCAAAAATATCGCGGCGCTGATTAATTGCATTCAACCATCGATATTAATTGGGGTATCCGGTGTACCTGGTCTGTTTACGGAGGAAGTGGTTAAATCGATGCATTCTTGCGCTTCCACGCCGATTATTTTCCCCCTATCGAACCCAACATCCCGCGTGGAAGCGTTACCTGAGGATATTATTGAGTGGACCGAAGGTAATGTAATCATTGCTACGGGAAGCCCATTCGCGCCGGTCATGTACAAAGGCCATCGTCACATTATTTCCCAGTGCAATAACTCTTATATCTTCCCTGGCCTTGGATTGGGAGTTTTGCTGTCAAATGCTAAACGTGTGACCGAAAATATGTTCCTGGCCGCCAGTAAAGTCCTTGCGCTCTCATCACCTTTACTCAAAGACCCACATGGCGCGCTGTTACCTGAACTGACCAATATCCATGAAATATCTAAGAAAATTGCCATTGCCGTTGCACTTGCCGGGGCAGAAGATGGTGTGGCAACAAGAATGATGGAATCTGAATTAGAAGATAAGCTAGAGGATATGTTCTGGAAACCCGAATATCAGAATTACAGACGTATTTCGTTCTGATAGATTAGAAAAAACTAAAACCGGAAATGTTCTCTGATTTCCGGTTTTTTATTATCCGTAGTTTTAATCATATAAAATCGCAACCGGTGGTGGAGGTGCGGCTTCATAGCGTGAAGGTGGAACACCAAATAACTGGCGGAATGCGAAGGTATAAGCCGATGTACTGCCATATCCCAGCATTAATGCAATTTCGGTCACGCTGCGCGACTGGCGTAATAAAATGATTGAATGCAGCAAACGATGCCGTTGTTTCCAGTTGCTGAACGTTGTGCCCGTTTCTTTGATGAAATGTCGTGAAAAGGTGCGTGGCGACATCCCCACTTTCTCAGCCCAGTCTTCCATTAAATGCGGTAAATCTGGTGATTCACTGATTATCTGGCACATTTCCAGCAGTGCCGGTGCCGTAGGCCAAGTCATGGCAAAGCCTGCGGCCGGGAGATCGTTTAGCACATCGATCAATGTGGAAACCAGCCGCCCTTCTTTGCCATCGGCATCATAAAATTCAGGGATAGTATGCGTAGCATGGTGGATGAAGCTGCGGGCAAAATCAGAGACTGTCACTAACTTCAGTTCGGCTTTAAATCCCGTGGATGCGTAATAGTCAGGGTCAATATCCAGGTTTTCCAGCATCACTTCACTGGCGGTTTGCACCCTATGAGGCATAAAAGCCGGTATCCACAACCCGTAGCAGGCCGGAATGATGTACGAATTATTCTCCACGGAAATGTATAAGGAGCCTTCACGCGCATAGTGGAACTGAATGAAAGGGTGAGAATGAAGCTCGGATTGCACATTCTCAGCTAGCATAAATGAACGGAAGAAAACGGGCCGAGCGAGTTTAGCCCCTTCAGCATCGCCTTCGTAGCGGAACGAGTGCAGTATCTTTTTTGCTTTAACCATCTATCCCACCTAAATTGACGCTTGATCGACACAACTTGGCATCCCTTCATGATACACAAACCGTGTTTGCTGCGATAATTAATTCATAAGCCCAGAAGATTAATGACCCTATTTAAATAACGATTAACCCAATCAACACTCGGATATATTTAAATCGAGCGGGATAGATATTTTCAAAATAAAAGAACAACTTGAGTTATCAATATTTTCTTAACAATGAATTGTGGATTAATAACAACCCGGGACACCCGTTAATGAGCCGTCCTTTTTATCGCATATCACTACATCATTTGCGTTTCGCTTTCAAACTGACTTTTGCCATTGCGCTTTCTTTGGTTATTGGTTTTGGATTTGATTTGGATATGCCGCGCTGGGCGGTAGTGACTGCAATTATTATTACCACCGCTCCGGCGTTTATTGCAGGCGGCGAACCCTTCACTGGAGCGCTGCGCCATCGTGGATTATTACGTTTTGCAGGAACAATAATCGGCTGCTCATCCGCGCTGATTATCGTCTGGGTGTTTATCTGGTCTCCGCTCACAATGTTAATAATAGGCGCGGTATGGACTGGAGTTTGCTGTTATGCCGCCACCGTAATACGCATCGAAAACTCTTACGCGTTGGGGCTTGCAGGCATCACCGCACTAACCATTGTCAGCGCTATTTATCTGCGCCCGGAAATGGGGGCAATTCTGGCATGGTTCCGCGTCTCAGAAGTCTTGAGTGCGAATTACCCCAGGACGAAGATTTATCTCTGATTCATGAGCGCCTGCGTGAAGCCGCGCAGCTCATATTGAAGACGGAAGATGAACCGGGGCGGCGCCTGCATATCGAGCGCCTGAAAAAGGATATTTGTATTTATCGCGACAAACTTTATGTCCATGGCGTCGCCACCGAAATTGTGGAAAACGTGGAACGCCTGGCCGCCCTTTTAACAAAATATAAACGAGTTCTGATAGTCGAGTAGAAAACTGACTTAGGCTTTTACTGAGGATGAGATATGAGTGTTGAAGTTGAAAATGCACCTGTTGTACACAAAGACAACTGGTATCGGATTGCAGAAGATCTTGTAAATCAGGCTGATGTCCGTTTTAACGGCAATCGCCGCTGGGATATTCAAGTCAACAATCCTGACTTTTATAAACGAGTTTTGCAGGAAGGTTCTATCGGCCTGGGTGAATCCTACATGGAAGGTTGGTGGGACTGCGCTGCGCTGGATGTGTTATTCGAGAAAATCCTTCGTGCAAAACTCGATGAGAAAGCACCAAAAAACTTCAGGGATTTAGCTCGCATCGCCGGGATGCGTTTGTTTAATTTACAGACGCGTAAACGTGCCTGGATTGTCGGCAAAGAGCATTACGATATCGGTAATGATCTGTTCGCTAAAATGCTCGATCCGTATATGCAGTATTCCTGCGGTTACTGGAAAGAAGCCACTAACTTACGCCAGGCTCAAGAAGCCAAATTAAAAATGTTATGCGAAAAATTGCAACTTCAACCCGGTATGAAACTGCTGGATATAGGCTGCGGTTGGGGCGGTCTGGCGGAGTACGCCGCCGAACATTACAACGTCCATGTGACTGGCGTGACCATCTCGGAAGAACAGCAGAAAATGGCCCAGAACCGTTGCACCTGGCTGGATGTCTCCATCAAGCTGATGGATTATCGCGACCTCGACAGTCATTTTGACCGCATCGTTTCCGTCGGCATGTTCGAGCATGTCGGGCCAAAAAATTACGATACCTATTTTGAAGTGGTGAACCGTTGCCTTAAACCGGACGGAATGTTCCTACTGCACACCATCGGAGCAAATAAATCAAATACCAATGTCGATCCGTGGATTAACAAATATATTTTCCCTAACGGATGTCTGCCTTCGGTAAAACAAATCGCCAGTGCATCTGAGCCATATTTTGTCGTCGAAGACTGGCACAATATCGGCTCAGATTACGACCTGACATTAATGGCGTGGCACCAGCGTTTTAATAGTTTCTGGCCAGAGATTCAGGATAATTATTCCGAGTCCTTTAAACGCATGTTCAATTATTACCTGATGACATGCGCAGGTGCTTTCCGTGCGCGTGATATTCAGCTCTGGCAAGTCTTATTTAGCCGCGGCGTCGAAGGCGGCATGTACGTTTATCGCTGAAATTTTCATTATCCAGACTGAATCACTACGTTATTAATTTAAGGATCTTCGTATGTCACAACAATTATTCACTTCAGAATCTGTTTCTGAAGGGCATCCCGACAAAATAGCCGACCAAATTTCTGATGCCATTCTCGATGCGATTATTGAACAAGACCCCAAAGCACGCGTGGCCTGCGAAACGCTGGTAAAAACGGGCATGGTTTTAGTTGGTGGGGAAATTACCACCGACACGTGGGTGGATATAGAAGAGATTGTGCGTCGCACGATTCACGACATCGGCTATAACAGCTCAGAAATGGGTTTTGATGCCAACACGTGTGCGGTTTTAAGTGCGATTGGCAAACAGTCTCCTGATATTAATCGTGGCGTAGATCGTGACAATGAAGCGAATCAAGGCGCGGGTGATCAAGGACTTATGTTTGGATATGCGTCCAACGAAACCGATGCGTTAATGCCCGCACCTATCACCTTTGCTCACCGTTTAATGGCACGTCAGGCGCAAGTGCGCAAAAACGGTTTATTGCCATGGTTACGCCCTGATGCGAAAAGCCAGGTCACCTTTGCTTATGAGAACGGCAAAATAATCGGTATTGATACCGTGGTTATTTCCACGCAACACAGCGAAGCGGTCACTCAGCAAATTCTGCGTGAAGGCGTGATGGAAGAGATCATCAAGCCTGTTTTGCCGCCTGAGTGGCTAACGCGTAATACCAAATATTTTATCAATCCAACCGGTCGATTTGTCATTGGTGGGCCAATGGGTGACTGCGGGCTGACGGGTCGCAAAATTATTGTTGATACTTACGGTGGTATGGCGCGCCACGGCGGCGGTGCATTTTCCGGTAAAGATCCTTCAAAAGTGGATCGTTCAGCCGCGTATGTTGCCCGCTACGTCGCCAAAAATATTGTTGCCGCAGGCTTAGCTGACCGCTGTGAAATTCAGATTTCTTATGCCATTGGTGTTGCAGAGCCGACTTCTATCATGGTGGAAACCTTCGGTACCGGGAAACTGGATAATGAAAAACTCATTATGCTTATTCGCGAGTTTTTCGATCTTCGCCCACATGGGTTAATTCGCTCGTTGAATTTGCTGCAACCGATATATCAGCAAACCGCGGCCTACGGCCATTTTGGACGCGATATTTTTAGCTGGGAACAGACCGATAAAGCGGACCTGCTGTGCCGTTTTCTTTGAATATTCCAGCGCTATACGATCAGAATTTTCGCTAGTTTATTTGCTGCCACGTCAAAATCGGGGGATTATCTGCGCGTGTAAGGTTACTGAGTGGCAGCAAGGAGCAGCATGACTATTGAGAGTATTTCCCCGGCACAAGCCAGGATTCTGGTCGCGCAAGGTGCCGCGCTGATTGATATCCGTGAACGTGATGAATATGCCCGCGAGAATATTGAGCAGGCCCATTTACTGTCGCTTTCCGCGATTGAAAATGGCGACCGCCTCGGCCCGTTCGATCCCTTCGATACCGTGATTTTTCATTGCCAGTCTGGTGCGCGAACTGCGCAGAACGCGCAGAAGCTGGTTGATGCCGTTGCACCGGCAAAAGTCTTTCTGCTCGAGGGCGGTCTTAATGCCTGGAAGAAAGACGGGCAGGAAATACATGCGGATAAATCACAACCCCTGCCGTTAATGCGCCAGGTGCAAATCGCCGCAGGGTCACTGGTGCTGGCGGGTGTGATACTCGGTTTTAGTATTCATCAGGGGTTCTTTTTACTGTCCGGTTTTGTTGGTGCGGGCTTGCTGTTTGCAGGGATCAGTGGCTTTTGCGGTATGGCTCGCTTACTGGAAAAAATGCCCTGGAATCAGCGTTAATTCGACTGCTTTGGACTATGGTTAACCATATAGATGTTCATCAAAACGAGGTTGGCTATGTCTAAAACAAGCGTGTTTAAAGCAGGCGATTTGGTGCAACCGAAAAAGGGCGGCCCGAAATACGAAGTTCTGGATGTTCAGGGAGATATGTTGTTCTGCACACCCAGAAGTATTTTGACCGGTGAAACCGTCACACTAAAAGCTGAAGACGTTGCGCTGTATAAAGAAGACGGTGATTTCGGTGTCTGCTAGCCATGAGTGATACAGGCGGGCCAGGTTTCCCGCCTGAAATCCTGGCTGGATATGCAACAACGCTATCCGCCATTTTGTCGGATGACGCTACACTTTTCCGACCTACAAAATCATTTCCCCCTTCCTCGTTCTTCAAGAAAAATAACCATCTGAATTTCAACAATAAAAAATAAGCCAAACGACAAAATCAGGAAACACTGCCTGTTATGTCTCATTTAGCGCATTTTATCGACCAAATGCGATTAAATAAAAATTTATCGCTAATTGCCTGTTTACTTGCAGAGATATAACCTACTCACGATCAACAACCTGACCATTCACACTGTGATTAACATGTTAATTCAGTGTTTATCGCTACTTTCCGTTCGGAGCCAGAATAATGTTTTCTCCTGAGTCACGCTTGCGCCATGCCGTCGCTGATACTTTCGCGATGGTAGTGTATTGCTCGGTTGTGAACATGGTGATTGAGATATTTCTCTCAGGCATGAGCTTTGAACAGTCACTCTCTTCGCGTCTGGTCGCGATTCCGGTCAATATTTTGATTGCCTGGCCGTATGGCTTTTATCGCGATGCATTTATGCGTTTCACCAAACGCTACAGCAATGCAAGCTGGGCGAAGAATCTCGCCGATGTGTTGGCTTACATTACGTTTCAGTCACCCGTTTATGTCGTCATTCTGTGGTCGGTGGGTGCGGACTGGAACCAAATCGTCGCAGCGGTCAGCTCGAATATTGTGGTTTCAATGCTGATGGGTGCGGCTTACGGCTATTTTCTCGATTATTGCCGCCGCTTATTCCGCATCAGTGGTTATCGGAATGCAAAAGCGGGAGTTTGATATTTAGCAGTATGGAGGCGTGGCTCACCACAACGCCTCTTCCAATTAGTGCTCGCCAAACAAGCCTGAAAGATAACGCTCCAGCGCAATGCGTGAGCTAAAACCATGTGGAATGCCGTAATGTTGGTGCGTTTCACCCGCCAGATAGAGCGGAAATTGCTGGTAATGGTCGCAGGTTTTCACGTCTGTCGCAGGATCTGCCAGGGTCTGGCTTCGTTCTTTTAATGTTGGATGAATAATCAGAGCAGTGCGCCCCATGCGCGCTTCGCGATTGACGTAAACATAGTTTTCGCCACGGCGATAGCCGTAGGTTTTGGGTGTCACGATATCCATGGTAAAACCGGCTTTTTCAAGAACGCGGGCCACCTCATCAGGTCGTAAATACATAATTTTTCCTCGTCATCTTCTATTGCAGCGCAACCTTACAATAACCAGCATTAGCAACGCTTTCAGATTAGTCCATAAAGACCCGGTAAGAGCGTGAACTCAATCATTACTAAAAATTATGGTCTACACTGAAAAGTACATCGCAAAAAGGAGAAAACAATGTTTAACCGAGTAAATCGAAATGATGTAGATGAAGGTGTTGACGATATTAACCATGATGTGAACCAACTGGCCGATACGCTGGAAGAGGTTCTTAAATCATTCGGTAGCGATGTTAAAGAGGAAGGGGAAGCCGCCCGCAAAAAAGCGGAGTCTCTGTTGAAAGAGACACGTGCTCGCCTTCAGGGTCGCACTCGAGTCAAACAGGCCGCCTGCGACGCGGTCGGTTGCGCCGACACATATGTACGCGATAAACCGTGGCAGAGCGTGGGTATTAGCGCCGCTGTCGGGATTTTCATCGGCGCTCTGTTAGCGTCGCGTCGATAGTCAGTTTGACTGTTACAGAGTCACTTCAGCTTTCATAAAGTGTAGTGATAATAAATATGCGTCTGACCCCGGAATTATTCCGGGGTTTTTTGTTTTAAAGGGCGGATAAGCGTTTTCAGGAAATGGCTTCGCGCAGTTGTTTCGCGGCTTTCAGCGCCATGGCCTGCGACGTCAGATTAGTAAAACTCATCAATATTCCCCCTTCCCCGTTTGAAACCATGCGCCAGTCACTTAACGCCTGCACCGCAAGCCCCGATGCACGCGCTTTTGCGACTAACGCACGATCGTCACCGTTTACACGCATCACCATCTGAATGCCTCCCGCCTGGGGAACGACATCAAACCCCTGCTGTTGCAGTGCGTGTTCGAGCCATAGCCTTCGCTCGCTGTAACACGAACGCATCTTTTTCAGGTGCCGCCAGAAGTGGCCTTCGCGAAGGAAATCGGCAATGGTCTGCTGAACAAGCAACGGCGCGGTGCAAGGTAAGAAATGCGTGTGTTGCGAGAATGCCTCGACCTGTTGCTGCGGCACCACCAGCCAGGCAACGCGCAGCGCGGGAAAGAGCGATTTGCTGAATGTTCCTGCATAGATAACGCGCTGCGGGCCATCCAGACTTTTTATCGGTGGTAACGGTTTGCCGTGGTAGCGAAACTCACTGTCGTAATCATCTTCAATCACCCAACTTTGTTTTTCCGCTGCCCAGTCGAGCAACTGGTGACGGCGGTTAAGCGACAGCGCAACCCCCAATGGGCTTTGATGCGCGGGCGTCAGCAATGCAAAACGGGCATCCGGAAAATGGTTAACGCCGTAGTCAATTTGCATCCCTTCGCTATCGACCGGAACCGGATGCAACGACATCCCCGCTTCGGCAAAAACCGGGCGCACATAGCGGTAGCCGGGATCTTCCAGCCAGATGCCATCTCCGGGTTTTGCCAGCGTATGGGCCACCAGACGCATAGCGGCCTGAAATCCTGAAGTGATGAAAACCTGTTCTGGCTGGCAGTCGATACTGCGCGAAAAACGCAGGTAATCGGCAATCGCCTGGCGCAGTGTCGATTCGCCATTCGCTTCCGGCAACAGCAAATCGAAACGAGTTTGCAGGCGCAGTCGTCGCCCCATAACGCGCGACCAGAGTGCGCGAGGAAAAGCGTCCAGAGCCGGTAATCCCATCTGGAATGGGCGCGGTGCGCCTTGTGGTTGACTGGTTGGCGTCGCGAGATTATTGGCACCACTGGTGGCGGACGGGCTAACGAATGTTCCCGCCTGGCCACGTCTTTCCAGCCAACCTTGCGCGACTAACTCACCATAAGCATTTTCGACGGTGGCTCGCGCGACGCCAAGTTCAAGCGCCATTGTCCGGCTGGAAGGCAGGCGGCTACCGGCGGCGAGTTCCCCATCACTAATGGCTTGTTTTAGTTGCCGTGCTATTTGCTGGTAACGCGGGATTGCGTGGTGAGCGCTTACTATCGGTTCGATCGATTTTGCCATTATGGCCTGCTTTATTAGTTAATTTATGGCTCTCTTTAGTAGTCCATCATAGTGCTAAATTGTCGGCATACCAACACGAGGAATAAAACCATGATTGAATTACGCCAACCTTACTACGACCTTTCTCCTGCCGTGTTTAAGCCAATGCTTCAGGCACTGAAAGGTCTGGAATCCAGCTCGCTTGGATCAACTCTGATTGAACTGGTTTTCCTGCGCGTCTCGCAAATTAACGGCTGCGCCTATTGCCTGGAGATGCATTCTAAAGCCTTGCGCAAAGATGGTGTCGAGCAGACCAAACTGGATGCCCTGGCAGGCTGGAAGGTGAGTAATCACTTCAGCGACAAAGAGCGTGCCGCGCTGGCCTGGGCAGAAGCGGTGACGCTGATTACCGAAGGGGCCGAAGATGCGGTGTATCAGCCGCTGCTGCAATTCTTTACGGCACAAGAGATCAGTGATTTGACCTTTACCGCGAGCCTGATGAACGCCTTTAACCGTTTAGCGATCAGTATGCGTATGTAGTATCTGCGCCTTTCCCCTCACCCCAACCCTCTCCCCCTGGAGAGGGAGAAATGAAGATCCCCTCTCCCTCAGGGAGAGGGCCAGGGTGAGGGTTGTTTACATCCCGCCACGCTCATCCCCTTTTCTATTCTTATCTAAAAATACTATATCTTGTATGGTTGATAATTTTACCACCCACATCTAGTATTCATATTCTCAACCACAGAGAGAATAAGAATCATGCGCATTACCATATACACTCGAAATGACTGTGTTCAGTGCCATGCTACCAGGCGTGCTATCGAAAGCCGTGGGTTCACGTTTGAGATGATTAATCTCGATGTAAACCCGGAGGCGGCCGACGATTTGCGTGCTTTGGGTTACCGCCAGTTGCCGGTTGTGATCACCGAGCAGGAAAGCTGGAGCGGGTTTCGCCCGGATATGATTAACCGCCTGCAAACCCGAGCCACAGCATGAGCAATCTCGTCTACTTCTCCAGCACCTCGGAAAATACTCTGCGTTTTATCGAACGCCTGGGTTTGCCCGCGCTGCGCATTCCGTTGGATTTCAAACAACGGTTGGAAGTGACGGAGCCTTACATCCTGATTGTGCCGAGTTATGGCGGCGGCGGAATTGCCGGTGCCGTTCCCGCGCAAGTGATCCGATTTTTAAATAACCCCAACAATCGGGCATTACTGCGCGGCGTGATTGCCAGCGGTAATCGAAACTTCGGCGAAGGGTTTTGCCGGGCGGGCGATGTGATAGCCCAAAAATGCCAGGTGCCGTATCTCTATCGTTTTGAGTTACTCGGCACCGACCAGGACATTGAAAACGTGCGTAAGGGAGTCAACGAATTTTGGCAACGACAGAAGCTATCCGCCTGACGGCGAACGAAAGCGCGGATTATCACGCGCTCAACGCCATGCTGAATCTTTATGATTCCCAGGGGCGCATTCAGTTTGAGAAAGACCACCTGGCGGTGGAGCAATTCCATCAGCAATATGTGCTGCCCCGCTCGCGCCAGTTTGCCAATCCGCAGGCGCGCCTGGAGTGTCTGGTGGCTGAAGGTTATTACGATAATGCGGTGCTGCAACGTTACCCGAGAAGTTTTGTGGTCGGCCTGTTTGAGAAAGCACACCACAGTGGGTTCCAGTTCCAGACTTTCCTCGGTGCGTGGAAGTATTACACCAGCTACACGCTGAAATCTTACGATGGCAAAGAGTATCTGGAACACTTCCCCGACCGTGTGTGCATGGTGGCGTTAACACTGGCTCAGGGTGACGAAAAGCTGGCACTGCAATTAATGAATGAAATGCTCAGCGGACGCTTTCAGCCTGCGACACCCACATTTCTTAACTGCGGAAAGATGCAGCGTGGTGAGCTGGTTTCCTGTTTCTTGCTGCGTATTGAAGACAATATGGAGTCCATTGGGCGCGCGGTAAATTCTGCGTTGCAGCTTTCAAAACGCGGCGGAGGCGTGGCGTTTTTACTCTCAAATTTACGCGAAGTGGGCGCGCCGATTAAACGCATCGAAAACCAGTCATCCGGCGTAATCCCGGTGATGAAAATGCTCGAAGATGCATTTTCTTATGCGAATCAACTGGGTGCGCGCCAGGGCGCGGGGGCGGTTTATCTCCACGCCCATCACCCGGATATTTTGCGTTTCCTCGATACCAAGCGTGAAAACGCTGACGAAAAAATCCGTATTAAATCGCTTTCGCTAGGTGTTGTGATCCCGGATATCACTTTCCAGTTAGCGAAAGATAATCAGCCGATGGCGCTGTTTTCGCCTTACGATGTCGAGCGGATTTACGGCAAGCCGTATAGCGATATTTCAATTAGCGAATGCTATGAAGAAATGCTGGCTGATGAGCGCATCCGCAAAACCTTTATTACTGCCCGTGAGTTCTTCCAGCGCCTGGCGGAAATTCAGTTTGAATCTGGCTATCCGTACATCATGTTTGAAGATACGGTAAACCGTGCAAACCCGATTGCTGGCCGTATCAATATGAGCAATTTATGCTCGGAAATTCTCCAGGTTAATAGCGCATCGACGTACGACGAAAATCTCGATTATGCGCAAGTTGGGAAGGATATTTCCTGTAACCTCGGCTCGCTGAATATCGCGCATACCATGGACTCGCCTGATTTTTCCAGGACCATCGAAACCGCGATTCGCGGCCTGACGGCGGTTTCTGATATGAGCCATATTCGCTCAGTGCCGTCGATTGAAGCCGGAAATGCCGCGTCCCACGCCATCGGCCTTGGGCAGATGAATTTGCATGGTTATCTGGCCCGGGAAGGTATTGCTTATGGCTCGCCGGAAGGGCTGGATTTCACTAACTTCTATTTCTACACCGTCACCTGGCACGCCGTCCGCGCCTCGAATTTGCTGGCTCGCGAACGTAAACAGCGCTTCGCCGGTTTCGAGCAATCGCGTTATGCCAGTGGCGAATATTTCCAACAGTATCTGCAAGAAAACTGGCAGCCAAAAACTGAGAAAGTGCGCGCTTTATTTGCCAGGGCCGGAGTCGCCATTCCCACCCGCGAGCAGTGGCAGAAGTTGCGCGATGATGTGATGGAATTCGGGCTGTATAACCAGAATTTGCAGGCTATTCCGCCGACCGGTTCTATCTCTTATATCAACCACGCGACGTCGAGTATTCACCCGATTGTCTCGCGTATTGAGATCCGCAAAGAAGGCAAAACCGGGCGCGTTTATTATCCCGCTCCGTTTATGACCAACGACAATCTGCAATATTACGAAGATGCCTACGACATTGGCCCGGAAAAGATCATCGATACCTACGCCGAGGCCACGCGCCATGTCGATCAGGGCTTGTCGCTGACGCTGTTTTTCCGTGATACCGCCACCACTCGCGATATTAATAAGGCGCAGATATACGCCTGGAAAAAAGGCATAAAAACTCTGTATTACATTCGCTTACGCCAGATGGCGCTGGAAGGAACAGAAGTCCAGGGCTGCGTGTCCTGCGCTTTATAAGGAGAGAAGATGACTCAGTTAACCCGCGTGCGCGCCATCAACTGGAACATTATTGAGGATGAAAAAGACCTCGAAGTCTGGAACCGCCTGACCAGTAATTTTTGGCTGCCCGAGAAAGTCCCGCTGTCGAATGACATTCCGGCCTGGCAATCATTAAGTCACGATGAGCAGCAGCTCACTATTCGCGTGTTTACCGGCCTGACTTTACTCGACACGATTCAGAATACGGTTGGCGCGCCGATACTGATGAGTGATGCGATTACGCCACATGAAGAAGCGGTATTGTCGAACATCAGCTTTATGGAAGCGGTGCACGCGCGTTCTTATAGTTCGATTTTCTCGACGCTTTGTCAGAGCAAAGATGTGGATGCGGCTTATGCCTGGAGTGTAGAAAACGAGCCATTGCAGCGCAAAGCACAAATTATTCTCGCTCACTATCATGCTGATGACCCATTGAAGAAGAAAATCGCCAGTGTGTTTCTGGAATCATTCCTCTTTTATTCAGGCTTTTATTTGCCGATGTATTGGTCGAGTCGCGGCAAGCTGACTAACACGGCTGACCTGATTCGCTTAATTATTCGCGACGAAGCGGTCCATGGTTATTATATCGGCTATAAATTCCAGAAAGTGCTGGCCCAACAAAGCGCTGAACGCCAGGCCGAGTTACAGAATTTCGCCCTCGATTTGCTGATGGATCTTTACGATAACGAAGTGGCGTATACCGATGCGCTATATGGTGGCGTGGGCTGGCAAGAAGAGGTGAAAGCATTTCTGTGCTACAACGCCAATAAAGCATTGATGAATCTGGGTTATCACGCGCTGTTCCCACCTGAAATGGCAGAGGTCAACCCGGCGATACTGGCCGCTCTTTCGCCTAATGCAGATGAAAACCATGACTATTTCTCAGGTTCAGGTTCGTCGTATGTGATGGGAAAAGCGGTGGAAACCGCTGATGAGGATTGGGATTTTTAAATAAGCATTTCACCTTAATGTAGGTCGAATAAGCATCGCGTCATCCGACATTAATAAATGTAAAAATTGGTGGATGACGCTGTCGCTTATCCACCCTACATATTATTGATGATCGCCTCTCATTCAACCGAATTTCCCATCCGCTTACAAAAAATATCATCTTTCTCTGATTTGCCCTCAGCCCTTTACTCATGGGAAATTCTGCCCACTCAAGCCGCGTGGATATTGGATATATCGGAAATCGAGGGTTGTCTCAGATTCTGAGTATGTTAGGGTATATGCAGTGAATATTTCCATCAGGAATTGTGTATAAATATATAAATACAGGAATAACTTTATTGCATGGCAATTAAACTTGAAGTAAAGAATTTATATAAGGTATTTGGCGAGCATCCACAGCGTGCATTCAAATATATAGAGAAAGGTATTTCAAAGTCTGAATTATTGGAGAAAACAGGGCTGTCGCTTGGCGTAAAAGACGCCAGTCTGGCCATTGAAGAAGGCGAGATTTTTGTCATCATGGGGTTATCGGGTTCCGGTAAATCCACCATGGTTCGCCTTCTCAATCGCCTGATTGAACCAACCCGTGGGCAGGTACTCATTGACGGCGTTGATATTGCCAAAATATCCGACGCAGAACTTCGTGAAGTCCGCAAAAATAAAATCTCTATGGTATTCCAGTCATTTGCTCTGATGCCCCATATGACGGTGTTAAATAACGCCGCATTCGGCATGGAATTAGCTGGCATCCCGGTTAAAGAACGTCAGGAAAAAGCGCTGGATGCGTTACGTCAGGTAGGGCTGGAAAATTATTCCCATGCTTATCCTGATGAGCTTTCTGGTGGTATGCGTCAACGTGTGGGTTTGGCCCGCGCTTTGGCTATTAATCCGGATATATTATTGATGGATGAAGCCTTCTCCGCACTCGATCCTTTAATTCGTACTGAAATGCAGGACGAGTTAATTAAATTGCAGGCGAAACATCAGCGTACCATTGTATTTATTTCTCACGATCTGGATGAAGCAATGCGTATTGGCGACCGAATTGCCATTATGCAGGGCGGCGAAGTGGTGCAGGTCGGGACACCGGATGAAATTCTGAATAACCCGGCGAACGATTATGTGCGCACCTTCTTCCGTGGTGTGGATATTAGCCAGGTATTTAGTGCCAAAGATATTGCCCGTCGTAGCCCGGCAGGTCTGTTGCGTAAAACCGCCGGTTTTGGCCCTCGTTCTGCACTTAAACTGCTCCAGGATGAAGACCGTGAATATGGTTATGTCATTGAGCGCGGGCAAAAATTCCTCGGCATTGTCTCAACCGATTCTCTGAAAGCCGCACTCGCTAAGGGTGAAGGTCTGGATGGGGCTTACCTCGAATCTCCTGCGGCGGTTTCCGCAGAAACGTCACTGAGTGACTTACTTACCCATGTCGGCCAGGCTCCGTGCGCGGTTCCGGTTATTGGGGAAGAGAGTCAGTACGTGGGCATCATCTCAAAAGGGGTGCTGCTACAGGCGTTAGATCGTGAAGGGGTAAGTCAATGAGTGCATCAAATCCGTGGGATACCGGCAGCGCAGCGGCTGCCGACGCAACAACACAACAAGCGGCTTCAACTGCCGATGCGTGGGGAAGCCAGGCCGCTTCAACACCCGCAGCAAGCAGCAGCGCAGACTGGCTGAACTCAGCGCCTGCTCCGCAAGCCGAGCATTTTAATATTCTCGATCCCTTTCATAAGACGCTTATTCCGCTCGATAGCTGGGTGACAAGCGGCATCGATTGGGTGGTAATGCATTTCCGCCCGGTGTTCCAGGGGATCCGCGTTCCGGTGGATTACATCCTGAGCGGTTTCCAGCACTTTTTGCTGGGCATGCCGGCCCCCGTCGCCATCATTTTGTTCGCGCTGATTGCGTGGCAGATGTCGAGCCTCGGGATGGGTATCGCAACACTGGTTTCGCTGGTGGCGATTGGGGCGATTGGTGCCTGGTCGCAAGCCATGGTGACGCTGGCGCTGGTGCTCACCGCCCTGCTGTTCTGCATGATAATCGGCCTGCCGCTTGGGATTTGGCTGGCACGCAGCGAACGTGCCGCGAAGATAATTCGCCCATTGCTTGACGCGATGCAAACCACTCCGGCGTTTGTTTATCTGGTACCGATTGTGATGTTGTTCGGTATCGGTAATGTGCCGGGCGTGGTGGTGACAATTATCTTTGCCCTGCCGCCAATCGTACGTCTGACGATCCTGGGCATTAAGCAGGTGCCGGAAGATTTGATTGAAGCCTCACGCTCGTTTGGCGCAAGCCCGCGCCAGATGCTGTTCAAAGTTCAGCTTCCGCTGGCAATGCCGACCATTATGGCCGGTGTTAACCAGACGCTAATGCTCGCACTTTCGATGGTGGTTATCGCCTCGATGATTGCCGTTGGCGGTCTTGGCCAGATGGTACTGCGCGGGATTGGCCGTCTCGATATGGGTCTTGCGACCGTAGGCGGCGTCGGTATTGTAATACTTGCCATTATTCTCGACCGCTTAACTCAGTCCATTGGCCGCGATTCACGCAGCCGTGGCAACCGCCGTTGGTACAACTCAGGTCCAATTGGTTTAGTGACCCGTCCCTTCATTAAATAAGCCTGGCGGCGGCATTCGTGCCGCCCCTCGCCCCATCACCACAATCAGGAATAACGACGATGCGACACACAACTCTATTAGCTACAGCTCTTGCCACACTCGTTACTACCACCACTTTTGCTGCTGATTTGCCGAGTAAAGGCATTACCGTTCAGCCCATTCAAAGCACCATTTCTGAAGAAACATTCCAGACTGAACTGGTCAGCCGGGCGCTGGAAAAAATGGGTTACACCGTCAATAAGCCAAGTGAAGTCGATTACAACGTCGGTTACACCTCAATTGCCTCTGGCGACGCCACGTTTACCGCAGTGAACTGGCAGCCTTTGCATGACGATATGTATGCCGCAGCGGGTGGCGATAAGAAATTCTATCGTGAAGGTGTGTATGTTACCGGCGCTGCACAGGGTTATTTGATTGATAAAAAAACTGCTGACCAGTATCACATTACCAATGTTGAGCAGCTAAAAGATCCCAAAATCGCCAAACTGTTCGACAGCAACGGCGACGGCAAAGCCGACATGATGGGCTGCACACCGGGTTGGGGTTGTGAAGCGGTCATTAATCACCAGAATGAAGCGTTTAAGCTGGCTGATACCGTCACGGTGAATCACGGTAACTATTCCGCCATGATGGCTGACACAATTGCGCGCTTTAAAGAAGGCAAGCCGGTACTGTATTACACCTGGACGCCTTACTGGGTAAGCGATGTGCTCAAACCGGGTAAAGATGTGGTGTGGTTGCAAGTACCGTTCTCTTCTTTGCCGGGTGAGCAGAAAGACATTGATACCAAACTGCCGAATGGCGCGAACTACGGTTTCCCTGTGAATACCATGCACATTGTGGCAAACAAAGCCTGGGCTGCGAAAAACCCGCAGGCCGCGAAACTGTTCAGCCTGATGAAATTACCGCTGGCAGATATTAATGCTCAGAATGCAATGATGCACAGCGGTCATGCTTCAGAAGCTGATATTCAGGGTCACGTTGATGGCTGGATTAAAGCTCACCAGGCCGAGTTCGATGGCTGGGTGAATGAGGCGCTGGCAGTTAAGTAATAGTTCATATCTAGCTGAGGACGCCCTCATCCCGGCCTTCTCCCCCAGGAGAAGGTTAGGGTGAGGCGTCCCAATAAAATCAAACCGCACAATCCGACTCCCGCTTGCCTTAATTTTCGCTATTATTCCCGTCCTGTCATTTCCAACCGAAGAATAAGAATGAATAAAACCTCCCAGGGACTTAGCCCAGCTCTCATCGTCCTGATGTCTATTGCCACGGGTCTGGCCGTTGCAAGCAACTACTACGCACAACCCCTGCTCGACACCATCGCGAATGCGTTTTCGCTCTCCATCAATCAGGCCGGATTTATTGTGACCGCCGCACAGCTTGGCTATGCCGCAGGTTTGCTGCTGCTGGTGCCGCTGGGTGATATGTTTGAGCGCCGTGGGTTAATAGTGTTTATGACGTTGCTGGCAGCGGGCGGCATGGTCATCACGGCACTAAGCCAAACGCTGTGGGTGATGATCCTCGGCACTGCACTGACCGGGTTGTTCTCGGTGGTGGCGCAAATCCTCGTGCCCCTGGCGGCAACGCTTGCCGAGCCTGAAAAGCGTGGCAAGGTCGTCGGCACGATTATGAGCGGGCTGTTGCTCGGCATCTTACTGGCACGAACTGTTGCCGGATTACTGGCAAGTCTCGGCGGCTGGCGGACGGTGTACTGGGTGGCGAGTGTACTCATGATCTTTATGGCTATAGCGCTGTGGCGCGGGCTGCCGAAAGTGAAGTCCGAAACGCACCTTAATTACCCGCAATTGCTCTCTTCGGTATTCGGCCTGTTTATCAAAAACCCACTATTGCGTACCCGTGCATTGTTGGGCTGCCTGACGTTTGCGAACTTCAGCATTCTCTGGACATCAATGGCATTTCTGCTGGCATCACCGCCGTTTAACTTCTCGGATGGGATGATTGGCCTGTTTGGCCTGGCAGGTGCGGCGGGGGCATTGGGTGCGCGTCCGGCGGGCGGTTTTGCCGATAAAGGCAAAGCGCATCTTACGACGACCATTGGGCTTGTGCTGTTGTTGCTGTCGTGGATTGCTATCGCGATGGGGCAGTATTCAATCATCGCACTTATCATTGGTATTCTGGTTCTGGACTTAACGGTACAGGGCGTGCATATCACCAACCAAACCGTTATCTACCGCATGATGCCGGATGCGCGAAATCGCCTGACCGCCGGTTATATGACCAGCTACTTTATTGGCGGGGCCGCAGGTTCGATTATTTCTGCCAGCGCTTATCAACATGCTGGATGGAATGGCGTGTGCGCGGCGGGTGCCATCATTGCCCTACTAAATTTGGTAGTGTGGTGGCGCGGTTATCACCGTCAGCCGTGATACCACTAATCCTTTACAGACCCTGCGGATAATTTGGGGTATTAAGGGTCGTACCAGTCTGTTAAGGTTATCCCTGTTTGTTCATTCGAGTGACATTAACGTCAGCAATAGATAAATAGTTAATATGGATAGTCCTGCAACAGTTCCACTAAATAACAAACAAAACGATGCTACCTGGGTTGAAGGGCTGAAAGACAGTTTACCGATTGTCATCAGCTATATTCCGGTAGCATTCGCATTTGGATTGAATGCGACCAAGCTGGGATTCACGCCACTTGAGAGCCTGTTTTTCTCCTGCATTATTTATGCTGGTGCCAGCCAGTTTGTAATTACCGCTTTATTAGCTGCTGGCAGTTCTTTGTGGGTAGCCGCATTAACAGTCATGGCAATGGATGTGCGCCACGTCTTATACGGCCCTTCCCTGCGCCAACGAATTACCCGTCAGTTGAGCAAACCTAAAACCGCGATTTGGGCTTTTGGGCTGACCGACGAAGTTTTTGCCGCAGCCACTGCGAAACTGGTGCGCGATAACCGCCGCTGGAGCGAAAACTGGATGATCGGCATCGCATTCAGCTCCTGGTTCTCGTGGATACTGGGCACCGCGCTAGGATCATGGTCCGGGAATGGTTTGCTGGATAACTTCCCTGCTGTGGAAGCGGCGTTAACCTTTATGTTACCCGCCCTTTTTATGAGCTTCTTACTGGCGTCGTTCCAGCGTAAGCAGTCATGGACGGTGACCGCTTCGCTTGCGGGCGCATTACTGGGCGTCACGCTGATTTCTATTCCTGCGGCGATTTTTGCGGGCATTGCGTGTGGATGCATGGCGGCATTAGTACAGACGTTTTATCAGGGAGAACCAGAATGAGTACACAAGTGCTTTTGCTGGGTCTGCTGGTCGGCTTTGCTAACTATATGTTTCGCTATTTGCCTCTGCGCATCCGGGCAAATTCGACGCGTCCGGCAAAACGTGGGGCGACAGGTGTTCTGCTCGACAGTATTGGCATTGCGTCAATTTGCGCTTTGCTGGTGGTTTCCAGCGTGCCTGAAATCATGCATGACGCGCAGCGTCTGATCCCGACGTTAATGGGATTTATCATTCTCGGGCTGAGCTTTTACAAAACTCGCAGCATTATTATCCCGACGTTATTAAGTGCTCTGGGTTATGGATTAACCTGGAAACTCATGATGGTGATCACCGTCTGACGATGAAAAACGTATAAACAATACATTTACTTTATTTGTCACCATCGTTATTATATCGACCGCAACTAATGAGGTTATGCCAAAATGGATAGTTCGTTTACGCCCATTGAACAAATGCTAAAATTTCGCGCCAAACGCTACGAGGAATTCCCATACCAGGAAGTTCTTCTGACCCGCCTGTGCATGCACATGCAGGGAAAGCTTTTGGAAAACCGCAATAAAATGCTGAAAGCTCAAGGGATTAACGAGACGCTATTTATGGCGTTGATCACTCTTGAATCGCAGGAAAGCCATAGCATTCAGCCTTCAGAATTGAGCTGTGCTCTGGGTTCTTCCCGTACCAATGCGACCCGTATTGCTGATGAACTGGAAAAGCGTGGTTGGATTGAACGCCGTGAAAGCGATAACGATCGCCGCTGCCTGCATCTGCATTTGACCGAAAAAGGTCACGAGTTCTTACGTCAGGTGCTACCGCCGCAACACCGCTGCTTGCATGAGCTGTGGTCTTCACTGAGCGGAACGGAGAAAGAGCAGTTGGAAAATATTACCCGCAAACTGCTGACCCGCCTGGATGAAATGGATGAGAACCAGACCGTACTTGAAGCCGTGCGCTAAGTGCCGTCATCGCGTGAAATCGTAGTGCCCCAAAAAAGATGAATACCAACAGGCCAGCAACTCACCTTGCTGGCCTGTTGGGTCTAACAGGTCGGCTCAGCCGATCACTATAATAAAAAAGTGTGGAGATAAGCATGAGCGCACATGCGGAGACTCAAACCCCGCAGCAGCCGGGTAACAAGAAAGGCAAACGTAAAGGTGCCTTACTCCTGTTGACCCTGCTGTTTGTCATTATTGCTGTGGCATATGGGATTTACTGGTTTTTAGTATTACGTCACTACGAAAATACGGATGATGCGTATGTGGCCGGTAATCAGGTACAGATAATGTCCCAGGTTTCCGGAAGCGTAACCAAGGTTTGGGCTGATAATACCGACTTCGTTAAACAAGGCGATGTGCTGGTGACGCTGGACCAGGCTGATGCAGAGCAAGCCTTTGAGCAAGCACAAACCGTGTTGGCTTCAAGTGTTCGTCAAACGCGTCAGTTAATGATTAACAGCAAGCAATATCAGGCCAATATTGAGCTGCAAAAGACTTCTCTTGCACAAGCTCAAAGCGACCTGAATCGCCGCGTACCGTTGGGGAATGCCAACCTGATTGGTCGTGAGGAATTGCAACACGCCCGTGATGCCGTTGCATCGGCTCAAGCGCAACTGGATGTTGCCGTTCAGCAATATAATGCCAATCAGGCGATGATCCTGGGCACTAAACTCGAAGAGCAGCCAAGCGTTAAGCAGGCCGCAGCCGAGTTGCGTAATGCCTGGATGGCGCTGCAACGTACCAAAATCGTCAGCCCAATGACCGGCTATGTTTCACGCCGTGTTGTGCAAGTTGGCGCGCAAATTAGCCCAACGACTCCGCTGATGGCCATCGTGCCTGCAAGCGGTTTGTGGGTGGATGCAAACTTCAAAGAGACCCAACTTGCGCATATGCGCATCGGCCAACCGGCGACTGTTGTCAGTGATATTTACGGCGATAAAGTTGAGTACACCGGTAAAGTTGTCGGCCTGGATATGGGCACCGGCAGCGCGTTCTCTTTGCTCCCGGCACAAAATGCGACGGGTAACTGGATCAAAGTCGTTCAGCGTTTGCCTGTGCGTATTGAACTGGATGCAAAGCAGCTTGAGCAACATCCGCTGCGAATCGGTTTGTCGACACTGGTGACTGTGGATACCAGTAACCGCGAAGGCAGTATGCTGGCAAATACGACTCGTCACTCTCCGGTGTATGAAAGCAATGCGCGTGAGCTGAATCTTGCGCCTGCCAACGAGCTTATCAATAACATCATCCAGGCCAATGCGGGTTAACAAAGCGGAGCTTGTATGAAACAGCAGAAACCGCTGGAAGGTGCTCCACTGGTCATTATGACCATCGCCTTGTCATTGGCGACCTTTATGCAGGTGCTGGACTCTACCATCGCCAACGTGGCAATTCCGACTATCGCCGGGAACCTTGGCTCATCATTGAGCCAGGGAACCTGGGTTATTACCTCGTTTGGGGTGGCAAACGCCATCTCCATTCCGATAACCGGGTGGCTTGCCAAGCGCCTTGGTGAAGTGAAGCTGTTCATGTGGTCAACGATTCTGTTCGTGTTGGCATCATGGGCATGTGGCGTGTCCAAAAGCCTGGAGATGCTGATTTTCTTCCGCGTTATCCAGGGGATTGTTGCCGGGCCGTTGATTCCGCTCTCACAAAGTCTGCTGCTGAACAATTATCCACCTGCTAAGCGAAGTATCGCTCTGGCGCTGTGGTCGATGACGGTTATCGTAGCGCCAATTTGTGGGCCAATTCTCGGTGGTTATATCAGTGATAACTACCACTGGGGATGGATCTTCTTTATCAACGTGCCGATCGGTGCGGTGGTGGTTCTGCTGACGCTGCAAACGCTACGTGGGCGCGAAACTAAAACCGAGCATCGTCGCATTGATGCCATCGGCCTTGCGCTGTTGGTTGTAGGCATTGGTAGCCTGCAAATCATGCTCGACCGCGGTAAAGAATTGGATTGGTTTAACTCAACCGAAGTGGTGGTTCTGACTGTCGTCGCGGTGGTGGCGATAAGCTTCTTGATTGTCTGGGAGCTAACGGACGACAATCCGATCGTTGATTTGTCGCTGTTTAAATCGCGAAACTTTACCATCGGGTGTCTGTGTATCAGTCTCGCCTACATGCTCTACTTCGGCGCAATTGTTTTGCTGCCGCAGCTATTGCAGGAGGTATATGGCTACACGGCAACCTGGGCGGGTCTGGCGTCGGCACCGGTCGGGATCATTCCGGTTCTGCTATCGCCGATTATCGGGCGCTTTGCTCACAAGCTCGATATGCGGCGTCTGGTGACGTTCAGCTTTATTATGTACGCCGTCTGTTTCTACTGGCGTGCTTATACCTTTGAACCGGGAATGGATTTTGGCGGGTCAGCGTGGCCGCAATTCATTCAGGGCTTCGCTGTGGCCTGTTTCTTTATGCCATTGACGACGATTACCCTTTCCGGTTTACCGCCTGAGCGCATGGCCGCAGCATCGAGTTTGTCGAACTTTACCCGAACCCTTGCCGGTTCGATTGGCACGTCGATAACCACGACGCTTTGGACTAACCGCGAAGCGTTGCACCATTCGCAGTTAACGGAGTCGGTCACGCCATTTAACCCGAATGCGCAGCAGATGTATTCGCAGCTCGAAAATCTCGGTATGTCGCCGCAACAAGCCTCTGGCTATATTGCGCAGCAGATTACCAACCAGGGGCTGATTATTTCGGCCAATGAGATTTTCTGGTTCTCAGCGGGAGTCTTTATTCTGTTGTTGGGGTTGGTGTGGTTTGCCAAACCACCGTTTGGTGCCGGTGGTGGCGGCGGTGGAGCGCACTAAGTCAGACAGAATGTCAGAAATACAAAAGGGGCCGATTGGCCCCTTTTTGCTTTTACTCATTATTGTCGGATGACGTTGCTTATCCGACCTACAGGTGCAGCTCTTTAAGTGTCTCTTTCGGCAAAGCCAGCTCTTCGTTGCTGTTTACGCTCACGCCATGCTCAAGGATATGACGCGCGATATCCTGCGCTTCTTGCAGCGAGTGCATGTGGTAAGTGCCACATTGGTAAACGTTCAGCTCAGGGATCTGGTTTTGCTCTTTCACCTTCAGTACGTCTTCCATTGCCGCTTTCCATGCATCAGCAACGCGAGTCTCTTCCGGTACACCAATCAGGCTCATATAGAAGCCCGTACGGCAGCCCATTGGTGAAATATCAATAATCTCTACGCCATTCCCGTTCAGGTGGTCACGCATAAATCCAGCAAACAGGTGCTCAAGAGTATGAATCCCTTTTTCTGGCATCACTTCCTTGTTCGGGATACAAAAGCGCAGATCAAATACAGTGATAGTATCGCCATGAGGCGTATGCATCGTTTTGGCCACACGCACTGCTGGTGCGCCCATTCGGGTATGGTCAACGGTGAAGCTATCCAACAACGGCATCTGACAACCTCCGATAAGTGATTTTTTTAAAAATAAAATGAACCAATCTTTCCTACGCTACTCTGAGTATATGAAAGACGCGCATTTGTTATCATCATCCCTGATTCAGAGATGAATATTTTGGCCACACTCATTGTGGCCTTTTTCTTTTGTATCAAGAGTGACTTTCAAGCCAGACATCAAACGGCTCAGTATCACTGGCCTCGATATCACGCTGGCGCTGCCATGAAGCATCACACTCTTTCTGCAATACTTCTTCAGTCAAAATCTCCAGCGGCTCTTGTACCAGAACCTGACGGTATTGCTCTGCCAACGCAAGCCCTGTACCGCCAATACCATTATCAATCATAGACCGCAGAATACGTGCTGAGTACGTTAATTCTGGATCGTCAAAGCACGCAACCAGTTGGTCGCACACATCCTGATATTCTGTATTTCCGGCAATGCCATCGAGCGTTTCGGCAACGCGGCGTAAATCTGCAAACAGATCTTTGCCCACTTTTGGCAGCGGATGTTGCGCGGTTTCACAGCCCATACCCAGCGTCAGGCCCGGTTTGCGGCCTTCAAGAATCACACGATTCCAGTTTTTGCGGGTACATAACAATTCGTCGCTGCTCATTTCCGGCGCGTCAGCCAACACACACCAAATCATAAACAGATCAAGGAAACGAACCTGCTGCTCGTCAACGCCAATTGGCGAGAATGGGTTGATATCGAGGGAACGCACTTCGATATATTCAATCCCGCCACGCATCAGCGCATCAGAAGGCGACTCACCCGGCCCTGTGACGCGTTTCGGGCGAATCGGTGCATAGAGTTCATTTTCGATTTGCAGCACGTTGGTGTTGATTTGAAGACGCTTGCCGTCCTTCTCTAACCCCATCTGCTCGTATTCTTCCGATGGCGTCTTAATGGCGCGTTTCAATCCGGCGACATAAGTTTCCAAATCGTTAAACGTGATACCAAGATTGCTCTGGGATTTATTGGTATAACCCAAATCGCTCAGGCGCAATGAAGTCGCATACGGTAAGTAATTCATGCCGCATTCGGTTTTTTCAAACGGCAATGCGCTTTCTTTCCCTTGCAGGAAGGATGAACAGATTGCAGGCGATGCACCGAATAAATATGGAATGACCCAACCAAAACGGTAGTAGTTACGAATCAGGCGGAAGTATCCGGCGGAAATCGCTTCTTTACCGCTCTGCGCATCTTCTACGCCCAGACGTGCCTGCCAGAACTCCAGCGGCAACGAGAAGTTGTAGTGAACGCCAGAGATGGTCTGCATCAACGCACCGTAACGGTTTTTCAAACCTTCACGATATAACGTCTTTAAACGACCGTTGTTGGATGAGCCGTACTGTGCCAGCTCAATGTTCTGACCATCGTTGATGTAGCATGGCATGCTCAGCGGCCACATGCGCTCGTCACCCAGTTCACGGGCCGTATGGCGATGGAGATCGCGCATAAACGTCAGCATATGGTCGATGTCGCCATCAACCGGAGTGATAAACTCCAGCAGTGCTTCTGCGAAATCGGTGGTTATCCATTTGTGTGTCAGCGCTGAACCAAGGCTTTCCGGGTGGCCTGTTGTCGCCAACTGGCCATCTGGCGTGACTCGCAGCGTTTCACGCTCAAGACCACGATGAATACCTTTTACTGCCTGAGGATGCTTTTCCAGCCAGGCCAGCGCCTGTGATACGTTCGGGATCAAATTGACCTCCCGCCTGTCGAATTCATTTTTATTAAGCATAATTGTTTTAGGTGGGGGTGATAATTATCATTCCACTCAATTAGTGCCACCACGCCATGCCTTGAACCGTTGCAGCCGCTACAACGATATAGCGAAGCGCTTTACCAAGGCATAAAAAAAAGATTACCGGTCCCCAGCTCATTCTTAATAAGCCAGCTAACAGGCACAGCAGATCGCCGATTACAGGCATCCAACTGAGTAATAATGTTACCGGGCCAAAACGCTCCAGCCACGCACTTGCCTTTCCATGCCAGCGCGACGTTTCCCGTAACGGGAAAAACCGCCCCAGAATAACGTTAGTCAGGCCTCCAAGGCTATTACCCATTGTTGCTATCACAATGAGTAACCAGGTCGGCCCTGTGCCTGCAACTAATAGCGCAATCAGCACCGCCTCTGAACTTCCTGGCAATAAAGTTGCGCTAAGAAAACTGCTGGTAAATAACGAAAAAAGCGAAAGCGCCTCACTCACAGCAAACGGACGTCCACACCATCCATTCCAGCCGCTCGCGCCGCTTCGAGGCCGAAATCGGCATCTTCAAACACCACACATTTTTGCGGTGCAACGCCCATTAATTCAGCGCATAGCAAAAAAGTATCAGGAGCGGGTTTGTGATTTTTAACATGATCGGCCGCGACCACTGCAGAGAAATACTGGCGTAAACCTAAGTGCTTCAGCAGCGCCTCGGCAATATCGCTTTCGCTGCCTGTTCCCACGGCCATTGGTCGACGACCATGCCAGGATTTAACAACATCAATGAGGGGAAGCGGGCGCACCGTATCAAGAAGCATAGTTCTTACGGCCTGCGTTTTTTCCTGCGCAAGACGATGGGGATCAAGATCTGCACGATTGAGTTCGATAATCGCCTGCGCGATGCGCCAGGTTGGGGAGCCATTCAACGCAACCATTGCCTGTTCGTCGAACTGCATACCATAACCCGCTAGCGTTTCACGCCACGCCTTACGATGTGTTGGCTCAGTATCGAGGATGGTTCCGTCCATATCGAAAATCAGACCGTCGTAACGTTCGTACATCTCATCCCTCACATCACACAATATTGAGGCGTTACTTTAGCGTAAACCAATAATATTGTCGCTTATTTGTAATTGAGATAGTTCAGAAGGTAACTAATGGGTTTGTGTGGTGTTACTGGGTTTTTTGTTTTTGAAATTCAGGAGGTAAAACTTGGGGGAATATGATGCACCCAGGAAGATTACTCGCGAAGGCTCGCCCTTCGGGCCGTTGCTGAAGCAACGTTATCTTCCCTTGTGCTTGCTGAGAAATTGAATTTCTCTGAAGCGCTACCATTGCTGGTATTTGGGGGGAATATGGTGCACCCAGGAAGATTCGAACTTCCGACCGCTCGGTTCGTAGCCGAGTACTCTATCCAGCTGAGCTATGGGTGCATCGGGTTACTGCTTTGACTTCTGAATCAATGTCACTGAACTTGCCATAACATCGAAAAAGAATGGTGCACCCAGGAAGATTCGAACTTCCGACCGCTCGGTTCGTAGCCGAGTACTCTATCCAGCTGAGCTATGGGTGCATCGGGATACTGCTTTGACTTCTGAATCAATGTCACTGAACTTGCCGTAACATCGAAGAAGATGGTGCACCCAGGAAGATTCGAACTTCCGACCGCTCGGTTCGTAGCCGAGTACTCTATCCAGCTGAGCTATGGGTGCACAGGATTACTTCTTTTACTGCTGACTTAATGCTGTTTGTTGTTCTAAACAACATCAACAAGATGGTGCATCCGGAGCGTTACTCGCGGTGCTTGCCCTGACGAGCCGTTGCGTTAGCAACGTTTTTCTCCCTGCTGTTCATTAAGAAATTAACTTTCTTTGGAACACTACCGGTGCTACGTGGTAGGAGGAAGAATGGTGCACCCAGGAAGATTCGAACTTCCGACCGCTCGGTTCGTAGCCGAGTACTCTATCCAGCTGAGCTATGGGTGCAAAATGGCGGTGAGGCGGGGATTCGAACCCCGGATGCAGCTTTTGACCGCATACTCCCTTAGCAGGGGAGCGCCTTCAGCCTCTCGGCCACCTCACCACACGCCTCTTTCGAGGTGTACCGTTGAACTTGTTTCTGCTCATCGGCACTGCGTGGCGCACATATTACTTTCCCGCACTTATAAGTCAAACAATTTTTCCCAACTAATTTTTAATTGCACAATTCACACACAATTCGGGCGAATTCACGGCAAAAAGAGTGTTTTATCAACAAACAAGATAGGGGAAATGCGGTAAAGAAAGCGATCGGGACAAGTGAGAATTTGAGACGATGACAGGAAATATGGGAGGTATTGCGAGGTAATGCGAAGAAAATAAGCCTGTAAAACGAAGCGTCTCGCTAGTGGTTAGCGAGACGCAGTAACTTTAGTAACTCGTTTGTTGCGATTTTTCAGCCTGGATACGTTGGTAGATCTCTTCACGGTGAACAGAAACTTCCTTAGGGGCATTAACACCAATACGAACCTGGTTACCTTTTACCCCAAGTACTGTCACGGTCACCTCATCCCCAATCATGAGGGTCTCACCAACTCGACGAGTTAGAATCAGCATTCTTTGCTCCTTGAAAGATTAAAAGAGTCGGGTCTCTCTGTATCCCGGCATTCTCCATCATATACGCCAAAAAGTAAGTAGTGACAAACACATAAAGTGTGAACGGCCACGACACTACATTCTGTTATGACTAAGTCTAGCCGATATACGGGACTTTAACCTGACTTTATCATTATTGAGTGTGTGCAAATTAGTAAGACGCCATAACCTGAATGAGCTATGGCGTCTGTCTGCACTTTATTTTTTTACTTAGAGCTTCGCCAGGACCCAGGCTTCCACACCGGCCAGAGCGCCTGGCAATGCTGCCGCGTCTGTACCACCCGCTTGAGCCATATCTGGACGACCGCCCCCTTTGCCTCCAACTTGCTGGGCAATGACCCCAATCAGTTCCCCCGCCTTGACGCGGTCGGTCACATCTTTAGATACACCAGCAATCAAAGAAACTTTACCTTCGGATACCGTCGCCAGAACAATAATTGCGGAGCCAAGCTGATTTTTCAGGTCATCAACCATGGTACGCAACATCTTCGGTTCAACGTTGGCAAGCTCGCTCACAAGGAGTTTAACGCCTTTCACATCGACAGCTTTGCTGGAAAGGTTTGCACTCTCCTGCACCGCCTGCTGTTCTTTCAACTGCTGCAATTCTTTTTCTAGCTGACGGGTACGCTCCAGTACTGAACGCACTTTCTCATTCAGATTCTGGCTGTCGCCCTTAAGCAACTGTGCAATATCCTGCAACTGTTCGCTCTGCGCATGCAGATTTGCCAGCGCGCCTTCACCGGTAACAGCTTCAATACGACGAACGCCCGCAGCAGTACCTGATTCAGCAACAATACGGAACAGGCCAATATCGCCAGTACGTCTGGCGTGAATACCACCGCAGAGTTCAGTTGAGAAATCACCCATGCTCAGAACACGCACGTGATCATCATATTTCTCACCAAACAGAGCCATAGCACCTTTCGCTTTAGCCGATTCCAGGTCCATGACGTTGGTTTCGATTGGCAAGTTGCGGCGAATCTGGGCGTTCACGATATCTTCTACAGCACGCACTTCAGCCGGTTTCATCCCTTCAAAATGAGAGAAGTCAAAACGCAGGCCTTTGTCGTTTACCAGAGAACCTTTCTGCGCAACGTGAGTGCCCAGAACCTGGCGCAAAGCCGCATGCAGCAAGTGTGTCGCAGAGTGATTCAGACGAATGCGAGAACGACGCTCTTCATCAACTTCTGCTTTTACGCTATCGCCGACTTTCACAACGCCTGCAATTAACTTACCCAGATGACCGATAGCCTGGCCATACTTCTGCGTATCGCTGACAGCAAAATCTACGCCGTTTGCTTTAATCGCACCTTTGTCGCCAACCTGGCCGCCAGATTCTGCATAGAATGGCGTCTCGTTGAGTACAACAACTGCTTCTTGTCCGGCAGTAATTTGTTCTACCGCTTTACCATCAACAAACAGCGCGGTGACTTTCGCGGTCAAATCGGTGTGATCGTAACCTTTGAACTCAGAAGCAGAATCCACGCGAATCATGCTGTTGTAGTCAGCGCCAAAACCGCTGGACTCACGTGCACGACGGCGTTGCTCTTCCATCGCAGCTTCAAAGCCTGCCTCGTCAACCTTGAGGTTACGTTCACGGCAAACATCGGCTGTCAGGTCAACCGGGAAACCGTAGGTGTCGTACAGACGGAAAGCAGTTTCGCCATCCAGAGTGTCGCCGGTCAGTTTCGCCAGTTCTTCATCCAGCAGCGCCAGGCCACGCTCAAGTGTACGAGCAAATTGCTCTTCTTCAGTTTTCAGAACTTGCTCAACCAGCGCTTGCTGGCGTTGCAGTTCTTCGCCCGCCGAACCCATCACTTCAACCAATGGGCCAACCAGTTTGTAGAAGAAGGTTTCTTTCGCGCCCAACATGTTGCCATGACGAATCGCGCGACGAATGATGCGACGCAGCACATAGCCACGACCTTCGTTCGACGGAGTAACGCCATCAGCAACCAGGAATGCGCAAGAACGAATATGGTCAGCGATAACACGCAGCGACTTGCTGGTCAGATCGGTTGCGCCAGTGACTTTGGCAACAGACTGAATCAGCTTGCTGAACAAGTCGATCTCGTAGTTGGAATTAACGTGTTGCAGTACAGCGGCAATACGCTCCAGCCCCATACCGGTATCAACCGACGGCTTCGGCAGTGGCAACATCGTGCCATCCTGCTGACGGTTGAACTGCATGAATACGAGGTTCCAGATTTCGATATAGCGGTCACCATCTTCTTCAGGACTGCCCGGAGGCCCGCCCCAGATGTGATCGCCATGGTCAAAGAAGATTTCTGTACATGGGCCGCAAGGACCGGTGTCACCCATCTGCCAGAAGTTGTCAGATGCGTAAGCGCCGCCTTTATTATCGCCAATGCGGATAATGCGCTCGCGCGGAACACCAACTTCTTTTTCCCAGATTTCAAACGCTTCGTCGTCAGTCTCGTATACCGTGACCCACAAACGGTCTTTTGGCAGGTTAAACCACTGCTCGCCGGTCAATAATTCCCATGCGAAATTGATGGCATCATGCTTGAAATAATCGCCGAAGCTGAAGTTACCCAGCATCTCAAAGAAAGTGTGGTGACGGGCAGTGTAACCGACGTTTTCCAGATCGTTGTGTTTACCACCTGCGCGGACACAACGTTGGGACGTTGTTGCACGGGAATAATTACGTTTGTCGAGACCAAGGAATACATCCTTGAACTGGTTCATCCCGGCATTGGTAAACAGCAAAGTAGGATCGTTATTCGGAACCAGGGAGCTACTCGCTACAACCTGGTGACCTTTACTATGGAAAAAATCGAGAAACGCCTGACGGATCTCAGCGGTGCTCTTGCTCATAATTATCCTGAAATCAAGCTAACGAGGAGTTAGCAAACCGGTCATAGCCAATTTTGATGCTTTGGTCTTGACCTGTTTGCCTGGAAAAAGTGGGAATAAGATAAGTTTTCTTATCGGGGAAGTAAAATCCCGCGTGGCCCTAATCGGCAAAATTTAGATATTTACCGTGAATAAACGCCCTGGACATCTTCCATGAAGAATCCGCGGTATAGAAGAAAACGCTGCACCTTAGCTCGTTCTTTCCATTCTGTTGGAAGCGGCTCACCAAATTTTCGCTCAGCAATTTCTTGTGCCATCACCTGCCAGTCTATTTCGCAATTCAGCATTGCAACTTCACTCGTCTCTCGCGAAATACCTTTGCTTTGTAATTCCTGGCGAATACGCTGCGGACCATAACCTTTGCGGCCACGACTGGCGATAAAGCGTGTGGCGAAAAGTTCGTCATCCAGCCAGCGATGTTCATAACACCAGGCAATCACCTTTTCGATATCTTCTGGCGTAACGGGATCTTCTTCTGTTTTTGGTTTTCCGGGAAAAGTCGGCTGGGCCGAAAGTTTGCGGCGCAGTTCTTGTTCGCTGTGATCGCGCATCGCCAAAATACGAGTGGCTTTGTCTAACAAGCGAGAATAAGGGCTGCGGCGGGAAGTAGATTCAGCAGGCATAGCGGATAACCTGTTTAAAAGAAAATGTAGTTACGCAGAAACAAACAAGGGCTGCCGTAGCAGCCCTCATGGGATTTAGAAGTCTTCTTTCGTTTCGGCAACGTCTTTGTCGTGGTCATCAGCAACAAAGTCTGGTGTGCCATCTGGATTATTCAGCAGCATATCACGCAGTTTCTTCTCGATTTCAGCAGCCATTGGCTTGTTTTCTTTCAGGAAGTTACTGGAGTTTGATTTGCCCTGGCCAATCTTCTCACCGTTGTAGCTATACCAGGCGCCCGCTTTTTCAATCAGCTTGTGCTTCACGCCTAAATCAACCAGCTCGCCGTAGAAGTTAATACCTTCGCCGTACATGATCTGGAATTCAGCCTGTTTAAACGGTGCAGCAATTTTGTTTTTAACGACTTTAACGCGAGTTTCACTCCCCACCACGTTATCACCATCTTTCACCGCGCCAATACGACGGATATCCAGACGAACAGAAGCGTAGAACTTCAGCGCGTTACCACCGGTAGTGGTTTCTGGGTTACCAAACATCACACCAATTTTCATACGAATCTGGTTGATGAAGATAAGCAGAGTATTGGATTGCTTAAGGTTACCCGCCAGTTTACGCATGGCCTGGCTCATCATACGTGCCGCAAGGCCCATGTGAGAGTCACCGATTTCGCCTTCAATTTCAGCTTTTGGCGTCAGAGCGGCAACGGAGTCAACAACCAGAACGTCTACCGCACCAGAACGTGCCAACGCATCACAAATTTCCAGCGCTTGCTCGCCAGTGTCCGGCTGTGAACACAGCAGGTTGTCGATATCTACGCCCAGTTTCTTAGCATAAATCGGGTCCAGAGCGTGCTCGGCATCGATAAACGCACACGTTTTACCTTCACGTTGAGCGGCGGCGATAACTTGCAAAGTCAGCGTCGTTTTACCAGAAGACTCTGGCCCGTAGATTTCAACGATACGACCCATTGGCAGGCCACCGGCCCCCAGAGCGATATCCAGTGAAAGTGAACCGGTAGAGATCGTTTCCACGTCCATGGTACGGTCTTCACCCAGACGCATGATGGAGCCTTTACCAAATTGTTTTTCAATTTGGCCAAGTGCTGCCGCTAACGCCTTCTGTTTGTTTTCGTCGATAGCCATTTTTACTCCTGTCATGCAGGGTGATACACGGATGTGCCACACTGCTTACTATGCTGTTTTGTTGAGCCAATTATACTGTATAGTCATACAGTATCAAGCTTATTTTTGAGAAATTCTTCCCACAGAGTTTGCAGTGCGTATTCCGTGGCCTGGCGGCGAACTGAGTCACGGTCGCCGTCAAAACATTGATGGTGTGCAACCGTTCCATCTTTCTTTGAAGCAAAACCAAACCACACCGTACCGACGGGTTTTTCAGCACTGCCGCCATTTGGCCCGGCAATTCCGCTGACAGCAACCGCGAAGTCTGCTGCGGCCGCGTATAACGCCCCTTGCGCCATTTCGCGCACTACGGCTTCACTCACTGCGCCGTGGGTTTCCAGGGTGCCGCTGTCAACACCAATCATCTGATGTTTTGCTTCATTACTGTAGGTAACAAAGCCGCGTTCAAACCAGGCGGAACTGCCCGAAACATCGGTAATCACTTTCGCAATCCAGCCACCAGTACAAGATTCAGCAGTGGTAAGAATGGCACCGAGCTGACCCAGCGCTTCACCGACCTGGTGACTTAATTGACGCAATGTTTTCTCTGTCATGTTGGCCCCGATTGTAGACATATCGCAGGCCTACACGATAGCACTTAACGACGCTTTCAGAGGATTACATTAGATAACGCGAGGATGTTCCAGAAAAAACAGAACGGCCAGCGAATGCTGGCCGATTAAATCACTTCATGCTGTTAGCAATGGCGTCCACATTGTGTTTAAACGCCATTTCATAGGTACTGGCTGGGCCACCTGCAGGTGAAAGTGCTTCAGGATAAAGCTCGCCCCCCGGCTGTGCGCCACTGGCCGCTGCAATTTGTTTTACCAATCGAGGGTCGGTCTGGTTCTCAATAAAGTAAGTTTTGATGTGCTGATTTTTAAGCTGTTTAATGAGTGTCGCAACATCGCTGGCGCTCGCTTCAGCTTCTGTTGAAAAACCCACTGGTGCAAGGAAAGTGACACCATATTCCTGGCCAAAATATCCGAATGCATCGTGACTGGTGAGCACTTTGCGGTGCGATTTTGGAATAGACTCAAAGCGCGTTTTCGCCCAGCTATCCAACAGTTTCAAGCGCGTGACATACTCGGTGCCGCTTTCACTAATCGCTGCCGCATCTTCAGGGTCGGCAGCCATCAGCGCTTTAGTAATATTCTGCGCGTAGATAGCTCCGTTTTCAGCACTGTTCCAGGCGTGCGGGTCGGTAATTTGCTTACCCTCCTCCTCCATTTTACGCGTGGAAACGCCTTCGGAAGCGACAATCACTTTGCCTTTATATCCTGACGCACTCACCAGGCGGTCCATCCACCCTTCCATTCCCAGCCCGCTCACAATAACCACGTCAGCTTTGCTTAACGCGACGCTGTCTTGTGGTGAAGGTTCAAAGCTATGGGGATCACCATCTGGCCCCACCAGACTTTTCACCGTCACATGCTCACCGCCAACCTGTTTTGCCATATCAGCCAGCACCGTAAAACTGGCAACCACATTGAGGTTTTTAGCGAGTGCCGCCTGGCTGGAGCAAGCCAGCACCAATGCCATCATCATCCCAAAACGTTTCATTTAATCCCCTTGCTTGTTGTTATCCAGCCTCTACAAAGGCTCCGAACCAGCCCGCTACGCGAACCAAAAAGTATTGAGATAAAAAAGCCTACGCTTGCCGTTAATACGATGGCCGGGCCTGCGGGGAGTGCTGCGGCAAAAGACCACGCCAACCCAAGCCAGGCAGATAACAGGCCGCAAATCACGGCAATCAGCATCGCGCCTGGTAACGTTTTCGCCCAGCAACGCGCAGAAACAGCGGGTAGCATCATCAATCCGACAGACATCAGCGTGCCGAGAATTTGAAATCCCGCGACCAGATTAAGCACCAGCAACGCGAGAAAAACACCGTGTATAAAATGGGGAGCAAAGCGGTTATTAACCTGCAAAAAGCTGCGGTCAAAGGTTTCCATCACCAGCCCTCGATACAATCCGGCCAGAATAAGCAACGTCACGCTCGCAATCACGCCAACAAAGAGAGTGGCCTGGCTATCCACCGCCAGAATGGAACCGAACAATAGATGCAGCAAATCGACACTGGAACCCCGTAACGATATCAGCGTCACGCCCAATGCCAATGAGCCGAGATAGAACCCGGCAAAACTGGCATCTTCTTTCAGATTGGTTCGTGAACTCACCAGGCCTGAGATTAACGCCACCATCACGCCCGCAACAAAACCACCAATGCCCATGGCGATCAATGACATACCTGCCAATAAATACCCTACGGCAACACCGGGTAAAATCGCGTGCGAAAGCGCATCGCCCACCAGGCTCATGCGTCGCAGTAAAAGGAAAATCCCCAACGGAGCGGTACTAATCGATAACGCCAGACACGCCACCAGCGCCCGGCGCATAAAGCCATAGTCGATAAAGGGTTCGATTAAAAAGTGATAAATCATGCGGATAACGCCAGAGGTGTGCCTGTTTGCGAGTAACGAGGCAACACTTGAGCAGCATCCCCCCAATGGAAATTGTCTTGCTCAAGCAGTAAAACTTGCGGGAAATGCCTGCTGACGCGTTCGTTGTCGTGCAGTACCGCCATGACCGTTTGCCCTGCCTGGTGCATCTGGCAGATTAACGTCATCAAAAAATCACTGGTTTGGGAATCAACGCCGGTAAAGGGTTCATCCAGCAATACCAGCGGCGCGTTTTGTACCAGCAGCCGCGCGAATAACATTCTTTGAAACTGACCACCGGACAACATTTCGATAGGTTTTTTGCTGTAAGCGCCTAAACCAACGCGCTCAATTGCATCGGTTACTTGCAGGCGATTTTGGCGATTCAACGCAGAAAACAGGCCACGCGCAGGCCATGCTCCCATGCAAACCACATCGTAAACGGTGGTAGGGAACTGCCGTTCCATCTCGGCGAGCTGCGGCAACCACGCAATACGAGGGGCGCATCCATCGGTAAAGGATAATTGCCCGGATACCGGCGGCTGAAGCTTCAGCAGCGTTTTGAGTAAGGTCGATTTCCCTGTGCCGTTCGCACCGATGATGGCCGTCATGCTGCCTTGCGTAATATGGCCGGTTAATGGCGCTGTTACGGCCTTTCCCTGGTAGCCCAGCACTAAATGATTTAGCGAGATCATGGCAGTGCAATCGCCCATAAAATTGCCAGCCATAGCCCAGCCAGCAAAATTAAGACGGCGCAAAATCGTACCGGCGCAGCCATGGTAAAGAGTGTCCGTGAAGGAAGCATTGCGGGATAAACCACTTAATTTGATTTGTTATAACATAACATAAACCACCCTCACCACTTTGTAAATAACCAAACCCCTTTCACCTCAAAACCTTTCAAATTGATCATTTTATATTTCACAATGAGATCTAAATAACATCTTTTGATGTTTCAAAGTGATTATTATTAATTGCCACTGAGCATAACAGTGAGCATTTACCCTACAGGAGAGAACAATGATCGACATGATTACCCACGGGGCAGAATGGTTTATTGGCCTGTTTCAGAAAGGGGGAGAAGTCTTTACCAGTATGGTGACCGGTATTCTTCCACTGCTAATAAGCCTGCTGGTTGTAATGAACGCGCTGATTAATTTTATCGGCCAGCATCGTATAGAACGGATGGCGCAACGTTGCGCTGGCAACCCCGTTTCCCGCTACCTGCTATTACCCTTCATCGGCACTTTCGTGTTCTGCAACCCAATGACACTCAGCCTCGGGCGTTTTATGCCTGAGAAATATAAACCCAGCTACTACGCCGCAGCTTCCTACAGTTGCCATTCCATGAACGGCCTGTTTCCACACATTAATCCTGGCGAACTCTTTGTTTATCTGGGTATTGCCAGCGGGTTAACCACGCTGGGTCTGCCGCTTGGCCCACTTGCGGTGAGCTACCTCCTGGTCGGCCTGGTGACTAACTTTTTCCGCGGCTGGATAACGGATCTCACTACGTCGGTTTTCGAGAAGAAAATGGGTATTGAGCTTGAACGTCAGGTACGACTCTAAGGAAAAATCATGACTCAAAGCATTCGTATTGAAAAAGGCCATGGTGGTTGGGGTGGCCCGTTGATTCTGCCGGTCGAACCGGGGAAAAAGATCGTCTATATCACCGCTGGCACGCGTCCGGCAATTATCGACAAACTCAGTGAAATGACGGGTTGGGAAGCCGTGGATGCCTTTAAAGAAGGTGAGCCACCGGAAGCGGAAATTGCCGTGGCGGTGATCGACTGCGGCGGCACTTTACGCTGCGGGCTGTACCCAAAACGCCATATTCCCACCATTAATATTCATGCCACCGGTAAATCAGGCCCGATGGCGCAGTACATCGTTGAAGATATTTATGTCTCGGCGGTCCGGGAAGAAAACATCCGTTGGGAAAACAGTGAGTCACAGGCGGCAGAAAAGGCCCCTATACGTGATTACGACACCAGCAAAAAAATCACCGAACAGAGTGATGGCTTGTTGGCAAAAGTAGGCATGGGAATGGGTTCCGCAGTGGCCGTTTTATTCCAGGCCGGGCGCGACACCATCGACACAGTGCTGAAAACTATTCTGCCATTTATGGCATTCGTTTCCGCCCTGATTGGCATCATCATAGCTTCAGGGCTTGGCGACTGGATCGCTCACGGCCTGGCTCCATTAGCGAATAACCCAATAGGGCTAATCACTCTGGCTCTTATATGTTCATTCCCGCTGCTCTCCCCTTTCCTGGGACCTGGCGCAGTTATCGCTCAGGTCATTGGTGTGCTTATCGGCGTACAAATTGGTCAGGGGCATATTCCGCCACATTTGGCCCTGCCAGCGCTGTTTGCCATTAACGCCCAGGCCGCCTGCGATTTTATTCCCGTTGGGCTTTCTTTGGCTGAAGCCCGCCAGGATACCGTTCGTGTCGGCGTGCCGTCTGTGCTGGTTGGCCGTTTTTTAACGGGTGCACCAACGGTACTGATTGCCTGGCTGGTATCCGGTTTTATCTATCAATAGGAGCCACAATGCAGACTATTTATATGACCACCATCACTCATATTGGCCAACACGCCCGTGAAGCGCTGGAAGACAACATGCTGATTACCTTCCGGGAAGGTGCGCCTGCGGATATTCAGGATTTCTGCTTTATCCATAATCCCGGACCTCTGACTGGCACCTTGCGCCCCGGCATTAGCTTTGAACTCAACGGGCAGCATTACGACGTCACCGCAGTGGGTGATGTTGCCCAGCAAAATTTACAGGAATTAGGGCATATCACCCTGCGTTTTGATGGCGGCGTTTTGCCGGAATACCCCGGCACCGTTCACGTAAAAGGCCCGCTACCAGAGGGAATTGAACCCGGTTGCCGGTTAACATTTTTAGCATAAGACATTGAAGGAGTTAAACATGAATCAAGTTGCCGTTGTCATCGGTGGAGGGCAAACGCTCGGGGCGTTTCTCTGCCATGGGCTGGCTCAGGAAGGTTACAAAGTAGCCGTAGTAGACATTCAGAGTGAAAAAGCGGCCCGCGTGGCACAGGAGATTAACGAACAATACGGTGCAGGAATAGCCTGGGGATTCGGTTCAGATGCGACGAGCGAACAAAGTGTGACGGTCCTTGCGCAGGGAGTCGATGAGATTTTTGGCCAGGTCGATTTGCTGGTGTATAGCGCAGGCATTGCCAAAGCCGCATTTATTGGTGATTTTGCGCTAGGCGATTTCGACCGTTCGCTACAGGTGAATTTGGTGGGCTACTTCCTGTGCGCCAGAGAGTTCTCACGCTTAATGATCCGCGACAACATCAAAGGCCGCATCATCCAGATCAATTCTAAATCGGGCAAAGTGGGCAGCAAACATAACTCCGGCTACAGCGCGGCCAAGTTTGGCGGTGTGGGGCTGACACAATCTCTGGCGCTGGATCTGGCGGAGTACGGGATTACCGTTCACTCATTGATGCTCGGCAACCTTTTGAAATCCCCAATGTTTCAATCGTTATTGCCGCAATATGCGCAAAAGCTTGGCATTGCCGCCGACGAGGTCGAACAGTATTACGTCGACAAGGTGCCCCTCAAACGCGGTTGCGACTACCAGGATGTGCTTAATACGCTGCTGTTTTATGCCAGCGAAAAAGCATCGTACTGCACCGGGCAATCTATCAATGTGACCGGCGGGCAGGTGATGTTCTAACTCTCCCAATTCCCCCCGAGAACAGCAGTTATAGGGTGGATTAGCGTAAGCGACATCCACCCATACTTTCAGGAGAATCCATGGTTAATTCACTTATCGCTCTCGCCGTCATCGCCTGGCTAAGCCAACTCATTTTGGGTGGCTGGCAAATTCGCAACTTCAATCGTGCTTTCGACCAGTTGTGTAAACAGGGCAGCGTTGGGATTGGCCGCTCGTCCGGCCGTTTCAAACCTCGTGTTGTCATTGCTCTGGCTTTTGACGAACAGCAAAACGTTCGCGACAGTTTAATGATGAAAGGTCTGACTATTTTCGCCCGCCCACGACCCGTGTCACAGTTACATGGACATAACCGTCAGCAATTAAAGCCTGATGTGATCTTCCCCCATGATCAGAACTGTCAGAATGCACTATCATTAGCGCTCAAATTGAAACAAGGTTAATTTCGTTTCGAATGCTTATTGCTTGCGAAATTAGCGAATCGAAAATTATTGCAAGGTAATAAGAACCTATGAAACCACGTCAGCGGCAGGCGGCGATTCTGGAACACCTGCAAAAACAGGGAAAGTGTTCTGTAGAAGATCTCGCTCATCATTTTCAAACAACGGGCACGACGATTCGTAAAGATTTGGTCTTACTGGAAACTGCCGGTTCGGTAATACGTACCTATGGCGGCGTCGTGCTCAGTAAAGATGAGCCAGACCCGCCAATTGACCATAAAACGCTCATTAATACTGAGCAAAAACAGAAAATTGCCGATGCCGCAGTCCAGTACATCCATGATGGCGACTCCATCATTCTAGACGCGGGCAGCACCGTGTTACAGATGGTTCCCCTACTCCAGCGTTTCAACAACATCACCGTGATGACCAATAGCCTGCATATCGTGAATGCACTTTCAGAGCTGGATAACGAACAAACCATTCTGATGCCTGGCGGAACCTTCCGTAAAAAATCGGCATCGTTCCATGGTCAACTGGCCGAAACTGCCTTCGAACATTTCAGCTTCGACAAACTGTTTATGGGTACCGATGGCATAGATCTGAATGCGGGAGTGACGACTTTTAACGAGGTCTACACCGTCAGCAAGGCAATGTGCAATGCTGCGCGCCAGGTGATCCTGATGGCCGACTCTTCAAAATTTGGCCGTAAAAGTCCGAATATCGTCTGCGGGCTGGAGAGTGTCGATACCATCATTACCGACAGCGGTATCAGCGCGGAATTTTTAACTGCGCTACGGGAAAAAGGTGTGAACGTCATAGTGACTGGAGGTGACCATGAGTGAACGGATGATCAATGCCGCGCGGGAAACATTGCTCCTTGAATTACAAGAAGCCAGCCGTCTGCCGGATCGTTTGGGCAAAGATTTTGTTGCCGCCGCAAACGCGGTACTGGCCTGCCAGGGAAAAGTGGTCGTTTCCGGCATGGGGAAATCCGGGCATATCGGTAAGAAAATTGCTGCATCACTTGCCAGCACAGGAACCCCCGCTTTCTTTGTCCACCCTGCGGAAGCATTGCATGGCGATCTGGGCATGATTGAAAGCCGCGATATTCTGCTGTTTATATCCTATTCTGGCACCGCCAAAGAGCTTGATCTGATCATCCCACGCTTACAGGAGAAAGCCATTTCACTGATTGCGATTACCGGGAAATCTGAGTCACCTTTGGCGAAAGCCGCGCTCGCCACGCTGGATATTTCCGTGGAGCGTGAAGCTTGCCCAATGCGCCTTGCTCCAACATCAAGCGCAGTAAATACATTGATGATGGGTGACGCTTTGGCGATGGCCGTGATGCAAGAACGTGGCTTTAATGAAGAAGATTTTGCGCGCTCCCATCCTGCTGGGGCTCTGGGTGCTCGCTTGTTGAATCGCGTTCACCATCTGATGCGCACCGAAGATCAACTTCCGGTCGTTACAGATAAAGCCACGGTGATGGATGCCATGCTGGAGTTAAGCCGCACCGGTCTTGGCCTGGTCGCGGTGTGCAGTCAAGACAACCTGGTAACAGGTGTATTTACCGATGGAGACCTTCGCCGTTGGCTGGTTGGCGGTGGAAAACTTGAAGCATCCATTAATACTGCAATGACCCGTTCCGGCATCGTACTCAATGCTGATGCTCGCGCTATTGATGCCAAGGAGATACTGATGAAAAAACGCATCAGTGCCGCGCCCGTAGTGGATGGAGGCGGCAAATTAGTGGGTGCAATCAACCTGCACGATTTCCATCAAGCGGGAATTCTTTAAAATTACGATGCCCGCCCCGTGAGGGGCGAGCATGCTGTTACTGAACGCGAGCCAGCGCAACCGCCTGACCTAGCTGCCAGACCGCCATCGCATAATGCGTGCTGTGGTTGTAGCGCGTGATGGTGTAGAAGTTCGGCATGCCGTACCAGTACTGGTATCTGTCACCCATATCCAGACGCAACAAACTGGCTTCCTGATGATTCCCCAGGGAACTTTGTGGGGTAAGTCCGGACTGCTGCAACGCAGAAACCGAATATTTGGTTTTGAAACCGTTCGCCAGCCCAGGGACCTGGCCGTTGGCCGGAACCGCGACCAAATCACCCTTCACCCAACCGTGACCCTTAAAGTAATTCGCGACGCTACCAATGGCGTCTTCCGGATCCCATAGATTCACATGGCCGTCACCGTTGAAATCAACAGCGTATTCTTTAAAGGAAGATGGCATAAACTGGCCGTAGCCCATCGCCCCGGCAAACGAACCTTTCAATGCCAGCGGATCATCGCCTTCATTTCGCGCCATCAACAGGAAGGTTTCCAGTTCGCCCGAGAAGTATTGCGCACGACGCGGATAAGCAAATGACAACGTCGCCAGTGCATCAATGATGCGCGTTTTACCCATCACGCGGCCCCAGCGGGTTTCCACCCCGATAATCCCGACGATAATTTCCGGTGGTACGCCGTAAACCTGGAAAGCACGTTTCAGCGCGTCATCATATTGATTCCAGAACACAACGCCATTTTGCACGTTATCTGGCGTAATGAACTTAGCGCGATAACGTAACCATGCGCCATTTGGACCCGGAGGTGGCGCGGTGGTTGGCGCTTGTTGATCCATCAAACGCAGCACGTAATCTAATCTTTTCGCCTGAGAAAGCACTTCATGCAATTGCTGGCGGTCAAAGCCGTGTTCGCTCACCATTTTATTGATGAACTTCTCGGCTTCAGGATTATTGGCAAAATCCCCCGTCTGCATAAAGACATCATGCTGCGGCTGCAACAGGAAACCACCCGAAGGCGTGCCGGCTTGCTGCTGCGGAGTTTCAGTTTTCGGTTTGCTGCTACATGCGGCCAGCAAAACAATAAGCGGAAGTAACGCGACGGAGTAACGCATGTGTTGAGATATCCATATGACTAACGACGAATGTGTATTCCTTATGGTAAATCAAAATCACAGCGGGAGTAACAGACTCTGCGAGCCGACGCGAAGTTTTCCTGCTGTTTGGCGATATGTCATCGAGTGGTTCTATGGTGTAATAGCGAAGCTTTTCACGGTGAATCAGCTTCATGCGATAATGTGACCACTAACAATAATAAAAAATCGCAATTAACTTTTAATTCAATGGATTAAAAAGAAAAACATTATGAGTACAACGGAAAATTTCGACGCCCATACCCCAATGATGCAGCAGTATCTGCGCCTCAAAGCAGAACATCGCGACATCTTGTTGTTCTATCGCATGGGTGACTTTTACGAGTTGTTTTATGACGATGCAAAACGTGCGTCGCAGCTGCTCGATATTTCCCTGACTAAACGCGGCGCATCCGCTGGCGAGCCCATTCCCATGGCTGGCGTGCCGCATCACGCTATCGAAAACTATTTAGCCAAGCTCGTGAATCTGGGTGAATCTGCCGCCATTTGCGAACAAATTGGCGATCCGGCTACCAGCAAAGGGCCTGTCGAGCGCAAAGTCGTGCGCATCGTTACGCCAGGCACCATCAGTGATGAAGCCCTGCTGCAAGAGCGCCAGGACAACCTGCTGGCCGCCATCTGGCAAGACGGCAAAGGCTTTGGATATGCCACGCTCGATATCAGCTCCGGGCGTTTTCGCCTGTCCGAGCCGGAAGATATCGAAACTATGGCTGCCGAACTTCAGCGCACAAATCCTGCTGAACTGCTGTACGCAGAGGATTTTGCCGAGACGCGTTTAATTGAAGGCCGCCGTGGTTTACGTCGCCGCCCGCTGTGGGAATTTGAAATCTCCACCGCGCGCCAGCAGATGAATATGCAATTCGGCACTCGCGACCTCACCGGTTTTGGCGTCGAAAATGCCCATCACGCGTTATGTGCTGCTGGTTGCCTGTTGCAATACGTTAAAGACACGCAGCGTACTTCACTGCCGCACATCCGTTCAGTCACCATGGATCGCCAGCAAGACAGCATTATTATGGACGCCGCAACGCGCCGTAATCTGGAGATTACCCAGAACCTGTCTGGCGGCTTTGAAAACACGCTCGCGTCAGTGCTGGATTGCACCGTCACGCCGATGGGTAGCCGTATGCTCAAACGCTGGCTACATATGCCGATTCGTAATGTTGATATTCTGCAAAAACGCCAGCAGACCATTGCCGCTCTGCAGGATCGTAGCGCTGAAATTCAGCCGGTATTGCGTCAGGTCGGCGATCTCGAACGTATTCTGGCGCGTCTGGCCTTACGCACCGCGCGCCCGCGTGATTTAGCGCGTATGCGCCACGCATTCCAACAGTTGCCAGAACTGCGTGAGTTACTGGCCGACGTCCCGACTGACTATGTGCAAACACTGCGTGAGAACATGGGCGAATTCACCGAACTGCGTGAATTGCTCGAGCACGCTGTGGTTGAAGCGCCGCCCGTGCTGGTGCGCGATGGCGGTGTGATTGCGCCGGGCTATAACGAAGAGTTAGACGAATGGCGCGCGCTGGCAGATGGCGCGACAGATTATCTCGATAAACTGGAAATCCGCGAGCGTGAAAAACTCGGTCTGGATACGTTGAAGGTCGGTTTCAACGGCGTGCACGGGTATTACATTCAGATCAGCCGCAGCCAGAGTCACCACGCTCCAATTCACTACGTCCGCCGCCAGACGCTGAAAAATGCTGAACGCTATATCATTCCTGAACTGAAAGAGTACGAAGACAAAGTGCTCACCTCGAAAGGCAAAGCGCTGGCGCTGGAAAAACAGCTCTACGATCAGCTGTTCGACGCGTTGTTACCGCACCTTGAAGCGTTGCAACAAAGTGCGACCGCTCTCGCGGAACTCGATGTGCTGGTGAACCTCGCGGAGCGTGCTTACAGCCTAAATTACACCTGTCCGCAATTAAGCGATAAGCCAGGTATAAAAGTGATTGGAGGCCGCCATCCGGTAGTTGAACAAGTGCTTAGCGAGCCGTTTATCGCCAACCCGCTGAGCCTGGCTCCGCAACGCCGAATGCTGATTATTACTGGCCCGAACATGGGCGGTAAAAGTACCTATATGCGCCAGTCTGCGCTGATTGTCTTGCTTGCCTATATCGGCAGTTTTGTTCCCGCACAACAGGCGGAAATCGGCCCAATTGACCGTATCTTCACCCGTGTCGGTGCCGCAGATGACCTGGCATCCGGGCGCTCAACCTTTATGGTGGAGATGACCGAAACCGCCAATATTCTGCATAACGCTACCGAACACAGCCTGGTGTTGATGGATGAAATTGGCCGTGGAACGTCCACGTATGATGGTTTGTCGCTCGCCTGGGCGTGTGCCGAAAGCCTGGCAAATCGCATCAAAGCCATGACGCTGTTCGCCACGCACTATTTTGAGCTGACAACGCTGCCTGAAAAAATGGAAGGTGTAGCGAACGTTCACCTTGATGCGATTGAACATGGCGATACCATTGCGTTTATGCACAGCGTGCAAGACGGTGCAGCGAGCAAAAGTTATGGCCTGGCCGTTGCCGCGCTGGCGGGCGTGCCAAAAGAAGTGATTAAACGTGCGCGTCAAAAACTGCGCGAGCTGGAAACGCTTTCTAACAACACGGCAGCCACGCAAGTAGATGGTACACAGATGTCGCTGTTGTCAGTGGCGGAGGAAACCTCGCCTGCGGTTGAGGCGCTGGAAGCGTTAGATCCGGACTCGCTGTCACCCCGTCAGGCGCTGGAGTGGATTTATCGCCTGAAAAGTCTGGTGTAGAAAACACCGGATGGCGCTGCGCTTATCCGGCCTACAAAAAACATAAAAAAAGCGGTGACCTGAGTCACCGCTTTTTTATTTGAACAGTCGATTATTCGCGGAACATTTACTCGCGGAACAATGCTTCGATATTCAGACCTTGCGTCTGCAAAATTTCACGCAGACGACGCAGACCTTCAACCTGAATCTGACGAACACGTTCACGAGTCAGGCCGATTTCACGACCCACATCTTCCAGTGTTGCAGCTTCATAGCCTAGCAGTCCAAAACGACGAGCGAGCACTTCACGCTGTTTGGCGTTCAGTTCAAACAACCACTTAACGATACTTTGTTTCATATCGTCGTCTTGCGTGGTGTCTTCCGGGCCGTTGTCTTTTTCGTCAGCCAGAATATCCAGCAGCGCTTTTTCAGAATCGCCACCCAACGGGGTGTCTACTGAAGTAATGCGCTCGTTGAGACGCAGCATACGGCTAACATCATCAACCGGTTTATCCAGTTGCTCGGCAATCTCTTCTGCACTCGGCTCATGGTCAAGCTTGTGAGAGAGTTCGCGAGCGGTACGCAGATAAACGTTCAGCTCTTTCACGATATGAATCGGCAAGCGAATCGTACGGGTTTGGTTCATGATTGCCCGTTCGATGGTCTGACGAATCCACCATGTTGCATACGTTGAAAAACGGAACCCACGTTCTGGGTCAAATTTCTCAACGGCACGAATCAGCCCCAGATTACCCTCTTCAATCAAGTCCAGCAGAGCCAGACCGCGATTGCTATAACGACGGGCAATCTTAACCACCAGACGCAAGTTACTTTCAATCATGCGACGGCGGGAAGCGATATCACCACGCAGAGCGCGGCGGGCAAAATACACCTCTTCTTCGGCTGTCAATAATGGGGAATAACCAATCTCCCCAAGATAAAGCTGAGTCGCGTCAAGCACACGCTGAGTGGCCCCCTGTGACAACAACTCCTCTTCGGCTATGTCGTTATCACTGGGTTCCTCTTCTACGAGGGCTTTTTCGTCAAAGACCTCAACTCCATTCTCATCATATTCCGCGTCTTCATTTAACTCGTTAACTTTCAGCGTATTCTGACTCATAAGGTGGCTCCTACCCGTGATCCCTGGGCAAAATACTTATGTGCATAAATACAGATCTGCAGTTAAGTACTTCGCCGGCTTATCGCTGCGGCAAGTAACGCAGCGGGTTGACGGATTTCCCCTTGTAACGAATTTCAAAATGTAAACGTGTTGAACTGGTTCCGGTGCTACCCATGGTAGCTATCTTCTGCCCCGCCGTGATTTCTTGTTGTTCCCGGACCAGCATTGTATCGTTATGGGCGTAGGCACTCAGGTAATCATCGTTATGTTTAATGATGATTAGGTTACCGTAACCACGCAGCGCGTTACCGGCATAAACCACACGCCCGGAGGCGGTAGCAACAACAGCCTGGCCTTTGCTGCCTGCGATATCGATCCCTTTATTGCCACCTTCGGTAGCAGAGAAGTTCTCAATAACCTTGCCTTCAGTCGGCCAACGCCAGGTCGAAATTGGCGCGCTATCGGACGTGCTGCTGGCAGTTGGTACAGTAGTCGTAGAGCTAACCACAGGTGCCGTAACCGGTGCTGTGACAGTTGTCGCAGTCCCTTTATTATTCGGCAACATTTTGTTAGCACTCTGTTCACCTGAATCCTCAGAATACGTAATTACAGGTTTAGAAGCAACCACCGTGGTGCTATTTTGCACAGGCGTAGGCGCAACGCCTTGTGCGCTGGCATCTGCGGTAGTCACGGCATTACCACCGGTGATTGGCGTACCCGAAGCATTACCGATTTGTAGCGTTTGACCCACGTTCAGGCCATACGGTGCCGGTATACTGTTGCGCTGGGCTAAATCACGGAAATCGTTCCCGGTAATCCACGCGATATAGAAAAGTGTGTCGCCACGTTTAACGGTATAAGTGCTGCCGCCGGTATAGCTACCTTTAGGGATATCGCCATATTTGCGGTTATAAACGATGTGGCCGTTTTGAGTTTGCACTGGCGTTGAAACCACCGGCTGCGTTTGCATAGGCTGGATCGTCGGTTGCTGCTGCACCGGCTGAATTTGTGGAGTCTGGCTTTGGGTGGACATTTTCGGTGGCTGGGTTACCAGCATGCCACCGGAAGAACTGCTGCTGGCATTGCTGTTGCCGCCTACAGAACTGATAGGCGCCTGGCTGTTATTGCTGGTACATCCAGCTAACCACAGGCTCACCAGCGATAACGCTGCAATACGGCGTATAGTAAAAGTTGGGCTTCCCGCGCTCATTAATCCCCCAAAAACAATCATATGCTTATGTATGAAAATACGGCAGAACCGGCGCTTACGGCCAGTTATCAAAATCTCGCTGCGCGTAACGTTACGCCAAAAACCTTAGAAAAAAAGCAAGATATTTCCGGGTTATGCCAGTTCACCCTTCACTAAGGGTACAAAACGAACGGCTTCTACCGTATCAATGACAAATTCCCCACCAAGTCGGCGAACGCGCTTCAGATACTGTCTTTCTTCGCCAACCGGGAGAACTAAAACACCACCTTCGTCCAGCTGAGACAATAGCTCGGCGGGGATCTCTGGCGGTGCAGCCGTAACAATAATAGCGTCAAATGGGCTTCGCGCATGCCAGCCCTGCCAGCCATCACCATGACGGGTCGAGATATTGTGCAGATCGAGCTGCTTTAAACGTCGCCTTGCGTGCCATTGCAGGCCTTTGATGCGTTCAACTGAACAAACATGATGCACCAGATGCGCCAAAATAGCCGTTTGATACCCGGAGCCGGTGCCGATTTCCAGCACACGTGACTCAGGCGTTAACTCCAGCAATTCGGTCATTCTTGCAACCATGTAGGGTTGTGAGATGGTTTGGCCTGAGCCAATCGGTAATGCCGTATTCTCCCAGGCTTTGTGTTCAAACGCTTCATCGACAAATTTTTCTCGCGGCACCGACGCAATCGCATTCAGAACTTTTTCGTCCGTTATGCCTTGATTACGCAACTGTGTGAGAAGGGCTTGTACGCGTTTGCTTACCATTGCTCATCCACTCCTGATTTGTTCAACCAGTGGCTGACGACCTCGCGAGCGCTGTGGGCAGTCAGGTCAACATGCAATGGCGTTACCGAAACATAGCCTTCATCAACGGCGGCAAAATCGGTATCCGGACCTGCATCGAATTTATCGCCCGGAGGCCCAATCCAATACAGTGTATTTCCACGAGGATCTTCTTGCGGAATGACTTTATCTGATGGGTGACGGCTGCCACAGCGAGTCACCCGGATGCCCTTGATTTGATCAAGCGGCAAGTCCGGCACATTAATATTTAAAATGCGCCCGGTACGCAGCGGCTCACGCATTAGCGCACGCAAAATTGTGCATGTCACGGCAGCGGCCGTTTCATAGTGCTCATGACCATTAAGCGAAACAGCCAGCGCCGGAATGCCCAAATGCCGTCCTTCCATCGCCGCCGCAACGGTACCGGAATAGATGACGTCATCGCCCAGGTTTGGCCCCGCGTTGATACCGGAAACCACCACTTCAGGGGCGGGACGCATCAAAGCATTCACGCCGAGATAGACACAGTCCGTCGGCGTGCCCATTTGCACAGAAATATCGCCGTTTGCCAGCGTGAAAGTTCGTAATGAAGATTCGAGCGTCAGTGAGTTTGAAGCCCCACTGCGATTACGGTCAGGGGCAACAACCTGCACTTGAGCAAATTCCCTTAGTCGGGCAGCCAGAACTTGAATGCCCGGCGCGTTGACCCCGTCATCGTTACTCAAAAGTATTCTCATATTGAATTTACAAAGCTTCTTATTGTTTTATCCCAGTTAGCTGATTTTAGTGCAGCCGTCATGAAATTGTTGCTGTTTTTGTAACATTCACAACCAAGAACTGTCCAGGATTACTATTCGGCAATATCAGCATAACCGCCCGGCGCGTTCATTAGTTCACGCACTACGCTTGTCGCGAAACTCCCGGCTGGCAGCCAGAATTTCAGCTCAACGGTGATATCATCCCACCAGGCCCAGCTTAACTCTTTCGGCATGACCAACATGGCGCGACGCGCCGCTTCTACACGCTCACGTACCAACAGTGACTGTAAATCAGTTTCCTGCGCCACACACTCTTGCTCAAACGCAAGTGCTGCGTTTTGCGAACCCCAGGCTCCATCACCTGGCAATGGCGCGGTAATCAGCAATTCACCCGCATCAACACGGTTTTGCAGCTCGGGCATCTCTTCAGGCGTTGCGACAAACCAGCTCCCGCGCCCGGCGAGCTGCAAAGCGTCGCCATCGATAACCTGGTTAAAGTCCGGCTTTTTCAGCCTTTCGCTGACAATCTGGTTAAACATGGCGCTACGAGCAGCTGACAGATAAAAACTGCGTTTATTGCGGTCACGGATTGGCGCATTGCTTTGCGCCCAACGCACCGCCTGATGCAGGTTATTACCTGCAATACCAAAACGCTGGCTGCCAAAGTAGTTCGGCACGCCTTGGTGCAGAATTTTATTCAGGCGCTGTTCAAGCTCTGCGCGGTCACTCACGTCGCGCAGCACCAGCGTGAAGTTGTTACCTTTCAAAGCACCGAGGCGCAGTTTACGGCGGTGACGGGCATATTCCAGCACCTGGCACCCTTCGAGTTGAAAAGCGCTCATACTCGGCATTTCTTTGCCCGGCAGACGTACGCAGAACCACTGCTCGGTTACTGCATGCTTGTCTTTCTGCCCGGCAAAGCTCACTTCACGGGCGGGAACCTTCAGATATTTCGCCAGCGCATCAGCAACAAAGCGTGTGTTGCAGCCATTTTTCAGGATGCGTAACAGGAGTTGTTCGCCGTCGCCATCAGGCCCAAAACCCAGGTCTTCGATAACCACGAAGTCCTCTGGACTGGCTTTGATTAACCCGGTGCCTTGTGGCTTGCCGTGCAGCCAGGTCAGATTCTGCATATCCATTATTTACGCGCCTTATGCAGCAGAGCGACCGCTTCACACGCAATACCTTCGCCACGACCGGTAAAGCCGAGCTTTTCGGTGGTGGTGGCTTTCACGTTAACATCATCCATATGGCAGCCAAGATCTTCGGCAATAAACACGCGCATCTGCGGGATGTGCGGTGCCATTTTTGGCGCCTGCGCAATAATAGTCACATCGACGTTACCCAGGGTGAAACCTTTAGCCTGAATGCGACGCCACGCTTCACGCAGCAACTCGCGGCTATCAGCGCCTTTAAACGCCGGGTCAGTATCCGGGAATAATTTACCGATATCCCCTAAAGCCGCCGCCCCCAACAAAGCATCTGTTAATGCGTGCAGCGCGACATCACCATCAGAGTGAGCGAGCAGCCCCTTTTCGAACGGTACACGTACGCCACCAATGATAATCGGGCCTTCTCCACCAAAGGCGTGTACATCAAAACCATGTCCAATACGCATTATTCAGTCTCCGTTTGGGTTAACCGCGTGAGGTAAAACTCCGCCAACGCCAGGTCTTCAGGACGAGTCACTTTTATATTATCGGCGCGGGCGCTAATTAATTCGGGATGGAAGCCACAATACTCAAGCGCTGAGGCTTCATCTGTAATCGAGGCGTGTTCATCGAGTGCGCGCTGCAAGCAGGTTCGCAGCAATTCCAGCGGGAACAGTTGTGGCGTTAAAGCATGCCAGAGGTCTTCGCGATCGACGGTGTGGGCTATCAGGTTTTTTCCCGGCTCGCCACGTTTCATGGTGTCGCGCACGGGTGCAGCCAGAATGCCGCCAATTTTGCTGGTTTCAGTTATCGCTAATAAACGCGCTAAATCATCCTGATGCAAGCATGGGCGCGCTGCATCATGTACCAGTACCCATTGAGCGCCTTGCACCACATTTAGCCCGGCAAGCACGGAATCAGCACGTTGCGCTCCACCCTCAATGACCGTCACATCTGGGTGTGAAGCAAGAGGCAAAGAGGCAAACCAGTTATCGGTTGGGCTAATGGCGATAATGACATGAGCCACGCGTGGATGGGCCATCAGGCTTGCCACCGCGTGTTCAAGAATAGTTTTATTGCCGATTTTTAGATATTGCTTAGGACATTCCGTTTGCATGCGGCTGCCGATACCTGCTGCCGGCACCACGGCAATTACGTCCGGGGAGGAGTCTGCCATGTAGATTCACTTACGCTTGATTATCGATTGTTCTGCCCGGCAGTGTTGCCTAAGCGCTTAGAGCTATCGGGTACCAGGCGGTAGAAAGTTTCACCCGGTTTGGTCATGCTGAGTTCGTTACGCGCACGCTCTTCAATGGCTTCCTGGCCGCCATTAAGATCGTCAATTTCAGCGAACAGCTGATCGTTACGCGCCTTGAGCTTGGCGTTCGTCGCCTGCTGAGCGGTAACATCGTCGTTCACACGCGTGTAATCATGTACGCCGTTTTTTCCAAACCACAGCGAATACTGCAACCAGACCAACAAAGCCAGTAACAGCAACGTTAGTTTACCCATCCTGCCCCCTGAAAAACGGCACAATCATCGCACAAAATTTTATCGAGCTTCGCTCTGGGCCCAAAATGGCCCCTCGTATTTGCGGCAGAATTTATCACAGATAGCGGCAACATGCGCGTTTGGAGGCGAGTTAGCGAACTTGCGGTCATAAATAGTCTGTTACGGTTTGGTAAATATTTACGGCTAACCCATCAGCCACAAGAATAGAATGCCGAACATGAGTGCCACGGCCAGCACCGTCGCCGCGCAGCTATATACCACGCGTCCGCGCAACAAAGAGTGCAAGGCAATCCCTACCACCACCGCAACAGGGAGGAGCGCAAGGAAGAATGGCCAGGTATAGAGGAAGAAAAACAGGGTGTTAGGGCCGTAAACCAGGAACGGAATGCCCAGTGCCAATAGCCACGACAAAAAACCGATAAACGCCCCGGCCAATGACCAGGTCGTCTCTTCGGTGCCAGGGCTTGCTTCAGCCGATGTAATAGCGATATTGGTACTATTGCGCATAACGAATCCATAAACCCTGCAAGCCAGGCACGAAACAATCCTGGCAATGTCTTAGGTTTTGATAATAACGTCACGCCGCAACAGGTCTAATAATTGCGCAATCAAATTTGTTACTAATTGTTCGCCGCCTAAGTGTATTTCCGGGTTCTCTGGAGCCTCGTAAACCGAGTCAATTCCAGTGAAATTACGCAACTCACCGGCACGGGCTTTTTTGTACAAACCTTTCGGATCACGCGCTTCGCAGATAGAAAGTGGTGTATCAACAAACACTTCAATAAACCGCCCTTCCCCGACAAGCTCGCGCACCATCTGGCGTTCTGCTCGATGAGGAGAAATAAATGCGGTCAGCACCACCAGCCCCGCATCGGCCATTAGCCTGGCAACTTCACCGACGCGGCGGATGTTTTCTTTACGATCTGCATCACTAAAGCCAAGATCGCTGCACAAACCGTGGCGCACATTATCGCCATCCAGCAAATAAGTGCTGACGCCAAGTTTGTGTAACGCCTCTTCCAGCGCACCTGCAATGGTCGATTTACCGGAACCGGAAAGCCCGGTAAACCACAGCACCGCACCCCGGTGCTGATGAAGTTTCTCACGCTGCTCAACCGTTACTGGATGCGCATGCCAGACGACGTTTTCGTCGTGATCAGCCATTATTTTCCTCCCAGCAAATCACGTGCGCCCCAGTGTGGGAAGTGTCTGCGCACCAGCGCATTCAGTTCCAGCTCAAACGCGCTAAACGCAGAAGGTTCCTGATACACCTCTTCTTGCGGCTCACGCACCATTCCGGCACCCACCGTCACGTTGGTCAGTCGGTCGATGAAAATCAGCCCGCCAGTCACCGGGTTTTCCTGGTATTTATCCAGCACCAACGGTTCGTCAAAGGTCAAATCCACCAGACCGATACCGTTGAGCGGCAGGGTTTCCACCACGCGCTGGGTCAGGCTGTTAATTTCAACCTGATAATGAATGTTATCCACGCGCGCACGGGTTTTCTTGCCTGCCACTTTGATGTCGTAGCTTTGGCCCGGCACCAGCGGTTGCTCCGCCATCCACACCACATCGACTTTCGCTGTCTGTACCGCAGGCTGTGCGTCGGCAGCATCCACCAGCAAATCTCCGCGGCTGATGTCGATTTCATCTTTCAGCACCAGCGTAATCGCTTCGCCCGCAGCGGCTTGTTGCAAATCTCCATCAAAAGTGACGATTCGCGCAATGGTTGACTCAACGCCCGATGGCAGAACTTTTACCCGCTGCCCGACGTTCACAATGCCTGAAGCCAGCGTCCCGGCATAACCACGGAAATCGAGATTCGGGCGGTTCACATACTGAACAGGGAAACGCATCGGCTGTTGCTCAACGGTGCGTTTCACCTCTACCGTTTCGAGTAGCTCAAGCAGAGTAGGACCGCTATACCACGGCATGCTGGCACTTTGGGTCGCCACGTTGTCGCCTTCGAGGGCCGAAAGTGGCACAAATCGAATATCCAGATCCGCCGGAAGCTGCTCAGCAAAAGTCAGGTAATCCTGTTTGATCTGCTCAAATCTTTCTTCGCTGTAATCCACCAGATCCATTTTGTTGACCGCGACCACCAGATGTTTGATCCCCAGCAGCGTGGAGATAAAACTGTGGCGACGCGTTTGATCCAGCACGCTTTTGCGCGCATCGATCAACAGGATCGCAAGCTCGCAGGTGGACGCACCGGTCGCCATATTACGGGTGTACTGCTCATGCCCCGGCGTGTCGGCAATAATAAACTTACGTTTTTCCGTCGAGAAATAACGGTACGCCACGTCGATAGTAATGCCTTGCTCGCGCTCGGCTTGCAGACCATCCACCAGCAAGGCCAGATCCAGTTTTTCACCCTGCGTACCGTGGCGTTTGCTATCGGTATGCAGGGAAGAAAGCTGATCTTCATAAATCTGGCGAGTGTCATGCAGCAGGCGACCAATCAGGGTACTTTTGCCGTCATCGACACTGCCGCAGGTCAGGAAACGCAGCAGGCTTTTATGTTGCTGCGCGTGCAGATAGGCTTCAACGCCGCCTTCATCCGCAATTTGTTGTGCAATAGTGGTGTTCATCTGGCGGCTCCTTAGAAATAACCCTGGCGTTTTTTAAGCTCCATGGAGCCTGCCTGGTCGCGGTCAATTGCCCGCCCTTGACGTTCACTGGTGGTCGAAACCAGCATCTCTTCGATGATTTCCGGCAGCGTCTGCGCTTCGGACTCAACGGCACCGGTCAGCGGCCAGCAGCCCAGGGTACGGAAGCGCACCATTTTCTGCTCAATCACTTCGCCAGGTTGTAAATCGATGCGGTCATCATCGACCATCAACAGCATGCCATCACGCTCCAGCACAGGGCGTGGTGCGGCCAAATACAACGGCACGATTTCGATATTTTCCAGGAAGATGTACTGCCAGATATCCAGCTCGGTCCAGTTAGAAAGTGGGAACACGCGAATGCTCTCGCCTTTGTTAATCTGGCCGTTGTAGTTGTGCCACAGCTCCGGGCGCTGGTTTTTAGGATCCCAACGGTGGAAACGGTCACGGAAAGAATAGATACGTTCTTTCGCACGAGATTTTTCTTCATCACGCCGCGCGCCACCAAAAGCGGCATCAAACCCGTACTTACTCAGCGCCTGTTTCAGCCCTTCGGTTTTCATGATGTCGGTATGTTTGGCGCTACCGTGCACGAACGGGTTAATTCCCATCGCCACGCCTTCCGGGTTTTTATGCACCAGCAGCTCAAAACCGTAGTTCTTCGCGGTGCGGTCACGGAAATCGTACATCTCGCGGAATTTCCAGCCGGTATCAACATGCAGCAGTGGGAAAGGAAGCGTGCCTGGGTAGAAGGCTTTACGGGCCAAATGCAACATCACCGAGGAGTCTTTGCCAATGGAATACATCATCACCGGATTAGCAAATTCGGCTGCGACCTCACGGATGATATGGATGCTTTCTGCCTCCAGTTGCCGTAAGTGAGTAAGTCGTTTCTGGTCCATAACCTTCCCTTAACCGAGGTTTAGTACGGAGGTTCTTAGCCCACCGTTTAAAATTCATTAGGGGACTATACGGCTGAGGTTTATTTGTTATGAAATTACGAATTGGAATGAGTAGTTCCACAAAGGAATAACGCCGTGGAAATGCAAATCACAAAATGTGCTTTACCCACGAGATAATGCGGCTTTCAGAGCAATTGAAATTGTGTAACGCCCATCACAGTTTCATACTATCCGGGCAAAAATTTTTCCTCTTTGAAAGGGACCCACTATGTTTTCCGCATTGCGCCACACGCTGACCAGCCTGGCGCTAAGCATTTGCTGTACTTTGCCAGCATTAGCAAGTCACTCGCCAATTGGCGAAATAGCCAGTCAACAAACTCGCCACATTGCGACGGTATTCCCAGGGCGCATGACGGGCAGCCCTTCGGAAATGTTAGCGGCGGATTACCTCAAGCAACAATTTAGCCAGCTTGGCTACCAAAGCGATATTCGCCGCTTTAATACCCGCTATCTTTACACCACCAAAGACGGTCATCAGAATTGGCATAATGTGAGCGCCAGTTCGGTCATTGCTGCCCGCGAGGGCATTGATCCGCAGCAAATTATCATCATGGCGCATCTCGATACCTATTCTCCGCTCAGTGATAACGATGTGAATAACAATCTTGGCGGATTAACACTGCAAGGTGTGGATGACAACGCGTCTGGTTTGGGCGTGATGCTCGAACTTGCTGCGCGCATGCAAGAGATCCCAACACGTTATGGCATTCGTTTTATCGCTACCAGTGGTGAAGAAATTGGCACGCTGGGCGCGGAAGATATACTCAAACGCATGACGGCTCGTGAGAAGAAAAACACGCTGCTGGTGATCAATCTCGATAACTTAATTGTCGGCGACAAACTCTACTTCAATAGCGGGAAAGCAACGCCGACTGCGGTCAGTAAATTAACGCGCGATCGGGCGTTAAAACTGGCACATAAGTTTGGCGTTCAGGCCACCACAAATCCAGGACTGAATGCTGCCTATCCAAAAGGCACTGGCTGTTGCAGCGATACCAACGTCTTTGACGAGGCTGGAATTCCGGTGCTTTATGTTGAAGCAACAAACTGGTCGCTGGGCAAAAAAGATGGATATCAGCAGCGCGCGAAGAGCAAAGCCTTCCCCGATGGAACCAGTTGGCATAACGCTTTGATTGATAACCAACAGTATCTGGATAAATGGCTCCCGCATCGTATCGAAAAACGCAGTCATGATGTGGTACGCGTGATGTTGCCGCTGGTAAAAGAGCTGGCGAAAGCAGGGAAATAAAAGAAAAATTGAATTTAGAGTTTCTTTCTGCAAGTTCAATATTTATCCCCGCTTCTTGCGGAAATGGGGAGACATCATTCATCGTCTCCCCATTTCTAATGCTTAGGCCCACGACATCCGTTCTAATCAGGAATACGGATATGCAAGTATAATGTTACAGTCCTAACAGCTATTCTAAAAAATCGCGATAAGCTATGGTCTGTTTTCATACTTAGTAACTGTCTATATGAAAATAGGCACTTTTTGAGAACTTTATAAACTGACCTTCTAATATTGTTCCCTCTCAAATTAATATTTAAAACTGGAGAAACAATATGAGTGGAACAAACACAAAAGAAATTGTAGGCACTTATATAAGTGAAGAAAAAGATTTCATTCTGAAAATATCAGAATGTGATTATCATACGGGTATCTATAAAGGGACGTTTTACACAAAAGATTCTCCGCTAGGAGAAATGACATATGATATCCAGGGGCAATATACTTTCTCTGGTTCAAACAGATACCCATGCATGGTTGGTTTTTCAATAGCTTTGCGGCCTTCAGGACATTGGGATTACGTTTTTTCTGATTACTGGACCGGCTCACGAGATGAGAAGGGCCAAATACTAATGAGTGGTGCAAGAGCTTATATGGAGGATAATGGGTTACGTGAGACGTATTCATTTGACTCAATCATTTTTAACTTGCAATAAGTCTATTTGAGAGTGACCGAGTGAGCAAATTGCTCACTCGAATTATTATTTTTTCATATTGTTAAATACTAGTCTATACAAGATAAACATAAGTCGAGTATGAAGCAAGGCTAAAATTTTATCATTTGAGACACGATAATACATTTCCTAATATTACTAAAGCCATCCCAAATGGTAATTACAGGATTAAAAATTGTCATGCCTAATAAAGCATTACATAAAATTAATTATTCAGTTATTGATTAATAACAGCATAATTATCAAGACAGGAAAATTACAGAAAGCTGGATAAATAGCGCTCACAAAAATGGAACAGCTCGACCCTCTCCCATTTAGGATAGAAGATCGAACTGAATGGTATAATTATTACTCGTGCAAACCGCACTCACGTTTCAGACCGAAGAAGCGAGTTTCCTCTTCTGCCATACCTTCTTCCCATTTCCGCGTAGTGTGAGTGTCGCCTACTGAAAGATAGCCTTGATCCCACAACGGGTGATATTTCAAACCGTTGGCGGTGAGGTACTGGTAAACCTGGCGGTTGTCCCAGTCGATAATCGGCAGAATTTTAAATACTTCGCGTTGAATCGCCAGCACCGGCAAGTTTGCACGGCTGCCCGATTGCTCGCGGCGCAGGCCAGCAAACCAGGTTTGCCCGTTTAGCTCACGCAGAGCACGATTCATCGGCTCCACTTTGTTGATGTCATTGTATTTCTCAATGCCTTCAACGCCCTGCTCCCACAATTTGCCGTAACGCGCTTCTTGCCACGCCGCACTTTCCTTCGCGCTGTAGACTTTCAGGTTCAGCTTCAGCTTGTCGGTCAGCTCATCAATAAACTGGTAAGTTTCCGGGAACAGATAGCCGGTATCGGTGAGGATAACCGGAATATCCGGAAACTGCTGAGTGACCAGATGCAAACTCACCGCCGCCTGAATACCAAAACTAGAGGAGAGCACAAACTCGCCCGGCAGATTCTCCAGCGACCAGGTGACACGCTGCTGCGCCGTGAGTTTTTCGAGCTGGCTGTTGACCTCGGCCAGCGCCATCACACGCTCAACTTTTGGCAATTCATTCAGCGCTTTTAAATCGAGTACAGGCATAGATACCTCGCTAAATAGTATTCCCTCTCCCAGGGGAGAGGGCGACCCATGTCGAATGCTGACGCACGTAGTAAGCGCCCAGACGCCCTCATCCCGGCCTTCTCCCCCAGGAGAAGGAGAAGAATAGTGTTAGTCCCACAAGTCCCGAGCCGGGTCCAATACCGGGCGAATGATCCCCGCACGGATGGTGAAATCGCCAAAGCCTTCGTCAGCTTCACGCTCTTTCGACCAGCGTCCCACCAGTTCATCAATAGAGGCCAGAATTTCCGGTTCGGTGATATTTTCGCGGTACATGCGCGGGATACGCGTGCCGATACGGTTGCCGCCGATGTGCAGGTTGTAACGCCCTGGCGCTTTGCCCACCAGGCCAATTTCAGCCAGCAACGCGCGGCCACAGCCGTTCGGGCAGCCGGTAACACGCGTGACGATGTGTTCGTCCGGCACGTTGTGTTTCTCCAGCACTTCTTCAACTTTAGTCACAAACTGCGGCAGGAAGCGTTCAGCTTCTGCCATCGCCAGCGGGCAAGTCGGGAAGGCAACACAGGCCATCGAGTTTTCACGCTGTGGTTTCACCGCGTTCATCAGGCCACTTTCTTTGGCAATTTTCTCGATTACCGCTTTCTCGCTTGCCGGAACGCCCGCCACGATCAGGTTCTGGTTGGCGGTCAGGCGGAAATCGCCTTTGTGGATCTTTGCGATCTCCATCAGGCCAGTTTTCAGTGGGCGACCCGGATAATCCAGGATGCGGCCATTTTCGATAAACAGCGTCAGGTGCCATTTGTCGTCGATGCCTTTTACCCAGCCAATACGATCGCCACGCCCGGTAAATTCATACGGGCGAATCGGCTCGAACGTAATGCCTGCGCGACGTTCAACTTCGGCTTTAAACACGTCAACGCCGACGCGTTCAAGGGTGTATTTGGTTTTGGCATTTTTACGGTCGGTACGGTTGCCCCAGTCGCGTTGCGTGGTGACAACTGCTTCGGCTACGGCCAGCGTGTGCTCAAGCGGAATGTAACCAAACTCGCTCGCGGTACGTGCGTAAGTCGCTTTATTACCGTGTTCTATAGACAAGCCGCCGCCCACCAGCAGGTTGAAGCCCACCAATTTACCGTCTTTAGCGATCGCGATGAAGTTCATGTCGTTGGCATGAAGATCGACATCGTTCTGCGGCGGCACAACGACCGTGGTTTTAAACTTACGCGGCAGATACGTTTCACCGAGGATCGGCTCTTCGTCGGTGGTCGCGACTTTCTCTTGATCCCACCAGATCTCAGCGTAAGCACGAGTGCGTGGCAGCAAATGCTCAGAGAGTTTTTTCGCCCATTCGTACGCTTCCTGATGCAGTTCAGACTCCACCGGGTTAGACGTACAAAGCACGTTACGGTTGACGTCGTTGGCGGTTGCCAGCGCGTCCAGCCCGACTTCATGCAGCATTTCGTGAGCCGGTTTCACGTTCTTTTTCAGAATGCCGTGAAACTGGAAAGTCTGACGGTTGGTCAGACGAATGCTGCCGTAAATGGTTTTATCTTCGGCAAATTTATCAATCGCACGCCACTGTTCGGTGGTAATAATCCCGCCCGGCAGACGGCAGCGCAGCATCATGGCGTGGCGTGGCTCAAGCTTTTGCTCCGCACGTTCTGCACGAATATCGCGGTCATCTTGCTGATACATACCGTGGAAACGAATGAGCAGGAAGTTGTCGCCTCTGAAGCCGCCGGTCAGCCCGTCCTGCAAATCTTCTTTGATGGTACCGCGCAGATAATTGCTTTCACGTTTCAGGCGCTCGGCATCACTCAATTTGCCTTCGACCACTAATGGTCCTGGGTGTTTTTCGCTCATTAGTAGACATCTCGCTGATAACGGCGCTCAACGCGCAGCTCACTTAAAAATTCATCTGCCGTTTCGAGGTCCATGCCACCGAACTCGGCTACCACTTCCAGTAATGCAAGCTCTACGTCTTTTGCCATGCGATTTGCATCGCCGCAGACGTAAATGTGGGCGCCTTCGTTAATCCAGCTCCACAGTTCCTCGCCTTTTTCGCGCAGTTTGTCTTGTACGTATATTTTATGTTCCTGGTCGCGTGACCAGGCGAGACTGATATTGGTTAGCAGGCCGTCTTTGACGTAGCGCTGCCATTCAACCTGATAAAGGAAATCATCAGTAAAGTGCGGGTTGCCGAAGAACAGCCAGTTCTTACCGCTTGCCCCGTCGTTTTCACGCTGTTGCATGAAGGCGCGGAAAGGCGCGATACCTGTGCCTGGGCCAATCATAATCACCGGGGTTTCCGGGTTGGCTGGCAGGCGGAAGTTGTCGTTATGTTCGATGAACACACGCACTTCGCCGTCTTCTTCCAGTCGGTCAGCCAGGAAGCCAGATGCACCGCCAGTGCGCGCGCGGCCTTCGATGTCATAACGCACCACGCCGACCGTAATGTGCACTTCGCTTTCCGCTTCAGCCTGAGAAGAAGCAATGGAGTACAGACGCGGTGTCAGCGGGCGCAATAAATCAATCAGTTGTTCGGCGGTTAATTCAGCCGGGGCGTAACGCACCATATCCACGATTGGCGTGTTCTGCGCAAAGTGTTGCAGCTTGGTTTTATCGCCAACCAAATCCAGCAATGCGGCATTGCGAGTCACCTGCGCGTATTTCTCAACGATATTGACGGTGTTAATCGTCAACTCGAAATGCCATTCCAGCGCTTCACTCAGCGGCAGCGTTTTGCCATTGACGGTGACGCTTTCATCACCTTTGAGCCATAACAGTTCGACCAGCTCTTTCACCAGGGCTGGATCGTTTTGATACCAGACACCCAGCGCATCGCCCGGCTGGTAACGCAGACCGGAATCACCCAAATCAATCTCGAAATGGCGCACGTCTTTTTCAGAATCGCGGCCGGTGATTTTCTGGTTAACCGCAAGCGATGCAGCCAGTGGCGCTTCTTTAGTGTAAGGGCTTGAGAAAACTTCGTTGACCACGCCCGTTGCTGTCACTGCTGCTTGTGCCGGAGTTTCCGCCGGGACTCGGGATTTCAGCACTTCAACAATTTTTGCCCGCCACTGCTCGGCTGCTGGCTGGAATTCGACATCGGTATCGACACGATCAAGCAGGCGTTCGCCGCCCAATTCCGCCAGTTTGGTATCAAAGTCTTTACCGGACTGGCAGAAGAATTCGTAAGAGGTGTCACCCAGACTAAAGACGGCAAATGCCGTATCCGGGAGTTTTGGTGCTTTTTTCGAGAACAGGAATTTATGCAACGCCACCGCTTCTTCAGGCGGCTCACCTTCACCCTGGGTTGAGGTCACAACAATCAGAAGTTTTTCCTGGGCAATTTGTTTGAATTTGTAGTCGCCCGCGTTAACCAGATTGACGTTCAGTTTTGCTGCCAGCAAATCGTCGCGTAATTGTTCGCTCACGCGACGTGCGTTACCGGTTTGGGATGCAGAAATCAACGTAATCACCGGAACTTCTGCCGCAGGTGCCTGAGCTGTGGTAACAGCACCCGGTTGTTGATTAATCATCCCCCAGAAATAGCCCGATAACCAGGCCAGTTGAGTCTGCGAGAAATCAGTTGTCGCCGCCTGGAGGCGTGCCAGTTGCTCCGGTGTCAGCGGCAGCAAAGCGGTCGGTGGGGCCTGAGTCGTCATGCGTATTGGGTTCCAGTAGCAAAGGTCCGTTTTCAAGAATAAACGGCAATAAGGTAAGGTTAACCAGAGCGATAGTAACAATTAAAGAAGGGATAGAAATAACAAATAACCAAAATGACTAACCGCTTTTATGGGTAATTCATAACGTTAAAAGTGGTTACCTAAGCCTATGAAAAACAAAAGATAAAATAGAAAAGAAGCAAGGGTACAGGGATTTACGCCTGGGGCATGATTTAAGTTAATGCGCAAAATAGTGGATTCCGGTACTATGCGGCGGTTTTTCGCCCTACAGAGAAAGTAATAATGACCACCACCCTGTTTAAAGATTTTACCTTCGAAGCCGCTCACCACCTGCCGCATGTGCCGGAAGGCCACAAATGCGGTCGCCTGCATGGCCATTCTTTTATGGTGCGTCTGGAAATCACCGGCGAGGTTGATCCTTACACCGGCTGGATTATGGATTTTTCAGAACTGAAAGCGGCGTTCAAACCGACTTATGATCGTCTGGATCATTACTATCTGAATGATATTCCAGGTCTTGAGAATCCGACCAGTGAAGTGCTGGCAAAATGGATTTGGGATGAGATGAAGCCAATCGTGCCGCTGTTAAGCGCGGTGATGGTGAAAGAAACCTGTACCGCCGGGTGCGTGTATAAAGGTTAAAAAGAAAGGCACCGAAGGGTGCCTTTTTAGTATTTGTAGGGTGGATAAGCGCAAGCGTCATCCACCAATTTCTACGCAATATTCAAATATTTGTGCGTCTGCATTGAAAGCCGCCAATTGCGGGCGATACATGTTTCAATGCACAGACGCGTGGCGTCTTCTTTCTGGCTGATAGGCTGGAGCGCAATCACGCGTTTTTTGTCATCCACCAGCGTTGCCAGCAATTCATCCAGCGCTTCAATATCGCGCATGCGCCCAACCGGATGCTTGATTTCGTCCGCGCGTTCTAGCGCCTGAGAAAGCACATCGTAACCGCCACGCATATTCACTTTCGGAGAGACCGTAACCCAGGTTCCCGCAGTACAACGTACTTCGTGCGTGCCGCTGGTTTCTATCTGGCAACTATAACCATGGTGTTCAAACAGTGAGGTCAGCGGCGTGAGATCGTGAATGCACGGTTCGCCACCGGTAATCACCACGTGACGAGCGGTGTAATCCTGACGCTGGAAAATAGCCAACAGATCTTCCGCAGTTGCGCTGCCCCATTTATCGGTTTCTTTGGTTTTAGCCAAAATGCTGAACAGAGAGACTTCACGATCCGCGAGTTTATCCCAGGTGTGTTTGGTATCGCACCACGCGCAGCCCACCGGGCAGCCTTGCAGGCGAATAAAAATGGCGGGCACACCAGTAAAATAGCCCTCCCCTTGCAGGGTCTGGAACATCTCGTTAATCGGATACTGCATAGTCTTCTCAGAAATAAGTGTAAAGAGTAATTATCGCAGAAGTCACGGTTGAGGTCATGCGCAACGCGGCTGCTGTGGCATTTGTTCTGAAATAAGTCCCTAAGCCGACCCAATAGCCACTCAAGTAATAAGGTTATTGTGCTTATCATCACAACAATTACCCTTCTCTTCTCTCTATGCCTGACGGCTTGATCCCTGTCATATTCCGCTGCCCGCAACACACTTAGCATCGCCTGCGTATTGACCCCATCAATGACATAAGGAAATGATATATGGAAAGTTCGGTTCATTCAGGTGACCAACGTGTGGGGCCTGGCGCCTATATTGCGTTGCTGTTCGCAATGGTGTTCTTTTCTGGGCTGTTGGGTGGCAAGGAGTGGTATGGAGTCTTCGACTTCACCACATTAAACGGTGCGTTTGGCAAAGTCGTCACTGATGTCAATCTTTCGGGCGATGCCGTCGACGCGGCCAAAAGTGCTTTTCGCGGTAAGGGTGGGCATGGCGCAATGGACGGTTTCCTGTTCGCCTTTGGCCTGATCCCAGCGGTGATGTTTGCGCTGGGGATGATAAACGTACTTGAGCATTACGGTGCACTGAATGCGGCCCGTAAACTGCTGACACCTCTATTACGCCCACTTCTCGGTATTCCAGGCTCCACCGGACTTGCGCTGATTGGCAGTCTGCAAAGTACCGATGTAGGCGCCTCTCTCACTCGCGTGTTAGCCGATGAAGGGCAGATAACCGACAAAGAAAAAACGATCTTCACGATGTTCCAGTTTTCTGCGGGCGCCATGATAACCAACTTTTTCTCCTCCGGTGCCGTGCTGTTTACGCTGATTGCCATTGACGGAACGAGTGCTGTTCCAGCATCCATCGGCCTGTGCGTCGCGGTGATGTTCATCATGAAAATCGTCGGGGCGAATGTGATGCGCCTGATTCTTAATGTCACAGAACGTAAGCACAGTGTGGAGGTGCAACATGGCTGATACCGCTAAACCGATGATCACCGATGTGTTCGTCGCGGGTGCCCGCAAAGGCTGGAATATCGCGACCACCAGCACCCTTCCTAACGTGCTGATGGCATTCATTATTATTTATGCTCTACAAATCACTGGCGCACTGAACGGCCTGGCCTGGATATTTGGCCCGTTGATGAAAGTTTTTGGCCTGCCCGGTGAAGCAGCTGCGGTTCTCATCGGTGGCTGGATGTCGATGGGCGGCGCAATCGGTGTTGCTATCACATTGTTTGAAAAAGGCATTCTCACCGGTGCGCATCTTGCCATCCTCGCCCCTGCCATTTATCTGATGGGCTCTCAAGTGCAATATGCTGGCCGCATCCTTGGCGTGGTCGGTATTCCGGCGAAACGTATCCCCTTAATGATCGCAATTTCGGTGCTGAACGCATTTGGTGCCATGTTAATTATGCGACTGATGATTCTGGAGTAAGACATGGATTTGAAACAGTACCTTCAAGAACTCAAAAAACTGGTCAATATCGACTGTGGCACGGCAACGATTGATGGCGTTGAGGAAGTCAGCCGCATCATTCAACAGTGGTATCAAAACGAAAGCTGGCATTGCGACCGAATCGCTCTCGGCGAAAAAGTTGGCCCGGGTTTATTTGCCACCAACAAACCAGACGCTGACCATTATGATGTGCTGCTGGTCGGGCATATGGACACCGTCTTCCCGGTTGGAACCGTGGCTGAGCGGCCGTTCAGCATCGAAGGCAATCGCGCTTACGGCCCAGGCGTTTCAGATATGAAAAGCGGCCTGCTGAACATTCTCTGGGCATTACGTGAGATGGATAAAACGACGCTTCAGCGTTTGTCTATTGGCGTGGCAATGAACCCGGATGAAGAAACAGGTTCGGCACATTCGCATCACTGGATTGGCGAGCTGGCAAAGCGCAGCCGCTGCGTGTTGGTGTGCGAAGCCGCAAGGGCAGACGGTTCGCTGGTTAAAGCGCGTAAAGGCATTGCGGGTTATAAGTTAACGTTTAAAGGTGTGGCGGCGCATGCGGGTAACGACCCGGAAGCGGGTCGCTCCGCTATCAAAGCGCTGGCACGCGCGGTGCTGGAAATCAGCGATCTGGCAGATATGGCTAAAGGCACGACCATCAATCCCGGTGTGATTTCAGGTGGTGTGGGGGCAAACATCGTGCCGGAGCATGCGGAGATGATTGTTGATGTCCGCTTCCAGGACAACGATGAATATGCGCGAGTCCACGCTGCAATCCAGGCTTATGGCCAGCGTGAATTTGAGCGTGATGTGAAAACGAGCGTTCACCAACAAGCGCACAAACCTGCGATGGCACCGACGGCTGATACCGAAGAGTTGATGCGAATTGTCGAGCAAGCGGGTGTTGCCGAAGGGATCGACGTACGTTGGAAATCTGTTGGCGGCGGTTCTGATGCTAACCACACAGCAGCGCTGGGCATCCCTTCACTGGACGGTTTCGGCCCGATTGGCGCGGGGTTCCACAGCGCGTCAGAATACCTGGAGATAGACAGCATTGAGCCGAGAATTCGTCTGCTTAAGCGGGTAATTCAGTCGCTTTAAAATCAAATGGCCGGGGAAATCCCGGCCAACCTGGACAACGCTTATTTCTTAGTTTTAAAATCAATAACCATACGGCCTTTGATTTTGCCCTCTTCCATTTCCTTGAAAATAGCATTGATATCTTCAAGCGGACGCATCGTCACTTTTGGCACAACTTTACCTTCGGCGGCAAACTGGAAGGCTTCAGTCAAATCCATGCGGGTTCCCACCAGAGAACCGACGACTTCGATACCATCAAGCACCAGTCGCGGAATGTTTAGACTCATAGACTCTGAAGGCAGGCCGACCGCAACGATACGTGCACCAGCACGAACCGCATCGACCGCCGAGTTGAATGCCGCTTTTGCCACAGCCGTGACGACCGCCGCATGAGCACCACCTACTTTCTCCTGAATAACTTTGGCCGCATCTTCGTTGCGCGAGTTGATGACTAAATCTGCTCCACACTCTTTCGCGAAATCCAGTTGTGCATCGTTGACGTCGATTGCGATAACTTTGGCATTAAAGACGTTCTTCGCATATTGCAGCGCGAGGTTGCCAAGGCCACCCAGGCCGTAAATCGCAATCCACTGACCAGGTTGAATATGGGAAACTTTCACCGCTTTGTAAGTGGTGACGCCCGCGCAGGTGACGCTACTGGCTGCGGCGGATTCGAGGCCGTCAGGGACTTTTACTGCGTAATCGGCAACCACAATACACTCTTCAGCCATACCGCCGTCAGCGGTATATCCCGCATTCGTTACGCTACGACACAGTGTTTCGTTACCGGTATTACAATATTCACAATTGCCGCATCCACGGAAGAACCAGGCAACACTTGCACGATCTCCCACTTTCAGCGACGTGACGCCGGGGCCGATGGACTTCACCACCCCGATCCCTTCATGACCCAGCGTAATGCCGGTTACATCACCAAAGTCTCCGTTTTTCACATGCAAATCGGTGTGGCAAACACCGCAACACTCCATTGTCAGTAATGCCTCGCCGTGTTTCAGAGCACGAACGGGTTTATCTATGATGCCGACAGAGTGGTCTTTGTTAACAACTGCAGCTTTCATGGCGGTCTCCTGACCTGTGAGTGAAATAACCCACTAATCCTGGTCGAGAGCACTGGCAACCGCAAACTGCATTCCTGGTTTATGCGAGAGTGGCTCAGGTTTGGTGAAAAATGCGCACAAAAAAACCCGCCGAAGCGGGTTTTTTAATCAGAATTTAAAGCAGTAACGAATTACTGACCTTTAACTTCTTTCAGACCGTTGAACGGAGCTGGTGTGCCCGCAGCAGCCAGAGCTTCTTCGATACGAATCAGCTGGTTGTACTTAGCAACACGGTCAGAACGGCTCATAGAACCAGTTTTGATCTGGCCTGCAGCAGTACCAACAGCCAGGTCAGCGATGGTAGCGTCTTCAGTTTCGCCTGAACGGTGAGAGATAACTGCAGTGTAGCCAGCATCTTTCGCCATTTTGATCGCAGCCAGAGTTTCGGTCAGAGAACCGATCTGGTTGAATTTGATCAGAATGGAGTTAGCGATACCGTTGTCGATACCTCTTTTCAGGATTTTGGTGTTAGTAACGAACAGGTCATCACCAACCAGCTGAAGTTTGTCGCCCATGACTTTGGTCTGGTATGCGAAACCATCCCAATCAGACTCGTCCAGACCGTCTTCGATAGAAACGATTGGGTACTGTTTGGTCAGGTCTTCCAGGAAGTGAGTGAATTCTTCAGAGGTGAAAGCTTTGTTGCCTTCGCCAGCCAGAACGTATTTACCGTCTTTGTAGAATTCAGAAGCAGCACAGTCCATAGCCAGAGTAACGTCTTTACCCAGCTCGTAGCCTGCAGCTTTAACCGCTTCAGCGATTACAGCCAGTGCTTCAGCGTTGGAACCCAGGTTTGGCGCATAGCCACCTTCGTCACCAACAGCAGTACCCATACCTTTAGATTTCAGAACTTTAGCCAGGGTGTGGAAAACTTCAGAACCCATACGGATGGCTTCTTTCAGAGTTTTCGCGCCAACTGGTTGAATCATGAACTCTTGGATATCAACGTTGTTATCAGCGTGCTCGCCACCGTTGATGATGTTCATCATTGGCAGAGGCATAGAGAACTTGCCTGGGGTGCCGTTCAGTTCAGCGATGTGTGCGTACAGCGGCAGGCCTTTAGAGGCAGCAGCAGCTTTAGCAGCAGCAAGAGAAACAGCTAGGATTGCGTTAGCACCGAAGTTGGATTTGTTTTCGGTACCGTCCAGGTCGATCATGATCTTATCGATGTTAGCCTGGTCTTTCGCATCTTTACCAATTACAGCCGCAGCGATCGGGCCGTTAACTGCAGCAACGGCTTTCAGAACGCCTTTGCCCAGGAAGCGAGATTTGTCGCCATCGCGCAGTTCCAGCGCTTCGCGGGAACCAGTTGAAGCACCTGATGGTGCAGCAGCCATACCTACGAAACCGCCTTCCAGATGAACTTCAGCTTCAACAGTCGGGTTACCACGGGAGTCGATGATTTCACGACCGATGACTTTAACGATTTTGGACATTAGATTTTCCTCAGTACAAGTTAAACTAAAACTCCAGACAAACAACGCGCGAAACATTCGCGCGTTGTCGTTCTAACTCTCTCTTACTTCGCCTGACGCTTCTGGAACTCACCGGCAGCTTTAACAAAGCCTGCGAACAGTGGGTGCCCATCACGCGGAGTGGAAGTAAATTCCGGGTGGAACTGGCAAGCAACAAACCACGGATGATTTGGCACTTCGATGATTTCTACCAGTTGGTCATCACCGGAACGGCCCGCAACGCGCAGACCTGCTGCTTCAATTTGCTTCAACAACATGTTGTTGACTTCATAACGATGGCGATGGCGCTCAGTAATTGTCGGTTCACCGTACATCTGGCGCACCAGACTACCATCGGTCAACTGACACTGCTGGCCACCAAGACGCATGGTGCCGCCTAAGTCGCTCTTTTCAGTACGAACTTCAACGTTACCTTCTTCGTCGCGCCACTCGGTGATTAAGGCGACCACCGGGTATTTACAGTCTGGCACAAATTCAGTTGAGTTGGCGTTAGCCATGCCTGCAACGTTCCGTGCGAACTCAATCAGCGCAACCTGCATACCTAAGCAAATGCCCAGATACGGAATGTTTTGCTCACGAGCATAACGCGCGGTGGCGATTTTGCCTTCCACACCACGGTAACCGAAACCGCCAGGGATAAGGATAGCATCCAATCCCTTCAGCACTTCTTCAGCACCGCGAGTTTCAACATCCTGCGAGTCGATCAGCTTGATGTTAACGGTCAGACGATTTTTCAAACCACCGTGTTTCAATGCTTCAATCACAGATTTGTAGGCATCTGGCAGTTCAATGTACTTGCCGACCATACCAATTGTGACTTCGCTTGTCGGATTCGCTTCTTCATAAATAACTTGTTCCCATTCGGACAAGTTAGCTTCAGGAACGTTCAAGCTGAATCGTTTACAAATATAATCGTCCAGACCCTGTGATTTCAACAGACCTGGAATTTTATAGATGGAATCGACATCTTTTAGAGAAATAACCGCTTTCTCCGGGACGTTACAGAACAATGCAATTTTTGCACGTTCGTTAGCCGGAACAACGCGGTCAGAGCGGCAGATCAGCACATCTGGCTGAATACCGATAGAAAGCAGTTCTTTTACGGAGTGTTGAGTCGGCTTAGTTTTCACTTCACCGGCAGCAGCCATGTATGGCACCAGAGTCAGGTGCATATACAGGGTGTGCTCACGACCCACTTCAACCGCCATCTGACGAATCGCTTCGAGGAACGGCAGGGATTCGATATCGCCTACAGTACCGCCGATTTCAACCAGCACGACATCGTAGCCTTCGCCACCTTCAAGGATGCGTTCTTTGATTGCGTTCGTGATGTGTGGAATAACCTGAACTGTCGCGCCCAGGTAGTCGCCACGGCGCTCTTTACGCAGAACTTCTGAGTAAATACGGCCAGTGGTGAAGTTGTTACGACGTGTCATTTTGTTGCGAATGAAACGCTCGTAGTGACCTAAATCAAGGTCGGTTTCAGCGCCGTCTTCTGTAACGAACACTTCCCCATGTTGAATAGGGCTCATGGTACCCGGATCGACGTTGATGTACGGATCGAGTTTCATGATGGATACGTTGAGGCCACGGGCTTCGAGAATAGCTGCGAGGGAGGCTGCGGCAATGCCTTTACCCAGAGAGGAAACGACCCCGCCGGTCACAAAAATATAGTTCGTTGTCATGCTGAACCTGAAGAGTTAGGTTTAAAGACGATGGAAGTACCAGGACGGGAAAGTAGTATACCCGAACAGTATCGGCGCCACAAACTTTCATTCTGTCTGCAAAGCCCTGACCTCGCGCTTTGTCAGGGCAATGAAAATAGCCCGTTTGGCATAAATGTTTTTGACGTAAATCAAGCGCTTGTTAAATTGGAATTGCCATAAAAAGCGCTTGACCACAAAAACGCTTTAAATTTCAGTTTCCTGGCGTTTAACCTGCTGCCAGACCTGTTCCATGATTTCCAGGTCAACTCCGGTCATTGTCAGCCCCCTGTCGGCAATAATCCTTTCCACTTCGCGGAAACGACGCTCAAACTTCAGGTTGGCTTTTTGTAATGCCGTCTCAGCTTTGGTGCCTAAATGGCGTGCTAAATTGACGGTAGCGAACAATAAATCGCCGACTTCTTCTTCCAGTTTTGCTTCATCAACGACGGCTTGCTTTGCCTCATGCATCACTTCGTCGATTTCTTCATAGACTTTGTCTAAAACTGGGCCAAGCGTGGTCCAGTCAAAACCCACCGTCGAACAACGTTTCTGGATTTTATGCGCGCGCATCAATGCAGGTAATGCGTGAGGAATATCGTCTAACGCCGAATGCTGCGCTTTTTCCGCACGCTCATCACTTTTGATTTGTTCCCAACGCTCTAACACTTCGGCACTGTTTCCGGCTGTGCCGTCGGCAAAAATGTGCGGGTGGCGGCGTTCGAGTTTGTCGCTGATAGCTTTGCAGATATCGTCGAAATCAAAGCGCCCTTCTTCCTGCGCCATTTGCGCGTAAAACACGACCTGGAACAGCAAATCACCCAGCTCACCGCGTAAATCGTCAAAATCTTCGCGGTTGATGGCATCAAGCACTTCGTAGGTTTCTTCCAGCGTGTAAGGTGCGATGGTAGTGAAGGTTTGCTCACGGTCCCATGGACAGCCTGTTTCCGGGTCACGCAGGCGCTTCATAATGCCCAGTAGGCGGGTAATTTGAGAGGACATATCGGCTCTATTTTTTGTCAAATTTGTGGCTATCTATAGCAAAAACTGAGGTCGAGTTTCAATGAAATTACTCTTTCCACGTTTTTTTAGGTTGAGTCAAAATGTTAAAAAAAAGAGGAAGAATCATGCCATGAATCCATACAAAAAAAGTTGAGATATACATAATCCAGTCGTCATTTAAATATATGTTCAGATTTGATAGTAAACCATAGGGGAATGTTCCATATTTCAAAATATGGAATTGCGTGCCACCAAGAATCATGACAGAGATCACATACACAACCACAAATAATGAAGTATTAAATTTCACAGCATAAACGAAACACATCCCCTGTATCACAACAAACACAACCGAAGTAATGAGATACAAAAACAGAAAAAAAACATCCTCCATCATTATTCCTTTTCTAAGCCAGCTATCGTTGCACTATCTGAGGAGATTTCAATCGTTAGTTCGGACGGTGTCATTTTTTTGAAAGCATAAATTTTATCTTGGTTCATATATCGGAATAATCGCCACGCTTCTGGTTTGTTCACTTTGGTAAGTAAACCATTTACAGATAACCCAAGGTCAACCACAGCAAAAGCATTTTCGCCCTGTTTTTCAGTAAACCCCGCTTCTTTTGCGACGATCTGATAAACTTGTTTCACATAACCGACTTTTTCTTTTCGATATAACAAATAATATCCATTTTCATACATATTATTTGTACCGTGGGCAATAAGAGTTCCTCCAAACGCTGCACAACCTAGCCCTAACGTCCCCGCACAAGCACCATATCCCGCTATAATTTGTGTTCCCCCACCCACAAAACCGATTTGTTTAATAACTAATGTCTTCCAACCATTACGCTCAGTTTCAGCCTCCTTTTCAGCTTCAATAATGATCCATTGCTGCACTCGTTGAGCAAAGAGGTCGTCACTGGATTTTTTAAGGTAATTATACTCTTGCTGCAATACATAAGTCGCAGCATTCAAACTTATTCGGCCCTCGACAAAAGCCGTTTCACTCTGTGATATTAACTGTTGAACCTCTGCCAGGAAGCTGCGTTTTATATACGACTGTCGCAGGTAATTTCGCGCCACATGCTCACCCAAATTCTTAAGCTGTAACGATAATCGGTGTAATGTCTGAAAGGAAAAACTGTTTTCAATTTCAGAGGGAAATCTCGCATCTGTCATACGCGATCTTCCCAGAAACTATACCCGCAAGTTCCAGCCGCATGGTGTTCCCAGGTAATATCGTTATAGCGCAGCGAAATAACCTCCTCAGGCTGAACCTCACTTTGCGTTACTGAGTGTGGGTAATCAATGAACATCTCAACAATTACTGCACGATTAATTTTTATGGTGAAATATTTTTCCTGCCGTCCATCTGAAGCCGTGCGATAAAAATCGATAACGAGTGTTAATTCTTCCTGATTAGATATTGCGACGCCCAGTAACGGTGTCGCTTTATCAATGGCTTTTATCAATGTGACAGGGAGGTGGTTAACATTTTTGTCGCAAAGAATATGATGTTTGAATGAAAGAAGTTGAATTTGATCGGCATGAGATAACTGGCATCTGTTACCAATCGACTCTATCGATGAACAACCTTGTGAAATAAGACCCTGTTTATTTCCTGTCAGACTCATATAAATAGAATGTGCCATGGCTAATCCTTTAAATGAACACGAAGAATATACTTTACTCAGCTCATAAGGAAAAACAACGGCATAAACATATATGATTAAGCATTTGAAATAAGCAGCGGAAATACTTCCGCTGCAATATTAAAACTCTATCAGCCGTGCAAGCGCCTGGCGTCGATAATATCAGGCACCTGATTCAGTTTGCCCAATACCCGGCCCAGCACTTGCAGGTTGTAGATTTCGATATTCATATCAATGGTCGCCAGTTGCTGTTTTGTGTCGCTGCGGCTCGCAACGCCCAATACGTTCACTTTTTCATTCGCCAGAATGGTTGTGATATCGCGCAACAAGCCGCTGCGGTCATTGGCGGTAACACGCACCACCAGCGAATAACCGCTGGAGTAGCTTTCGCCCCACACCGCATCAACGATACGTTCTGGTGCGTGGGATTGCAGTTCCGCAAGCTGGTCGCAGTCGGCCCGGTGTATGGAAATACCGCGCCCCTGAGTGATAAAACCAACAATCTCATCACCCGGAATCGGCTGGCAGCAACGTGCGATGTGGTGCATCAGGTTGCCAACACCTTCCACCACCACGCGTCCATTATCTTTGCTGCGCGATTGTGGCGTGTAGGATTTCTTCTCCAGCTGGCGTAGGGCTTGCTCATCCTGTTCAGCCGCCGTTGGCTTATTAAACTGCGCTTGCAGGTAGTTACTCATCTGGTTAAGACGAATATCCCCGCCGCCAATGGCCGCCAGTAATTCTTCAATGTCATTGAAGTTGTAGCGCGGCAGTAATGACTTTTCGGCTTCTTTCAGACTGATACCCAGATGCTCAATTTCATCATCGAGGATCTGACGCCCGGCCAGAATGTTTTTATCGCGATCTTGTTTACGGAACCAGTTGTGGATTTTGGCACGCCCACGACTGGTAGTGATGTACCCGAGGTTCGGATTTAACCAGTCACGGCTTGGGTTCGGCTGCTTCTGAGTGATGACTTCAATTTGATCGCCCATTTGCAACTGATAGGTAAACGGCACGATGCGCCCACCGATTTTCGCGCCAATGCAACGATGCCCGACATCGCTATGAATATGGTAGGCAAAGTCCAGCGGCGTAGAGCCTGCCGGTAAATCAACCACGTCGCCTTTCGGCGTAAACACATACACGCGGTCGTCGAATACCTGACTGCGCACTTCGTCCAGCAACTCGCCGGAGTCCGCCATTTCTTCTTGCCAGGCGATCAGTTTACGCAGCCACGCGATGCGATCTTCATGACCTGAACTTCCGCTCTTGGCATTGCCTTCTTTGTATTTCCAGTGCGCCGCCACACCCAGTTCCGACTCTTCATGCATCTGCTTAGTACGGATCTGAATTTCAATAGTTTTGCCGTTTGGCCCCAACACCACGGTATGAATCGACTGATAACCGTTCGGTTTTGGGTTGGCAACGTAATCATCGAACTCGTCAGGCATGTGGCGGTAATGCGTGTGCACGATACCGAGCGCAGCGTAGCAATCCTGCAAACGTTCAGCCACCACTCGCACCGCACGCACATCAAACAACTCGTCAAAGGCGAGGGATTTCTTCTGCATCTTGCGCCAGATGCTGTAGATGTGTTTCGGACGGCCATACACTTCAGCCTTCACACCCTCTTCTTTCATCGACTTACGCAGCGCACTAACGAATTCGTCGATGTAATGCTCACGATCTATTCGACGCTCGTGCAGCAATTTGGCGATACGTTTGTATTCATCAGGATGCAGGTAACGGAAGCAGTAATCTTCCAGTTCCCACTTGAGCTGGCCGATACCGAGGCGGTTGGCGAGTGGTGCATAAATATTGGTACACTCTTTTGCCGCCAGGACGCGTTCGTCTTCCGGCGCGTCCTTCACTTCACGAAGGTGCGCGATGCGTTCGGCAAGTTTGATGACCACGCAGCGGAAATCATCGACCATCGCCAGCAACATGCGGCGAACGTTATCGACTTGTTCAGCAGAAACGGAATCAGTGTGGGCCGCTTTCAGTTGGCGAATAGCCGCCATGTCGCGCACACCATGAATCAGCGTCACAACCTGGTTATCAATGCTTTCGCGCATCACTTCTTCGGTCACGACGCCTGCATCTGCCAGCGGGAACAGCAAAGCGGCGCGTAGGGTGTCGTTGTCCATGCTCAACATCGACAGAATTTCCACCATCTCGACGCCGCGCCACAACAGCAGCTCTGCGTTCGGGTGGCCTTTCGTCTGTTGCTCGCAATACCGCCAGGTTTCGGCTAAGCGTTCACATGACTGCTGGTTAGTGATCCCGAGGCTCGCAATCCATCTGTCGGGCGCAAATTCGCCAGCTTTATTGAGATGTGCACTTCTTACCGCAACCATTGTCCATCCTCTTCGGTGTATACCCTACGCCTTGAACTTTATCGGGTATGTATCAAATCACTCGACCTGATCTAACCGCTCAAACAGCGCCATTGACTCCAGGTGCCCTGTGTGCGGGAACATATCCAGCATTGCAAGTTGGCGCAGTTGGTAGCCTGCAGCCAGCAATGCCTCGCTATCGCGGGCAAGCGTGGTCGGATTACATGAAACATAGACCACTCGCGTTGGCGCAAGTGAAATCACATGCTGCATGACACCCGGCGCACCCGCGCGTGCGGGGTCGAGCAATATTTTGTCAAAACCCTGGGCAGCCCAGGGCTGACGAGTCACGTCATCTTCCAGGTTTTCATGGAAGAATGTGACATTTTTCAGCGAATTACATTCTGCATTATATTCAGCTTTTGCCACCAGCGCAGCAACGCCTTCCACTCCAACGACACTTTCAGCGCGCGTGGCAAGCGGGAGCGTAAAGTTTCCCATTCCACAGAACAGATCCAGCACGCGGTCAGTTGGCTTAATATCCAGCCATTCAATAGCACGCGCCACCATTTGCTGATTCACGCCATCATTCACCTGAATGAAATCACGCGGACTGAACGTTAAGCGTAGTCCGTCTGAATGATAGCTGGGCTGAACATCACCCAGGGCCGTGAGTGTCTCACTGTCAGGCGCGAAAAACAGATCGACGCCATGAGAATGCGAAAAGCGTTCCAGTTTTTGCCTGTCATCATCATTCAGAGCATCTAAATGACGCAGCACCATCAACGGGCCATTATCGGCATGAACCAATTCAACATGCCCTAAACGGCGAACGGCTTTTAAACTGGCTAAACATTCGTGCAAAGGTTCTAGCAGCGCTTCAAGCTGGGGCACCAAAACCGGGCAACGCTGGATATTCACCAGTTCACTGTCCTGAGATTTACGAAACCCCATTTGCAACGTCTGTGTTTTCGCCAGGTAATTCAACCCCAAACGCGCACGACGACGATAACCCCATGGTGTTCCAGAAATTATTTCGTCCACCACCGCCGGGTTTTCACGCTTGCCCATCATGCGGGCCAGCGCCCTGGATTTGGCTTGTTGTTGCAGTTCGATGCTGGCGTGTTGCTGCTGGCAGCCGCCACAGACACCAAAATGCGGACAACGCGGTGTCGCACGTTGCGGGCTATCGTTTAAACGCCGCTTAACTTTAGCTTGAGCAAAGTTACGTTTATCTTCAGTAATGGTAATGTCGACCTGTTCACCAGGCAGTGCGCCCTGGATAAAAAGCGCCTTACCGTTGTGGCGTGCGACGCCTTGGCCAAACGGGTCAAGGTCGTTAACCGTCACGGTTATGATCTGACGAGTCGTAACCCGTCGCTTTGCAGAGTAGAATTGCGCCATGAGCCAGAATGCTCTCTCAAAATATTAACTATTGCTTCAATTGTCCCATATCGGAACCCCATGACCAACTACAGCCTGCGCGCACGCATGATGATCCTGATTCTGGCGCCGACATTAATGATCGGTTTATTGCTCAGCATCTTTTTTGTCGTCCATCGTTACAATGACTTGCAGCGTCAGTTAGAAGATTCCGGCGCCAATATAATCGAGCCGCTGGCGGTTGCGAGCGAATACGGTATGAGCTTCCACAGCCGCGAGTCGATTCGCCAGTTGGTCAGCGTTCTGCACCGCCGCCATTCTGATATTGTGCGGGCAATTTCGGTTTTCGATGAAAACAATAAACTGTTTGTCACCTCTAATTATCAGCTCAATGCGTCCGCACTCAAGTTGCCAAACAACGAAAAACCGCCGCACAGCTTGAGCATCACGCGCTATGGCGATTCCATTATCCTGCGCACGCCGATTATTTCTGAGAGCTATTCCCCCGACGAATCAGAAGTCACTGACGCCAAGCCAGCAGGAAACACGCTCGGCTATGTCGCGATTGAACTTGATCTGAAATCCGTACGTTTGCAGCAATACCGGGAAATTTTTATCTCGACGCTGATGATGTTGTTCTGCGTCGGTATCGCCATGCTGTTTGCTTATCGCCTGATGCGCGATGTCACCGGCCCGATTCGCAATATGGTGAATACCGTTGACCGAATCAGACGCGGGCAGCTCGACAGCCGGGTGGAAGGTTTTATGCTCGGCGAATTAGATATGCTGAAAAATGGTATCAATTCGATGGCGATGTCGCTAACCGCTTATCACGAAGAGATGCAGCACAATATTGACCAGGCGACATCTGACTTGCGCGAAACGCTGGAGCAGATGGAAATCCAGAACGTGGAGCTGGATTTGGCGAAGAAACGCGCTCAGGAAGCGGCACGTATTAAGTCTGAATTCCTCGCGAATATGTCTCACGAACTGCGCACCCCGTTAAATGGCGTGATTGGTTTTACCCGTCTGACGCTGAAAACCGATCTGAACGCTACGCAGCGCGATCACTTGCATACCATTGAACGTTCAGCGAATAACTTACTGACGATTATCAACGACGTGCTGGACTTCTCGAAGCTGGAAGCGGGCAAATTGATCCTCGAAAGTATTCCTTTCCCGCTGCGCAATACGCTCGACGAAGTGGTGACTTTACTGGCGCATTCGGCACATGACAAAGGTCTGGAACTGACGCTCCACATTAAGAATGATGTACCGGATAACGTGATTGGTGACCCGCTGCGTTTGCAGCAGGTGGTGACGAATCTGGTGGGGAATGCGATTAAATTTACCGAAAGCGGCAATATCGATCTGGTGGTCGAAAAACGCTCGCAGGGCAACAATAAAGTCCAGGTAGAAATGCGTATTCACGACACCGGCATCGGTATTCCCGAGCAGGAACAGTCGCGTTTATTCCAGGCGTTTCGTCAGGCGGATGCGAGTATTTCACGTCGCCACGGCGGCACCGGCCTTGGGTTAGTGATTACGCAGAAACTGGTGAGCGAAATGGGTGGCGATATTTCATTCCATAGCCAGCCAAATCAAGGCTCTACCTTCTGGTTCTACATCAACCTGGATCTCAATTCCAACGCGGTTCTGGACGGTTACTCCACCGAAAACCTCGCAGGTAAGCGCATTGCGTATATCGAGCAAAATGCCACTGCCGCGCAAAGCACGCTCAATATTCTGGCGAATACGCCGCTTGAGGTGATTTACAGCCCGACGTTTATGACTCTCGCCGAGGCGCACTACGATATCATGTTGTTTGGTTTGCCGGTGGCGTTCCGCGATTCCCTTTCCATTGCCAATCCAAAACTGGCGAAAGCCGTCACCATGACCGACTGCCTGATTCTGGCGCTACCAAGCCATTGCCAGGTCGATGCAGAATCTCTGAAAAAAGAGGGCGTTGCTGGTTGCTTGCTGAAGCCTGTTACCTCGACACGTTTGCTGCCGTTACTGGCCGAACACACTTTTAATGCGAATCCTGCACTCGTCGATAGCCTTGAGAATAAAAAATTACCGCTGACGGTAATGGCCGTGGATGACAACCCGGCAAACCTTAAGTTGATTGGCGCGTTGCTTGACGATCATGTTCAGAGTGTCGAACTGTGTGGCAGCGGGGCACAAGCGATTGAACGTGCGAAGCAGATGCAGATAGACATTATTTTGATGGATATTCAGATGCCGGAAATGGACGGTATACGTGCCTGTGAACTGATTCGCCAAATGCCACACCACCAGCAAACTCCGGTTATCGCCGTCACCGCACACGCCATGGCAGGGCAAAAAGAGAAATTGTTAAGTGCCGGGATGAACGACTATCTCGCCAAACCTATCGAAGAGAAAAAATTGTATAGCCTGCTGATGCGCTATCAGCCGGGAGCGATTACCGCTCCAGCCTCAGTGACGAACGTTGAAACAACCTTACCAAGCAGCCCGCAAAACCAGACGCTGGACTGGGCGCTTGCGTTGCAACAGGCGGCGAATAAGCCGGATCTGGCGCGTGACATGCTGCAAATGCTATTGGCTTTCCTGCCTGAAGTTCGTAACAAAGTTGAGGAGCAATTGGTAGGGGAAAACCCGGAAGGGTTAGTGGATATCATTCATAAGCTTCACGGCAGTTGCAGCTACAGCGGCGTACCAAAGTTGAAAAGCTTGTGCCGCCAGTTGGAGCATGAGTTGCGCTGTGGGGTGAAGCCCGAAGACCTGGAGCCTGAGCTTCTTGAGTTGCTTGATGAAATGAATAACGTTTCGAAAGAAGCCCAGCGGATGCTCAGCTAATTTAATGTCGGATGACGCTTCCGCTTATCCGACCAGGAAGCCTTTCGTAGGGCGGGCAAGCGCAGCGCCCCCGCCTTAACTTTTGAAGCGACATCCACCGCCTATTGCCAGGGTGGCGGCGATATTGCGTGAAGCCATTCGCAAGTTTTCCCCGGCATTTTTCAGCGCATCTTCCAGCGTGCAAATGCTATACAGCACACTAAATACCGCATCCAGACCATGTTCATGCACCACGCCGACATCCGCCGTTAAACTCCCGGCAATCCCAATGACGGGAATATTGTAGCGCCTGGCTATTTTCGCCACGCCAATCGGCACTTTTCCGTGGATTGACTGGCTGTCGATGCGCCCTTCTCCGGTAATCACCAGGTCAGCATCACGCACTATTTCATCGAGTTTTAACGCTTCGGTGACTATCTCAATGCCCTGGCGCAACTGCGCATGACAGAACGCATAAAGTGCAGCGCCCATACCACCCGCAGCACCGCCGCCTGACAGCTCCAGCACATCAATATTGAGGTCGCGGGAAATGATTTTTGCATAGTGTTCCAGCGCCTGATCAAGCTCGCGGACAATCTCAGGCGTCGCGCCTTTTTGTGGGCCAAATACTGCCGAAGCCCCTTCATTACCGGTGAGCAGATTAGTGACATCACACGCGACTTCAATGCGACAATCCTGCAACCGTTTATCCAGCCCGGAAATATCGATGGACGCCAGTCGCGCAACTTCCCGGCCGCCCAGTCCCAGCGGCTCGCCGTCGCTGTCGAGCAAACGCGCCCCCAGCGCCTGCACCATACCAATGCCGCCGTCGTTGGTCGCACTGCCGCCAATCCCAATTAAAATGCTTTTTACACCGCTATCCAACGCACAGCGTATTAGCTCGCCCGTTCCCCATGATGTGGTGTTGAGCGGGTTGCGTAATGCGGTTGGCACTTGCTCCAGGCCACTCGCCGCCGCCATTTCGATAAAGGCTTGCTGCTGGTCGCCTGAAATTCCATAAAACGCCTGAATCGGGTCGCCCAACGGCCCGGTGACATTCACCTCAATGATTTCACCGTTTGTTGCAGCAACCATCGCTTCTACGGTGCCCTCACCTCCATCAGCGACGGGCAATTTCACATAATGGGCATTGGGGAACACCTCCCGAAACCCGGCTTCAATCTGTGTCGCCACCTCGAGAGCACTGAGGCTCTCTTTGTAAGAATCTGGTGCGATGACAATTTTCATATGCCGTCCATTTAATGTCGGATGTCGCAACGCGTATCCGACCTACGCGGTTTCAGAAGGTTTTGTATAGCCTAACGAACCATGCAAGGGCGCTTATTATTAAACGTCCATTCTGGAATCAGGTACTGCATCGCCATGGCGTCATCGCGCGCGCCAAGCCCATGTTGCTGGTAAAGCTCATGCGCTTTCATCACTTGATCCATATCCAGTTCAACGCCAAGGCCCGGTGTTTTAGGGACTTGCACCATGCCGCCTTTAATTTCAAATGGCTGCTTAGTCAGGCGCTGGTTGCCTTCCTGCCAGATCCAGTGAGTGTCGATAGCGGTGACTTTGCCGGGCGCTGCAGCGGCAACATGGGTGAACATCGCCAAAGAAATGTCGAAGTGGTTATTAGAATGCGAACCCCAGGTCAGGCCAAACTCATGGCACATTTGTGCGACGCGCACCGAGCCTTGCATGGTCCAGAAATGTGGGTCAGCCAGTGGGATATCGACCGATTGCAGAGAAAGCGTGTGGCCCATTTGTCGCCAGTCGGTGGCAATCATATTGGTCGCCGTTGGCAAGCCTGTGGCACGGCGGAATTCCGCCATAATTTCACGACCTGAATAACCTTGTTCCGCGCCACACGGATCTTCCGCATAGGCCAGAACGCCGCGCAGTTGCTTACCGATGCTAATCGCTTCATCCAGCGACCAGGCACCATTCGGATCTAGCGTCACGCGGGCTTGTGGGAAACGTTTTGCCAGCGCCGTCACCGCTTCGGCCTCTTCGCTCCCGGCTAATACGCCGCCTTTGAGTTTGAAATCGTTAAAACCGTATTTCTCGTAAGCCGCTTCTGCCAGGCGCACGACCGCATCCGGTGTCATGGCTTCGTCATGGCGAATGCGATACCAGTCGCATTTCTCATCGGGCTGGCTCTGATAAGGCAACGGAGTCTGTTTGCGGTTGCCCACAAAGAACAGATAACCCAGCATTTCGACTTCGCTGCGTTGCTGCCCATCGCCCAGTAAAGAGGCCACGTTTACGCCCAGATGTTGGCCGAGCAAATCCAGCATGGCCGATTCAATGCCGGTCACAACATGAATGGTGGTGCGCAAATCAAAGGTCTGCAAACCCCGGCCGCCGGAATCGCGGTCGGCAAATTCGGCACGCACCAGGTTCAGGATATTTTTGTATTCACCGAGCGTTTTGCCAATCACCAATTGCGATGCTTCTTCCAAAGTCTGACGGATCTTTTCTCCGCCTGGAATTTCACCCACGCCAGTGTGGCCGGAGTTGTCTTTGATAATCACGATATTACGGGTGAAGAAAGGCGAGTGTGCGCCACTCAGGTTCATCAACATACTGTCGTGACCCGCAACGGGAATAACCTGCATCGCGGTGACTATCGGTGTAGAAGTTGTCATGTTATTCGTTCCTTGTCGTCAAGATGAATTAATTGCGGCCAAATGCCGGACGTTTGCGATCGAACTTCCAGCCCGGCACCAGATATTGCATGGCCGTTGCATCGTTACGCGAGCCGCCCGGAAGGGATTTATACACCTCATGGGCTTTTTGCACCTGTTCCCAGTCAAGTTCCACGCCAAGGCCAGGTGCTTCCGGCACCGCGATTTTACCGTTGACTATTTGCAGCGGTGATTGAGTCAGGCGCTGATCGCCTTCCTGCCAAATCCAGTGCGTGTCGATGGCGGTCGGTTTGCCCGGTGCCGCAGCACCCACATGGGTGAACATCGCCAGTGAAATATCGAAATGATTATTGGAGTGACAGCCCCACGTTAGCCCCCATTCGTCGCACATCTGCGCCACGCGAACCGCACCGCTGAGCGTCCAGAAATGCGGGTCTGCAAGCGGTATATCCACTGCATTAAGCATGATGGCATGGCTCATTTCGCGCCAGTTGGTGGCAATCATATTGGTCGCCACCGGTAAGCCCGTCGCGCGGCGGAATTCCGCCATCACTTCCCGGCCGGAATAACCTTGTTCCGCGCCGCAGGGGTCTTCGGCATACGTCAGCACATCACCCATGCCTTTGCACAACGCGATAGCTTCATCGAGCAGCCATGCGCCGTTCGGATCTACGGTTATTCGTGCGTCCGGGAAGCGTTTTTTCAGCTGGCGTGCGGCTTCAAGCTCCTGCTCGCCTGGTAACACTCCGCCTTTAAGTTTGAAGTCTTTGAAGCCATAACGGTCTTGCGCGGCTTCGGCGAGACGCACAATAGACTCGCTGTTCAGCGCCTGCTGGTGGCGTAGTTCATACCAGTCGTGACGCGCATTTTTGCCATCCAGATACGGCAAATCGGTTTTGTTACGATCGCCGATGTAAAACAAATATCCTAAAACGGTGACTTCATCGCGCTGTTTGCCCGGCCCTAACAATTCGCAAACCGGAACGTTCAGCGCTTTGCCGAGCAAATCAAGCAATGCCGCCTCAAGAGCCGCCACCGCATTCACGCGCAGCTCGAAAGTCCACGCACCTTTGCCGAAGGTATCGAAGTCCGCCGACTGATTACCTTTGTGAACGTTCTGCACCACGCGATTCATGCGCGCAATTTCCTGACCGACGACATGCGGGATCGCGTCGAGCAGCGTCTGATAAATCACTTCACCACCGGGCGCTTCGCCCACACCGGTATGCCCGGCGTTATCGGTCAGAACAACAATGTTGCGCGTGAAAAAGGCACCGTGCGCGCCGCCAATGTTGAGCAACATGCTGTCATGGCCCGCCACCGGAATGACTTTCATATCCTTAATCATCGGGCTTGCCTGAGTATTCATGATGATTGCCCCGCAGTGACAGGTTTGAGTTCGACACGTTTGATATCGCCGACAATCACCAGGTAACTCAGCACCGCGACAATCGCATGAACGCCAACGTAAATCAGTGCGCCGTTAAACGACCCGGATGTGCCGACGATGTAGCCGATAGCGATTGGCGTCACGATGCCAGAAACGTTGCCGAACATGTTAAACAGGCCGCCGCTCAAACCGCTGATTTCTTTCGGCGCGGTATCAGCCATCACCGCCCAGCCAAGCGCACCGATACCTTTGCCGAAGAATGCCATCGCCATAAAGCCGACAACCATCATTTCGGACTCAACATAGTTACAGAACACCATGCTGACTGAGAGCAACATCCCGAGCACGATTGGCGTTTTACGGGCGATGTTTAACGAACCGGTGCGGCGCATCAACCAGTCAGAAATGACCCCGCCGAGCACGCCACCCACGAATCCACACACAGCCGGTACTGAGGCAACAAAACCGGCTTTCAGAATCGACATGCCCTTTTCCTGCACCAGATACACCGGGAACCAGGTAATAAAGAAGTAGGTTAAGGCGTTGATGCAGTACTGCCCGATATAGATCCCAACCATCATGCGTGATCCGATCAACTGTTTGATCTGGCCCCACTTCTGCGCCATTGGGATATGTTCTTTAGGCTTCTTCTGATCCATGTTGATCAGCGCACCGCCCGCTTCGATGTACTCCAGTTCTTTTTGGTTTACGCCTGGATGGTTGTTCGGCTCATGAATCACTTTGAGCCAGACGAAGCTGATGATGATGCCCAGGCCGCCCATAAAGAAGAACACGTGTGACCAGCCAACTTCGTGCGTCAACCAACCCATGATTGGCGCGAAGATAACGGTGGCGAAATACTGTGCGGAGTTAAAAATCGAGACCGCCGTGCCGCGTTCCTGTGCCGGGAACCACGCTGCGACGATTCGGCTGTTACCGGGGAAGGAAGGTGCTTCGGCCAAACCCACCAGGAAGCGCAGAGTGAACAGCGCGATGATGATGCCAAAACCATTAAAGATATCGACGAAACCTTGCAGCAAGGTAAACATCGACCAGATAAAGATGGACCAGAAATAGACGCGTTTTGAGCCGAATTTATCAAGCAACCAGCCGCCGGGGATTTGCCCTATAACGTATGCCCAGGAAAACGCGGAAAACACATACCCCATGCCGATAGGGTCGAGGCCGATATCTTTTGCCATTTCCGAACCGGCAATAGATAACGTGGCGCGGTCACCATAGTTAAACGAGGTGACGATAAAGAGCATGACGACTATCCAATAGCGAGCGTTGGTTCTTTTCTCGGCCACGCTCGCCGTCTGGCTAATTGAATTCATGTTGCACTCCTGAATTATAGCTTTTGGCTATGATCCACTCTGCACTTGTAGGGTATCAGAATGAGGTATCGGCCCATCCGCAGTATTTTTTGTGGTGCTGAATCTGCGGTTTTTTTGATGCCGAGGGAAAGTATATTCAGGGAGTGAGCGTGTCTCATCGTGCAAAGACACAAGTTTGCCGGACGTTTCGTGAGCAGTTTATGGCGTCTGTCTAACGTTCTGGGGGATGGTTCACGATTTTTGAAACAACCAGATAAAATGAAGGGTCTATACTTCGACTGCAAGACGAGGTAAAAATATTCGGCGGCAGGGAAGTGTGACTTCACCTGCCAGGATTCATTTTGTTACTTTAACAACGTCACCCATTGCTCAACCCATGGGTTAGAAACCGCTTCAGGTTCCGGATGATCGTTGGCATCAATGGCTAAAACATTACCGATGCGTTTCGCACCTTGCTCTTGCAGTAAAGCGTCAAATTGCTTTCCGCCCCCGCAAAAATGTTCGTAGTTGCTGTCACCTAATGCAATCAAACCGTAACGCAATTCAGGCTGGTATCCGATTTTGTCTTTTATCGCCTGAAACAGAGGAACGATGCTGTCTGGCAAATCGCCCTGGCCGGTTGTTGAAGTCACAATTAACACGTACTGGTCGCTAAATTTCTGCCAGTCAGCAAGCTCAGGATCTTCAAAAACGGTAGCTTTATGACCATTCTTTTTTAAAATCGCTTCGGCTTCTTCTGCTACCAGCAGCGAGTTTCCATACATTGTTCCTACAAAAATCCCTACTTCGGCCATCAGTTAACTCCTTGCGTTACGGCGGTATTATTCATCCTGGCCGTTGCTTGCCACAAACTCAACCTTTTCGATGTCACTCAGTAAGCCGCTCCAGCCAAACTGTGACATCATCTGCATCCAGGTGTCATCAAGGTTAGCGCGAAGGCACAGCGGTTCGCCTGTTACCGGGTGGTTTAACGAAAGCTGGCTTGCGTGCAGCATTAACCGCTGGCAGCCAAAATGTTCGGCCGCAGCGCGGTTCTGACGCAGGTCGCCATGTTTAGAATCACCAATCATGGGGTGGCGTAAGTGCGACATATGGCGACGTAACTGGTGCTTGCGCCCAGTTTTAGGCTCCAGCTCAACCAGGCTGTAGCGTGCGGTTGGATAACGACCAACCGGAACCGGCATTTCTACGGTCGCCAACCCACGATAATGCGTTACCGCTGGCTGCGCTTCTTTATCCTGAGTCGCTTTTTTATCGGCGATTTTATCCAGCTCTTCCACCAGTGGGTAATCCAGCACCGCTTCATCTTCAAGCCAGCCGCGAGTCACTGCGTGGTAGCGCTTTTGAATTTGGTGATTTTCAAACTGCTGGGATAACAAATGCGCGACTTCGCTGGAAAGGGCCATCAGCAATACGCCTGACGTGGGCCTGTCGAGGCGATGCACGGTAAACACATGTTTGCCAATTTGGTCACGCACGGTTTGCATCACAAAGACCGTTTCATGGCGGTCCAGCCAGCTACGGTGAACTAACCACCCCGAGGGTTTGTTGACCGCAACCAGCCATTCATCCTGATAAATAATTTCCAGCATCAGGATTTGTCACTTACAAACAGCGCATCAAGTTCTTGCAGGGCTTTTAACAGCGGCGTACGTCCGACATGTGCCGCATCCAACGCCATTTCGTAATAGGGCGCGAGGGCAAAATCAGCAGGCAGAGGGTGTTGAGCATCAAGAAGTGCGTGCATTCGGGGAATCAGAACCCATTGCAACCATTCGTGAGGCTGCATCGTATCCAGGCAAAATGGTTGCGTGCTTTCAAAGGCTTCAGCGTTTGGCGCACAGCCCTGCCAAAGTTGGTGGTCACGCAAAACCTGTTCAATGATGTGTAGATGCTGGCGTACCAGCGCGTGGCGTTCCATGGAAACCTCGAGCATCAGTCAAAAGAAGCCGGCAAGCATATCACTTCTTAGGCTGAGCGAAAAAATGCATAAAAAAAGGGAGCACTGTATAAACAGTGCTCCCGGTTCGTTTCGCAGCTAATCCGGCTACTTTTGGTGCTCCCTGCTCGTCCGTGACAACTATGTCCTGCGGTCTCCTGACCTACAATCCGTCGTACTCGCGTCCTGCTACCATCATCCTGAGGTGTTCCGGCATCGTCCTGATGCATAATCCTTTGGTCTTCCAGACCCACCGAATGTTCCTGATTCGGCTCTCATTCTCCGTCCTGGAGGTGTCCCTTACTCTTCCTGAGTGATCCTTGCTTCATCCAGAAGCCTTCCTTGCAACACCATCCTGGTGTGTTCCACTTCTTCAATGAAGTGACATCATCCTAATGTCTCCTTCACTTCCCGACGTCCTGTCGACGGACATAGAATCCTCTATTTCGTTCACTCTGACAACCCACTCACAACCAAAGCTTACGATAACTTTCATTCAAAAGCAGGCGTAAAACCACCCAATATGTTGATATAAAATAACTAATCAATTTATCGACATGAAAGCTCTGCATGAAAAGTTAGAGATCTCTTACAACTCGTGTAAGAGATCTCTCACAAGACTGATAGCGATTAACGCTTAAATGACCTGCGGTTGTAAGCCTTGCAGGAACAAATTCAGTGAAGGGGCGAGGGTTGTACGCTGTTTGGTGCCAATTTTTTCCAGCACGACTTCACCGGTAAGATTACACAGAGACACCACTTCCATTTCATCAGGTGTGGTAGCCAGAAACAGCGTCGGAGAAAGCTTCAGGCGTTTTTGAGTGACCAGATGACCAATCAAGTTTTCTTGTACGCGTTGGAAATCGTCTTCGCTCCACGCCTGCAACAGCGTTAACGCCTGGTTGCCCGAAGTCGCAGGCATGTCACCGGCAAATTGGGTGGTGTAAAACTGATGCGCGCCAGGCTGCAAGGCAATATCCATCGCCCGCTCAACCGCGCTGAGATCGTTTGCGGGGGCAAATGGCTGCGGCTGCCAGCGCACATCGTTACCGGTTGTCGTCACGATACACGGCGATGGCACACCATATAATTCTTCACTTGCAGGCCACCCTTCAGCTTGTTCACGCCAGGCCTGACAAAAGCGCTCAGTGAAATCTTCCAGCGCCTGACGTACTTCGTTATCCACCAATTTCTCACTCCCTCAAGGCTGCGGTACAATAGGAACCAATTGTACCTGCATTCTATCGGTGACACATGTCTTATGAAAACCACCAGGCACTGAGTGGCCTGACACTGGGTAAGCCAACCGCTTACCAGGATCAATACCAACCGTCTTTACTCCAGGCCGTCCCTCGCAGCCTGAACCGCGACCCATTAGGCTTATATGCAGATAGCCTGCCATTCAGCGGAGGCGATATCTGGACGTTGTACGAATTGTCGTGGCTGAACAGTAACGGTTTGCCACAGGTAGCAGTCGGGCATGTGCAGCTTGATGCGAACAGCGTCAATCTGGTTGAGTCCAAAAGCTTCAAACTCTATTTGAACAGCTTTAATCAGACCCAATTTGCAGACTGGGAAACGGTTCAGGAGGCGCTAAAGCGTGATTTAAGTGCCTGCGCACAAGGTGATGTCAGCGTGGTGTTGTTCCGTCTGCATGAGCTCGAAGGGCAGGAAATCGCGGCATTCACCGGCGAGTGTATAGATGAGCAAAATATCACTATTGATAACTACGAATTTAACGCCGATTACCTCAGTGGTGCGGCGGGCGACGAAATCGTAGATGAAACCCTGGTGAGCCATCTGCTGAAATCCAACTGCCTGATAACCCACCAGCCAGATTGGGGTTCCGTTCAGATTCGTTACCGTGGCCCGCGCATCGACCGGGAAAAATTGCTGCGTTATCTGGTGTCATTCCGCCAGCACAACGAATTCCATGAGCAGTGCGTTGAGCGCATCTTTAATGATATTCAGCAATTCTGCCGCCCGGAGAGTCTCAGCGTCTATGCACGCTATACTCGTCGCGGCGGTCTGGACATTAACCCGTGGCGTACCAATACCGATTTCCATCCGGCATTTGGCCGTCTGGTTCGTCAATAAGTGCGAAACGCCTCGCAGCCTGCGGAAGGATTATTGTTTTCAGGTTGTTAAATTGAACATGCCAGGGCTATTGTAATCATTGGGAGCGGCACTTTACGCTTCGTAAGGAGTTAACTTGATTACACATATTAGCCCGTTAGGCTCAATGGATATGTTGTCGCAGCTGGAAGTCGATATGCTTAAACGCACGGCCAGCAGCGACCTCTATCAACTGTTTCGCAACTGTTCACTTGCCGTACTTAACTCAGGAAGCCAGACCGATAGCAGTAAAGAGCTGTTATCGCGTTACGAAAACTTCGATATCAACGTGCTGCGCCGCGAACGTGGCGTCAAACTTGAACTGATTAATCCACCTGATGATGCGTTTGTTGATGGCCGCATCATCCGGGCTTTGCAAGCCAACCTGTTTGCCGTGCTACGCGACATTTTGTTCGTGAACGGCCAGATTTCCACCGCTGGGCGCTTCCAAAACCTCGACTTGGCAGACCCCGAAAATATCACCAATATGGTGTTTTCTATTCTACGTAACGCTCGTGCATTGCATGTTGGCGAAGCGCCAAACCTGGTGGTTTGCTGGGGCGGGCACTCGATCAACGAAAACGAATACCTCTACGCACGTCGTGTCGGTACTCAACTCGGTCTGCGCGAACTCAATATTTGTACCGGCTGTGGCCCTGGAGCCATGGAAGCACCGATGAAAGGTGCCGCGGTAGGCCATGCCCAGCAACGCTATAGAGAAAGCCGCTTTATTGGTATGACGGAACCGTCAATCATTGCCGCAGAACCACCTAACCCATTGGTAAATGAACTGATAATCATGCCGGATATCGAAAAGCGCCTCGAAGCGTTTGTGCGAATCGCGCATGGCATCATCATTTTCCCTGGCGGCGTGGGTACAGCAGAAGAACTGCTTTATCTGCTCGGCATTTTGATGAACCCGCATAACCACGACCAGGTATTGCCGCTGATTTTGACCGGGCCGAAAGAGAGCGCTGACTACTTCCGCGTTCTGGACGAGTTTATCGTCAACACGGTGGGTGAGCAGGCGCGTCGTCATTACCAAATCATTATCGACGACCCGGCTGAAGTCGCACGTCAGATGAAAAAGGCCATGCCAAAAGTGAAAGAGAATCGCCGCGAAACGGGCGATGCTTATAGCTTCAACTGGTCGATTCGTATTGCCCCTGATCTACAAATGCCGTTTGAGCCAACCCATGAAAATATGGCCAATCTCAAGCTCTATCCGGACCAACCTGCGGAGCAACTGGCGGCTTCTTTGCGCCGGGCGTTTTCCGGTATTGTTGCGGGTAACGTAAAAGAGGGCGGGATACGTGCCATTGAACAATTTGGCCCGTACAAAATTCACGGCGACGCACAAATGATGCGACGCATGGATGACCTGCTTCAGGGCTTTGTTGCCCAGCACCGCATGAAATTACCAGGCAGTGCTTACATTCCTTGCTACGAGATTTGCACCTGAATCCTCAGGGCGGAGTGACTCCGCCCTTTTTTATTTCCATATTTTTTTCTCATTTTTCCCGCTAAAATCGCCCACTTTCATGTTACCCGTATCAGCATAAACATCTTCACGTAAACGAATACCTCAGATCAATTCCATGCTAAAAATCCTGCTTATACAGATAATTACCCTGCGAGCAAAGACTGAAACAACGGTTTATTATCTACAATACCCGTAATTTTAGGGCGTAAATATCACACAAAATATCAGATGCAGAGTGAAAATCTGCCAAAAACCACACAAGCAGTGGATTCTTACAATTGCGATCTTGATCACTGATGAATTGACAACATGAATGTATCTTTCCGCCCGCTGATTATCACTGGCCAAAATTACTATAAAACCGCCCGCTACCAGCATTAAATTTCAACAGTCAATGGCAAGGCATCGCGATTGACCCAGTTTTCGAATCAATATGTTCCTTTGGAGAAGTAGTAGATGGAAACCACACAAACCGGCAGTATTGCCTCGGTTGAAAGCAAAAGTTCATGGCGCAAGTCCGATACCATGTGGATGCTGGGCTTATACGGCACCGCAATTGGGGCTGGCGTTTTATTCCTGCCGATTAACGCCGGTGTTGGCGGCCTGATTCCGCTGTTCATCATGGCAATTCTTGCGTTCCCAATGACTTTCTTCGCTCACCGTGGTCTGACTCGCTTTGTGCTGTCAGGTAAAAACCCTGGTGAAGACATTACTGAAGTTGTAGAAGAGCACTTCGGTGTGGGCGCAGGTAAAGTCATTACCCTGCTCTACTTCTTTGCTATCTACCCAATTTTGCTGGTGTACAGCGTCGCTATCACTAACACCGTTGATAGCTTTATTACGCATCAGTTGGGTATGGTTTCTCCGCCACGTGCGCTTTTGTCTCTGATCCTGATTGTGGGTCTGATGACCATCGTTCGTTTCGGTGAGCAGATGATCGTTAAAGCGATGAGCATCCTGGTGTTCCCGTTTGTTGCGGCTTTGATGGCTCTGGCGTTATATCTGATCCCTGAGTGGAGCAGCGCGGCGTTTGATACCCTGTCATTTAGTGCAGCTGCATCTCCTGCAACCGGGAGCGGCTTGTGGATGACGCTGTGGCTGGCAATCCCAGTAATGGTGTTCTCCTTTAACCACTCGCCTATCATCTCTGCGTTTGCGGTTGCAAAACGTAACGAGTACGGCGACGAAGCTGAGAAGAAATGTTCCCGCATCCTGTCTTTTGCGCACATCATGATGGTCATTACCGTGATGTTCTTCGTATTCAGCTGCGTACTGAGCCTTTCCCCGGAAAACCTGGCCGAAGCAAAAGCACAGAACATCTCTATTCTGTCTTACCTGGCTAACCACTTTAACGCGCCAGTCATTGCCTGGATGGCACCGATTATCGCGATTGTTGCTATTACCAAATCCTTCCTCGGCCACTATCTGGGCGCACGTGAAGGCTTCAACGGGATGGTTATCAAATCCCTGCGCGGTAAAGGCAAAACGATTGAAATCAGCAAACTGAACCGCATCACCGCTATCTTCATGCTGGTGACAACATGGATTGTTGCCACCCTGAACCCAAGCATTCTGGGGATGATTGAAACCCTGGGCGGCCCAATCATCGCGATGATTCTGTTCCTGATGCCGATGTACGCGATTCAGAAAGTCCCGGCAATGCGCAAATACAGCGGCCATATCAGCAATGTATTTGTGGTAATTATGGGTCTGGTTGCTATTTCCGCCATCTCTTACTCTCTATACTCGCTGTTCATCTAAAAGTTATAAACCGCCTGCCTCCTGCAGGCGGTTTTTTCTCTTAAAGTTACTCAGGCAACGGACGCAACATGATTAGCGTATTCGATATTTTCAAAATCGGTATTGGCCCATCCAGTTCCCATACCGTCGGCCCGATGAAAGCCGGTAAGCAATTCGCAGACGATTTGATCGCGCAAGGGATTTTGCGCAACGTCACGCGAGTCGTCGTTGATGTATACGGTTCACTCTCTCTCACCGGTAAAGGTCACCATACCGATATCGCCATTATTATGGGTCTGGCGGGTAATATGCCGGACACCGTTGATATCGACGCCATCCCACATTTTATTCAGGACGTGAATACTCACGGTCGCCTGTTGCTGGCAAACGGCCAGCATGAAGTGGAATTCCCGGTCGATAGCTGCATGAACTTCCATGAAGATAATCTTTCCCTGCACGAAAACGGCATGCGTATTACAGCGCTGGCAGGAAGCGAAGTTGTTTATAGCCAAACGTATTACTCCATCGGCGGTGGTTTTATCGTTGATGAAGCCCATTTTGGCGTGGAAGAGTCCCAGCAGGTTGTCGTGCCATATCCTTATAAAAGTGCCGCTGATTTGCAGCGTCATTGCAAAGAAAGTGGGCTTTCGCTGTCTGGCTTGATGATGCTCAATGAGCGAGCAATGCGTTCGCAGGCTGAAATTGACGCACACTTTGCTGACGTGTGGAATGTCATGCGCAGCGGTATTGAACGTGGCATCACCACCGAAGGCGTGCTGCCGGGTAAAATGCGTGTCCCCCGTCGTGCTGCGGCATTACGCAGAATGTTGGTCAGCAGTGATAAGAACAACTCTGACCCAATGGCCGTTGTCGACTGGATTAACATGTTCGCGCTGGCGGTAAACGAAGAAAATGCGGCGGGTGGTCGCGTTGTCACCGCCCCAACTAACGGCGCATGCGGTATTGTTCCGGCGGTACTGGCTTATTACGACAAATTCATTCGTGAAGTTAATACAAACTCCTGTGCGCGTTACTTCCTCGCGGCGGGCGCAATTGGTTCTCTGTATAAGATGAACGCGTCAATTTCAGGCGCTGAAGTAGGTTGCCAGGGCGAAGTCGGTGTTGCCTGTTCCATGGCTGCTGCAGGTCTTGCGGAATTACTGGGCGGCAGCCCAAGCCAGGTTTGCATCGCGGCTGAGATTGGGATGGAGCATAACCTCGGTCTGACGTGCGATCCGGTTGCTGGACAAGTTCAGGTTCCGTGCATTGAGCGTAATGCGATTGCAGCGGTAAAAGCAGTGAATGCGGCACGTATGGCCTTGCGCCGTACCAGCGAACCACGCGTTTGCCTCGATAAGGTTATCGACACCATGTACGAAACCGGCAAAGACATGAACGCCAAATACCGTGAAACATCACGCGGTGGCCTGGCGATGAAAGTGTCCTGCGATTAAAAACAAAAAACCCGCTGCGAAGCGGGTTTTTTTTATAGCGACTTCTTATCTTAGATCGCCAACCTTCACATGATCCATATCGTCAAACACCTGATTCTCACCCACCATTCCCCAGATAAACGTATACGCGCGCGTACCCACGCCTGAGTGAATTGACCAGCTCGGGGAAATCACCGCTTGCTCGTTTTGCATCACGATGTGACGGGTTTCTTGCGGCTGGCCCATCATGTGGAATACGCAGCTGTCCTGCTCCAGACCGAAGTAGAAATAGACTTCCATACGACGTTCGTGTGTATGGCAAGGCATGGTGTTCCACAGATTACCTGGCTCCAGTTCAGTCAGACCCATACTCAACTGGCACGTTTCCAGCACATCTGGAACGAAGTACTTGTTGATAGTACGACGGTTGCTGGTAACGCTATCGCCCAGTGTGACTGGAGAAACGTCCGCAGGTGTCACGCGCTTGGTTGGATAAGCGGTGTGTGCCGGAGCACAGTTGTAGTAGAAGCGTGCCGGATTTGCAGGGTCGATGCTGGCGAACACCACTTCTTTAGCGCCCTTACCGACGTACAAACCGTCGCGAGTGCCGATTTCGTAGCAAGTACCGTCAACCGTAATGGTGCCCTGGCCGCCGATATTGATTACACCCAACTCGCGGCGCTCGAGGAAATAGCTCACCCCCAACTGCTTACCGACTTCACCGCCAACACTCACCGTGCGCGTAACAGGCATGACGCCACCGACAATAATGCGGTCGATGTGGCTGTAGGTCATGGTGTACTCGTCAGCAGTAAAGATGGTTTCGATCAGAAACTCTTTACGTAAACCGGCAGTATCCAGGGTTTTTGCGTGATCGCTATGAATGCTTTGACGAATATCCATTACTTTTCCTTTCAAGGCTGGCAATACCAGGCGAAAACTCAATCACGCCCGTTACTATTAATAATATTTTAGCAATTAAAATAGAATTTCTCACAAGTCATCTACATTTAACCGCACCACACAGACAGTTTATCACCTGAGAATATAAATAATGTGATCCAAATTGAAATATTGTTTCAATTTGATTGAATTGCAGTTCCAACGGAGAGATAGTTTATCCCATGAAGCGTTGCCGGGGCACATTAGCCTTGGTGATTAGCTCAATGAAGTTAATGAAACTGCCATTTAGAGCAAAGAACATCTCTGAACCAACATCCTAAATAATAAGGGAAAACTAACAGTTTTCGCTGATACCTGTTACGTCATTTTTTCATTAACACGCTGTAGAAAATGAAAAAATCATAAGGAATTACCATGAAGATCAAAGCTACTATTGAACGCATTCCTGGTGGGATGATGCTGATTCCATTGATTCTTGGAGCTATTTTAAATACTTTCGCTCCAGACACTGGTGCCTATTTTGGTTCATTTACTAAAGGGATGATAAGCGGCACCGTTCCTATTCTGGCGGTTTGGTTCTTCTGTATTGGTGCCTCAATTGATCTGCGTGCAACAGGTACCGTTTTGCGCAAGTCCGGCACCCTGGTGCTGACCAAAATTGCTGTGGCCTGGGTCGTGGCTATGATTGCCGCATCCTTTATTCCTGAAGGTGGGATTCAGACAGGCATGTTCGCTGGTTTATCCGTTCTGGCCCTCGTATCTGCGATGGACATGACCAACGGCGGCCTGTACGCGAGCCTGATGAACCAGTACGGCACTAAAGAAGAATCAGGTGCATTCGTGCTGATGTCTCTGGAATCTGGCCCTCTGATGACCATGGTGATTCTGGGTTCCGCTGGTCTGGCATCCTTTGAACCACACCACTTTATCGGTGCCGTACTGCCCTTCCTGATTGGTTTTGCATTAGGCAACCTTGACCACGACTTCCGCACCTTCTTTAGCAAAGCAACGCCAGTCCTGATTCCGTTCTTCGGCTTCGCTCTGGGTAACACCATCAACCTGGGCGTGATTATGGACACCGGCTTGCTGGGTATCATGCTGGGTGTAGCGGTTATCGTTGTTACGGGTATTCCGTTGATTCTGGCTGATAAATACATCGGCGGCGGTAACGGTACAGCGGGTATTGCAGCCTCTTCGGCAGCAGGCGCTGCGGTGGCTAACCCGGTTATCATTGCGCAAATCAACCCGGCATTTGAGCCAGTCGCCGCTTCAGCAACCGCGCTGGTTGCAGCAAGCGTGATTGTGACCGCAATTCTGGTACCAATCATTACCGCACTGTATTCAAGACGTATGGGTGGGAAAGTTGCTCAAAAGAATGAAAATGATGATGTGGTGGAGCTTTCACATTAATCGTTAAACAGTTAATACAAAAATGGAGCCTTGCGGCTCCATTTTTTTCGTCTTATAGCGCCGCTTTTAAGCGTTGTACCGCATCATAGAGCTGCTCTTCTGTTGCTGTTGCGTAAGAGAAACGCAGCGTTTTCTTGTCGGCATTATCACTAAAGAAGAACTCACCCGGAACATACACCACACCTTTTTCCAGCGTCTGTTGCAACCAACGGGTGGTATCAAATTCGTAGCGGAAAGAGGCCCACAAGAACATCCCCCCCTGCGGTTGGTTAAAGGTGATGTGCTCGTTTAATTCCTGATGCAAATACTTCGACAAGTTCAGGCATTTCTTCTTATACGCTTCGCGAATCAGTTCAATCTGCGGGTCAAGCCTGTCGAGTGTGAGATAGGCAGACACCAGTGATTGCGTAAAAGAGTTGGCGTGCAAATCGGTGGCTTGCTTAATGATAGCGACTTTTTGCTTCATCCATTCCGGCAGAACAATCCAGCCTACGCGCAAACCCGGTGCCAGAATTTTAGAAAACGTCGAGGTATAAACAACGTTTTCCTGGCTGCCACGCTCAGTGGCCACCTGCAGAAGCGTTTTCTCGCGAGTGTCAGTGAAACTAATCGCGCCGTACGGATCATCTTCAACAATGACGAAGTGATGTTCTTCAGCCAGTTTGACCAGTTGCTCACGGCGGCTGGCGCTCAATGTTGTGCCGCTTGGGTTGCCAAAAGTCGGAACGATATAGACGCCTTTAATACGCGTCGTTTTCAGCAACTCTTCCAGTTCGTCGACAATCATCCCGTGCTCATCGCTACCCACGGATTTCACATCGGCTTCGTTCAGGCTCAGAATTTGCAGCGTCGCCAGATAAGTTGGGCGCTCAACCACAAACACATCACCAGGGTTCACCAACGCACGCATCAGCAAATCCAGCGCCTGTTGAGAGCCAGAGGTGATCAGCAACTGTTCTGAAGTGGTGGTAATCCCACGTTGCTGGCACAGTTCAACCAATTGCTGACGCAGTTCAACATTGCCTTCGGTCAGGCCATACTGGAACGCGTCATTAAAATTCTCGGCGACCACTTTTTGCGTCGCAATTCCCAGCCCTTCTTTATCAAACAATTCGCTGGAAGGAATGCCGCCAGCAAGAGAAATCACGCCTGGCATTTTGCTGTGCTTCAACAATTCTCTGATGGCTGACGGTTGTAAGGCCTGGATGCGATGTGCGAGGTGTGAACTATTACTCATGTTGTTGTCTCTGATTTTTCTATTCGTTTAAAATATATATAGCAACCTAAGTACTTAGCAATGCTTTTCAGAACAATAATATTGCGAGCCGCTTTCCTGAATTTAATTCCCGCGTTCGCGGTCGTCTCGCAGAAATGTTACTGTGCATCAAGAGAATGTTGAATGCGAAATACCCATGATGATTCATTTACTTATCGTTGATGCCCTGAACTTAATACGCCGTATTCATGCGGTTCAAGACTCGCCCTGCGTTGATACTTGCCTGCACGCTCTTGATGCGCTGATTACCCATAGTCAGCCCACGCACGCTGTCGCCGTGTTTGACGACGATGACCGCCGTGAAGGCTGGCGGCATCAGGTGTTGCCTGACTATAAAGCGGGGCGCACACCAATGCCAGATACCTTGCATCAGGAAATGCCAGTATTGCGAGATGCGTTCGCTAAAAGAGGCGTCGCCTGCTGGCATTCTGCGGGGAACGAGGCTGATGATCTTGCCGCCACACTTGCGGTAAAAATTGCGGCCAGCGGGCACCGCGCGACTATTGTTTCCACCGACAAAGGTTTCTGCCAGTTGCTCGCACCGAACATTCAAATCCGCGACTACTTTCAGAAACGCTGGCTGGATGCGCCATTTATTGCGCAAGAATACGGTGTGTTGCCTGCGCAACTGGGCGATTTCTGGGGGCTTGCGGGAATCAGCAGCAGTAAAATTTCTGGTGTTCCGGGTATTGGGCCGAAGAGCGCCACACAATTGATCAATCAGTTTTCAACGCTCGAAGCGCTGTACGAACGATTAGAAGAAGTACCTGAGAAATGGCGTAAGAAGTTAGAACAGCATCGTGAAAGTGCGTTTATCAGCCGCCAGGTGGCGCAGTTGCAGACGGATTTACAGCTTGATGGGAATTTACAGCAGTTGAGATTACCGGGCTGAACACCCTCTCCCTGAGGGAGAGGGTTGAATGAAGGTGATTATCGCTCGTCGCGACGACCGCCCACAGCGGCCCACATACGGCGCACGTGCACAGTCACTTCTTCACGGTCGTGGTACAACTGGCGCGCCTGAATTTCCGCGCTGATTCCATGCTCTGCCAGTTTTTCATGAATCAATGCCAGATTTTGCGACACTTCTTCATAGCGCTTCTTCATTGGCAACTTGAGGTTGAAAATAGTTTCGCGGCACCAGCCGTTCACTAACCACGTCGCCATCAGACTCGCCACTTTTGCTGGTTTCTCAACCATGTCGCAGACCATCCAGGAGATGTTGTTGCGGGTTGGCTTATATTTAAAACCATCTTCCTGCAACCAGGTCACTTGCCCGGTGTCCATCAGGCTCTGTGCCATTGGGCCGTTATCAACGGAGCAAACCCACATATTGCGTTGCGTTAATTGGTAAGTCCAACCGCCAGGGCAGGCTCCCAGATCAACGGCATGCATCCCGTTCGCCAGACGCTCATCCCACTCATCCGCCGGAATGAAAGTATGGAATGCTTCTTCCAGTTTCAGGGTTGAACGGCTTGGCGCTTCAGCAGGCAATTTCAGTCGCTGGATGCCCATATAGAAAGGCGAGTTATTCGTGGTGTAGGAATAACCGGTGTAGCAGCAGCCGGGGGCGATAAAGAACACATGCACCACCGGGCGTTTTGGCGTCTCGTAATTGGTGAGGATCCCGGCTTCGCGCAGGCTGGCACGCAGCGGTACCGTCAGCTTACGGCAAAACTTCATCAGCTCTTTGCTTTCATTCGTGTCAGCAACTTCAACGCGCAGATCGCCGCCCTTCTCAACTACGCCAGTCAACATGCCGGTAATTGGCGTAATACGATCTTCCGGTGGAAGATCTTTTAGCAGCTCACCCGCAACGATCATCTGGCGAGCAAAGATCAGATCACGAAACGGCAATTCACGCGCCAGTTTGTCAGCGTCATCTTGCTGATAGCATTCGTAAATTACGTAACCGCTGTTTTCTTTCACGCGTGCAAAACCAAACACGCCGCGCTGGCCCGCTTTATCGGTAATCTCTGCCGCGCACTCTTTCTCAAAACCTTGTCGGCAGTACAAAATAACTTTATTCATGGCTTACGCCCCTACGTTTCAGGCGCATTGCACCAATCAACATCAAGATCCAACCGGCGAGAAAACTAAATCCGCCGACCGGAGTAACAAACGCCCACAGGCGTAAGTGTGACAGCGCCAGACAATAAAGACTGCCGCTGAATAAAACAGTACCGAGCGCCATAAAAACGCTGCTCCAGTAAAACCAAATGCTGACCCGGCGTTGCATGGCAACGGCCAGACCAAATATGGCTAACGTGTGAAACGCTTGATATTCGAGGCCGGTTTGAATCCAGCCCATTTCCACAACACCAAGCGTTTTGCTCAATACATGCGCCCCAAAGGCCCCGAGAGCAACAAAGATGAAACCGCTAATTGCGGTAAAAATCAGCATGAAACGGCTGGTCATGGTGTAACCCTAAAGTGAAGGCGCAGCACAATGCCTGCGCGAAGGTTGCTTATTGATCGTAACGAAAACGGAATTTTTCTTGTTCGCTCGCTGTTTTCGCCAGAATCCACTGCCTGAAGGCCGCTATTTTACCCAGTTCTGCCTGACTGTCATGACAAACAAGATAAAAGGCATTTTTACTCACCAGCACGTCGTTAAATGGGCAAACTAAACGTCCCGCTTCAATTTCCGATTGCGCCATCACATTGTTTGCCAGCGCAATGCCTTGCCCGTGAATCGCAGCCTGGAGCACCATCGCGCTGTGGCTAAAGATTGGTCCTTGCTGCACATTAATATGGCTCACCCCCAACTGGCGCGTGTAGGTTTGCCAGTCACGACGAGACGCATCATGCAATAAAGTATGATGCGCTAAATCTTCAGGTGTTTTAATCGGTTTCTCGCCGGTCAACAGCATTGGTGAGCAGACCGGGAGTAAGTATTCTGCGTACAATTTTTCCACACGCAAGCCAGGCCAGTTTCCTCGCCCGTAAAAAATTGCGACGTCGACATCATCCGAAAGTTTATCTTCCTGACGGTCAACCGCCTGAATTCGGACATCAATTCCCGGATAAGCTGTATTAAAGCTAGTAAGACGAGGGACGAGCCAATGAATGGCAAAACTAGGCAACAGGCTGACCGTTAAGGCGCCCTTTGCACTACGCGCCTGTAGCTTACGCGTGGCTTCGGTGAGCTGCGAAAAAATCTCTTTGATGTCCAGATAGTAACTCTGCCCCTCTTCCGTCAACAGCAAAGAGCGGTTGCGGCGGCGGAACAATTTAAGGCCGAGGAAATCCTCCAGGGACTTAATCTGGTGGCTAACGGCGGCCTGAGTCACGAACAGTTCATCGGCCGCTTTAGTAAAACTCAGGTGACGAGCAGCGGCGTCAAATACACGTAAGGCATTTAAAGGGGGCAAACGCTTGGACATAGTTGATTGGCTTAAATGTTAAAGTCTATTAACAAACAGGTGAACTTAGTTAACCTATTAGTTTTTTTTATCTGAGCCATTATAAATTGTCCGTTGAGGATGCACCAGCAAATACCTATAGTGGCGTCACTTCCTGAGCCGGAACGAAAAGTTATCTGAAATGCGTGTTTCGGAGGGCTTTTGGCTTACGGTTGTGATGTTGTGTTGTTGTGTTTGCAATTGGTCTGGCATTCCAGACCCCGGTAGCTAAGCTACCCCTTTTTCACTTCCTGTACATTTACCCTGTCTGTCCATAGTGATTAATGTAGCACCGCAAATTGCGGTGCTTTTTTTTGCTCTAAATTTACTTATCTAACTCAACCATCTCTTTCACGTCAGTACGGTTAATCTGCTGTTTATTCCCATTAGCGTCTTTGTACTGAATCATCCCTGTATCTTCATCGGTTTGCGGTTTGCCATCGGAAACGATAGTCCGACCATCGTTAGTGTGCATCACGTAATTAGGGCCTGAACACGCTGAAAGACCAAAAACCATAACACCTGCTAATACTGCTGCGGCTGCCTTGTTCATATTCTTCTCCTTAGTAGCGTTTAATGCTGATTTGTACTTCAAAATAAACACGGTGAAAGATTCACCTAACATTAATTAGCATAACCGTCTTTTCGGACTTTGCCAGATTAAGCAGACTATTCCGAAGGTTACGTATTCCTTGTGCGATTAAGACAAATGCGCGACGATCGGCGGCATTGGATACGAGGAAAATCATGAAATCATTTAATCCAGCCGAATTTCGCAGCCAGTTTCCGGCTCTGGCTGATGCCGGTGTCTATCTCGACAGCGCAGCAACCACACTTAAACCTCTCGCGGTGATTGAAGCCACCAGACAGTTTTATAGCCTGAGCGCCGGGAATGTTCATCGCAGTCAATTTGCCGAAGCCCAACGCCTGACAGAACGATATGAAGCCGCTCGCGATAGCGTGGCTGGTTTGCTTAACGCGCCATGTGCTAAAGATATTGTCTGGACGCGTGGCACCACCGAAGCTATTAACCTCGTGGCGCAATGTTATGCCCGTCCGCGTCTACAGCCCGGCGATGAAATCATCGTTAGCGAAGCAGAACATCACGCAAACTTTGTGCCGTGGTTAATGGTCGCAGAGCAGACTGGCGCGAAGATTGTAAAATTGCCGCTGGGCAAAGATTACCTCGCAGATTTAAGCCAACTCCCTGAGCTTCTAAACCCACGCACAAAAATTCTGGCGTTAGGTCAAATGTCTAACGTCACAGGCGGCTGCCCGAACCTGGAAAAAGCGATTACGCTTGCTCATGCAGCGGGCGCGGTTGTTATGGTTGATGGTGCACAAGGTGTGGTCCATTGCCCACCGGATGTACAAGCGCTGGATATCGATTTTTACGCCTTCTCGGCGCACAAACTTTACGGCCCCACCGGCATCGGTGCGCTGTACGGTAAAACTGAGTTACTCGAAGAGATGTCGCCATGGCTTGGCGGCGGCAAGATGATCACTCATGTCTCGTTTGAAGGATTCAAAACTCAGCCAGTGCCGTATCGTTTTGAAGCTGGCACGCCAAACGTCGCGGGTGTGATTGGCCTGAGTGCCGCTCTTGAGTGGCTGGAATCTGTTGATTTACAAGAAGCTGAGGCTTATAGCCGTGGGCTTGCAACACTTGCTGAAGCCGAGCTGGCGAAACGCCCTGGTTTTCGTAGTTTCCGCTGCCAGGACTCAAGCCTGTTAGCATTCGATTTCGCCAATATTCACCATAACGATATGGTGACGTTGCTGGCCGAAGCCGGAATATCCCTACGCGCTGGCCAGCATTGTGCGCAACCGTTGCTCGCCGCGTTAGGTGTCAGCGGCACATTGCGTGCTTCGTTTGCGCCGTACAACACACAAAGCGACGTCGATGCCCTGGTTAAAGCTATCGACAATGCACTGGAAATTCTGGGGGATTAAATGACAAGTGGATTTTTAGCCGGTCACCCTTTTGGCACTTCAATTACCGCCGATAACCTGCGTTCGACGTTTGCGCCATTGCAGCAATGGGAAGATAAATACCGTCAGTTGATCCTGTTAGGGAAGCAGCTTCCGGCACTGCCTGCTGACTTAAAGCAGGAAAAGATCGAAATTGCCGGGTGTGAAAACCGCGTCTGGTTGGGCCATTCTCTTCAGGCGAATGGCACGCTGCATTTTTATGGTGACAGCGAAGGGCGAATCGTTCGGGGTTTGCTGGCGGTGTTGCTCACCGCCATTGAAGGGAAAACAGCTGAACAGTTGCTGAATGAAGACCCACTCGCACTGTTTGACGATTTAGGGCTGCGTAATCAATTAAGTGCGTCTCGCAGCAGCGGGCTTGCAGCATTAGCGCAAGCCGTGCAGATTGCGGCTCAGGCAGTCTGAGTTCGCGCCGCTTTCGCCATCATTTTCTTTAAAACATGGGATACCGCCACAAAACCAAAGCTGGCGGTGACCATGGTTGCCGCACCAAATCCAGATGCACAATCCATACGTTTCGGGCCATCAGCCGTACTTTTCATTGCGCAGACCGAACCATCAGCCTGAGGGTAAACCAGCGCTTCGGTGGAAAACACACAATCGATCCCTAACTTGCCTTTACTGTTCTTCACCACGCCAAAATCGCTTTTTAACCTTTCACGTAGTTTTGCCGCCAGCGGATCCTGAATCGTTTTCGCCAGATCGGTAACCTGAATTTGCGTAGGATCGATCTGCCCGCCCGCCCCACCGGTTGTCACTAATGGGATCTTATAACGACGGCAATACGCGATCAGTGCGGCTTTAGGGCGCACGCTGTCGATGGCGTCAATCACGTAACTAAAACCCTGATTAAGCAACTGGGCGGTGTTTTCAGCAGTGATAAAATCATCCACCACCGTGACGCGGCATTCCGGGTTAATTTCACGAATACGCGCCGCCATCACTTCGGTTTTGGCCTGGCCGACAGTGTCCCGCAAGGCATGAATCTGGCGGTTAGTGTTAGTGACACACACATCATCCATGTCGATAAGCGTAATCGCGCCGATACCAGTACGAGCCAGCGCCTCTGCGGCCCATGAGCCAACGCCCCCAATGCCAATCACGCAAACATGCGCATCAGCAAACAATTGCAGAGCATCACGGCCATACAAACGGGCCGTGCCGCCAAAGCGTTGCAGCCAGGCATCGGTCAAAACTACAGACATTACGTTATCCTCGGAAAATCTTTGCGGGTGTTATTGCAGATATAGATGACGGGCTGATTATACAGCCCGTCTGCGGGAAGATTAACCCGTGAATACGCTGTTGGTCGTGCCCGGCGCATTTTTCAGCACCCAAACGCGTCCATAATGATTGTACCAACCTGCGCGGTGACCGGCGTCAGCACCAATCCCCTGATAGATATCAAAGTGCTGACCTTTTATCGCACCGCCAACATCGAGCGCCACCATCACGCGTAATTCGTATTGCCCACTGAATTTACCGTTGTTATCAAGTAACGGCACTTCCGCAAGAATAGTGGTGCCCGCAGGAATAATTGAACGATCAGACGCAACCGACGCACGGCCAATTAACGGCACCGCACTCGCCCCTTTCACCGGCGCGAAGCTTGCAGGTTTAAAGAAGACGAACGATGGATTCTGTTCGAGCAGTTCCTGCACTTCAGCCTGGCTGTGCGTTTCACCCCAATGGCGAATCGCCTGCATCGACATATCTTCTTTCTTCACTTCGCCACGGTCGATAAGCACTTTGCCGATACTGCGGTAAGCGTGGCCATTTTTGCCCGAATAACCGAAGAAGGTTAATGGCTGCCCGTCGCCGAAATCGATATAGCCGCTGCCCTGCACATCCATAATGAAGTTATCCATTAAGGAATTGCTGTAAGCAATAATGTAGCTTTCGCTCAAACCACCCCGGTAAATCTCCGCACGAGACGGTAAACGACCGCGTTTTGGTGGCATACGGTAGATTGGATACTGGAACTCACCCTGGCGGGTATAACGCGCCTGTACAACTGGCGTGTAGTAGCCGGTGAATTGCACGTTGCCGTAGTTGTCAGCACCTTCCATTTGCCAGGCATCAAGACCGTACTGGCTCAGCTTGCTGGTATCGCCACCGGCACGCAGCCACTGTTGAACGGCACCGTAAACATCGCTCTTGCTATTATAGAGGCGAGGAGAAGCAGAACGAATCTGGTTAACTTGCTCAGCAAAGTCACCACCGTTTATTGGTGCTCCCACCGCATCCGGTTGGTTTACGAGGGAAAAAGGCTGGGTAAACTTCCCGTCTTTATATTGCTGACCTTTATCTGTCGGTTTTGAGGAGCAGCCCGCCAGAATGGCAACCACTACCCCAGTTAAAATGTACTTCGTCCAACGTCCTATCATTACTTCCTCGCCCGGTTACGCCGCTTTATCCCACGCGAAGATAGCAAACACGCTGCAAGATTTAAACGTGTTGCGCCTCGCGCAGCCCAGATGTGTTCGTTATTTGTACTTAAATTAAATTATTATCAGTTAGATGAGACAAATCGGGTATTTTTTAAAAAAAGGGTTGCATCAAAAGCCGAGCAGAGTATAGTGCGCTTCCACGGACGCGGGGTGGAGCAGCCTGGTAGCTCGTCGGGCTCATAACCCGAAGGTCGTCAGTTCAAATCTGGCCCCCGCAACCAATTAAAAAGTCGCTGAGTTTAGCGCGGTGATGAAAATCACTAGCAGTGAGTAGTAAATAGTTATACGGACGCGGGGTGGAGCAGCCTGGTAGCTCGTCGGGCTCATAACCCGAAGGTCGTCAGTTCAAATCTGGCCCCCGCAACCAACTAAGTCGCTGAGTATTCGCGCAATGATGAAAATCATTTGGGTAACAAAGAAGTTTACGGACGCGGGGTGGAGCAGCCTGGTAGCTCGTCGGGCTCATAACCCGAAGGTCGTCAGTTCAAATCTGGCCCCCGCAACCAACATTTAAACACCTTAACGGGTGTTTTTTTGTATCTGAAATTCGTGTTATTTGGTGGATGACGCTTATCCACCCGACGAAATGCCGTTGTTGGTCGGATAAGCGCAAGCGTCATCCGACAAAGTATTAGCCGCGCCGCGCTAATCGCGAGCTATCCGCAAAATACGCCTTAATCCCTGCCAGAATTGATTCAGCCACTTCCTGCTGGAATGTCGCAGTACGCAGCTTGCGCTCTTCTTCTACATTACTCAGAAACGCGGTTTCGACCAGAATGGATGGAATGTCCGGGGCTTTCAGCACGGCGAATCCAGCCTGATCGACGCTATTTTTATGCAGCTTGTTCACTTTGCCTAATCTGGCCAGCACTTCTTTACCGAATTTAAGACTGTCGTTAATCGTCAGCGACTGCACCATATCGAACATCGTATGGTCGAGATATCTGTCGCCACTCTTACTCACCCCACCAATTAAGTCGGCGGCGTTCTGCGTTTGGGCGAGGAATTTTGCTGCCGTACTGGTGGCACCTTTGGTTGAGAGTGCAAATACTGACGATCCGCGAGCGGCTCCGGACGTAAACGCATCCGCATGAATGGAAACAAAAAGATCCGCACGCTGCTTCTGCGCTTTTGCCACCCTGACTTTTAACGGGATAAACACATCCTCGTTGCGCGTCATGTAGGCTTTCATATTCGCTTCTTTATCAATCAACGCTTTCAGGCGGCGCGCAATTTTGAGCACGATATCTTTTTCACGCGTTTTGTTCGGCCCAATGGCTCCAGGATCTTCCCCGCCGTGGCCGGGATCGAGCATGATAACAATTGGCCTGTCGCGCCCGGCTTTACCCGGTTGCGGCCCTTGCTCCGGAGACGGCGGTGCGTCTTTATCCAGCTTGCCGTTATTGTAATCTTCGAGCAGCGCCAAGAGAGGATCCTGCTCGCTGTTCATATTGGCCGGATACAAATCCATGACCAGGCGTTCTTTAAATTCAGCAACCGGTGCCAGCGCAAAAAGATGTGGAGTCACATTCTGCTTGAGTTCAAAAACCATGCGCACCGTTTGTGGATCAAACTGCCCAACACGTGCTGACTTGATGAAAGGATCGTCGCCGCGAATCTGGCCGCCAATTCCTTTCAAAACTGAATTTAAATTCACACCTTCTATGTCGACAACCACGCGATCGGGGTTGCTCAACGCAAACTGCTTATACTTAAGCTGCTTGTTCGATTCCAGCGTGACACGAGTGTATGACGATGCAGGCCATACACGCACCGCAACCACCAGGCTTGAGGCAGCAAAGCCAACCTGGCTGACACTCAGTAGCCACATAGCGCCTGCGCCCTGCAATAAGCGGCGACGACTAATTAACGAACGGGAATCTGACATAGCTCTCCTGAGCGGTGTGTTTCCGTGAAACAAATAACCAATTTTATTTTTTGAGCCGAAAACTTTAGCGAAACACGCTCGGGCTGTCACCCTTTAAAGGGTAAACATTCGCAATCAAGCACCTGGCTACGCGGATGCAGAAATTTCAGCTTTGAGGCAATTGCTGCTTGCGCCAGAGGCAATAAAAGAATAAAAATACAGAAATTACGAATAATCATGCAGTGAGGGCTTGCCGTGGTGAAGGAACGTAGAACCGAACTGGTACAGGGATTCCGCCATACTGTCCCCTATATAAATGCCCATCGGGGAAAAACGTTTGTCATTATGCTGGGCGGCGAAGCCATTGAACACGAGAACTTTTCCAGTATCGTTAACGATATTGGGCTGTTGCACAGCCTGGGAATTCGTCTGGTGGTGGTCTACGGCGCGCGTCCACAGATTGATACTAATCTGGCTTCGCATAATCATGAGCCTATCTATCATAAACACACGCGCGTCACCGATGCCAAAACGCTGGAACTGGTCAAACAGGCCGCCGGTTTGTTGCAGTTGGATATCACTGCGCGTTTGTCCATGAGCCTCGGCAACACGCCGTTGCAAGGTGCGCACATCAATGTCGTTAGCGGTAATTTTATTATTGCTCAGCCTCTTGGCGTGGATGACGGCGTGGATTATTGCCACAGCGGGCGCGTGCGTCGCATCGACGAAGAAGCCATTCATCGTCAGCTTGATAACGGTGCAATTGTATTGATGGGCCCGGTGGCGGTTTCTGTCACTGGCGAAAGCTTCAACCTCACGTCTGAAGAGATTGCCACGCAGCTGGCGGTCAAACTGAAAGCCGAGAAAATGATCGGCTTCTGTTCTTCTCAGGGCGTTATCGACGACAACGGCAATATCGTTTCAGAACTGTTCCCCAACGATGCGCAAAAACGTATTGAAGAGCTGGAAGAAGCAGGTGATTACCACTCTGGCACCGTGCGTTTTCTGCGTGGCGCGGTGAAAGCCTGCCGCAGTGGTGTGCGCCGCAGCCACTTAATTAGCTATCAGGAAGACGGGGCGCTGTTGCAAGAACTCTTCTCACGCGACGGTATCGGGACACAAATCGTGATGGAAAGTGCGGAGCAAATTCGCCGCGCCACTATTAACGATATCGGCGGCATTCTGGAGCTGATTCGCCCGCTGGAGCAGCAAGGCATTCTGGTGCGCCGCTCGCGTGAACAACTGGAAATGGAGATCGACAAGTTCACCATCATCCAGCGCGATAACCTGACTATCGCTTGCGCGGCGCTTTATCCATTCCAGGAGGAAGGGATTGGTGAAATGGCATGTGTTGCGGTTCATCCGGATTACCGCAGTTCATCACGCGGTGAAGTATTGCTGCAACGCATTGCCACGCAAGCGCGGCAAATGGGATTAAGCAAGTTGTTCGTGCTGACAACCCGCAGTATTCACTGGTTCCAGGAACGCGGGTTTATGCCAGTGGATGTCGAACTGCTGCCGGAAAGCAAAAAAGAGATGTACAACTATCAGCGCCGTTCAAAAGTGTTGATGGCAGATTTAGCATAATTAAAAAGCTAGCCCTTCTGGGCTAGCTAAAACTCTCCATCAACCCGCTACGCCGTTCAGTCCTGGTCACAATTGCCTTTTCTAACACCCGATCATCGGCATACAGCGACAGCTTATTTCGAGCGCGGGTAATCGCCGTATACACCAGTTCACGCGTCACCACAGCGGTGTACTGGTTTGGCAGCACCAGCGCGGCATGTTCAAATTCAGAACCCTGCGATTTATGCACCGTCATGGCGTATGCCGTATCGTGGCCCGGTAAACGACTTGGCTGTACGGATTTAATGGTGCCATCCGGCATCGGGAACCAGACCCTTAACCCTTCGCCTCTATCCAGCGCGATACCGATATCCCCGTTAAACAGCCCCAACGAACTGTCGTTACGAGAAACCATAATCGGCCTGCCGTTATACCAGCGCGATGTCGCCTGATTTGGCCGCTCAATTAACCGTTTTTGAATCAGTGCCAGCTCGATGCGGCTATTCAAACCGCTGACGCCAAACGGACCTTCACGCAATGCGCATAGCATTTGATAACGCCCGAAAGCTTCAAGAATAGAAGCGGGCTCTGCCTGATTGCGAATCAAGTCCAGGTATGGTCGATACCCTTCCACCGCATCGTCAATCATCATGGCGTAGTCCGCCGTTTCACGCAGTGGTTGTTTAGTAATATCGCTAAAACCTTCGCTAAATACGGTTTTGACGCGCTTAACATCGCTGGCATTGACCGCAAATGCCAGTTGCCCGATGCCGGATTTACTGTCAAAGCGGTAGCTTTTTTGCAGTAAACACAAGCCATCACGCAACGCGCTCGCGCCACTACCTTCTCCCGCAGGAAGCGTATAGCCGGTGAGCAGACTCAGCTCTGCCGCACGCGCAGGTGAATACCCATGCGTGACATAGTGGCAAATATCCCCGAGCACGGCCCCTGCTTCAACCGACGCCAACTGGTCGCGGTCGCCTAAGAAAATCACTCGCGCATGAGGAGGCATCGCATTGATCAGTTTTGCCATCATCGGCAAATCCACCATCGAGGCTTCATCCACCACCAGCACATCAAGATGCAAAGGGTTTCCGGCGTGGTAGCGCAGGCGCTGGGTGTTCGGTTGCGCACCTAACAAACGGTGCAATGTGCAGGCATCGTTGGGTAATGAGGCTTTTTGCGCTTCATCTAACGGCAAGCGGCGCAACGCCGAACCCAATGATTCCGTCAGGCGGGCTGCGGCTTTCCCCGTCGGCGCGGCGAGTTGAATCCGCAAGGATGGGGCATCCGAAAGCTGGACTAACGCGGCGAGCAATTTCGCCACCGTGGTGGTTTTACCGGTACCCGGCCCGCCTGAAATCACCGATATTCGACGGGTTAATGCCACAGCAGCGGCCACTTTTTGCCAGTCAGTCTCGGGCAGCGGCTCAAAAAGCTGATTGAGTACGTTAATGACCTGCGATTCATTAAGCGCAATGGGCCGATTTTCCTGCACAAAAAACTGCGCAATGGATTGTTCGTTTTGCCACATTCGGTTGAGATATAAACGCTCGCCAATCAGCTTTAGCGGGGTCGCGCCTTCGTATTCACTCACTGCATTGGAAGCCAGCAATGTCTCGCGCCAGCCGCTTTTCAGGTCGGCAAGCGCAAAAAATTGTGCCGCTAAATCTGGCTGACGCCCGGAAAAACAGAACTCCGGGATTAAACGTGAAAGCGGAATGCAGACATGCCCTTCACCCGCATCGTGGCTGACCAATGCCGCCGCAAGCATCACCGCGGGCTGATCATCACTGGCAATCATCATGGCAAACTGTGCATCCAGCGCACGCAATAACTTTTGCTCAACCGCCTGCTGTAAAAGCTCAGACATTTTCATGGCGTCACCTCGTCCTTTTGCGCCGCGAATAGTGCGTCCATCTTCGCAATCAGTTGCTCATCCGGGCACGTTGAAAATATTCCCTGTGAGGAGCCATTACTTTCGATGCCACGTAAAAAGAGATAAATAACGCCGCCGAAATGAGTCTGGTAGTCATAATCAGGAATTCTGTGCCGTAAATAACGGTGCAAAGCCAGCGTATACAGTTGATATTGCAGATCATACCGATGAGATTGCATCGCCGCCATCATCGCTTCCCCGGTGTAAGCGCTGCTGTCTTCTCCTAGCCAGTTCGATTTGTAATCCAGCAGGTAGTAGCGCCCCTTCCAGCGGAACACCAGGTCAATAAACCCTTTCAGCATGCCACGCACTTGCTTGAAGTTTAACGGCGGACAACCTTTTGATAACGGGTCATATTCCCGCACGAGGGCATCTAAATGTGCTGCCTGCAAATCACTCTCTATCGGCAAATAGAACTCCATTTCGACCTGCCTGTCTTGCGGAGTTAACTGGCTAAGCGACACGCCCGCGTCATTCAACGGTGCCTGCAAAATAGTGTGCAACCACTCGGTGACAATCGGCTGCCACTGCTCACCAAAACCTTGCTCGCTTAACTGCTTTGCAATCCACGCTTCATCTATTGGCTGAGTAAAATCAATGCCTTCGAACAAGCTATGCAAAAATGTGCCCGGCCCTGCCCCACGTGGAAAGGTGTGCGGAGTAAGTAATGGCTCACTTTGAGTCGGTGCAGCACCTGCGGCATCGACATCCAGGCGCGGCAATAAATCCAGAGCCTGGCTGCTACCATGCTGCTGTAAACCTGAATAACTGGTGACTCGCCAGTTATCAGCCACCTGCCTTGTCATGGTACGTGCGCTAAGTTCGGGCAACGCCTCACTCACCGGCTGCCACGGAGTGTAATCATCTGACTTAGGCTCTTCGACGCTAATCGACTCGCTCGCCAGTTCCTGCAAGCAAATCTGTAATCCCGCTGCATCTTTCGCTTCGCCTTTTTGTAAAAGATAACCCAACGCCCCAAGGTGCAAATCGCTGTTCCCTTTTTTAGCGCGATTACCTTTAAACAACGGTGCGACGCCAAGACTGCAATGCCAGATTGAGCGCGTCAACGCGACGTACAACAGGCGTAAGTCTTCCGCCAGGCGCTCTTCTTCTGCCAGACTCAGGCTTTCCGCGTCATCACTTAAATCCAGCAAAGGTGAAAACGTGGAACGGTCATGGTACAGGCCGCTGTTTTGCGCCCGATAATTGGCGATGAATGGCAACCAAACCAGCGGGTATTCCAGCCCTTTTGATTTATGGATAGTGACCACCTGAACCAGGTGTCGGTCGCTTTCGAGACGTAGTTGTTGGCTATAGGCGTTACTGTCAGGTTCCGCAACCTGCTGAGCCAACCAGCGCACCAGCGCATGTTCACTGTCAGTTTGCGCGGCTTCTTCTTGCAACAGCTCGCTGATATGCAAAATATCGGTCAGACGCCGCTCGCCACCCGGTGTTGCCAGCAAGTTTTCGGCAACCTGACGTCGTGCGATAAGCGCGCGTAACATCGGCATCACGCCTCGGCGTAACCAAATTTGCCGATACTCGGAAAACTCTTCAACCAGGCAGTCCCAGGCATTTTCGTCATTGTTCAGCGCTTCTATCATTCGGGCATCCAGCCCCAACATGCTAGTGGCGACGGCGCTACGCAGCGCCGTTTCTATTTCTGGGGCCAGTACCGCCTGCAAAATCCACAGAATCTCTCGAGATTCCGGCGTTGCGAATACTGAGTCACGGTTTGAAAGATAAACCGAAGGGATATTCAGGGCGCTCAATGCTTCACGCACAATCGATGCTTCGCCGCGACTACGAACCAGAATGGTGATGTCAGACGACTGTACCGGGCGTGACTCTTCCCCTTTCCACAGCAATGCTTCGCCACGCTGCCCGGCACTCAACCATTCCCGAATTTGTTGTGCGCACTGCATGGCCATAGTTTGTTGGTAATCACTCACACCGCAGCCATCGCCTGATTGCGCCCAAAACGACATCGCCGCCTGGTTTTTCCCTTTGAGGGTAAAACGTAAGCCATTGTTCTTCTGGGCGGCTTTCACCGCTAAGAATGGAATTTGCGCGAATAAGAAGGGGTTATCCAACTGCTGGAAAAGGGTATTTACGCTGTTTATCATCCCCGGTGATGAACGCCAGTTGGTGTCCAGCGTGTAGTGGGCGCTTACCTCATGCCGGGCTTTCATGTAGGTAAAAATATCCGCGCCACGGAAAGCGTAAATCGCCTGTTTTGGGTCACCGATAAGCAACAATGCAGTATCAGGCTGATTGATATACAAACGTCTGAAAATACGATATTGCTGCGGGTCGGTATCCTGAAACTCATCAATCATTGCAGCCGGGAAACGGCTGCGGATCGCCGCTGCCAGCGCATCCCCGCCGGGTTTATGCAACGCTTCATCAAGGCGGGTTAACATATCGTCAAACCCGAGTTCGCCACGGCGGCGTTTTTCCTGCTGCACGGTGTAGCGGATTTCAGCCATCGCGCGGGCAATGACTAAATCACGCAGCGTCAGCGGTTCGCCCAGCAGATCGTTAATCGCCCTGAAAACAGGATGCTGCGGCGGTTGGCCTTCTTTGGTTTTCTCATCAAGCATCGACTGAGAAAAACGCTCCAGCTGATCGGGTAATTTATAGGTCGTGGTTTCTGTCTGCGCCCACACACCAACAATATTCAGCCAGTTCGGTAAGTTTTTACTGCTATAGCTGCGGCGGTCAATCTTCGCCACACTCAGGATCTGCGCGATGTCATCTGCACTGACACACCATTGCGCTTTCACGTTTTCAATGGATTCGATGATTTTCTGATGACGCGCAAGCAACGTTTCGTCATCGGCTGGAGGCTGTTTCAGAATGGGTTGTTCGCCTTGCAGCCAGCTATTGATATCTCTGAGCAGTTCTTCCGGGCCAGCCCACTCTTCTGCCATCACCTGGGCGACAGGTTTAGGCAACGGATAACAATGGCGGCGCCAGAAATCAGCACAAGCATGGCGACGTAACAGTGATTCATCTTCGATGAGTTGTTGTTCAAACAACATGCCTGATTCAAAGGCATTCAGACTCAGCATTCTTTGACAGAAGCCGTGAATGGTGAATATCGCCGCTTCATCCATTTGCTGTTCGGCCAGACGCAGAACCTGCGCCGCCTGATGCAGGTCAGGAATTTCAGCCAGCAGACTCTGGAACAGAGGATTGTCGGTACGATTGCGTACGCATGCGATGCGTAGCTCATGGATATTGGCTCGAATACGGCCACGAAGCTCTTCCGTCGCCGCCTGCGTAAAGGTTACGACCAGCAACTCTTCGACAGAAAGCGGCCTGGGATGAGCATTTTTACCTCCCAGGCCTAACAGCAGACGCAAATACAGTGCCGCAATGGTAAAAGTCTTTCCGGTCCCCGCAGAGGCTTCTATCAGCCGCTCCCCCGTAAGAGGCAAGCTAAGGGGATCAAGAGGCTGCGTGGTTCCGGTCATTTTTTACCCTTTGTCTTTCAAGTTGCAGGTATTTTAGCTGCTATCACTTTGAATCTACGAGCGGCAGTGATTGTTGCAGAGCGCTGACCTCCTTCCAGGTTTTCCAACCATCCGGAGCGGCATAATCTGCTTTACCATTGTGGCTACCAGAAACTTGCGACAGTACCGCCATTCCCTGCTGTTCGATTACAGCCTGATGGAAGAAATCAGCCAGTTTTTGTGGAGTCAGCTTTTTAATTTCGGCGACTACTTTATCACGCGAATCAAAGTCCATGTTTCCACGATCAAAATCTTTGCTCAGCTGCGAAGCTTCCTGGGACAAGGTCTGCGGAGCCTGCATAATTTCACTGATCATTCCCTGCTGCATTTGCGCGAAATCTTCCGCGCTCATGCTACGCAGCTTTTTCTCGGCTGTTGGGTAAAACGCTTTGAATCGTTCATACAAATAGGCCGGTTGCTTATCATTACTTTGCAACAAGAAACCAATGCCCCACTGGCGTCCCACAGACATCGGGAATGCGAACACCGCATAACCTAACTGTTCCTGTGTCCGCAACTGGTTGTAGAACCAAGGTTGAATGATTTGCCCCAACATCGAACTGTAAGCCGTACTCGTGGTCTCATCGAAACCTTTGGGCACATATACAGCAGCTAATGCGGAATCGGTGCTGCTGCCGGTTTTTTCAAACATGGATAAATGTTGTTTATCCACCAGCACGTCTTTGTTGCGGCACCATTCATTGCCTTTAGTCCCGAGCAAGCTTTGCACCCCATGCGCCAGGTCTGTAGCTTGCTGTGGGGTGATATTACCAAGGACTAAAAACTCAGGTTTAGCATTGGTTTTTAAACCATCCCGGTAATCGAGCACGTCTTTTAACGTTAACGTCGGCAACAGATCACGGCGAGTTTCACGCTGGAAATACGGCACCTGCGAGATCATTTGCACCGGCATAATCGCCTGATCGTAAGCCTTACCTTTATCTGCCGAGTCCATCATCTGGGCATACCAGGACTTCGCTTGATCCAACTGTTCTTGCGTTGGCGTGTAAGAGAAGTAGCCCTTTAATAACGCTTCAAAAAGCTGCGGCAAACGTTGTGTGTAACCGTTGGCGTTGACCATCAACCCGCTATTAGCATTGGTCGAGAAACCAATTCCGCCGATTGAGGCCTGATTGCTTAATTCATCCAACGCAATTCCAGCCAGATAATCATTGAGAGCAAACAGCACCTGGTTTTTAGCGCTATCCATCGCTTGCGGATTACGCAGCACCATGGTCACGTCAGCTTTAGGCTCGCTCGCGAAGTAATGGCTTGGCATATACAACACGCGTAACCCTGGTTCTTTCACCAACAGTTCAGGATGCGCGTAAGTTTTATCAGGTTTAACCAACGTAAAATTGTCAGGAATGTACGGGTTTAATTGTGGCAATTCCAGCTTGATGGTCGCCGCTTTTTGCTGCCAGACATCAAAGACTTGTGGTGTGATTTTGTCGACCTGATAAGGGGCTTCAACAAAATATGCCATCTTGTTGTGCGGTTCTTTCGGGCTGATGTACCAGACACGCGCGTTCTGCGGCGTCATCATATCAAGACGAGATTTAATCGCTGCGGGATCGTATTGATCCGCGATATTAACCGCATCCAGCGTATGTTCGACCGGTACACGTAACATGGTGTCTGCCAGCCATTCGACATAATCCATATCGCGTGTAATTGATGGGTAACGGAAATCGAGATCCAGAACATGGGCAAGCTCATCGAAATAGCTTTTATCAACACCATTTTCGCGCAGCTTATTCAAGTAACTGAAGATTGCCGCAACCACTTCATCACGCTGTGCAAGGCCTTTGTCTGTTAACGACACCGAAATAGCAAATACGCCGCTATTACCGTTAACTAAAGGATCGGAATCAGCGCGAATGCTGTCAGCAAGCCCCTGTTTTTGCAGCCAATCTGAAAGAGTATTATTGCTGCGATTACCAATCAAATAGCCAATTAACTCATCCGTTTTACTGCGGAATTTATCGCTATTGTTGTCGATGCGGAATTCAACACGCACCACTTTGCGCGGCAATGCTGGCACGTAGTGAATCACAATGCCTTTTTGCGCATCGGTCACTACTGGTACATCAATCACCGGACGTTCAATGTTTTTATTGGGCACCCGGCCGTAGGTTTCTACCGCAATTTTTGCCAGTTCAGGCAATGGCTTATTACTGTAGATAACCGCTTTCATCAAGTTTGCGGAATAGTATTTATCGCGGAAAGCCACCAGCGCATCCAGCAGTTTGCTGCCCGGTTTGTCGCGCAGTGTTTCCAGATTGCCGCCAGAAAAACGTGAACCAGGGTGAGCTGGGTTGATGGTTTCGGCACTGACTTGTGCCATGCGCATGCCGTCACGAGCACGCGCCAGCGTCAGCTCTGCGTTGACCGCATTACGTTCACGTTCAGCGTACTCAGGCGCAAGGTTCGGTTCAGCGATAGCATCCGACAAGCGATCTACTGCCCCTTCCAGTGCATCGTTTTCCACTTCGAGGTAAAACGCAGTGCGGTAGGTTGCAGTGCTGGCATTATGGCTGCCACCGTGCTTTTTGAGAAACTCCGACAGGCTGTCAGGCTCTGGATACTTTTTAGAACCCATCAGTGTCATGTGTTCAAGATAGTGAGCAAGGCCGAGATGGTCGTTCGGATCCTCTAACGACCCCACAGGAACAACCAGTGCAGACAATGACTTAACAGCTTGCGGGTCAGAAACAAGCAGAACCGTCATACCATTATCAAGGCGTACTGCCTGGTACTGGCGATTGTCTTTTTCACTTTTACGGATTGTTTCCTGGATAGGCTGCCAACCCGTATCTGCCTGACTTAATGGTGCCCAAAGAGCGACTAACAAGAAAAGCGGTTTTAACCAAGTGCTGCATTTAGGCATTAACGAACCTCATTCACTAACTTACTCATCATTAACAACTTTTAAAACAATCTGTCATTGTCGTTGTTTCTTTTTTCGCCAATCCTGAGCAAGCTGCGCATAATAGATGAACCTGCCGGATTGTGCAATTTTTATACATTTTTTTAAGCTTTATTGAAGCGAAACAGGGGCAGTAAATAGCGCTCGGCTTCACTGATTATCGCGTCGTAGTAGTCAGGCTCGAGCGTTCGATACAGGCGTTGCAGCCACATGTCGGCCCCTTCCCCGTCGACTCGCTGATTCCCTTCCCAGGCCGCCAACAGCTTACTTTTGGCTTTCTGTTGCGTTTGCTCATCCCATAAAATGGCATCATTCGCGGGTTCGTAACAAGCTTTTATCCATGCCCCTCCACTTATTGGTAGCAATAGCAATGGCTGTACTAATCCTTTCCGATAACCATCAATAAGTTGCTGGAGATAGCTTTTCGCCTGTTCAACATCCATCGGCGGGAATTTCCACTCAGTAGAATCGCGCCCATACAGACGACTTTCTCCTTCTCCTCCCATTGCACACCACACAACATGCTCAATCCACAGTTGTAATCCATGCGCCGAATTGAGGATCGACGGTCGCCAGCGCAGCAAACCATCGGCCTGCACATCCGACAACCAACCTTCCAGACTTGTTCCGTCTATCTGGAGCGAGACTTCCTGGCTGGTGCCATTTTGTCGCTCGGCTCTCACTTTTTGCGCCAGTTCTTCCATTTCTGTTAACTGGGTTTCCCATAAAATTTCACCGAATGCGCCAAACGGTAATATCCCCGCAGCCCGATAGCGGCTGAATAGCAGCTGCGTGTCGCCTTCCTGAACTAGCGTATTGAGCAATTCCTGGTTCATCTGGAAACGTTCAAGGCTATCTAAGGTGAAAGGTTCCGCATCAGGCAGTTCAGTTTCTTCAAGACGGAAGTTAATGCCCAGACGCATCTGGAAAAAAGCGCGGACAGGATGGCGCCAGAAACGTTGCAGTTGATCCAACGTGATAACGTCATGTGTTTTGTTTTCAAGTGGCTGAATGAACGGGGCTTGTGCTTGCCCTTGCTCACTTGCGGCAGGCAGCCATTCATAGGCATAGCTTTGCGCAGATGCGCCAGAGACAAAATTTCCGGCTTCAAATGGAGTGCGGTGATGCAGTTGCACCAGATGCCTTTTTACCCACTCGCTGCTTTCGTCACAGGTTTGTTCTGTGTCCTGTTCCAGGCAATGGCTTTGGGCGATGTAATCTAATAACTCATCTACCAGCACTGAGGGATAACGCTGGCTGTTGTCCTGAATGGAACGCCCGATATAACTGATATAGAAACGCGCTTGCGCAGAGTTGAGCGCTTCGAGGAACAAGTAACGGTCATCGTCACGGCGGCTACGGTCGCCGCGCTGCGGCTTCTGGCTCATAAGATCAAACCCGAGCGGAGCCAGCGTGCGTGGATAAACGCCATCATTCATCCCCAGCAAACAAACCACTTTGAACGGGATAGAACGCATGGGCATTAAGGTGCAGAAATTTATCGGCCCTGCCAGGAAGCGCTGACTGATGCGCTCCTGGTCGAGGCGCTGTGCCAGTTCATCACGTAACAGCATCAGGGAAACATTTTCCTGATAACACGACTCCAGACCGTATTTAATGATTTCTTGCCACTGCTGCTCAATCAGCGCCAGTGCGCCTTCAGTTTCGGTATCAGGCAGGAAGAAGCTGGCTAGCATGTCACGGCAAACGGAAGTCCACTCAGCCAGCGGACGCGCAACGGTAAGTTCATGCCGCCATTTATTAAGCTGCATTAAAAGATCTGCCAGTTGCCCAACCAGTTCAGCAATTAAACCGTTTGATTCATCGTATGGAAGAACCGACTGCCATTCACCTGCCTGGCTATCCATTGCATAACCTAACAGCATGCGCGTTAAACCAAAGCGCCAGGTATGCTGCCCGGTAGCCGGGAGATCCCATTCACGGACATTGTCGTCATCAATACCCCAACGAATTCCGGATTCATTCACCCACTGGCGCAAATAGCGTAGCCCTTCCTCATTGATTGAGAAGCGAGTAGCCAGTGCGGGAACTTCAAGCAACGCCAAAACATCCTGCGCAGCAAAACGGCTATCAGGAAGTGAAAGCAGGGAGATAAATGCCTGTAGGGCCGGGTGCGCTTGTCTTGCCCGGCGATCGGAAATCGCAAATGGTAACCGACGCTCCGCTGCTGCATTGCCAAATACCGCCTGGATAAACGGACTGTAGCTGTCAATATCCGCCACCATCACGATGATATCGCGCGGGGTAAGGGTTGGGTCAGCATCCAGCATCGCCAGCAACTGGTCGTGCAATACTTCGACTTCACGTTGAGGGCTATGGCATTGATGGAAAGCGACGGAATTATCATCCGGTGAAAGGATTCTTTTACTGTGGCTATGCTCGAACTCTTCCTGCGTCAAACCTGTCACCGCATTGTTTTGCAGCTCAAGTAAATCGTACTGCAAACTGCGCAATAAACAGTCTGGTTCGATATCAACGAAAACATCAATTTCTTCAAAGCGTTGCATCTCAGCAAGCATGAACGTGTAATCGCGTCCTAATTTTCCCCACGAGGCCAGCAACGGGTTGCCAATATCTTGCTCACCCTCTTCATTAAACAATGAAGACGCCGTGTCGCTATCTTTAAATAACGGAAGAGTAATACCTTCATGCCCATGGCTACGGCGGCGGCGGCTGATCAAGCGTGCAAGATAAGCAGGGTCTTTAATATCGCCCCAGTAGTAGCGGCACGGGTTGGTAAACAGCAAATGCACGTCAATATGCTTACCCAGTGCTTGTAATGCCTGAAGATAAACCGGGGGCAGAGCTGAAATACCACAAATAAAGACTCGGGCAGGCAAACCTTGCGGGCATTCGTTACTTGATTCCAGAGCGTTAATAAAACGTTGGTACAGGTTTGCACGGTGCCATTCAGGTTGCCCAAGCTCTTGCGTGTGGCGAACCAAAGCGGCCCACAGCGGAGCCTGCCATAACTGGGCCTCGCCCACGTTATCAACCAGTTCGCCTTTCTCCCACTGGCTTAACCAACCTGGGCGGTAAACCAAGTATTGGTCATAAAGGTCTGCAATTCTTGAGGCTAACTGAGAGAGTTTTCGGCCATTTTCATCTTCTGCCAGATATTGGTTTAACAAAGCGAATTCAGGCTGATCCAGCATCGTCGGGATGAGCGTCATTAACTTCCAGCTCATGCTTTGCTTGTTGAAAGCACTCTGCTCAGGAATATTTGGCAGTACGCGCACAAACATGTCCCAGATAAAGCTCGCCGGAAGTGGGAAACTGATGTTAGCCGCGATACCAAATTTTTGGGCCAGCGTCATTTGCAGCCATTGCGCCATACCGGTACTTTGCACCAGTACAACCTCGGGTTCAAAAGGGTCGGGCAGCGGTTGCCTTTCCACAATAAACTCCATAATTGCTTCCAGCACATCCAGTCGATTGGAATGGTAAACACGCAACATAGAAACGCTACTCCTGACTTTTCTCTTTCTGCGAACAATGCAACCGCGACAACTGCCCGGTACGCCCGACAGGGCTGGTAATAATAACATTGATGCTGACACATCCTGCCGTCGATGTCTGCTGCTGGCTGACTCTCCATTCATTTGTGGGCAGAGGCGATTCAGGTTCCCCCATTTCTACAGCTAAGCGCCAGAGCTGACGAAATTGCCATTGCGACTGAAAACCCTGCTGGAGAACCCGGTGGTAGCCCATTAATGCCAACATAACGACCGAAAACAGTGCCATAGCACACAGCACTTCAATCAGACTAAAGCCGCGCTGTCTTGATTTCATTGGGGTAACTGGCATCGGGAAGCATCCGTTAAAGGGCAAAAGTCGAGCCAACCATGGGGAGTTGATATCCAACGTGAGTTATCCAACGTACCCCACAGCCAAAGAGTTACTGGTGATTGTTGCCCCGGAAAATTCCCGTAAGCCGCCATCAGAAATTCATTTTTCCCCACCGTTAGTATGCAAGCATTCCAGCCCTGGTCTGACTGTTGCTGGCACTGCCAGGTTGGTGTCGACGGCCAGGATAGCTGACTACCCCAGGCCTGTGCTGACACAGCGGCAGCATATTGTTTAAGAAACCCTATTTCGCTTGCGACCAGGTAGCGCTGTTGATTTAGCTGCTGCTGCAACCCGCTCAGCATTAATATTCCTAAGGCAAACAACAGCAGCACAAAGCCCAGGGTAGCGTTACCTTTCTCAGATTGCCCATTCACAGGTTATAACCGACAACGATATGGCGCAAAGACACAGGGCTTTGCTCTTTTTTAAAAGCGGCAACCAGCTCGATAACTAGCAACGGTGGCAGTGAGTGGCGAGCCAGACGGGTAACAGAGAATTTTTGTATCATCATTGATGCGGGATCGGAGATTTTCTCCCAACCACTGCCTTCACAACTGGAAGCACCGCGCAAAGCTTCGAGGTTGTTGCCATTAAGTCTATAACCGGTTAATTCAGTTTCGGTATGGCCAGACGGTTCCCAGCGTCCGTTGCTGTTATTGTCCCATTGCAACAAGACACACTCGCCCTCTTTGCGTATAACCAGCCCCTCACCCTGGCAACTTCCATGACAATAGCCCGCGCGTTGAAGCTGTTTACCTAAACTGAATGCCAGTTGCCAGAGCGATTCTTGCAGTGTCTCTTTCTGATACTGTAGTAATACCGCCTGCTGAAGCACTGGAAATAGCCTCCCGGCCCCAAGCAAAACAAGACTGCTCAAGGCCATGGCAATAAGCGTTTCAAGTATTGTGAAGCCCTGTTGGTTTAGCTGCATTTGTTGCTCCCTTTAACTTCGCAGACGCGAATTCTTCCCTGCGTTGAAAGAATAACTCGCCACTTTCCGGCGGAGCTTTGTAACGTGATATGACCCGGCCACGCTGTGTTCCTAAGCCCGTAAAACCCAATTCCCGGCGTGGTATCTGCAATATCGACATCAGCAAATGGTTGTAGCAATGACCAGCGTTGGCTTGCGTTACAGACACTCCCTGCATTCATTTTGCTTGCCAGACACCACGATTTTCCTGAGCGCTTCACCACAAGCAAATGGTCGCGATTATTCCAGTTTGCATCGCTGCGTAACTGTTCAAGTAAATGTCGAATCTGCTGAGTGGTTATCCGCAAGCGCTGCTGTTGCTGCCATTGTTGCCACCCGTAGACACCGCCAGCACTGAGCATTGCGACAATGACAATGACTATCATCATTTCTATCAGGCTGAAGCCAGACTGTTTTGTTTTCATGGTGGGAGTGTGCCAGCTGCGAAATTACGCGCCAGCAGCAATAACTCGTTTCTCGAGGCTTCTCGAAGGGAAGTTTTATTGTTGCGTAGAATTGCAGAACTGCTGGAAACAGGATCGCAAAGCCGAAATTGAGGTAAAAAAAACCGGCGCACATAGGGCACCGGTTATGGCAGGTTATTAACCGTTAGATAGCGACTGGAGCTTTGATTGCCGGATGAGGATCGTAACCCTCAATTTCAAAATCTTCGAAACGGTAATCAAACAGTGATTCTGGTTTGCGATTGATTACTAGCTTCGGCAATGCGCGTGGCTCACGCGTTAATTGCAAACGAGTCTGCTCAAGGTGGTTGCTGTACAAGTGGGTATCACCACCTGTCCAGACAAAATCACCCACTTCCAGCTCGCATTGCTGCCCCATCATATGCACCAGTAAAGCGTAGCTGGCGATATTAAACGGCAGGCCAAGGAATATATCGCATGAACGCTGATAAAGCTGGCAGGAAAGCTTGCCATCCGCCACGTAGAACTGGAAAAACGCATGGCAAGGAGCCAATGCCATTTTATCCAGCTCACCCACGTTCCACGCCGAAACAATAATACGGCGTGAGTCGGGATCGTTTTTCAGTTGGTTAATAACGGTAGTCAGCTGATCAATATAGCGGCCATCAGGTGTTGCCCATGAGCGCCACTGTTTACCGTACACAGGCCCCAAATCGCCGTTTTCATCCGCCCATTCGTCCCAGATGGAGACATTATTTTCATGCAGATAAGCAACGTTAGTCTCACCTTTCAGGAACCACAGCAGCTCATGAATGATGGAACGTAAATGGCAACGCTTAGTGGTAACCAGTGGGAAGCCATCTTGCAGATTGAAGCGCATCTGATGACCGAAAATCGACAATGTGCCGGTACCGGTACGGTCATCTTTTGGCGTGCCGTTTTCCAGCACATGTTTCATCAAATCAAGATACTGTTTCATATTTCCTCACGAAAGCTGTTGCTGGGGGCGACGGCGATATGCCCAAACCATCATTGCCACACCAGCGACAATCATCGGAATCGAAAGGATTTGCCCCATGCTGATGTACTGCACCCACTCACCGGTAAACTGCGCATCTGGCTGGCGGAAGAATTCGACGATGATACGGAACGCACCGTAACCAATCAGGAACAGGCCAGATACAGACCCCATCGGACGTGGTTTACGGATAAACAGATTCAGGATGATGAACAGCACGATGCCTTCCAGAACCATTTCATACAACTGAGATGGGTGGCGCGGCAAAACACCGTAGGTGTTAAAGAGCGACTGCCATTCAGGGTGAGTCGCCAGCAGACCGATATCTTCGCTGCGGGAACCTGGGAACAGCATCGCCCACTGGAAGTTCGGGTCAACACGCCCCCACAGCTCGCCATTGATAAAGTTACCAAGGCGACCCGCGCCCAAGCCAAATGGAATCAGTGGCGCTATGAAATCAGAAACCTGGAAGAAGGAACGATGGGTTCGGCGCGCAAACCATATCATTACGCAGATGACACCGACCAGGCCGCCGTGGAAGGACATGCCGCCGTCCCACACTTTAAACAGGTAGAGTGGATCGGCCAGGAAAGATGGCAGATTGTAGAAGAAGACATAACCAAGACGCCCACCGAGGAATACCCCAAGGAAGCCTGCATACAGCAGGTTTTCGACTTCGTTTTTCGTCCAGCCACTGCCAGGCTTATTAGCACGACGACCCGCAAGCCACATGGCGAACACGAAGCCGACCAGGTACATCACACCATACCAGTGCAAAGAGACTGGCCCGATGGAGAAAATCACCGGGTCAAATTCAGGGAAATGCAGATAGCCACTATTCATCTGTCACCACAAACCATTGTTACCCCATCGAAAATAGACGATGGGTTGCAAGTACGCATCTGTGCAGATGCGCTCCGAAGGGAGCGGATCATAGCACAAAGGGCTCAAGGGTTAAGTCGAGGATCTTGTAAAAGATGTGTAATGCCTGATGGGCCAGGTGCCTAGCGCCCGCCGCGAATTAACCCACCCATCCCTCTACGTTCCATGAAGGACGCGACCTGATGGCGCACTTCCGTCGCAAGCTGCGCCTCAAGGCTGCGCTGTGCGAGAAGTTGTGCTTCTTCGAGGCTAATGTGGCGCAACAGATATTTGACGCGAGCCACCGAACGACCGTTCATCGATAAATGGCGATAACCCATGCCAACCAGCAGTGCCACACACATTGGGTCACCTGCCATTTCGCCACATAAACAAAGATCGATCCCGTTACGTTCCGCTTCTTTGGCAATATGGTTCAACGCTCGTAGCATTGCCGGATGCAGAGAATCGTACAGGCTTGCCACGCGAGTGTTATTACGATCAACTGCCAGCAAATACTGCGTAAGGTCATTGGTGCCAACCGAGATGAAATCAACACGGCTGGCAAGATGCCCCAGCATAAAGACCATGGAAGGGACTTCAACCATCACACCAATACGCGGTTTAGGCAGTTCATAACCGAGCACCTCTTCCACTTCACGCCCCGCACGGTCAATCAAGCGACGCGCTTCATCAATTTCGTCAATGCTGGTGATCATCGGCAGAAGAATGCTCAGGTTGCCGGTCGCAGCATTGGCACGCAGCATGGCGCGCACTTGCACCAGGAAAATCTCCGGTTGGTCCAGCGTGATGCGAATGCCTCGCCAGCCCAGACACGGGTTTTCTTCACTGATAGGCATGTACGGCAGTTGTTTATCAGCACCGACATCAAGCGTTCGCAGCGTGACCGGTTTTTCGTTAAACATCTGCAACATGCCCTGATATTGGGCGACCTGTTCTTCTTCTGACGGAAAACCACTTTGCAGCATAAAGGGAATTTCGGTGCGATATAGACCAATTCCATCGATACGGCCGCCAAGTTGCTGCTCATGCTCCGGGCTAAGACCTGCATTCAGCATGACCTGGACGCGCTCGCCGCTTTTCAGCGCGGCAGGGCTATCAACGTCGTCTTCAACCAGACGAGTCAGTTCGTTCTCTTCGGTGATGAGACGCTGGTATTCCTGCAACAACACCGTTTCCGGGTCAACGAGCAATTCACCACGATAACCATCGACAACCAATGTGCGGCGATGCAGCACTGAAGGCTGAATATCAGCGCCCATAACGGTTGGAATGCCGAGCGCCCGCACCATAATTGCAGCATGGGAATTTGCCGCACCATCGCGCACCACCACCCCAACAAGGCGATTTTGCGGAAGTTCGGCAAGTGTTGTTGCGGATAACTCGTCCGCCACCAATACAAAACGTTCAGGCCAGGTATTGGGACTTTGAATGGTGTCATCGAGATGGAATAACAAACGCTGACCCAGCGTGCGTAAATCGCCTGCTCGTTCTTTCAGGTAGCTGTCACTTAAACTTGCGAACTGTTCCGCAAACTTTTCGATGACTTTTTTAACCGCCCATTCAGCAACAGAGCCTTTATCTACTTCGTCGAACAGTTCACGGCGAAGGCGGGCATCGGTTAACAGGTGTGAATAGAGGTCAAAAATTGCTGCCGTTTCTTTCTGCGCTCCCGCCGCAAAGCGTTTGCTGTAGCGACGAAATTCATTGGAAGCCTCTTCAAGGGCAGCGGTCAGGCGCTCACGCTCAAGTATGGTATCAAGCGTTGACGCTTCAGATACCTGCTCCATTAATGGGAGCGTCGAGTCCATCCAACCTTCGGCAATCGCCACCCCTGGCGATGCAGGCAATGCCCGAATTCGCGTCTGGCGATACTGGCCAAACAACGCGGCTAACTGTGATTGAGAAAGAATGGCTGCCATTTGAGTGGCGAGTGTGACGAGGAAGGACTCCTCGCTTTCATCGTATTGACGATGCTCACGCTGTTGAACCACCAGCACGCCCAACAATTGGCGTCGCTGAATAATAGGAACCCCGAGAAACGCGCGGAAACGCTCCTCTTTTACAGCGGGAACATATTTAAAACTTGGGTGTTTTTGCGCATCGGCAAGGTTTATCGGCTCTGCAAGGCGCCCTACCAGCCCGACAATGCCTTCATCAAATGCGAGGGTGATGGTTCGACCGCGCGGCTTTTTAAGGCCGCGCGTCGCCATCAGGTAAAAGCAACGCCGGTCATGATCTGCGAGATAAACCGAGCATACCTCGGTGTCCATCGCAAGGCAGATATCTGTAACCAGAATATCCAGCGCCTCATTGAGGCGCGGGGCGCTGGCAACCTTCTCGACTATTTCTCGCAAACGGGTGAGCATTTTTCGCGTGAATTAACCTCTTTTACGTCGCCATGCAGGCGCGTTATTACGTGGTGGCGTAACTTCCTGTAGCGGCATTACGACGCTTGCAAACTCTTTCATCACCCGACGATACACATCGCGTTTAAACGAGACGACCTGACGAACCGGATACCAATAGCTGACCCAACGCCAGCCATCAAACTCTGGGGTACTGCTGGTTTGCATATTGATATCGTTATCGCTGCTTATCAACTGCAAGAGAAACCATTTTTGTTTCTGGCCGATACAAACCGGCTTTGTGTCCCAACGCACCAAACGTTTAGGTAACTTGTAACGTAACCAGTTTCGGGTCGAGGCGAGTATTCGGACATCTTTTCGCTGTAACCCCACTTCCTCGAAAAGTTCCCGGTACATTGCCTGTTCCGGGGATTCGCCAGGATTGATGCCACCTTGCGGAAACTGCCAGGAATGTTGACCAAAACGCCTGGCCCACATCACTTGACCCTGCCGATTACAGATTACGATACCAACATTCGGGCGGTAGCCATCATCATCGATCACCGGACTACCTCAAAACAAACTTAGATTAGGGCGATTGTTTCATACAAGCGCTAGACGGTAAACCACTGTGTAACGGTTGCCTGAAGGAATAACATTTGAATAACTCACAAAATTTGACCGAGTTATAAACATTAGTGGATTTGGAACCGGCAGTTTATTCACTTTTTCTGTGGATATAACTGTGAAGAACTACCTAATACTCTCGGGACAACTTAGGATAACTCTAAAATACGCTTTCAAAGCACAAATAAAATATTGATTAATTTCAATGAAATAAATCAACATCAATTCTCTTCCAGCCTTGTAGCGTGATGATCATCACATATGGAGATCTTCGATTGATGAAAGATCGACCAATGACGTTTTTATCCACAGATTGTGCCAACAAGTTAGTCACAATCTGGTGAAAAAATGGGTTTCACCCCTCAGTCAAGGCTGTAAATCGAACCAGTAGTGAGCTTTTTTACCAGTTATCCCATTTTTCTGTGGATAACCCGGTGTAAGATCCTGTTCATTCCCGGTGACCAGAATGGGAAAAGGTTTTTGCAGGATTCAGATATGACAATTTTAATCGATAAAAATGATTCAAAATCAGTAGATTGTCATTCTTATCCCCGACACGCTAAACTATTTCCACACTGTGGGTAAACCACGCTTATTTTTTAACCGATCAACAGCCAGGCACAATGCAAGCTCTACGTCCATTACTTAACCCTCCAGAAAATGAACAGATTTTACTGGCCCAAGCCCAGAAGCTGGCCGGCTTTACGCTGGGTGAGTTAGCGGCTTTGGCCAACTTGTCGATCCCAAACGATCTTAAGCGCGACAAAGGTTGGATCGGCGTTTTGCTTGAACTTTGGCTGGGTGCCAGCGCCGGAAGCAAACCTGAGCAAGATTTCGCCGCATTGGGGATTGAGCTTAAAACTATCCCGGTGGATAGGTTCGGTCGCCCGCTGGAAACTACGTTTGTCTGTGTTGCGCCACTCACCGGTAACACCGGAGTGGTTTGGGAAACCAGCCATGTGCGCCACAAATTGAAACGCGTATTGTGGATCCCTGTCGAAGGTGAACGGCAAATCCCGCTTGCTGAGCGGCATATCGGCACACCGTTGCTGTGGGCACCGTCCGAAGAAGAAGAGCAACAGTTACGCATGGATTGGGAAGAGTTGATGGATTTGATTGTGCTCGGGCAAGTTGAGCGCATCACGGCCCGCCATGGTGAAGTTCTACAGTTGCGCCCAAAAGCGGCTAACAGCAAGGCGCTAACCGATGCCATCGGGGCAGATGGCGCACCAATTCTGACGTTACCTCGCGGTTTTTACCTGAAAAAGAACTTTACCGCCGCTTTACTGGCTAATCATTTCTCGTTGTAGATTCATTTAACTTGCACCCAGTTCTAAGCTGGCGTTTATAATTGGCGTTTTAAATTTTCAGGCAGGATTTTTTTAATGTTGTTTGCATGGGTTACCGATCCTAACGCGTGGATGGCGCTAGGCACTCTGACGATTCTCGAAATCGTACTGGGTATCGACAATATCATCTTCCTCTCTCTTGTTGTGGCGAAGCTGCCTAAAGCGCAGCAGGCGAAAGCACGCCGTCTTGGGCTCGGTGCGGCGATGATAATGCGTCTGGTCTTGCTGGCGTCTATTGCCTGGATGACGCACTTAATTCACCCGCTGTTTTCCGTAATGGGCCATGAATTCTCGGCACGAGATCTTATTTTGGCATTGGGCGGTTTGTTCTTAATCTGGAAGGCGAGCAAAGAGATTCACGAGTCCATCGAAGGTGAAGAAGAGAGCCTAAAAACAAACGTTCACTCTTTCTTCGGCGCTATCGTGCAAATCATGCTGCTGGATATTATTTTCAGCCTGGACTCGGTGATTACCGCAGTAGGTCTGTCCGATCATCTGTTCATTATGATGGCAGCGGTTGTGATTGCGGTGATGGTCATGATGTTTGCTGCCAAATCGATTGGTGATTTTGTAGAACGCCACCCTTCGGTAAAAATGCTGGCGCTGTCATTCTTGTTGCTGGTCGGCTTTACACTGATTCTGGAAGGCTTCGATATTCATGTGCCGAAAGGCTACATCTATTTTGCGATGTTCTTCTCAATTGCCGTAGAAACACTGAATCTTATCCGCAACAAAAAGAACCCGCTTTAACCGTCTCAGGGGAGGTGCTCTCGCTTCCCCTCTGTTTCTTTTAAGAATTTACTGCTTACCTTCTGCGCTTTGTCGAGTTATTACTAGACTATATATGTCATTCCATACCACACGAGGCGAATAATGATGAAAAAATGGGCAGTTCTAATTTCCGCTGTCGGTCTGGCATTTGCGGTTTCAGGTTGTAGCAGCGATTACGTGATGGCAACCAAAGATGGCCGTATGATTCTGACTGACGGAAAACCGCAGGTCGATGATGACACGGGTTTAGTGAGTTATCGCGATCAGCAAGGCAACGAGATGCAGATCAACCGCGATGATGTTTCACAAATTATCGAACGTTAATAAATCCAGCATATAAAGGTCGGCGCCTCGCTGGCCTGTAACACTTTTTCTTCGCTTACCCCCTTCCGCTTTTGCTTCCCCTCTGCCATGTTTATAGTCCATTTTTTGTCGGGCGCGTGCCTGGCTGATAAGTCAGAAGAATAAGGAAAGCGGCTATGCAATATCACCGTATCCCCCACAGCTCTCTTGAAATAAGTACGCTAGGGCTGGGAACCATGACGTTTGGTGAGCAAAATAGCGAAGCCGACGCTCATGCACAGCTTGATTACGCCGTCCATCAGGGCGTAAACCTCATTGATGTGGCAGAAATGTACCCGGTGCCACCTCGCCCGGAAACCCAGGGGTTAACAGAAACCTACGTCGGTAACTGGTTAAAGCAGCGCGCTAATCGTGAAAAGCTGGTTATCGCCACCAAAGTCAGCGGCCCAAGCCGCAACAACGATGCCGGCATTCGCCCAAACCAAATTCTGGATCGCCGCAATATCCGTGATGCGCTGGATGCCAGCCTGAAGCGTTTGCAAACCGACTATATCGATCTTTACCAGGTTCACTGGCCACAACGTGCCACCAACTGCTTTGGCAAACTGGGCTACACCTGGACCGATAACGCCGTCCCGGTCACTCTGCTGGAAACGCTCGAAGCACTGACCGAATTCCAGCGTGCCGGGAAAATCCGCTATATCGGTGTTTCCAATGAAACGCCGTGGGGTGTGATGCGCTACCTGCAACTGGCTGAAAAGCATGATTTACCACGCATCGTTACCATCCAGAACCCGTACAGTCTGGTGAATCGCAGCTTTGAAGTGGGACTGGCTGAAATTACCCAGCGCGAAGGTGTCGAATTGATGGCTTATTCCTGCCTGGGCTTCGGTACGCTGACCGGGAAGTACCTGAATGGGGCGAAACCTGCTGGCGCACGCAACACGCTGTTTAGCCGTTTCACGCGCTACAGCGGCGAGCAAACTCAGCATGCGGTTGCAGCTTATGTCGATGTCGCTAAGCGTCATAATCTCGACCCGGCGCAAATGGCGCTGGCGTTTGTACGCCGTCAGCCGTTTGTCGCCAGCACGCTTTTAGGCGCGACCACGCTTGAGCAGTTAAAAACCAACCTTGAGAGCCTGCATCTGGACTTGAGTGAAGATGTTCTTGAAGAGTTAGAAGCGGTGAACCGGATTTATACTTATCCGGCACCGTGATGTGAAAATCTCCTCTCCTTTGGGAGAGGAGAAAACTATTTCTGCCGAATCTGCCAAACCCACAGCCAGCCAATCGCCAGCGCAAACACTGCGCCAAAACCAATGCCAATTCCGACAATCGGCGCGCCGGTTTTTACCGCCAGCGAGTAAAGCCCAAGCATCAGCAACATCGCGGTATTTTCGCCGAGATTCTGCACCGCAATCGCATTCCCTGCGCCGACGGAATGTTTGCCGCGTTCCTGAAGCAGCGCATTGAGCGGCACCACAAAGAACCCGCCCAGAACACCAATCAGTACCAACAACATATAAGACGGCAGCAGTGTGTGTTGCAGCGAGAAGAACAACACGCCGACACCAATTAAGATCCCGGCAGGCATACAACGTGCGACGGTTTTGAGCGTCACAAGTTTCGCCGCAGCCCCTGCCCCCACCACAATCCCTACCGCAACCATGGCATTCAGATACGTTGGTGTCGCATTGTCAGTAATGCCCAGAGCAACCGGTACCCACAACACCAGCAAGAAGCGCAGCGTGACGCCCGCCCCCCAAAACAAGCTGGTGCCGACTAACGAGAAGCGAGTTTCACCGTTTTGCCAAAGCGTTCGGCAAGCCGTAAAAAAACTGCGCGTCATCGGGGTAAAGCGCCATGACTGACCAGGGCGAGCAGGAGCAAGTTTTGGAATAAATATGTTGGCGACAACCGCCCCGGCATACACCAACACACAAACGCCAAGCGCCGCCACAATATGCCAGTCGGCCAGCACACCACCTGCCATTGAACCAAGTAAAATCGCGGCAATGGTCGAGGCTTCCATCAGGCCGTTGGCTTTCACCAAACGGTCGCCCGTGGTCAGTTCACCTAAAATCCCGTATTTAGCGGGCGAATAGGATGCTGCGCCAATCCCCACCAGCGTATAGCCGACGAAGGGATTAAAGCCGAAACAGATTACCGCTGCGCCAGCCAGTTTGAGACTGTTGGCAAACATCATCACTCGCCCTTTGGAAAAACTGTCTGCGACCTGTCCGACAAACGGGGCAAATAAAATATAAGCACCAACAAAAACCATCTGCAAAACAGGCTGGCTCCAGTCGGGGTAAAACTGCTGTTTCAGCACTGCCAACGTGGCAAACAGCAATGCGTTATCACCAAACGCTGATAAAAATTGCGCGCAGGTTACTGCCATCATACCTCTGGACCAAATGGAGGTATCGTTTACGGCATTATCACGCATGCTCTGTCTCCGGCTGGTCTACCAGCGTTTTCAGACTGACAAAATCAGGTTTGCCGCTACCAAGAACCGGCAACTGTTTCATGAAACGAATATCACGCGGCACCGCCAGTTCTGGGATCCCATTCGCGCGCGCATATTGCAGCAGTTTTTCACGATTCAGTTCGCTATCCGTGGTGAACATCACCAGCGCCTCACCTTTTGCCACATCGCTTTTAATGACCGTAGCGTGCATTTTCTCTGGTGAAACTCCGAGCGCCAGTTGCTCTACCATTTCCAGCGAAACCATCTCACCGGCAATTTTGGCAAAGCGTTTTGCGCGCCCCTGAATCACACAAAAACCGTGTTCATCGAAACTGACGATATCGCCCGTGTCGTACCAGCCCTGCTCCACCTCGCCTTGTTCATTTTCAGCGCTCGGTGCTTCCAGAACACCGGGGTTTTCCACTCGCAAGTAGCCCTTCATGATGTTCGGCCCTTTCAGTTGCAACCGCCCACCTTCTTCAATTCCCGGTACTGATAACAATCTGGCATCCATCGCTGGCAGAATACGCCCAACGGTGCCGACTTTTGCGGCCATCGGAACGTTGATAGAAACCACGGGCGCGCACTCAGTCACACCGTAGCCTTCCAGCACTCGCAGGCCAAATTTATCCTGCCAAAGTTGTTTGGTGCTTTCCTGGAGTTTTTCCGCACCCGCCACCACATAACGCAGGCGGAAGAAGTCGTAAGGATTTGCAAAACGCGCATAGTTGCCAAGGAATGTAGAGGTGCCAAACAACACAGTGCAATTACGGTCGTAAACCAGCTCCGGCACAATGCGGTAGTGCAACGGACTTGGGTAGAGAAACACTTCGGCACCGGTCAGCAGCGGCGTAAATAACCCGACTGTCAGGCCGAAAGAGTGGAACAACGGCAGCGCAGACATAAAACGATCGTTCGCAGTAAAATCAGCAATCGTGCGAATTTGCTCCACGTTCGCCAGCAAACTTTTATGGCTGTGCACCACACCTTTTGGATTGCCTTCCGAGCCGGAAGTAAACAGCACCATTGCGGCGTCTTCTGGATGTTGTTTTACCTGGGCCAGATGCGGCATCAGTAAATGCGCGAAGATCCAGAGCTTATCCGCCAACGTGACATCGGCTTTTAAGTCTTCCAGAAAGACCCAACGAACCTGCGTGAGCTGCTCGGGAAGATGCCATAATTTGCCTTTGTCGAGAAACTGACGCGAAGTAAATATCGTCTTGAGCTGTGCGGCTGTAATCGCACTGGTCAGCCCTTTCACGCCCGCGGTGTAGTTCATCATCGCCGGAATTCGCCCACGGGACGACGCCCCAAAAATCACCGCCGCGCTGATAGCCGCATTGGGTAGCATCAGGCCGATCGTTTCGCCCGGCGCACTGTATTTATTCAAAATACGCCCGACAAACAAGGTCTTGGTCAGCAGACTGCGATAAGTATCCGGCTTGAAATTAATATCTTCGATACAGTTTTTTCGCTCACCGTAACGATATTGCGCAGCAAGCAATGCCTCATACAATGTTTCACGCGGGCGTACTGCCATTCGTGCTTCCATCATTATCTGATGCAGCATTTCCCCTGCCATTTTCCGGCGTTCACGCGCGCGTAGAGCTTCTGGCATCGGAACGGATGTCGGCGGCAGAATATGCAGGCTGATACGTGGGAACAAACGGCGCTTTACCAGGCCTTTCAGGCGGCTGAAAAATGTCAGCTCAGCGCCATCAATACGGATGGGAATAACGGTCGCGTTTGATTTTGCGGCAACAAACCCGGCGCCTTCATAAATTTTCATCAATGAGCCAGTCACAGAAATTCGCCCTTCAGGGAAAATAACCACCGGACGGCCCTGCTCCACCAGCCGCACCAGATGTTTAATCGACATCGGTTTGGTTGGGTCAAGCGGCACGAAATCTATCAACGATTTTAACCAGCGCATGTACCACTGCTGACTAATAGATGAATAGACAGCAAACACTGGCCGGCCAGGTAAAAATAGCGCCAGCAAAATACCGTCAATAAAGGAAACGTGGTTTGGAACAATCAGGACGCGTGGCTGAGAAAGAGATTGCTGCGAGCCATATAGCCGCACTCTGAACAGAATACGAAAAAGTGCACGGAAAAAACCAAATAGCATAGCAACTCCCTTTGTCATGAATAAGCCGCAGGTACTTAAGTGTAGTGGGAGATTACATGACTAAATGGAAAGGAGCGATAGTTTGGGTGAATGCAAAGTCTGAAAAAAAGGCAAAAAAAACCTGCGCATCTGCGCAGGTCGGTGCAAAGAATTTACTTAACAACGTAACTAGAATTCTCACCAATCAATACCTCTGGGACTTGAATTGTGGCGCAGTCAGCGCAAGGCTACCAGTGAGAAAAAGCAAGGGAATTAGCGGAAAGTGCAACCAGGTGTTTAAAACATCGCGTCTTGTTACAGGCTGCCATTTTTTAGACAAAAAAAACCTGCGCATCCGCGCAGGTTGGTGTAATTCATGTGATCAGCATTAGATGCTGACATCACCTATCAATACCTCTGGGACTTCAAATGTAGCAGTGCCTGGTCACTTTTCGCCATGGCGAAATAGCAACAGCGCGATGCAAACTGTAAGCAAAAATTTACTCTGAAATCTTTAAAAATCCATAACATGCCACCTTCTACCGCTACGCTTGATTTTCGTGGTGCTGGTATGTGTAACGATTACACTGAATTTGGTTTCTTTTTAGAGAGGTTTGCGACGCTGACGACAGTTGCGCCCTTGAAGTAACGCGGCTTTTCCGTAACACTTAAAACTGTGTAAACGCTTACCCACTCAGGAAAATCTTCGATGGCGACAATTAAGGATGTAGCAAAACTGGCAGGCGTTTCTGTCGCCACGGTATCACGTGTCATAAATGATTCCCCCAAAGCCAGTGATGCATCACGCCTGGCGGTAAGCAGCGCGATGGAAGAGCTGAATTACCATCCTAATGCGAATGCGCGCGCACTTGCGCAGCAAACCACTGAAACCATTGGCCTGATTGTGGGAGATGTCTCCGATCCGTTTTTTGGCGCAATGGTAAAAGCCGTAGAACAAGTCGCCTATCGCACCGGCAACTTTTTGCTGATCGGCAACGGTTATCACAATGAACAAAAAGAGCGACAGGCGATTGAACAACTTATTCGCCACCGCTGCGCAGCCCTGGTTGTTCATGCGAAAAAAATACCTGACGAAGAACTCATTTCTTTAATGAAACAAATGCCCGGCATGGTGGTGATCAACCGAATTTTGCCGGGTTTTGAGCAGCGTTGTGTCGCGCTGGATGACCGCTATGGCGCGTGGCTTGCAACCCGCCATCTGATTCAACAAGGCCATACTAAAATTGGCTACTTGTGTTCCAACCACCAGATTTCCGATGCCGAGGATCGTTTGCAAGGGTATTACGACGCGCTAACCGAACACGGTTTACCGATTAATGATCGCTTAGTGACTTATGGTGAACCGGATGAAAGCGGTGGTGAGCAGGCAATGACGGAACTGCTGGGGCGCGGAAAGAACTTTAGCGCGATTGCCTGTTACAACGATTCCATGGCCGCAGGTGCAATGGGCGTTCTTAATGATAACGGCATTGATGTCCCGAAAGAGATTTCACTGATTGGCTTTGATGACGTGTTGATTTCACGCTACGTTCGCCCACGTCTGACAACGGTGCGTTACCCGATCATTACCATGGCTGAACAGGCCGCAGAACTGGCTTTGGCGCTGGCTGAAAAACGTGAATTACCCGAAATCACGCATATGTTTAGCCCAACACTTGTGCGGCGGCATTCGGTGATTGCCTATTCGGGCGAGTAAAGAAAATGAAATCAGCCAGATAAAACCTCTGGCTGAAAAGAATAAGCGACCTTATTCATTCGCACTTTAAATACCAGATTAATTGTTAATTAATAAAACATATAACAAAGCAAAATAAAGTAGCAAAACCTTCCAAAATATTATGGTTGCATTTTATTTATATTGAGACCAGGATTTCAGATTAATAAACTTGCAAATCTTTATCATATAAATCACATCAATGATATTAATGGAATGATATGTCAAACTTAGCCTATTTAACCATAAATGGTCAAACGCAAGGCCTGATCTCTGCTGGATGCTCATCATTAGATTCTATTGGTAACAAAGCACAAATCACTCACATTGACCAGATTATGGTTTATGCCGTCACTCATTCAATGTCCCGAGCACAAAACGTCAATCATCATGAAATGGTGATCATTAAGCCGATTGATAAATCTTCACCTTTATTAGCCAAAGCGATCAATGATAATGAAATGCTTGTCTGCGATCTGGATTTATACCGTACCAACCGGATTGGGATGAATAAGCTTTATTATAAAATCAAACTTACAGGAGCTCGAATTTCGCATAATGAATTCATTGTACCTCACAATCTTCTGGATAACGGAGCCGAACCCCAGGAAAAAATCACCTTCAGCTATGAAACGATAACCTGGGAACATTGTGATGCAGGGACCAGTGCGTACAGTCTGTGGAATGATCGCGTATTTTAAATATCAGTTTTGATAAATAAGGAGGTTGTCATGTCTGAATTAAGAGATTCAAAGAATAAGCCACATGATTACTTGCGCGACGAGCATCAATTTCAAACCTATCCAAGTATGAATCCAGTGTTGCGTGATATGGCGGCTATCAATGGTGATTTTATTACTGAAAGCCGATACATCATGTTGCTAACTATTGAGGAAGCGCAGGGGGTATCAGATGAATTACTTGGTAATTTAGATTATTTCTTCTCCTATCGATTAGGGCCTGGGAATATTAAAGATGGCCTGGATGGATTTCGCACCCTTAGCAAATTAACCACTTACTACAGCCCTACGGGAAAATTAGTTTTTAACTTTAATTGTCTAAAAATAAAAGCCGTAGAATATGTAATTAATGGCAAAGCATACATTAAAATCACTGGATATGCTGGCCTGCGTCGCATACTGACAGGCACCCGTTATGGGGCAACAAACCCACAAATGCTTGAAATGGCTATTGGTATGCGTGGCTTTGGGTCTGCTCTTGTAAAAGGAACGAAGTTCTGTATTTACGCCTCTTTAGCCTTTCGTGTGATTGAATTTATATTTAAATCTGATTATCACCTAAAAGATTTACTGGTTGATATTACAATGGACGTAGCAAAAATAATTGTTTCAAGTGTTGTGATTGGGATTGCGGGTGGCATATTTACAGTGATTAGTGCACCAATAGTTGGTACGGCCATTCTTGTAATATTTATAGGCATTGCACTGAATATAGGGCTTAACATTCTGGATAATGAGTTGGGGTTTTCTGCAGAACTCAAAAATAAAATATAACAAGCATTAAATGAGCAACAAAAAATGAGTTCCTGGGACTACCAACATTTATCTCCATATTTGACTCCACTACCAGGTAGAGGGTATTAAGTATGAAAGAATACACTACCTTGCGCTGGTTGCTATTTAAATTTTCGGGGATATTTCTTATGATGGCCAGTATGGCCCTCATTTATCTAGTGGCTTATTTCTATAAGTTTTATGACATCAATTCATTAATTACACTCGGTGATATCATAACATACAATGGAAGAGTTATTATCTGCCTTGGAGGCATACCTATGGTTATCTACATGTTCTTTTTTGCCCTCCGTACAGTTTTAAATAAAGGAATTGCACCTCTAAAAAAAGGAACGGTAATTGGACAGATTTGGGGGGTATTTAGCATACTCTCTTTTGCCTTAGGGCTAGTCGCATCCTATCTAATCCCTATTGTGTTATTGATGTTACATTACACTTCCTGCCATAAGGATAAACTCCGAGTGTACTATGTGACTGATCCGCAACTTTGTATGATGATAGAAAAGAAATGAGACCATATACTAAATTACAATGGGTAAGTTTTAAGCTGGCTGGGGTGTTTTTAATGGCTGTATCCTTGGTTATGATATATTCCACTATATTTTTTATTGAGGAATATCGCATTTACGCATTGATAACACTGAGTGATATTATTATTTATGATGGGAAAATCATCACCGCTATTGGAGTAACACCCACTTATATTTATCTTTTCTTTTTCGCATTCAGCACAATTTTGCAAAAAGGTGTTGAACGACTAAAAAAAGGAACGCTTATTGGCACTATCTGGGGATTGTTTAGCCTTGCATGCTTCGTATTTTTCATGGTCATATCATGGATAATCCCTCTGGGATTAATGGCGTTAGATTACACGTTATGTGACGAGGAAGGGGACGTTCCTGGACTGTATTACGCCAGTAAGCCAGAAATATGCAAAACTATTGTTTCTAAACCTTAATTAGTGTGTGGTAAATGTTTAAAGCACGTATTTATAAAGATGAACCACTTTATCCGGGTAATCCAGCCCGTCGCCGATATATTCCCAGCCAAAACGCTCGTAGTAATCTTTGCACGCTGAATAAAGATAAAGCTGTGGATAACCCAGCGCGCGAGCGTGTTCAATAACGTGCTGTTGCAGCTTCGCCCCAAGCCCACGTCCGCGCTGGTTTTCATCGATATATAACGCCGCTAACCACGGATAAAGATCCTGGCGGCTAATTAAATCGCAGCGCCATAACCCAACCGTTCCAACCAGTTTCTCACCTTCAACCGCCACAAAAGTTAAAGGCAACTGCCCTTCCCGCTGGCTGGTCGCCACAATTGACGCGAAAAAGCCCCGGCTGTCAGCAGTGCCAAACGCCTGCCATATCCAGTCAGTGACCTGCCCGGCATATTGCGGCATCGCATACAGCGGGAGAATTTTCACATCAGCTTCCCCTGGAAGATGGGAACGGACTCGAAAAGATAGCCGTCGAAATCGGGCGCATCGGAATCAGATTGCTCGAGCAGGCTGTTTTTGACGTTTTCTAAATGCTGCCACATCGCCTGCCATGAACCCATCACATCGCGGCGGCGCAGCGCTGCCAGAATAGTTTGCAGGTCCCCGAGCCATTTCAGGCGATAGCTGCGTGTATCAATATGCGCCCGTAATTGTTGCCACAATGGGCTGCTGTCTAAATGGCGCCAGATACTTTCCACCGTCGCCAGCAACATCTGGTTTTGCGAAGCGCCCGCCAGAACCAGGTGGAACATCTTGCAGTTATCCTGGCTCAGATCGTTTATCGCGATAGCACGCTGCTCTTGCTCGAGAATTCTCTTAAGGTTGTCGATATCCGCTTTGGTCGCCATTTTTGCGGCGAATGCCGCAATATTACTTTCCAGCAACTGACGCGCCTGGAGCATTTCAAACGGGCCAATATCGCTGCTGAAAAAGGCTTCTTCTTCCGCTTCATTTTCTGCCGGAACGCGCATGACATACACACCCGAACCCTGGCGAATATCCACTGTGCCTTGCAGTTCGAGCATCAGCAACGCTTCACGAACAATCGTGCGGCTGACGCCATAAGTTTCAGCAATATTACGTTCAGGCGGCAAACGTGAACCGACTGGATACAGCCCCTGCATTATTTGCGCGCGTAGATCCTCACCAATTTCCTGGTATTGTTTTTTTTCTGGCGAAAGTACTACCTTGTCCACGATATCACCCGCATTTGTTGATTCTCAGCGCCATTAAGTTCTGACGCTGATTTATACCCGCTAGCTTATCAAATTCTGTACCCAATTATTTCCATTCATCATCAATGTTGAGCTGCAACGTGCGAGTGTCACCCAGCGTCCGATACCAATGCGCAGATTTTTTCGCCCGTCGCTCGCGATTGTTTTGCAGGTTAATTTCAATCAATCCATAGCGATTTTTGAAGGCATTCATCGGCGATACGTTGTCGGTAAACGCCCACAACATATAGCCCTGGCAGTTAGCGCCATCTTCCCGAGCGCGCAGCGTCTGGTACAAATGCTCGCTGATAAACGCGATACGATAATCATCTTCAATCACGCCATCAGCATTGCGGAATTGCGCCTCGTTTTCTGTTCCCATTCCGCTTTCTGCGACAAACCACGCAATATTGCGATATTCCGTTTTTATCCGCATCGCCATGTCATAAACGATACGGGGGTAGATTTCCCAGCCACGCGACTTATTCATCCGCCTGCCTGGCAACTCAAACGGCTCGTAATAATAAGCAGGATGGAATGGCGTCTCGGGGTTCCAGGCGCGGGACGGCGCTTTTACGCGATGTGGATAATATAAGTTGATACCCAGTTCATCGACGGTATTTTCCCGGATAATCGCCAGCTCTTGCTCGGTGTAATCCCACTTAATATCATGTTTTTCCAGCAGTTCGATAAGCTGCTGCGGATACTCACCGTGCACCAGCGGGTCTAAAAACACGCGGTTGTAAAACAGATCGTATATCTGCGCCGCTTGCTGGTCATGGTCAGCGCTGGAGCGCGCATAAGTCACTTCTGGATTAAGAATACAGCCAACGGTTCCGCTGTAGCCTTTTTCGCGGAAAAGCTTCACGACTTTCGCCGTGGCGAGGTTTTTGTGGTGGTTCCACTGCATCCACTTATGGGTATTTTGCTCATACGGCCAGCGCAACGCATCAAGATAAACGCGGGTTTGCACCACAATCGGCTCGTTGAACGTAAACCAGCGATTCACTTTATGCGCGTAACGGGCAAACACTTTTTCAGCATACAAGACAAAAAGCTCGACCACTTTCTTCGATGCCCAACCGCCGTAGGTTTCAAATAAAACGGCTGGCAATTCATAGTGCTCAAGACAAATCATCGGCTCGATGCCGTTGCGGCGCATTTCATCGATCAAGTTGTCATAGTACTGAGCATATTCCTCGTCGACTACGCCATTTTCATAGTCTGTGAAAAAGCGCGACCAGTTGATAGAGGTGCGGTAGTGCGTTAATCCCGCCTGTTTCATCAACGCCACATCTTCGCGGTAGCGATTGATAAAATCCGTCGCGACCGCCGGGCCGTAGCCTTCATGCCATACATGTCTGTCGTTTTTGTACCAGGCGTCGAGCCAGGAATCCTGCCCTTCTTTTTTGCCGCTCCAGCCTTCGGTTTGCCAGGCCGATGCCGCAGCACCGAGTATAAAATCTGCTGGAATAGTGATTTTTACGTTGCTCATGCCTTCCTCACACGTTTTTGGCAAGTTGCTGCTGTTCGGCCTGTAACTGCGCTTGTTCAGCACGGCGCGAGGCTATTTTCACAAACGGCAGGTAAATCAGAACCGAAACCAGAATACAGCCCAGTTGCGTGACGACCGCGCCCATCGAACCGGCGGTAGAAAGCCAGGCGTTAATCAATGGCGGCGTGGTCCATGGCACCATCACAACAGCTTTACCGGCAAAACCCATTGCCGTTGCGAAGTAGCCAATAGTGCCGGTGACCAGCGGCGTAATAATGAAAGGAATAGCCAGAATAGGGTTGAGCATAATCGGCATACCAAAAATCACCGGCTCATTAATGTTGAAGATCCCTGGGCCGAAAGAGAGCTTGGCGATTTCTTTCATCTCTTTGCGCTTCGTCGCAATCATCACCGCAATCAGCAGCCCAATCGTTAAACCGGAACCGCCAATACTCATATACACATCCCAGAACGGCATGGTGATGATGTTAGGGATCTCTTTGCCCTGCTCGAACGCGCTCATGTTGACGGTAATCGCCCCGAGCAGCAGCGGCTCGCGGATAGGTTTGATCATCTGATTACCGTGAATCCCAATAACCCAAAACAGCTGTGCGACAAACATCAGCAGCAAAATTCCCGGCAGGCTTTGCACCACTTTTTCCAGCGGTTGCTGCACCACCTGATACACCGCGTCATACAGGTACATGCCGGTAGTTTGGTGGAAAATAAAACCGAAAGTCGCGATGGCGGTAACGGTAATGATCGAGGGGAGCAGTGCTGAGAAAGAGGCAGAAACATTAGGCGGAACGGTGTCAGGCATTTTGATCTTCAGCCCTTCGCGCTTTTCCAGCCAGCAGTAAATTTCCACCGACAAAATAGCGATAAACATGCCAAGGAACAGGCTGCGGGTGTCAGAAAACTGGCGCGCCAGAATGTCTTTCACCATATGCATTTGCCCATCGACCATCATTTCGATGGTGGTTGGCGTCACGCAAATAAAGCAGATAACCGCCAGCAAGCCAGGGAACAGACTTTTGATGCCGTTGATTCTGCCTAATTCGATACCAATCAGGAACACCGCGCCAATGTTTAAAAAGTTAAGCGTGGCGTAGTTAATCGCCGCGGTAATCGGCTTGAGTTGGGCGAGAAATGACAGTGCAGAAAAACTGGCGAGGCCGTTTTTAGGATCCAACACCATATTCGAGATGAGGACCGAAAATGCCCCGACGATAATCACCGGCATTAGGGTAATGAATGAAGCTTTGATCGCCATAATATAGCGGTAGCTATTGAATTTAGTGGCAAAACTTCCCAGAGAGTCGATTAACTTTTCCTGCAAAGCCATAGGGTATACCTCAGTGTTGTCGTTTTTTTATTATTCAAAGCGATGGAAGACGACCGATTTGGTATGCCAAAAATAGAACCAACTCCGTAACATTTCCGTGATAAACGTCCCACATTGTTACATTGGAATTCCAATATGGATAATCTGGTATACCAAATAAATATAAGTTGCCTGAATCATTCAAAAGCGTGATCCGGCACGACAATTGCTGTTAGCGCCATGTTTCATCATCACAGCGTGATAAACTAGCGCCATTATGCGACCACGCGGCAAGCGTCTTAATCAGGAATGAATTGATGGTAACAATGCTGGATGTCGCGCTACGCGCAGGCGTTTCCAAAGCAACGGTATCACGCGTGCTTAACGGAATTGGGCAAGTTAAAGAGAGCACCCGCGAGCAGGTGTTTACCGCCATGGAAGAGTTGGGCTATCGCCCTAATTTTCTGGCGCGATCGCTGGCGAACCGTAGCAGTAATAGCGTCGGTTTGGTGGTGTCGACTTTTGACGGGTTCTACTTTGGCCGCCTGTTGCAACAAGCCTCACGACAGACGGAAGTCTGGGGCAAGCAATTGATTGTCACCGATGGACACGATACGCCGCAAAAAGAGCTGGAAGCCGTGCAAATGCTGGTCGATCGCCATTGCGATGCCATCGTGCTGTACACCCGCTTTATGAACGAGCGGACTTTATTGTCGCTAATGAATAGCATCAAAGTCCCGCTGGTCGTGATTAACCGCGATGTTAGCCAGGCGCGCGATCGCTGCGTTTTCTTTGAACAGCAAGATGCTGCGTTTCAGGCGACCGATTATCTCATTGAGCAAGGCCATCGAGATATCGCCTGCATTACCGTGCCCATTTCGACGCCAACCGGCCAGGCACGTCTGATGGGTTACAGAAAAGCATTGCAAAAACATGGCATCGCTTTTAACGAAGACCGAGTGAAATATGGCGATTCAAGCATGGTGCTTGGCCATAAATTGTGTCAGGAATTACTGGAAAGCCAGGTGCCATTTAGCGCCCTGTTTGCCTGTAACGATGATATGGCGCTGGGCGCTTCAAAGGCGCTGCATCAGGCTGGAGTGCGGATTCCGCAGGATATTTCGTTGTTTGGTTTTGATGATGCGCCGAGCGCGCAGTGGCTCGAACCCGCACTATCCAGCGTTTATCTGCCTATCGACAGCATGATCACCACGGCAATCGATCAGGCGATAAAACTGGCAAACGGCGAGCCGCTTAAAGCTATCCCGCCGTTTGTCGGCAAACTGGTGTTACGCGAGTCAGTCGGCCCAGGTCCGTATTACATTTCCAATGCCAGCAATTCCTGAATGGTCTGACGGCGACGAATCTGTCGCGCCGCGCCATTATCAAATAACACTTCAGGCAATAACGGGCGGCTGTTGTAATTGGAAGACATCGAAGCACCATACGCGCCGGTGTCGTGCAGCACTAAATAATCACCGACTTGCACTGGCGGCAGCGCACGCGTTTCCACTTTGCCGCCTTCGAGCTGGGTAAACACATCACCCGATTCACACAGCGGCCCGGCTACTACAGTTTCTACCTGCGGGAGTGCGGCGAGTTCACGTCCGTCCCCTGCCAGAGCGGAAATATGGTGATAGCTGCCGTACATCGACGGACGCATCAAATCGTTAAACCCGGCGTCAATCAGCACGAAGTGGCGCGAACCCATATTTTTAACCGAGCGCACCTGCGCCACCAGAACGCCGGATTCTGCCACCAGGAAACGGCCCGGTTCGATTTCCAGTTTCACCGGGTGTCCCAGACGCTGGGCGATTTTCTCACGCGCCGCATTCCACAGGCCGTAATAGTGATTAGTGTCGATGGTTTCTTCACCTTCACGATACGGAACGGACAAACCACCACCTGCGGAGATCGCTTCCAGATCCTGACCAAAATCAATCACCTGCTGCACCATCGCGCCACAAACGCGTTCGAGATGACCATAATCCACGCCGGAACCAATGTGCATATGAATGCCCACCAGCTGCAGTTTGTAGCGCTGGATAACTTCTAACGCCTGCGGCAAATCTGCATGCCAGATGCCGTGTTTACTATTTTCACCCCCGGTGTTGGTTTTCTGGCTGTGGCCGTGACCGAAACCAGGATTAACGCGCAGCCAGACGCGATGGCCGGGCGACACTTCACCAAGCTGTTGCAGCATGTCGACAGAACCCGCGTTCACCGGAATCTGCTGTTCAGCCACCAGCGCCAGCGTCGATGGGTCAATCATATCGGCGGTGAATACGATATCGTCTTTGTTTTCAACCGGGTTATAGCCCGCCGCCAAAGCACGGACAATTTCCCCCTCTGAAACCGAATCCACTTTCACGCCCTGCTCGCGCATCAGACGCAGAATGTGAATGTTAGAACACGCTTTTTGCGCAAAACGAATCACATCAAACTGGCGCAATTGGGCAATCTGCTGGCGAATAATCTCAGCATCATAAACCCAGACCGGGCAGCCAAATTCCGCGGGCAATGCCAGCAGGTTTTGCGCATTCAGCGCGGTATCGGTGTTATTGAGTGGGCGTGGCATGGTGGCTCCGGCAACATTTCATTTTTTTGTATTACGCCATACCGCGAAGTGAAGAAAAAATATCGATTTCTCTCGAGTCTATGCAAAACTGATATGGAAACAGGAGAACGTTATGCCCTCAATAACCTTACGCCATATCGAAATTTTCCACGCGGTGATGACCGCCGGCAATCTGACTGAAGCTGCAGGGCTGCTGCATACGTCGCAGCCGACCGTCAGCCGCGAGCTGGCGCGGTTTGAAAAGCTGATTGGCCTGCAATTATTTGAACGTAGCCGCGGGCGGTTACATCCCACCGTGCAGGGCTTACGCTTGTTTGAAGAAGTGCAGCGATCCTGGTATGGCCTGGACAGAATTCTGAATGCCGCCGAAAGTCTGCGTGAATTCCGCCAGGGCGAGTTGTCCATTGCCTGCCTGCCGGTGTTTTCACAATCTTTTCTGCCGGTGTTAGTGCAGCCGTTTCTGGCGCGTTACCCTGAGTTGAGTCTCAATATCGTGCCGCAAGAATCACCGCTGTTAGAAGAGTGGCTTTCTGCCCAGCGCCACGATTTAGGGTTGACCGAAAATACCGTGACGCCCGCCGGAACCGAACGCCAGACGTTGCTGACGCTCAACGAAGTCTGCGTGTTGCCCGCAAGCCATCCTCTCGCCCATAAAAAAATACTCACGCCGCAAGATTTTGCCGGGGAAAACTACATCAGCCTTTCGCGCACCGACAGCTATCGCCAGTTGCTGGATTCACTGTTTCAGGAGCACGACGTCAAGCGGCGCATGGTGATGGAAACACACAGCGCAGCCTCGGTTTGTGCGATGGTGCGGGCCGGAGTGGGCGTGTCGGTCGTCAATCCGTTGACGGCTCTGGATTACGCCTCAAGCGGCGTTGTTGCGCGGCGCTTTAGCGTGGCGGTGCCGTTTACCGTGAGCCTGATTCGCCCCCTGCACCGCCCTGCTTCCGCGCTGGTTAGCGCTTTTAGCGAGCACTTACAAACCAATATGCGGGTTTATATCGAGCCGCTAAATGCGCTGCTGGATGCCTGATTTAATGCTCTGTCGCCGGGTGCTGATGCCCGGTGCCATTGCTGAAATTAATCAAGCAGATAGCCAGGCCAATCGCCGCAAGCCCTGCTGCCGCGACCGGAACCGCCGTCAGTCCGAAACCGTGCGCAATAACAGAGCCGCCAACCCAGGCACCTAATGCGTTGCCGACGTTAAATGCGGCAATATTAAGCGTCGAAACTAAATTTGGCGCATCTTTGCCGTGCAGAACCACGTTGATTTGCAGCGCGGGAACCGTCGCAAATGCCGCCATCGCCCAGAGAAACAGCGTAATTTCAGCCAGCCACAGGCCGTGGCTGGTCCAGCGGAACAGCAGCGAGAAAATAGCAATCAGGCTGAAACTCAGGATCAAACTGAAAGAAACTTTCCAGTCGGCCAGGCGCCCGCCCAAAATATTTCCCACCGTCAGACCCGCTCCTATCAGGAAAAGCGTCCAGCTTACACCCTGATGGGTCACGCCCGTCACCTGCAATAGCATTGGCGCAATGTAACTAAACAGAGCAAACATCGCGGCGGCAAAAAAGACCGTCATTGCCAGTGAAAGCCACAGTTTGCCATTCGCCAGCGCGCTGACTTCGCGTTTCAGGTTTGGCGGAGTTTCCTCTTTTTGCGATGGCAAACTGACAATCAGCGCAATAAACGCCACCACGCCAATGATTGCCACGCCCCAGAACGTCGAGCGCCAGCCGTACAATTGCCCAAACCAGGTGCCAATCGGCACGCCCAGCACGTTGGCCAACGTCAGACCTGTGAACATCAGTGCCACTGCCGAGGCTTTGCGATTAGGTGCCACCAGGCTTGCTGCCACAACTGCGCCGATGCCGAAGAAAGCACCGTGACACAGGGCGGTAATAATACGAGCCAGCATCAGGAAGTGATAATTCAGCGCCAGCGCGCACAGAATGTTACCGACGATGAAAATCACCATCAGCAAGATGAGTGAGAGTTTGCGCGGTAATTTTGCCGTGAGCAGCGCCATGATCGGTGCGCCAATTGCCACGCCAAGCGCATAGCCACTAATCAGCCATCCCGCCGCAGGAATAGAAATCGACAGATCCCCTGCTACGTCGGGCAACAGACCCATAATAACGAACTCCGTCGTGCCGATGGCAAACGCACTCATCGCCAGCGCGAGTAAGGAAACAGGCATGGGATTGACTCCAGATTGCAGAAATAACAAAAGGCGGGAGAGTGAACTCAGCCGCCAGATTACTTGAAATATGAACTAAAAAAATATTACTCAGCCAACATGAAATTGACCGCATCAGCGGCGTGAATAGCCGCGGTATCGAATACCGGGAGCGGGCAATCTTGTTGATTAAGCAACAAGCCGATTTCAGTGCAACCGAAAATCACGCCCTGCGCGCCTTGTTCCTGAAGTTGGGTAATAACTTGCTGATAATACTGCTTCGACTCGGCGGCGATTTTGCCCAGGCACAGCTCTTCAAAAATTATCTGGTTAATGCGCAAACGCTGCGGTTCATCAGGGATTAAGGATTCGATACCAAACTCAGTCGTCAGGCGACCACGGTAGAAATCCTGCTCCATGGTGTATTTCGTGCCGAGTAGCGCAACCCGATTCACGCCTTGTGCCGTAATGGCACGGCCGGTCGCATCTGCGATATGTAAAAATGGCAGATCGCACTGTGATTCAATATGATGCGCCACCTTGTGCATGGTGTTGGTACACAGCACGATGCCTTCGGCACCCGCTTTTTGCAGGCCCAGTGCCGCTTGCGCCAGCATATCCCCCGCCCGATCCCATTCACCACTGGCCTGGCAGGCTTCGATTTCATGAAAATCCACGCTGTGCAGCACGATCTTTGCGGAGTGTAAGCCCCCTAAACGGTTTTTAACTCCTTCATTAATCAGACGATAATAAGGGATAGTCGATTCCCAACTCATCCCTCCCAGCAAGCCAATTGTTTTCATCACGTTTCACCTGTTCGTATTTATTCCATTGGTTATATCAGAGAGACGACAAAACGTGAAAGCGTGATCGGCCTTACAAAACACGGGGGTGAACTATCGCAATTGAACTTTTCAGGATACGATTATTTAAATGAAACAATGTTTCACATAACTAAGGATCGAGAAATGTTCACCTTTATTAAAGATACTCAACTGGAAGATTTAGGTGCGGGCGTGAGCCGCCGTATTCTGGCGCATGACGGTAAAATGATGGCGGTACAGGTTAATTTTGAAAAAGGCGCTATCGGCCCGATGCACAACCACCCGCATGAACAACTGACTTATGTGCTGTCAGGTGAATTTGAATTCACCATTGGCGAAGAAACTCATCGCGTTACCGCGGGCGACACACTGTATAAAGAACCGCATGTGATGCACGGCTGCGTTTGCCTGCAAGCGGGTACTTTGCTTGATACCTTCACCCCAATGCGCGAAGATTTTCTGAAGTAATCCTCCAATGAATGAGTCGCTCCAGGGTCGGGAGCCGCTCATTCATTTGTGACATTAATATATGTAGTGACAAAGCTGACGGCATTGCTTAAAAGCAGATACAGATTAATTTTGGTCTGAGTGACAAGAGCTTTATTCCACACTAAGTTAAATTTCCATTCCGTTATTTTTCCACACTGAAATAAATTAGAATTTCCCATCTTTAACGTAGACACCAACACATTGATTCGTATGAAAATAAATTCAAAAGCTAATAACTGACATCGGCTTAATCATCGCTATCCATAAGAGTTCGTACGATCATTCAATTCTGTCTTTATCATCATTTTTTCAACTTTAAGTTTTACCCATCGCCCCAAAAACGCCACACACATCAAACAATCGAAACAGCGTTTCGACTTTGATCACATTTCCGCTATTAATCGAATGACTCAGTTACAAATCGTAATAAGATTATTTAAAACGCTGTTTTACAAATCAGGAACCATGGTTCGGATGTTTATGAAATCTATAAAACGATATGGATGATGAGCAACTGTAACGGTGATTTAATATTTTAATATCAATCAATTACCAGGGAATGAATATGTATGAATGAAAACAGAATGCTGGGATTGGCATGGATTTCCCCCTACATAATAGGGTTGTTAGTCTTTACTGCCTTCCCGTTTGTTTCATCTTTCTTCCTCAGTTTTACTGAGTACGATTTGATGAACCCGCCGGTATTTAACGGTATCGAGAACTATCGCTACATGTTGACCGAAGATTCGCTCTTCTGGAAATCCATGGGTGTGACTTTTGCGTATGTGTTTTTAACCATTCCGCTAAAACTCGCATTCGCACTCGGCATCGCATTTGTTCTGAACTTTAAACTGCGCGGCATCGGCTTCTTCCGTACTGCGTATTACATTCCGTCAATTCTGGGTAGCTCTGTCGCCATCGCAGTTTTGTGGCGCGCACTGTTTGCTATCGACGGCCTGCTGAACAGCTTTATTGGTGTGTTCGGTCTGGACCCGGTGAACTGGCTGGGTGAACCTTCGCTGGCGCTGATGTCCGTTACGTTGCTGCGTGTCTGGCAGTTCGGTTCTGCGATGGTTATATTCCTGGCGGCACTGCAAAACGTTCCGCAATCACAGTATGAAGCCGCGATGATCGACGGTGCGTCTAAATGGCAGATGTTCATGAAAGTGACCGTGCCTTTGATTACGCCAGTCATCTTCTTCAACTTCATCATGCAGACCACGCAGGCGTTCCAGGAGTTTACCGCACCGTACATCATCACCGGCGGCGGCCCGACTCACTACACCTACTTATTCTCGCTCTATATCTACGACACAGCGTTCAAATACTTCGATATGGGTTATGGCGCAGCACTGGCGTGGGTACTGTTCCTGGTCGTGGCGGTCTTTGCCTCCATCGCCTTTAAGTCATCGAAATACTGGGTGTTCTACTCCGCAGATAAGGGAGGCAAAAATGGCTGATATCCAACCAAGCCAGCTAGCGGCTAAAAATGCGACGGACCTTGCAGAAGAAGAGATTGCGCGTACTTTGCGCCGTGAAAAAATCAGCCGCACCATCCGTTATATCGTGCTGATTATTGTCGGTCTGTTGATGCTCTACCCGTTGGTGTGGATGTTCTCTGCGGCGTTTAAACCGAACCATGAGATCTTCACCACGCTCGGTCTGTGGCCGTCAAACCCAACCAGCGACGGCTTCGTCAACGGCTGGAAAACCGGTACTGAGTACACCTTTGGCCACTACATGTGGAACACCATGCAGTATGTGATTCCCAAAGTGCTGCTGACCATTATCTCTTCAACGATTGTCGCTTACGGCTTCGCCCGTTTTGATATCCCGTTTAAGAAGTTTTGGTTCGCAACGTTGATTACCACCATGCTGCTGCCAAGCACCGTGCTGTTAATCCCGCAATACCTGATGTTCCGTGAAATGGGCATGTTGAATAGCTATCTGCCGCTGTGGCTGCCAATGGCATTCGCAACCCAGGGATTCTTTGTCTTCATGTTGATCCAGTTCCTGCGTGGCGTGCCACGTGATATGGAAGAAGCCGCGCAAATTGACGGCTGTAACTCCTTCCAGGTGCTGTGGTATGTGGTAGTGCCGATTCTGAAACCGGCCATTATCTCTGTCGCCCTGTTCCAGTTCATGTGGTCAATGAACGACTTTATCGGGCCGCTGATTTATGTGTACAGCGTAGACAAATACCCAATTGCACTGGCGCTCAAAATGTCTATCGACGTGACTGAAGGCGCTCCATGGAACGAAATTCTGGCAATGGCGAGCATCTCCATTCTGCCATCGATCATCATCTTCTTCCTGGCTCAACGCTACTTCGTACAAGGCGTGACCAGCAGCGGAATTAAAGGTTAAGTGAGGGAATATCATGGCTGAAGTTATTTTCAACAAATTGCAAAAAGTTTACTCCAACGGCTTCCAGGCGGTTCATGGTATCGACCTGAAAATTGAAGACGGTGAGTTTATGGTTATCGTCGGCCCATCTGGCTGCGCGAAATCAACCACCCTGCGTATGCTGGCGGGTCTTGAAACCATCAGCGGCGGTGAAGTCAGAATCGGCGACCGCGTGGTGAACAATCTGGCCCCTAAATCTCGCGGTATCGCGATGGTGTTCCAGAACTACGCGCTCTATCCTCACATGACGGTGCGCGAAAACCTGGCGTTCGGCCTGAAACTGAGCAAGCTGCCAAAACAGCAAATAGAGTCCCAGGTGAATGAAGCAGCGAAAATCCTTGAGCTGGATGAGCTGATGGACCGCCTGCCGCGTCAGCTTTCTGGCGGCCAGGCACAACGTGTGGCCGTAGGCCGTGCGATTGTGAAAAAACCGGATGTATTCTTATTTGACGAACCGTTATCCAACCTTGATGCCAAGCTGCGCGCGTCGATGCGTATTCGTATCTCCGACCTGCACAAACAGCTCAAGAAGAGCGGCAAACCCGCGACCACCGTTTACGTTACCCACGATCAGACCGAAGCGATGACCATGGGCGACCGTATCTGCGTGATGAAACTGGGCCACATCATGCAGGTGGATACGCCAGATAACCTCTATCACTTCCCAAAAAATATGTTCGTGGCGGGCTTTATCGGTGCGCCAGAAATGAACATTCGCCCGAGCAAACTGATCGAGAAAGATGGCCGTCTGCAAATTAGCGTCGGCAACGATACGTTGGCATTGAACGAGCGTCAGCAATCGCGCTGTGCGCAGTACAAAGATCAGGACATTTTCTTCGGTATCCGTCCTGAGTTTATTTCAATCTCTGATGAACCGTTCGCTGAAAGCCATTCAAGCGGTGAAATGGTGCGTGTAGAGAATATGGGCCACGAATTCTTCATCTACCTGAAAGTAGCTGATTTTGAAATGACCTGCCGCATCCCTTCCGATGAAGCTAAGCCAATGATTGAGAAAGGCCTTCACCGCAAGGTGTATTTCAAGTTTGACATGGAAAAATGTCATATTTTCGACGCTAAAACAGAACAAAACATCTCACTCTGACAGGAGTCTATGATAATGAAAAAAGTGCTGTTAAGTACCCTGATTACCTCTACCTTAGCAATGGCTGCCGGCTCTGCATTCGCGGCAGATGATGTGGATTTACGTATGTCCTGGTGGGGCGGTAATGGCCGCCATCAGGTCACACTGAAAGCGGTGGAAGAGTTCCAGAAACAACATCCGAATATTAAAGTGAAGTCGGAATACACCGGTTGGGACGGCCACTTGTCCCGTCTGACTACGCAAATCGCGGGCGGCACTGAGCCGGACGTAATGCAAACGAACTGGAACTGGCTGCCGATTTTCTCTAAAACCGGCACCGGCTTCTACGACCTGAATACCGTGAAGGGCGAGTTGGATCTGGCGCAATTTGATCCGAAAGAACTGCAATCCACCACGGTTGACGGCAAGCTGAACGGTATCCCAATTTCCGTGACCGCGCGCGTGTTCTATTTCAACGACGAAACCTGGAAAAAGGCTGGCATCTCATACCCTAAAACCTGGGAGGAGTTGATGGCAGCGGGCAAAACCTTTGAAAGCAAACTGGGAAAACAGTACTTCCCGGTGGTGTTAGAACACCAGGATACGCTTTCTCTGCTGCGCTCTTACATGGTCCAGAAATACAACATTCCTGAAATCGACACGGCGAAAAAGCAGTTTGGCTACAGCAAAGAGCAGTGGGTCGAGTTCTTTGGCATGTACAAAAAACTCATTGATAGCCACGTGATGCCTGACACCAAATACTATGCGTCATTTGGTAAGAGCAACATGTACGAAATGAAGCCGTGGATTGAAGGCGAATGGGCGGGGACTTACATGTGGAACTCCACCATTAACAAGTATTCCGACAACCTGAAACCACCAGCAAAACTTGAGCTGGGTTCTTACCCAATGCTGCCAGGTGCAACGGATGCCGGTCTGTTCTTCAAACCTGCGCAGATGTTCTCAATCAGCAAAACGACTAAGCATCCAAAAGAAGCCGCGATGCTGATCAACTTCCTGCTGAACGAAAAAGCAGGCGTTGAAGCGCTGGGTCTGGAGCGTGGCGTACCGTTGAGTAAAGCGGCGGTGACACAATTAACGGCCGATGGCGTGATCAAAGATAACGACCCGGCGGTTGCGGGCCTGAAACTGGCACAATCGCTGCCAAACAAACTGTCGACATCGCCATACTTTGACGATCCGCAGATTGTTTCCCTGTTCGGGACTTCTTTGCAGTACATCGACTATGGCCAGAAATCCGTAGAAGAAACGGCAGCAGAATTTGAACGCCAGGGTAATCGTATTCTGAAACGCGCAATGCGCTAATTATTCAGCCTAAGTATTGAAATTCATGCCCTGCCCGTTTCATCGCGTGGCGGGGCATTTTTTTTAGATTTCTCAGGAGAATCGTTATGGCTAAAGGTAAGAAAATTCAACTTTCCTTCCGCGCCCGACGCGACAAGGAAACCGGTACGGAAGTGCTTCGTTTAACGCCCCCGCACATCATTTGTCATCGCAATTATTTCTATCAAAAATGTTTTAGTCACGACGGGCAGCGGCTGATTTTCGGCGGCGCGTTCGAAGGGCACTGGAATTATTATGCGCTGGATTTAGATAAGCAAATTGCCACGCAGCTAACGGAAGGCGAAGGCGACAACACCTTCGGCGGATTTTTGTCGGCTGACGACCGCTCACTCTGGTATGTGAAAAATACCCGCCAACTACGCCGCGTCGATCTGGAGTCGCTCGAAGAATACGTCGTGTATGAAGTCGATGACGAATGGGTGGCTTACGGCACTTGGGTGGCGAATTCTGATTGCAGCCAACTGGTGGGGATTGAAATCAAAAAGAGCGACTGGTCACCGCTCACCACCTGGCAAAAATTCCGTGATTTCTATTTCACGAATCCGGAATGCCGTTTGATTCGTATTGATTTAAACAGCGGCGAGCAGCAAGTCATCCTGCAAGAAAAACGCTGGCTGGGCCATCCGATTTACCGTCCGTTCGACGACGATACCGTCGCGTTTTGCCACGAAGGCCCGCGTGATGCAATCGATGCCCGCATGTGGCTCATTAACCAGGATGGCAGCAATCTGCGCAAAGTTCGCCAGCATCAGGAAGGTGAGAGTTTTACTCATGAATTCTGGGTACCGGACGGGTCTGCTCTCTATTACGTCGCGCATAAAGAAGGCGATGCGCACCGCTATTTATGCAGCGCCGACCCGCAAACGCTGGAGAATCGTCAACTGCGTACCATTCCGCCATGCTCACATTTAATGAGCAACCACGACGGCTCGCTGGTTGTCGGTGACGGCGCACCGCATAAAACGGGAAATATCGATCTTAACGATCCCTTCATTTGGGTATTCGATCTTAAGAAAGGAACGCAGAAAGCGGTTTGTAGCCACAACACCTCCTGGAAAGTGTTGGATGGTGACCGCCAGGTGACACATCCACATCCGTCGTTTAGCCCGGATAACCAATGGGTGCTCTACACCTCTGACGAAGAAGGCATGCCTGCGCTGTATTTAGCGAGGGTATAGATATAAAAAAACCTCCTGATTTCAGGAGGTTTCTATTTCGTTTCCGTTTGTCGGGAGCGCTACGCTTGCCCGACCTACCGAAAGAATTGGATTTTGTAGGGTGGATAAGCGCCAGCGCCATCCACCGTTTACATCAATCCTAAATTAACGCGCTAACCAGCCGCCATCAACCGCAACGGTGTAACCGTTGATGTAATCAGAAGCGGTTGATGCCAGGAACACGATTGGACCTTTCAGATCTTCTGGCAGACCCCAACGACCCGCTGGGATACGCTCAAGGATTGCCGCGCTACGCTCTTCGTCAGCACGCAGTTGCTGAGTATTGTTGGTCGCCATATAACCCGGGGCGATAGCGTTCACGTTGATACCGTGTTGCGCCCACTCGTTCGCCAGCAGACGGGTCACGCCCATCACCGCGCTCTTAGATGCGGTGTAAGAAGGAACGCGGATACCGCCCTGGTAAGAAAGCATAGAAGCGATGTTGATGATTTTGCCGCCTTTGCCCTGAGCAATGAACTGGCGAGCCACAGCCTGAGACATAAAGAACACGCTCTTGATGTTCAGGTTCATCACGTCGTCCCAGTCTTTTTCGCTGAAGTTGATAGCGTCTTCGCGACGAATCAGACCCGCGTTGTTCACCAGGATGTCGATTTGGCCGAACTCAGCAACCGCACGCTCCAGCAGAGACGGAATACCATCAATCTGACGCAGGTCAGCGGTCAGGCTCAGGAAGCGACGGCCCATCGCGGTCACGCGCTCGATGGTTTCAGTTGGCTCAACAATGTTGATACCCACGATGTCACAGCCCGCTTCTGCCAGACCGATAGCCATACCCTGGCCCAGGCCAGTATCACAACCCGTCACAACAGCAACTTTACCTTCCAGGGAGAACGAATCCAAAATCATGTAGGTTTCCTTTTTTATACGGGCTTGCTGTTAGCGCAAGCATCTCGGGGAAAATTTGTCTGCGCTAACTGCGCCATTCATAAAATCACTTACGGTAAAAACAGTGTTCCGTAATCTTTGATGAGCTAATACTAATCTTGTTGAAACCTCTTTTCAATTATAAATGAAACGATGTTTCAACTTTTGAGAGATAGTTTTCAAATTTGATATTCCGATCACGGTTACACCTGCAATTTCCTAAAAACCCATAAGTCTGCTGGAAGTATTGCTCACGGTGTTACCGTTTAGTGAATGCAATCACACATATTGAAACAATGTTTTGATAAATTAACACCGTAAGTTCGAGCATTAATTTCACCGGATACGGTTTGTTATTCAAAGGAGAGCATCATGGCTAAAGGTATGCGGGTTAAACTGGTTTATGAAGTGAGCCAGGACCCAGACACAGGCGTCGAAGTCACCCGCTTAACGCCACCGGAAGTAACGTGTCATCGTAATTACTTCTATCAAAAATGCTTTACTCAGGATGGCAGTAAACTCCTGTTTGCTGGTGAATTTGACGGCAACTGGAACTACTATCTGCTGGATATCGCAGCCGCCGAAGCGGTGCAACTGACTGAAGGAACGGGCGACAACACGTTTGGTGGCTTCCTCTCTCCGGATGACAAATCCCTCTATTATGTGAAGAACGAGCGCACGCTACTGGAAGTCAATCTTGAAACCCTGGTAGAACGCGAAGTGTATCGCGTACCGGAAGATTGGGTGGGTTACGGCACCTGGGTGGCGAACAGCGATTGCACCAAATTAGTCGGTATCGAAATTTCCAAAGACGACTGGGTTCCGTTGAACGACTGGAAAATCTTCCATGACTTCTTCCACAAAGGCCCAAATTGCCGCTTACTGCGCGTTGATTTGCAAACCGGCGAAAGCGCCGTTATTCATCAGGAAAAAAACTGGCTCGGTCACCCGATTTATCGCCCGTTCGATGACAACACTGTCGCGTTCTGCCACGAAGGCCCGCATGATTTGGTCGATGCGCGGATGTGGATGGTCAACGAAGACGGCAGCAACGTGCGTAAAGTTAAAGAACACGCCGAAGGCGAAAGCTGCACCCATGAATTCTGGGTACCAAACGGCTCATCGCTGATGTACGTTTCTTATCTGAAAGGCCAGCAAGGCCGAACTATTTATAGCTACAACCCGGACACCGGAATTAACGAAGAAGTGATGCAGATGCCTGCATGTTCTCATTTGATGAGCAACTTTGACGGTACGTTACTGGTAGGCGATGGCTCAGGCACGCCAGTCGATGTTAAAGATACCAGCGGTTATACCATCGATAACGATCCTTATCTGTATGCATTCGACGTGGCGAAGAAAGCTTATTTCCGCGTTGCCCGTCACGATACTTCCTGGGCGACATTTGCTAATAGCCGCCAGGTGACGCACCCACATCCTTCATTTACTCCTGACGACAGCGCAATATTGTTTAGCTCAGATAAAGACGGTAAACCGGCACTGTATATTGCAAAAATGCCTGCGAACCCAGAATTAATTTCCGCCTGATAGAAATATAGTGTGCCCTGTGTAGGCCTTGCCCTCTCATAAAGAGAGGGCTTTTTTATATTATTTGTACTTCAATTAACACCCAACATAATTAAGATATAAAAAAGCCCCCGCAAAGGCGGAGGCTGTTTGAAAGGGTATTAATGAATGAAGTTATTAATGCACTATTAGAAGCTGTATGCCACACCGACGCGTAAACGGGTCTGGCGATCGTCACGGTCATTCACACCGACGTTGCCGACTTCACCATATGGAGCCCAGTTTTTATCCAGTTTATAAGCTAACTTCACATTATATTCTTGAGAATAAGGTTTGTTATTATTACGTGCGTTACCTTCTTCACTACGCGCATAAACGTAGTTCAGCTCTGTACGCCAGTCACCCATCACAAAACCAGCCCACGCATCACCACGGTTCACTTTATCATCTTCTTTATTCGCGCTTGCCGGGTAACGGGTGTAGTCATAACGGTAGCGGACTGCGACATAGAAACCATTGTCGAAGCTATATTGTGCGCGCAAGTTTGGCTTATAAATAGTACGACTGTCATTACTTTCAATATTAAAACCTGGTGTTAACGAGAAGTTTTTATTGGCTTTCCATTGCCAGCTAATCGCTTCTTCATGTCCATTACCGATGAAATCAGCAAATGGCTGATCGGTATTATCACCGCCTGATTTCCATTTCGCTTCAACAGAGAAACCAAAACCATTTGCAAAACGATGCGAAACTGAGACGCGGTCAGCGTTGGTTTTATCCGTCTTACCACCGTCAATGTATTCATGGCGTAAGTCGACGGTTACAGCCTGTGCTGCAAAAGAAGCACCAATCAACATTGCCAGACCCAGAGTTTTCTTCAACATGTTTCTAATCCCTCATTGAAATATCGTTTCATTATTATGAAACTGGATTTTATTTTTAAATGAACAATATTTTAGTGATCGGGATCGTAAATGTTTATGTCAAAATACACACATGGCAATATTCGTGACGACTATCAACAAAACAAACATCAAAGCCTGACATTTGACGACAGGCATCACATTAAAAGTGCCAAAAACACTTTTAAAAAAGCATTTCAACGATGTTTAAGTTTATTTACACAGCAATACAACCCGACTTAAATAAAATTAAATCGCCGGATTTCTTAATAATAAAATTAAGAAATGAATAAAAATATGTGACGCAGTTAAATAAAAAGGGGTGAAAGTGTGATGTATATAAAAGAAAAAAGCCTTCCTGACGGAAGGCTTTAATTTACGCTGGTTAGTTTTGTCGGATGACGCTGCGCTTATCCGACCTACGCTTGCGCTTTAAGAATGATGGGTACTGTTAATCTCGTTCAATTGCCAGGGCAACACCCTGCCCGCCGCCAATACACAACGTCGCCAGTCCTTTTTTGGCGTCTCGCTTGATCATTTCATGCACCAGAGACACCAGAATTCGGCAGCCCGACGCACCGATTGGGTGCCCCAGGGCTAGCGCACCACCGTTAACATTCACTTTGCGCTCGTCCCATTCCAGCATTTTACCTACTGAAAGCGCCTGGGCCGCAAAGGCTTCGTTGGCTTCGATAAGATCAAGCTCTTCCAGCGTCCAGCCTGCTCGCTCAAGGCAACGCTGAGTCGCCGTCACTGGCGCAATCCCCATATAGGCGGGATCCACTCCAACGCTGGCGAAAGCCCGAATGCGTGCCAGAACCGGTAAATTCAGCTCTTCGGCTTTGCTGGCGCTCATCATTAACACCGCTGCGGCGCCGTCATTAATTGAAGAGGCATTTCCTGCTGTCACGCTTCCCTGAATATCGAAGGTTGGGCGTAATTGTGCCAGGGCTTCGGCACTGGCATCGGTACGTGGCTGTTCGTCAGTATCAACAATCACCAGTTTTCCGCTATTCGACTCAAACGCCACCGGGACGATTTCATCTTTAAAACGCCCGGCATCTATTGCCGCCCGCGCTTTATGTTGTGAAGCCAGCGCGTAAGCATCCTGGCTTTCACGGCTAATACCGTATTCGCGAGCGAGATTTTCAGCGGTGACGCCCATGTGGTAATCATTGAACGCGTCCCACAAGCCATCGTGAACCAGGCTGTCGATGAGTTGGGAATTGCCTAACCCCGCGCCGTTTCGGCTATCGGCTAACACATGTGGCGCGCGGCTCATGTTTTCCTGCCCGCCCGCAATCACTACATCAGCCTCGCCGCATTGAATGGCCTGGGTCGCAAGATGCAGCGCTTTAAGGCCAGATCCGCACACGTCATTGATGGTGATGGCAGAAACAGACCAGGGTAAACCGCTGTTCAGTGCGGTCTGTCGCGCCGGATTTTGCCCGGCGCCTGCCGTCAAAACCTGCCCAAGAATAACTTCATCGACTTCCTGCTCGCTCACACCGCTGCGTTCAAGCAAGGCTTTCACTACTGCACTTCCCAGCTCCGAGGCGCTGCGCGGGGAAAGCGCCCCCTGAAAGCAGCCGATGGGCGTGCGTGCCGCTCCCACGATGACGACATCTTTCATTGTTTTCTCCGCAACGTTTGACTGCTAACCAGGAATGTTTAAAAGCCCCGACGATGCGCCTTTTCGACATACATCGCCGTATCGGCTTCACGCAAAGCCGTATCGTGGTCAGTCTCAGCCGGATTGACCGCGACGACACCGATACTCGGGCCTGCATAATTAATCACACTGGAATGTAGCTGAAACTCGCCGGTCAGCAAGTTCGAGAGGCGAATTTTGAATGCCTGCGCAGCATGTTGTGCTTCGTCAGTATTTGACGGCCCAAATCCCGCCACGATAAATTCATCGCCGCCGACGCGTCCGATGATCTCGTCAGGGCGCGTTCCCTTTTGCAAACGCTGGCCTATTTCACACAAGAAGTCGTCCCCAGCCTCATGGCCGTGGATATCGTTAATCTCTTTAAAATCATCCAGATCAGCAAACGCCAGCAGCACAAATCGGGCGTCGTCGCGGGCCTGAGAAAAGAGTTTGGGTAACTGTTCAAACACCGCGCGGCGGTTGGGCAAACCGGTCAGCTCATCCGTGTAACTGGCGGTCGTGAGCGCGGCATTGGCCTGCTGTAACTGCTGCAAAAGCTGTTCATTCTGAATCTGCTGCGCAATCAGCTGCGCAAAGAGTTGCAGCACTTGCTCGCTGCGGTCAGTCAAAATGCGATGCTCCGAACTGGCCGCGCACAGCGTGCCATATAAAGATCCATCTGCGAGCGTCACCGGGGTGCTGACATACGTCGTGATCCCCAATGCTTTCGCCGCCTGCGAATCTCCCCAGACTTTTGCCACATCGCTGGTGTAACGCTTGCCTTCATCCATTGCACGCTTGCAAAGCGTATCGCCCCACGGCACTGAAAGGCCTTCAGGAATCTGCATCTGGCGGGTATTTCGGGCAAAAAGAATGTGCTGAAAACTGCCGTCCGGTTCAATACGAGTCAGGTAAGTGGACTCCATATTAGTCACCAGTTCGAGCATCTCAAGCAACTGTCGGACAAGTCCTTCAAGCGTGTATTCAGATTCTAACGCGGTGGAAATGCGCTCGATAAGATTGTCAGACATAAAGCAGATAACCCTTTTTCGTTAACTCGGGGAGGCGAACTCAGATGAGCACTTTTAGCATATTTTGGATGTGAGTTCCGCTGCCATTTATGGCATTTGAGGGGGCACCTATGGCGGTATGGTGATATTCCGTTCACCCGAAAGTTCTCAGATCCTATATAGATCCATCAACGGTGAACGACTTAGGGTGGCCACCGTCGCCACCCTAAGAACCCGGACTCCCGGCAAATCAATCGCCGCAAGCGGTAAACACCGTTTTTCACCCAACATTCGCGGTCGTTCGCGACTCGTTCCCGACGATCGCTCTCTCACGTGGTTCCCGACCACGTGACCCCGACTGAAGGGTAAAAAGCGGCGCGATTGAAGCCGGAACAAAAGGTCAACGTCAAAACCCGAAGGCCACACCGAGCCGGTTTTGACCTTGTTCCCGGTATAAATTGCCCCAGTGTTCCCCATAAGTCAGGGTTGAGCTGCCGGGAGCAGCGAAAGAGAGCGATCGTAGGGAACGAGTCGCGAACGACCCTGATGTTGGGGGTAAGCTGGGGTTTACCGCGCAGCGGCAATTTAATCACCGGGCGACGGGGTCGCCAGGGGGATGTCGTTATCCACCTGGCACGTTCACCGTTCGCAGATTTATGTGGGATCGAATAACGTAAAGGTGGACGGAAAACAACAAGACTTATAGATTCCCCAGGGACGATCCCACAGGCCAACTCAATAACCCACTAAATCCCTCATCCCACACCAAAGCCCTGAGCGCCGGTAGCTGGCAGCACGGCTTTAATAATTCAGGCAAAGGATAAATATCTCCCGGCGATAACTGCACATTCTCCAGTTTCCCCCACAAATACCACCCCTGCTCCACATTACTTGCTGGAACAATCAGATGCAGATGCATCCCTTCTTCGGGTTCGTCAGGCAACCCTAACCATTGGCTTAAGCGCGGAATGTCTTCGGCTTCATAAACCACCAATGAACAGCGCTGTACCTGAGTGGCAGGAATATAGAAGCGCTGGTTTCCCAGCGTGATTCGCACCGCCGCAAGACTAAGCCCTTGAGTCATAGCCGCTGGTTTCCAGGTAACGTGCGAAGACTAAATCCAGGTCCAGTAACGCAAAATATTCGGAACCGACAGGCACAATGCCGACCACGATTTTCTGCATAGTGGCCGATAAATTGTCCGCTGCCGGGTGAATCTGGCTCTCGGCAACCTCCAGCACATCAATTAACTTATCGACCAGAATACCGCTTTGCATTTTCTGGCCACGGCCAATCAGAATGGTGCGTTTACCCGCGTCCGTTGCAGGTGTGTCGAGCAGCTGATTAATATTAATCACAGATTCAACGCGTCCCCGGTAATTAATCACCCCTTCCAGAGAAGGAGGGCAACCAGGCACCCACGATACCGGGCGTTCTGCCATAATCTCTTTGATTTGCGAGCCGTAAAAGGCGAATTTCTTCTCAGCCAGTTTGAATAACACCAGGCTGCATTGCGGTTCATCAACGTTGGTGATTTCGCGATTTTCGTCTTGATAGTGACTTAAAATATGTTCCAGTTGCTCGCTCATGCGACGTCCTTATCATCGGCGAGGCAATAGCGATTGCGCCCATGCTGCTTCGCGCAATACAGAGCCTGGTCGGCACGCTCACGGATACTTTCTATTTTGTCGCCCGGCTGCCAGGAGGCAATGCCTGCGCTGAAGGTATTGCTAAAGCGGGTCTGGTTCACCGAGAAGTGAATTTTTTCAAAGCCCTGACGCAGTCTTTCAACCACTGCCGCCGCTTGCTCTTTGGTGGTCGCAGGCATAATTATCGCGAACTCTTCCCCGCCGTAACGCCCGACAATATCCGTGCTGCGTAAGCGATGAGAAAACAGCTGCGAAATTCCCAAAATAACCTGATCGCCCGCCACGTGGCCGTAGGTGTCATTGATACTTTTGAAGTGATCCAAATCGACCATCACCAGGCTAAACGGAATACCGCTGTAGTTCGATTCGGTAATGGCGCTTTCCAGATAATGCGTGGTGGTCGAGTGGTTATACAGCCCGGTCAGGCTGTCCTGCGACATGCGCGCCCGCAGGGTACGCATTCTTTCCGCACGAATCGACACCGCATTTATCAGCTCCTGCGGGTCGGCCTGCTTGATAATAAAATCTTCAGCGCCAGTGCTCATCGCCCCGAATTGAGTCGTTTTATTGGTTTCGCTCGACAAATACGCAATCGGCAAACCGATGTGCTGCGGGATTTGACGGATAAGTTTCGTCAACTCTTCGCCGCTGTAATCCGGCATGTGGAAATCCATCAGCACGATATCAATCGGATGGGTGTTCAGCACGTTCAGCAAATGAGGAATTTGTGTCAGAACATGCACTTCCATGCCAGCCATGCGCAGCATTTCAGCGTTGTATTGCGCGACTTCCGGCTCGTCATCAATCAACAAAACCTGATACGGTTTTTTCAGCGAAGGCTGCGTTAATCGATGCAGTTCCTGGACTAAATCGGTGGTGGAAGCGGGCTTAACATAATAGCCGTCGCACCCGGCTTTAATGGCATTGATGCGGGCATGGAAATGGCTGTGGCAGGAAAGATAAAGCACCGGGAACGGTGTGCCGACTTTCTTTTTCAAATCTGACATCGCCAGCGGGCCACCGTAGGCGTGTTCCGGGAAACTCACATCCATAATCACCACCGAAGGCGGCTGCGAGATAACGGCCTTGGTGAAATCAGCGGTGTTGGTAAACACATAACAGATAAAGCCAAAGCAGCGCAGTTGCGTCGCCAGCAGCTCGGCCTGCTCGCTTTCATCGTCACACAGGTAAACCGGCTTAATGGTGCGGTTAATCGCCACTTCTTCCTGGCTTGAAGCTGCTATCGGGAATTTCACGAGTGAATCCCCGCCGCGCCGTGCGCTTTCCGCCTGCTCTTCGGTTAAGGCATAAAGCTGCTGAACTAACTCTTTTAGCTTGTGGTAAAGCGAATCGGGAAGCGTATTGCTCACCAACATATGCTCACCTTCCGCCGCCAGACTGGCTATTTTGGTGAAGCCAAACGAAGCGCTGGTCCCGTGGATGCTGTGCAGTAAAAGGTGTAATTGTTTATTGTCCGCATCCAAAGGTGCAGCCGTCAACTTCGCCAGCAGAGCGTCCGCTTGTTTCAGCATTTCGGGAATACGCTGCAAAAATCGCTGGCGTAAACGGGCGATCTTATCCTGCGCGGTGTTCATCGTATTTTGCGTCAATTGTTGATTCATCATGATTTTTTAATTTATTGAGCAGCTACGTCTGGGTTGAGAATTTCATTCACTACGGCCACTAATCTTTCAGCCATATTCTCGTCTTTCTTCACCCAGCAATCAGGAATGATGGTGATATCGGTCATCTCGCTGGCGCTGAGTAAAATAAACGGTTTTTTCCAGCCGTTGGCACGCAGCATCTCTAACAAGTCCAGGCCGGTAATATCCGGCATATGGAAATCGCTAATGACCAGACTGATTTCGCTGTCCGAGTCCAGATTGGCTAACGCCGTCATCGCACTTTCGGCAATAATCACTTCATAACCGCTCATTTCCAGAAATACCGCAGCCAACTCCGCCGAAAACAAATCGTCATCTACTAATAAAACACGCATTTTTTTCTCACTTAGCGCCGTCAGCACAACAGCATCTTTAATGTTTCTATAAGACTATCTTGCTCAAAATCACCCTTGGCGATGTAAGCATCCGCGCCGACCTGAATGCCACGGCGGCGGTCTTCTTCTTTTGCCCTGGAGGTGACGATAATTATCGGAATATGTTGATAATTTTCTTCAGCGCGAAGTGCTTTAGTCAGTGAGAATCCATCCATTACTGGCATTTCGACATCCGTCAGAACGGCGTCAAATTGCGTTAAGCGCGCTTTTTGTAAACCTGAGAATCCATCTTCAGCGAGCGTGACTTGATAACCGTGCGCTTCCAGCACGTTTTTCTCAATTTCACGGGTGTTCAGGGAGTCATCGACGATCAGCACATGCCAGGAGTTTTGTCGTACTTCTGGTTTACGCGCAGCCGCCCTTGGTTGCCCCTGCTTTTGCGCCATTTCCATCAGCACCGGTACCTGCAAAACGCTCACCAGTTGGTTATCCGCGGTGAGCACCATGCCGGAGACCAGAGCCTGGTGCTGCATATGTTTCGGCAGGGGCTTTATCATCATGTTGCGTTCGTCGAGCAGGTTATCCACCAGCATCGCCATCTTGCCGAACTGATTCTGAATAATGATCAGCAGCAAACTGGTCGCCACGGGCGTAGGGGTCTGGCTGCCGTGTCGGTCATTAATACGCAGGATCTCGGCGGCGGAAATCACCGGAATAAACTCGTTATGCAGAATGATGGCCGGGCGGTCAGCAATATCGCGAATCTCTTCGCGAGAACATTTCACCACTTCGACCACATATTGCGCCGCAAGGCCAAACAGGTGGTTTTGCTGCTCAAACTGCAAAATGCGCATCATCGCCAGTGAAATCGGCAACCTGATAATAAAGGTGGTGCCCTGGCCTGGGCGGCTGTGAACCTGAAGCGTGCCTTGCAAATCGGTGACAATAGTTTTACGAACGATATCCAGCCCTACGCCGCGTCCCGAAAGCTCCGTGACAATTTTGCTGGTCGAAAAACCGGGGTGGAAAATCAGCTCGTTACATTCCAGATCTGAAAGCTGGTCAACCACATCGGCACTCACCAGGCCGCGAGCGACCGCTTTGGCACGAATCGCCGGGTAATCCAGGCCGCGACCGTCATCTTCGACACGCAACAAAATACCGCGTCCGTCTTGCTGCGTGGTCAATGTGATAGTGCCGCGCGCCGATTTCCCGGCGGCCAGCCGCTCTGGTGCTTCGCAAAGCCCGTGATCGACTGCGTTGCGCAGCAGATGCGTTAACGGCTCAGAAAGTCGGTCGATTAACTGCCGGTCAATTTCCACTTCGCCGCCCAGAATCCGGCAGTCCACCTGCTTATTGAGCGAAGCCGCAAGTTCACGCACCTGCTGTGAAACAGGCTCGAACAGCATGGAAACCGGAAGCATGCGAATCGTGGTGGCGACATCATACAGTTCGTACATCTGGAGATGCTGAACCTGGAAATCTTCTTTTAGCTGGCGGCTAAATTGCAGGATTTCCTGGCGGAGTTGGTCGGCATCCATATGTGCCAGGCGCGGCCCAATGTTCGACAGGCTTTGAACCTGCTGCTCCAGGCGGTCATGGCTGGCAACCACTTCCCCGAGAATATTAATCAGGTCATCGAGCTTTTCGAGTTTGACGCGCACCGATCCGGCTTGTTTGAGTCCGCTGTCTGCGATATCGAGCGCCACAACGGGTTTTTCCGCCGGTGCGGCTTTTGCCTGCACAGGTTCGTCGCCCATTTCGCCACGGCTGGCACGCGCCAGACGCTCACACAATTGTTCATCAGCCGGGGGCAGTTTGTTAGTGCCTTCGCTGGCGGTCAACTGGTCGAGTTGCCTGGAGATGTCATCCGTGGCCTGTAGAATCAGCGTGCCGAGGTTTTGGTCGGGTTCGAGTTTCTTATCGCGCAGCTCGCTTAAGATCTCTTCAAGCTGATGGGTGACATCGGCGATGCTTTGCAGTTTCAGCATTCGCGCGCCCCCTTTCAGGGTATGGGCTGCACGGAACATCTCACCGATTTGTGCATCAACGTTTTCACCCGATGAGAGCGAAAACGCCCCTTCTTTCACGGTCTGCAAATGGCCGTTTGCTTCATCGATAAAGCGCAGCACAAATTTTTTAAGATCGATTGCCATACGGTTCTCTAAATCCCATCCTGACTGGTGAACTGCGCCAACTGATGTTCACAAAGAAAACGAAACGAATTACTCGGGAACGACAAGGGCAGCCGCAACGAACTGGCGTTGGCCGTCGTATTGTTCATTTCCGCGTTGAGTAATTGCAGTGTGATGCGGTAGGTTCGCTGCGCCGGGCGATGCAATTCACTTTGCCGATACATTTCCGCCAGGTAGTAATGCGCGGGCCAATACCCAGGCTGTTGATAAACCACCTGTTTAAACCAGGCAATCGCCTGTTGTGTGTGGTGCTGCCACATCATGGCCAGGCCCAGCAGCATTTTCGCTTCCGCTGACCATTCATCAAGTTCGAGGACATGCTGCGCACTGAGCGCGGTTTGTTCGAACTCGCATTTTTCCAGCGCAATCGCGCCTTTAATCACCAACGCTTCCTGGTTATCAATATCGCTATCGAGCACCTGGCTAATCCACTCTTCTGCTTCGACAAAACGTTTGTCAGCCACACACGCGAGCGCCTTTTTAATCCAGCTATCGCACTGCTGCACGGAGGGAACCGATGCGGCCACAAAAGGGGCCTGGGCCGGAATCACCGGCGTGATAATCCTGGGTGTAACGCTTGCCGCCGGAGGCTGGAGGCGCGATGTTTTCGGCTGGCAGAAATAGAAATGCCCGCTCTCTTGTTTAAGTTTTAAGATGCCAAAATTATTGGCGAGCGTTTCCGCATTCCCAAAGAACAGCGCGCCATCGGGTTGCAGAATGTTCAGCAAATTAAAATGCAGCAGTCGCCGCGTTTCGACATCAAAGTAAATGGAGACGTTGCGCAGCAAGATAATGTCGAATTGGGGTTGGAGTTGTTCTTTGACAATATTCGAGCGATGGAACGTCACTTTTTCGCGGATCACATCGTGTAACTGAAATTGATTCCCATGGCGCGTGAAATACGTTTGCTGCAATAGCGGGTCAACGCCGCGAAACGAGTAGCTGGAATAACTCGCCGCGCGGGCTTTCTCGAGAATTTTAACGTCGATATCGCAGCCGTGAATTTCCACGCTTCGGGCAAATTTATCGTGATATTTCTGGTGGAGCTTTATTGCCAACGAGTAGGCTTCTTCGCCTGACGAACAGCCTGCACTCAGAATGCGTACCGGGCCGCCCTTCTGCTCAAGCATGCGCGGCACCAGCTTTTCACAGACGATATCCAACACTTCCGGCTCGCGGAAAAAGTAAGTTTCATTGATGGTGAGCAGACTTAACAGCTTGTCGAATTCGACGCTCGAGACGCAAAGTTTCTCGTAATATTCAGCGCTACTTTCTTTTCCCCGCTCGGAGATGCGCTGATGCAAAGCGGCATTCAGCAACCCTTCCATGCCGTTGTAAAAATGCAGGCCGACGCGGTCTTTGATGAGATCTTTAAAGGCGGCAATATTAGGGATCATAAACGTTTACCTTCAAAATACCGGGGATGGGTCATCGCCAGTAACGTCGCGGCGAGCTGCTCCAGCGGTAAGATTTTGTGGATCACGTTCTTATCAATGGCGAATTTATTCATACCAAACACCACCGACGTCACCTCGTCCTGAGCCAGCGTTTTACCGCCCTTCTGGAAAATCGCTTCGATTCCCCGGCAACCATCACTGCCCATGCCCGTCATAATGAGGCCGACCGCTTTTTCACGATAAACCTCAGCCACGGACTCCAGCAGCAGGTTGCAGCTTGGGTGGTAGACATCGCTGGCCTGCCGTGCGACAGCCGCTAAACGATGGTTTTTTTTCACCACCAGATGCTGTTCAGGCGGCAGAATGTAGACCCGCCCTGCGGTTAAAACGTCATTCACTTGCGCCAGTTGCACCTGCAGCTCGGTGATGCCATCCAGCCATTGCACCATGCTGGTCGCGAAACCGTCGGCAATATGCTGCGCGATAATAATCGGGCATGGGAAAATGCCCGGTAGCGCCTGTAACAATTTGCTCAGTGCCTGCGGGCCGCCCGTGGAACAGGCAATCGCCAGCACAAACGGCCATTCGTGGTGCTGGGGTTGAGCGATTTCAGGGATCGGCGCGGTTTTCGCCGCCCCTTCTGCATGATGCCGTAGCCCCTGAATGTGGCGAATCACCTTCACTCCCACCAGCATTTCCACCTGACGATGTAACGCTTTCGTCGCCTGCACCGACTCGCCAGGATTGCAGACCACCGCCAACGCGCCGCGGGTGATAAATTCCGCATCCCACTGCGCATCGGCGTAATAACGCATCACCATGATTGGAATGGCGCAGGTCGCCATAATCGTTTCCACGGTTTCGACGTTTTCACGACCCGGCGCGCCTAACGTCAGCACCAGAAGCTGCGGAGCCATCTTTTGCACCAGGCTCGCCGCTTGTTCGCGATGAACGGATTGCCCCACCACTTCGATGCTTTTATTAATCTCAAGCTGTCGAATCAAATCATTGCGCGACGAGCCGCCATGATCGACGATCAGCACGCGGATTTTAGGCCTGCACATCAGGGCCATCCGTCAATTTGAAAGACTGTGAGGCCTGATTTAGCTCATTGGAAAGCTGAGTCATATCCTGGCTGATAGACAGAATGTCTTTAATCGATTGCGAGGTGTAATTACTGGCCACCACGATCTCACGTAGCGCCATAACCACCTGATTGCTTGCTGTTTTCTGCTGCTGCGTAGAGAGTGAAATCTGCATGGCGGCGGTAGAAGTTTGCTCGGCGGTCGCGACGATATCATGCAGACGATCGGCGCTGACTTTGCAGGCTTTAGTGCCCGCTTTAATGCTGTTACTGCCTTTCTCGGCGTTGAGCACCAGGCGGTTGATCGAGTTCTGAATTTCGCTGATTTTGTTCTCAATCTCGAAAGTCGATTCCGTTACGGAGTCCGCCAGGCGACGGATTTCTGCGGCGACCACCGAGAATCGTTTACCCGATTCACCCGCACTTGCCGCTTCAAGGGCTGCGTTAAACGCGATGAGTTTGGTTTGGTCCGCCACATTATTGATGATAATCATCACGCGGCTAATCTCTTTGGACTTGTTACCCAGCATCATGATTTCACGCATGCTTTGCTGGTTGTCACTGTCGATATCAGCCATACGAGTGAGCAATTCGCCCATCGAATCGGAGCCTTTGTTGCAGTCATCAAGCGTGACATTGGCGATATCCACCACCGCACGAGAATGCTCGGCAATTTGCGTTGAGGAGGCCGAAAGTTCTTCCATCGTCGAGGTGATTTCTGCCACTGAAGATGAAGTTTCCACGCTGGTCGAGGCCTGGCCATCCACCGCTTCGGTGATATTTAAAGCCGCTTCATGAACCCGGCGGGCATGTGAAACCACACCGCCCACTAACGAGTGCAACGACTGACGCATCTTTTCGTTCGCACTGAGCAAATCACCGATCTCATCGTTGTGATCGACCTGCACATTCACGGTCAGGTCGCCCTGAGCAATAGATTGCGAAATTCGCAGCACTTTATTTAAACGACGTGAAATCAGAATACGGCTGGTGGCGGCAATCAAAATCAAAATCACCGGCATTAACAGCACGCTGAACATCAAGAGACTGTTGCGCACCAGATTGCTGCTGCGGGCAACATCGTCGACATAACTGGTGGTGGAAATAATCCAGTTGATGCCATCGATATATTCAAATACCGCCACCCGTTTGCGCGGTGCCGCGCCGTAACCGCTCACGGTTTCGTAATAAACCGTGCCATTTTTAAGCGCCATAATATCGGCATAGCGCTTGTAGCCATGGGCGTCGGTAATGTTTTCTACATGCTGGTTAGCAAGGGTTGGGTGCGCCACCATCATGCCGGGGCTGAACCCCGCATCCAGCACGTACGCGTAGCCGCCTTCACCAATGTGAACCGCTAGTAACTCTTTAATAACCGGTTGCAGCGCCAGTTTAACGTCAAAACCAATCGCAACAGCCCCCACCACCTGGCCGAATTTATCGGTAATAGGTTCGTAGTGGCTGATGAATTGTTTGCCATATAACGTCACCACGCCTGAATAAGGTTTGTTTTTAATCAGCCCCGCTAACGCCGGGTTGTCATGGCTCAGAACGGTGGCGGTCGCTATTTTGCCCTCTTTGCCCTGGAGAGTGGTGGAGACACGAACAAATTGCTCGCCTTCACGAATAAAGGTCGAGGCAAATACGCTGGTTAATTCGGTAAAGTGAGCATTAATACGCGTATCGCTTAATAAGGCTTTTAACTCTTCAGTCCCTAATGAACGCAGCGGCACCGGAGACATATTCTGGTAGTTATTAATATAAACGTTGCTGTAACGTTCCGCGTCTCGGGTAACGCGTTTATATTCGGTGACGATATTGTTATGGAAGATACGCGTATTTGAACGCAACACTTCCAGGGCGTTATCCTGTAGCTGTTTAGCTAAATAAGATGACAACAGGAACGATGCGCCAATCAGCAGCACGGCGATGCAGGCAACCAGCATCAGCCCTAGCTTCATCGCCACCCCCACATGTAATTTATGCAGCCAGGATGTCAGAAAATTTTCGCTGCCCTTGGTTTCTTCCACATCTGAGGGGCGCTGTATTGTTAAAAATTTACGCATGGGTTTCCAGTTACCTAAATAATGTGAAATGAATGCTTAATTAATGAATTTGTTTATGCGTGTCGTTATATCAACGTCAGCAACGGCACTGGCTTACCAATGTGATATCCCTGAAGCCAGTCAACATTCATATTTTCCAGGCAGCGTTGAATTTTTTCATTCTCAACATATTCAGCGACGACCTGCATATTTTTCATTTTTGCAACATGGCAAAATGACTCAACAATGTAATGACTGACTTCGTTATCGGTAATTTCACGAATAAACGAGCCGTCTATTTTCAGAATATCGGCGCTGACATCCATCAGGCGAGCATGGCTCGAAAAGCCTGTGCCGAAGTCATCAATCGCCACACGGCAACCCAGGCTTTTGAGCGAGCGCACCGTATTTTGTGACTGTTCGGTATCTGACAGCGCATCCGCTTCCGTGATTTCAAAGATAATGCGATGCGGATCGACGCCGAACTCCGTCAGCAGTAACTGAACGTGATGAACGAAACTGGCGCGACACACAGTAACCGGGGCCAGATTGATAGAAAAACAGTGTTCCGGATGCAACTGCATTGTTTTCAGCGTATTTCTGATAACCCATAAGTCGATATCAGGCGCAAGCCCCGCTTCGGTTGCCACCGGTAAGAAACGATCCGGCGGAATAAACCGACCTTCTTCATCTAACATACGCAGCAGAATTTCGTGGTAACGCGGCTCGCCACAGGTACTGACGATCGGTTGCGCCATTAAGACAAACGCGTCGTTATCCAGCGTTTTCTGCAATACGGTACGAATATCAGTGCGCCCAACGATATAGCTTTCATGGATACGGCTGGACTGCGCCTCGAGGTTTTCCGGCTTGCCGTTGACCAGCGAAAGCCCGGAAACAATTCCCAGTTTCCCGGTCAGGCTGTAGACATCGTTACAGAACTGCGTGGCCCGGCAATATCCCAGACCACTGCGAAACCCGAGCTGCTGATTGTTATGAGAATAGCGAAAGGTATTCGCCGATTTGTACAGAATGCTCAGTCTTCCCCAGCTGGGTTGTTCCAGCTTGAGCAGCAGACCATAGCCCGCGTGGTAATAGACTTTCTCATCAAAATTGAGTTTAAGGCGCAGATGCTCGGCCAGTTTTTTCTGGTATCTGGCGCGAAAGTGCAGCCCGTAGCGACGCGAAAATAGCTCCATTTCCGGCACCTGAATCAGGCATACCGTAGAGTCTGGCGACGCCTGAATATCCGCTTTCAATGCCCGCAAATTGGGCATATTGGTCATCGGGTCCGTCAGCCCCATATTCAGCAATTGCTCAATGCGTAGAGTGTTGAAACGGGCAAGCACGCCCATAATCACGATGGTGAGCGTGAAGATAAAAATAGCCGTCGAGACCAGCACCTGATGCAACATGAAGTCGTCATTGACTGCGATGTAGTTCACATTATTTTTCGCCAGCACAATCATCATCACGGTCCAGACCGGAGCCGTGAAAATATAGCCAATGCGCACCGAGCTCCACAGCATCAGAGGGAAGATCAGTATCAGGCTATAGAAGGTGAAGAAGATATTGTCTTTGAAGGGAATATTCAGACAAACCATCAGGATGAGTAGCGATAAGGCCCATGCTGAAAAGCGAGTGTAACCGACGTTTTCTGATAGCTGGGCCAAAACTGACTTCTGGCAGACTGCGGCGTATTTCGGGCGGCAGATAATCCTTAATGCGGTGTAGAACAAAGGAATGCCCGTGATGCAGCCATTCATCACCCCCTGGATTCTGACCAGGGTTTCCGCGTTAAAAATGTGATCGCAAACCATTCCTGAACCCGTATGCGGCATAGTCAGCAGGCAAATCAATTCACTAAAAAGCGTATTGAGTACCGCATTGCACAGACAGAGCCAGATAATGCGCTGGGTCGTGAGCGTGATGCGCCCAAAACTTGATGCACTGCGCCAGCCTGTAAACCTGGCGTAGAAGAAGTAACTGATGAATGCGGCAATCAGGTAACCAAGCAGCTCGTAGGATTCGGTTGAAGAACGGAACAGCAGGGAAAATACAGAGAGAAGAATCAGGCCGGGTACGGCTCTGTAACCAAATAGCACCAATACCGCAGAGATAGCCGCCAGTTCCAGGTCATAAACCACCAGAACTCGTCCATCGACAATAAGGTGGCTACTGAGCAATTGGGCCAGTGAGTAAAGCAGGAACGGGAGAACCAGCGGGAAAACCCACCGTTTATTGGTATACGCTGTGCTGTTGCTGGCTGTAGAGTCCAAGTATTTAACCCGTTGCTTATGCTTAGTGTGCTATTTAGGTAGCATGGTGAGTATATTTATTAATGGATAAAATATTGCAGAAGACATAATGAAATAGAAAAAACGTTATAATTAATTAACATTTACAACGATATTAAGAAGATCCCGCACGTATTAAAATCAAAACAAATACGAACAATTAATTAACAAGCGCCATTGGTTATTTTAAATGATTTAAATTATTAACAAACAAGAAATCGCGCTGGCATTCTCAAATCCTTTTTAATTGTATTCATTTTGCGCTCAAAAAAGAACTGCTACTTATAGGTAAAAATGGACATTATTTAATAATAAAATCCTATTAAACAACAAACAAAAAATACACACAACTCATTGATTATCATGAAAATAAAATCAAGCAAGCATTGTATAATATTGCGTTAAAATGGTAATTGAAAGATAAAGTCGCTGTGTCACTAACGTCTTTATTTGATGAAAAGCTTAAAGAGAATCAATGAATCGCTCAATTAGCGTTTAATCACTATTTTTTGTGATTGACTTGGTTATCCGGGTTATCTATAGTCCCGCCGCGTGTTTTGTCTTTATTTATTTTCTCATCAGTAATGTTACATAATAGTTTGTTATTGGTGACGCAACGTCTGACACTCTTCATAAAAACTCACATAACAGCAACAGCCAGACACTATATACCAATGAATTAATTTAAAATCATTAATTCATGAGTCATTCGTATTCATCAGGAAACCGACAATCTGTGGCTAAAAGTTTTTTCTCGCTTAAAAGCGTAAAAGGTTGGCACCATTCTATCGCCGGGAAAATAACCCAGTTTTTGCTGGCGGGTATCCTTATTGCTTTCGGGGCAGGTGCCTGTGCGGGTTGGGGTCTGATTGATAGCTTTTCGTACCAACAGTGGGTACATCAGGCTGAAGCGAATGCGCAAATCATTACCTATATCGTCCGCAATGTTTATACCAACGTCGCGGTGGGAACCAGTTCGACCGGCCAAATCACACGCATTGTGTCGGAGCACAAAATCGGCGACCCGGACTCAGTGATTCAAACCGGTTATAACCCTGTCGATGTATTAGCTCTGGCCGCGGTGCAAACCCGTAACCCGACGTGGCTTTTCCTTTATACGCCGGATAAAGGCTTCCAGGGCATCAGCAATAATTCAGAATCAACAGAAGAAAAAATCAGCTTCAAAGGACAAAGAGCCACTGACGTCCTGGGGAATTACTACATTGGTTTTGCCTCGATTAACGGCCAGGATTGCTTTATCAGCGCCGTGCCTATTCTGACTCCATCAGGCGAAATTCTGGGTAGTTTAGTCAGCAGCATCGGCAATAAAAAACAGCTCTATGCCGCCTATGACGCGATGCTGAAGAAAACACTGATCATTCTGGCGCTAATTTTGTTAGGTACGCTGGCTCTGGTGACGCTGTTTATGCGCCGCCTGTTCCGCCCGGTACCGTTGCTCATCAACTCCCTGACCCGCATTGCCCACGAGCAAACCGACCTTATTACCCCTTATTTAGATCAGGATGACGAAATCGGCAGATTAGCAGCAGCGATTGAAAAACTCCGTATTGCGATGGTTGAACGCGATTACCTGCAAAGAATGCAGGATATGTCGCAAAAAATGGAGTACATGGCTCACCATGATTCGCTGACCGGCTTCCCGAACCGCGCTTCTTTTAGTCAGGCACTGGATAAATGCATTCGCGAAATGAATCAAAACGGGCAGTCTTTCAACTTGTTGCTGATCGATCTTGATAACTTTAAACCGGTCAACGACACCTTCGGCCACTCGGCGGGCGATGAAGTTCTGATCGGTGTCGCACAGCGCCTGTCATTGTTGCTCGGCCCAATGGACTTTGCTGCGCGGTTAGGCGGCGATGAATTTGCTATTTTGCAGAGTGTGCGGGAAGACAATTGCCAGGAAGCTGGAGCACTGTCGCAAAAAATCGTCCGTGCTTTGAGTATTCCGTTTACCTACGGTAGCCACTCTTTCGCCATCAGTTGTAGCGTGGGTATTGTCACCGCCCCTTCTCAGGGCAACAGTGCCACGACGCTGATGATCAATGCTGACCTGGCATTGTACGCGTCAAAACATAGCGGACGCGGTTGCTACCACTTCTTTGAAGACGGCATGATGATGAAGCACACCAACAGTGTGTTCGTGAATCAGGAAATCATTAACGGCATTGATAATAATGAGTTCGTGCTGCACTACCAGCCTATTATCGATCTGGAAAATGAAACGGTTTGTGGTTATGAATCGCTTATCCGTTGGAATCATCCTACTAAGGGACTGATATTCCCGGATTACTTCATTAATATTGCGGAAGAGTCCGGCCTGATTATTCGTTTGGGCGAATGGATTATCCGACAATCCTGTATGGCTGCGGCGAAATGGCCTGAATCCACCAAAGTCGCGGTGAATATTTCGGCCTATCAATTACATGGCCCTGGCCTGATAGACATTATTGTTGATGCGTTAAAACAAAGTGGCCTGGCGGCAAACCGCCTCGAAATTGAAGTCACTGAATCAGAAAAGCTGGATCAGTCTATTGCGTTGCCGGTATTCAGAAAAATTCGTGAAATGGGTATTTCTATTGCGATGGATGATTTGGGAACCGGATATGCGGCGTTGGATTATCTGCTTATTTATCCGTTCACGCGCATTAAAATCGCCCGCACCCTGATTATGAAACTGGAGCAAGAAAGTGCCAGCCAGTACCTGGTTGTAATGCTGATTCAATTTGCCCAGAAATATGGCATGAGCGTGACGGCAGAAGGAGTTGAAACGGAGCAGCAGCGGACTATTTTGCGCCGAATTTCTTGCCAGAATGTACAGGGTTACTATTACAGCCGCCCATTACCTGAGAAAGATCTGGAGCCAACGTTTGGCAATAAAGTCATCGACGGGGAAATCTGCGATGTCTGTTAAAACCCTTTTTGCTGGGCTATTTCGTAGGTCGGATAAGTGTAACGCCATCCGACACCGTTCACCGAAATGGTGGATGACGCGTACGCTTATCCACCCTACAAACCTGTCAGTCATCTGGTTTTTGGGACTCTTTTTGCTCAGTATTCCGGTGTGCCACGCACATGGCGTACACAGCAAAAACACACTGGATAAGATAGCCGAGACAAAGACAATTACGCTGGGTTATCAGGATGATGCATTTCCCTTTTCATACATTGAAGGGCAGCGGCCGGTGGGTTACTCCATTGATATATGCAATAAACTCGTTGATGCAATCAAAGTAAAACTGAAGCTGAAAGACCTTAAAGTTCGCTGGATAAAAAGCAGTACCGCGTCACAGTTCGTGCTCATTAAAAATCATGCTACTGATATCATGTGCATCCCTGGTTTTTATTCTGAATTGCGTCATCAAAAAGCCGAATTCTCATTCCCATTTTTCTTCTCCAGCACGCGTTTCATTACTCGCAAAAATAACCATACCGATACCATTGACGACTTAGCCGGGCACAGTGTCCTGGTTAAAAGCGGCACTATTTATGTCGAGCAAATCCACACCATCAATAGAACGAACGATCTCAATTTAAATATTGAGCTTGATAACAATAACAAAGGTGCATTCCAGGAACTTCAAAGTGGTGAGTTACCGGCTTTAATTTCAAGTACGGCGATACTTAAAGGTATGATCGCGATGTCCCCGACGCCTGATGAGTTTGAAATATCAGATCAGACGTTAAGCCCACCGATTCCCGCAGGCTTGTTGCTGCCGCTTGATGACAGTGAATTCAAAAATTTTCTCGATAACACGCTCAAAACACTTATTACCGGCAAAGATTTTCAGAAACTGTACCAACGATGGTTCCAGTCTCCTATTCCACCGAACGCTATTAATCTAAATATTCCAATGTCGGCGGAACTTAAAAAACTCACAACATCTACAACACTTTATGCGTACTAACATGAAAAAGTCATTTAACACCGGGCTCAAGGTTCTTCTGAGGGCGTTGGCATTGTTACCTCTGATATTGGCTCCCAATTATCTCAGGGCCGATGGCACTTCTGCCACGCTTGATCATATTAAAGAAAGTAATGCGTTAAACATTGGTTATCGTCAGCTTGAGCCTTTCTCTTTTCGGGATGTGGGTGGCAAAGTGACCGGGTACACCATCTCCCTATGCAATATGATTGCTGATGAATTGCGTATTTCTCTGGGGAAAAAGAATCTCGCCGTTCATTACATTCCTACTCTATTTACCGAACGCGTGAACTCACTTAACTCTGGTAAAATAGATTTGGATTGCAGCGTTAACACCGATGCGCCAGAGCGGAAGAAAAGCGTCTCCTTCTCTGTTGATTATTTTGTCGCCCATATGCGTATTATTTCGCTACGCCAGAATAATATCCATACGCTTGAAGACTTAAAAGGCCGTACCGTCAGCGTGCCGCGCGGTTCTAAAGATTTGTTAGAGTTCAATCGAGTGAACCGTGAGAAACATCTGAGTATCTCGATAATCACTTCAGATACCGTGCAAGATGCGTTTGATATGATGGCGCAAAAACGTACTGCCGCGATCATTCTCGATGACATCCTGGCGTATCCTATTATCAATCAAAATGAGCATCCTGAAGATTTCTCTGTTTCCCAGGACGTTGTGGGTGAAAAAATGAAATATGCCATTATGATGAGGAAGGAAGACCCACAGTTTGTTGCTTTTGTAGATAAGACACTTGGGCGCATCTTTGAATCCCCCGTCAATACTCAGTTGACTCACAAGTGGCTGACACAAAAAGTGATGCCGAAAAACCTACAGCGAAACTAAACAGTTATTGGCTCTATTCGGATGTGTAATTGAACTCAGTCAGGTTATTTTTTCGCACCAGATTATTAGCGCCTCTGATTTTTTCTGGTGTGCTGTTGTTACTATTGGCGGGAGGCTCTTTACGTGCAGCCTGGGATTTCACGACCATTCAACAACGTGCCGATCAGCTCTATGGCCCGGCAACAAAGGATGGCGAGCAGCGTATAAATGCGTGGCAGCAACTGTTATTGAACCAACGGAGCCAAACTGAACTCGCGCAATTAAATGCGGTGAATCATTTTTTTAACCAGCAATTGCATTACCGTGAAGATATTGAAATCTGGAATAGCACTGATTATTGGGCAACGCCCGTAGAATCGCTGCGCAAAGGCGAAGCAGATTGCGAAGATTATGCTATCGCTAAATATTTCACATTACGTCACTTAGGTGTTTCAGGAGAAAAGTTACGTATTACCTACGTTAAAGCATTACGTCTGAATCGGGCGCATATGGTATTAACCTGGTACGCGTCACCGGATGCGATTCCCATCGTTCTTGATAGTCTGACGGATAACATTTTACCTGCAACACAGCGTTCAGATTTATTACCTGTTTATTCATTTAATGATAGCGGGTTGTGGCTACCAGGAAGTCAGAATAATAAACGTGTCGGGGATAGTAAGCGTCTTTCTCGATGGCAGGATGTGTTGAAAAAAATGCGGGAAGAAGGATTCCCGATTGATGAATAGGATAAACCTGTGTCACTTTTCAAACAGCTTCTAATAGCTATCTTTCTATTTATGCTGATCATCTTCAGCGGTAGTTTTATTGTGAATCTCGAAAGTTCCCGGGAGCAATACAATAACCAGCTGCTTTCTCACGCGCAGGATGCTGCGACCGCATTGGGCCTTTCGCTCACCCCGCACGTTGACGATCCCGCGATGATCGAGTTAATGGTCAGTTCAATTTTCGATAGCGGCTACTACGATGCCATCCGTGTCATCGATCAGTCGAGCGGCAAAACGATTCTTGAGCGCAGCGCGTCGTTGTCTATTCCCGAAGTGCCGGGCTGGTTTGTCGCCCTGGTGAATGTGAAACCGCAAGCCGGTGAAGCGACGATTATGCGGGGCTGGCAGCAGGCGGCTCGCGTCGAAGTCCTGAGCAACCCGGTGTTTGCTATCAAGCGCTTATGGGAAAGCACGCTGGCGAACCTGCTGTGGATGCTGGCCTGTTCAGCGGTTTGTATTCTGGCGGGTGCCGCACTTTTGCGCCGCCAGTTACGCCCGCTCAATTATATGGTCAAACAATCCCAGGCGATTACCCGCCGCGAATATCTCACTCAGCTCGACTTACCGAAAACGCCGGAGTTGCGCCGCGTTGTTGAGGCCATGAACCTGATGGTCGCTAAACTTAAATCACTGTTTGAAGATCAGGCCGAGCACAGCGAACGTCTGCACAATGAAGCCTATCTCGATAGCCAGACCGGTATCGCTAACCGTCGCGCTTTCGACTTACAGATGCAGACCCGTTTAAGCGATGAAGAAACGGCATCAGGCTATTTGCTGTTATTGCGCATTCAGGATCTCGGTGGCCTGAACCAGCGTTTTGGCGGCCCGCATACCGATAACTTGCTGAAGCATGTTGCCGATATGATGAATGTCGTGAAGAACCAACATGCCAATGCCGACAGCATTCTAGCCCGTATTCGCGGTGGCGAATTCGCCCTGCTTTGCCCTGGCGTAACGCACAATGAAATGCTGACTTTGCAGAACTCGCTCAATCAGCAACTTGCCGCCTTCTACGCAACCGGCATGTCTGACATTAACCCGGTCGCGCATACGGGAATGGTGCCGTTTAGTTATGGGGATTCCCCGCAGTCGCTGATTGTTCAGGCCGACCGCGCATTGATGGAAGCCGAAACCCATACCACGCATCAGACCAACCTGTTCCCTGTGGTTCAAACTGATGCAGCCAATGAAGATCAGCATCTGTGGTTTACGCGTCTTGAGAATGCACTGAGCAAAGAGCAGTTCCAGTTATTCTTCCAGCCGGTTGTGGACTGCAAAAACACGCAGAAAGTGATTCATTACAAAGTGCTGTCGCGCATCGTGGATGAAAAAGGCAACAGCATTCCTGCCGGTCGTTTCCTGCCGTGGATCCACCGGTTTGGCTGGAGCCAACGCCTTGATCGGGTGATGTTGAATCTGACGTTGAAGCAGTTGAAAAACTATCCGGGTTATCTGGCGCTCAGCCTGTCAGGAAGTTCTCTGGCAAATGATGCGACTATCAAGCAGCTGCTTAACCCACTGAAGACGAACCCGCAGCTTGCTGGTCGTTTAATTCTGGAGCTGGACGAGAACCAACTGCCGGAACCTGAGCAAATGGAAGTATTTATCAAGTCGCTAAATCATTTTGGCTGCCGCCTTGGCCTGCAACACTTCGGTAGCCGCTTCGATATGATTGGGCACCTGTCGCAATGGGGCCTGGCGTACCTGAAAATTGATTCCAGCTATATCCGCCACATTGATATTGAGAGCGATAAACGCTTGTTTATCGACGTGTTACACAGCGCAACCAACAATATTGACCTGCCGCTGATTGCCGAGCGTGTTGAAACCGAAGGGGAACTGCGCGTGCTGCAAGAAGTGGGGATTTATGGCGCGATGGGGCAGCTACTCGGCGAACCGGCACCGTTTTAACCTGTAAAAAAATGGTGGATGAGGCTTCGCTTATCCACCCTACGAAACCCAGCGCGTAGGGCGGGCAAGCGTAGCGCCCCCGCCAACACAACTCGAAATATGATGGCTATTTAAAAAATCCCCTGATCATCACTGTTTAAAAGATCCTCTAACCCACCCAACCCCTGGCGCGCCTGCGCACGATTCATCAGCTTCACCTGCGCCATCGGCGGCAGGTCGGTGATCGTAATCACCCCTTTTTGAATCAGCAGGAAAATCAGGTCGTCCAGAACGCGGACCATTTCCAGGTCACTGCGTTGCAGCAATTCTTTATGTTGCAGGCTTTCATCCACCACGTTGCGGGCGTTATTCCAGGCGGTGATTTCAGGCGTCTGCGTGAAGACTTCGCCTGTCATTCCGGTAAACGGCTCGTTCTCAACCCGTGTCAGTTGCCCTTCTTCATTACGTTGAACGTAATACATTTCCAGTACCTTTCTTTTATTGCCAGTACGGCATGTGAAATCACCGCCCGGTGAAGGGCGGTGATTATCATTTAGTGTGAGTAATGTTCTGGCTTGGCGATTAAGTGATCCAGCGAGTAGTGCGATGAACCACCTGAGTCGTGCATCGTTCCTGCGTCACCCGCGTGTGGTGCACCCGGTAAGTGTGTCGCTGCGGACGCCAGGCCTTTGCCTTGCCCGTGATCATCACCACCTCTGATGTGGTGCGTAATGTCCGGGTTCTCGTGCAGTTCTTTCGCCAGGCTGCTGAGATCGTGTTTCGCTTCGTTGCTGTCATCTTTTCCGGTAAAGACTTTAGCGTCGTCACGGCCCGAATGAGCTTTGGCATCATGGTTAAGATTGAAAGAAAGCGAATCATTACTGTCATCGAACAGATTGCTTAAGCCGTGATCATGGCCGTGCGCTGCATGATGCGCTTTGCCCGAAGTATCAACGTCATGCTTACCACGATGGGATGGATCATCCATTGTGAAATCTGACTTTTGATGGATAACGTTGGTGTTGCCATGATCGTCGTGAGCAATCACTGAAACACCCACACTATTTTTACCGACATTCAGTTCATGGGTATTAACCGGAACGTCATATGTCAGATGGCCATTTTCTTCGTGCAGTACCACGTCATAATGTTTGTGGTTGATGGTGACATTGATATGTTCATTGTCATGCACATCGGCGCTGTCAATCTGGCCGGTAATATGAGTCAGATGATGACGTGCTTCCTGCGAGTCGATGTGGTTATCGTCGGTGACATTATTGATAGTGATTTTGGCATCGGCATGGGTGTCCACCAGCACATCATGTGAGTCATGAACGGTGATGGCGTTACCGGCTTTATCCGTCGCACTGATACTCACATCAAAGGTGTTTTTCCCATCATGCAGTAACGCTTTATCAACGGGAATGTCGTAACCCAGGTGACCGTTAATCACACCAACCACACCCGGGAACGACTTGCCGTTGACCGTCACCATCACATGATCGCCCAGCTGTGCATCGGTATCCCGGTCAATCGTGCCGGTGACAGAAACATGGTCAAACTCCTGGGCATTGATGACATTGTTCCCCGCCACATTGTCGAGATGGATGGCGGCGTTGAGATGGGTATCCACCAGCACATCATGTTCAGTATGCGCAGTAAACGTGTTACCGGCACTGTCCTTCACTGCAACATCAACAACAATCCTGTTGCCATCTTCCTGCAAGTCCCCTCTAAGTACGGGAATACTGAAGTGTTTATTAGCATCCAGCGTGCCGGTATACGGATGTCCGTTGACGGTCATCGACACCGAGTCGCCCGGTTGTGCATCTCCATCAACCGTGCCCTTAATAGACACATTGTCAGCCTCTTTGGCATTGATGATGTCATCCGTTGCCACGGGTTGCAGCGTGATATGTGCGCCAATCGTCGTATCGAGCGTAATAGAGTGAGTATCGGTCGAGGTGAAAACATTACCGGAAGTATCATGCCCGGTGAACGAGACATCTATCTTGTTATCACCCTCGGTTAAGAGGCTGTTATCAACAGGAATGTCGAAGGTTTTCAGGCCGCCTTGCAGGGTATACGTGCCAGCTGGCTTGCCATTTAGCATCAGCGTAACGATGTCGCCATCCTGCGCATCGCCGTCAACCGTGCCGGATATCATGGTGGTAGGATGGCTATGCTCGGCAATATTCACCTTGTCGTCACCCGCAACAGTACCGATGTGAACTTCATTTTTCACATCGTGGTCGATGGTAATGGTGTTTGTTTCGGTGACGGTTAAGGTATTGCCGACAGCATCGACGCCGGTCACTTTATAGGTAATCGTCTGATCGGCAAGCAGATCGGAAGTTGGGACATCCAGTTTAAAGGTGTACCCATGTGTATCATCGCCATGGATGGTTACAGGGCGCTCATTGCCGTTGATGGTAAGAATAACAGTGCTACCGTCTTTCACATCGCCGGTTACTGTGCCGCTAATCTGCGTGGTTGAATGCTGACTTTCTTCGATGTTCAGGATGTTATCTGTTGCCACCGGATCAAACGTCAGCTTCACATCGGCATGATCGTCAATGGTCACAACTCTGCTCTGACTTTGAGTAAAGTGGTTACCGGAGCTGTCTTCGCCATTTACCGTCACGACGATCGTTGGTTTATCGGTGTGCTGGTATTGCGCCTCAGCTTTGAGATCGGCAGAGTCAACGTCCACCGTATAGACCAACTTCCCGGTCACAGCATCCACTTCCACAAGCCCGCTCTTCTCAACGCCATTGAGCATGATCGTAACTTTGTCGCCGACCGCTGCATCGCCATCTACCGTGCCGGTGATCTTCGTGTGTTCTGCGCTGAGATCTTTCGCCGAAAGGATGTCATCACCGGACACGATATTCATTTTGATACCCGCATGGGCCTCGGTATCAACGGTAATATTCTGAGTCGCGTGGGCTACAAGGGTATTACCATGCTCATCATGCCCAGTCACTGCTACGGTGATCGGTTTGCCATCCACCAGATCGCTGGTCTGCACATCAACTTTGTATGTCAGGTCGTTAGCAACTTCAACATCCTGATATTCATGACCATTGACTGTCAGCGTCACATGATCACCTGGACTCACGTCACCCGAAACCGTACCAGTGATGTGCGTGACGGACGTTTTGCTTTCACCCGAGTTAATGATGTTATCGCCAGTGACAGGATCAATGGTGATATGGGCGCTAATGTCCGTATCAACGGTAATCGTTTTACCGTCCGTTGCCGTAAAGGTATTCCCCTGATCGTCTTGCCCGGTCACGCTCACCGTGATGGTCGGGGTATGGCGCAGATCGTCAACGCTGACGTCTTTGCTAAAACGCATCACACCTTTGGAATCGGTAAAGACTTGGGTGGTAACAGGATTTCCATTCACCATGATGGTGACGTTACTGCCGTCATGAATACCATCGCCTTTGACGATGCCGCTGATGGTTGTTGTCCCGGACTGTGACTCCAGAATATTGATGACGTTGTCGCCAGCAATATTATCGAGGTGAATTTCGGCGGTGGCCTTAGTGTCTACGCTCAGTTCTTGAGATGCCGTAAACACTTGGTTGCCGTTGTGCGACGTGACGAGTGCTGTCACAGCCGGACTATTCATCAGGCTTGCTGTATCAACCGGAATTTCATATCCATACTCACCCGGCAGATTTGGCAATTCAATGACTTTACCGGTATAGGAATCTCTACCGATATGTAGCGTCACTTCATCACCAGGATGAACATCCCCTGAAACCGTACCGCGAATTAAGGTCTTGCCCGCTTCTGATTCGGCTTTATTAATCACATCATTACCCGCGACCGGGCTGATGGTGATTTCGGCATGTGGGGGCGGTGTGGTCGTCCCGCCGGTATTATTATCAGTTGGATGACCCGTCCCATGAACGCCTATATGGTCGGTTGCGGTTTCAGTATTACCGTATGGATCGGTAGTGGTGATCTTCACGACAATATCTGAATTTGGGCCAACATCATCCGGATTGATGAACGACAACTGCCCGGTCACAGGATCGGTTGTGCGATCGGCGTTATAACCCAAATGTCCGTCAGAGAATTTCTGCACGGTCGTTTCGACGGTTTTCCCCCCGACCGAAATAGTAACGATATCTCCTTCTTTCGCATCTCCGCCCACGTTACCAGAGATAACCCAGAAATCATTAGTCCCGTTTAAATGGACGGAACCTGGAGTGATATCAATCGTTGCCTCGGCCCGTGTATCAATCCCCAGGGCATGATCGGCCGTTGCCAGCACGGTGTTCCCCGCCGCATCGTAGCCAGTTACTGATGCATGAAGAACGGGTTTATCACCGCCGGAAAGCAGATCTGTGGTGCTGACATCAATGCTGTAACCCAGGCCGTGGCCCTTGCCTTCAGAAACAACTTTTCCGTAGTAGTGCTGATTGTTGACCACAAGATCAACGGTGTCACCGATATGAACATCACCGGTGACTTTTCCAGTAATAGTGGTGTGATCCTGGTGAGCCTCAGCATTGTTAATCCAGTTGTCAGCAGTGACTGGATTAATACTGATGGTGGCCTGCGCACTGTCATCTCTGGAAACTTCGTGTGATGCGTAAACCGAAACGCTGTTGCCATGCGGATCGACAGCGGTGACGGTGGCATGAATATAGGGATTGGCTAACAGCCCGTCGGTTCTTACGTCAACGGAATAACCCAGGCCACCATTGAGATATGCCTGTGGTTCTACCGTCGCCGGGTAATCAACACCATTGACCCACACATGGACGATATCGCCTTTCTGAACATCTTCACCCACAGTGCCGTTAATGGTGGTGGCTGGGTGTTTTTGATCAAGGTGATTGAGGATATCGTCGCCAGACACCACGTTGATCGTCACGGATGCATTAGCATGATCGTCAATAATAACGGTGTGATCTGCGGTGGCAACGGTGCTGTTTTGCGCCTGGTCCGTGACGCTGATGGTGGCATGAATATGCGGATTGGCCTGAAGATCAGCCGTGCTAACGGAAATATGGTACCCCATCTTTCCGTTACCCTGATCTTCTACAAAACCATGATAGTCCTTGCCATTGATGGTTAACGTCAGAGGGGCGCCTACATGCATTTCCCCTTTAACCGTGCCACTAACCAGAGTATGCCCCTGCTTGAGTTCATCGGCGTTCAGGGCGTTATCAGGCGTAACGTAATCAACCGTAATTTCAGCTTCAACTTTCAGATCAACAACAACAGTCCTGTCTGCTTCAGCGGTTGCCGTGTTGTTGGCATTATCGGTGGCGATCACGGTCGCCGTGAAATGTGGGTCAACCATTAAGTCATGGGTGCTCACCTGTTTGCTCCAGAGCAGGTGGCCCTGAGAATCTTTGGTGACTTCCGCCGTCAGCTCATTGCCATTAATCACCAGGTGAACAACGTCGCCTTCTTTCGCGTCGCCGCCGACGGTGCCTGAAACCTTGGTTAATTCTTGATCCGACTCTTCACCGTTGATCATATCGTCGCCAGTCACCTTATCGATGGTGATGGTCGCCGTCGCTTCCAGATCAATATCGATATGGTGGGTGATGTCGATATGATCTGCGTTACCGGCGTCGTCGTGCGCCACAACATGGGCAATCGGGTCCGGGTCGGCCAGCAGATCTTTGGTCAACACATCCACGCTATAGCCTAAAGCGCCATGCTGATAAGGCAGCTTGATAACGGTAGTTTCATATGAGTGATGATTAACGGTAATGGTGACTTTATCGCCTTCGTTAATCTCACCGCTCGATGTGCCGCTCACGGTGCCGGTGACTTTGGTGGTGTGCTCTCGTGATTCGTGGTGGTTAATGATGTTATCGCCAGTCACCTGCCCCACAGTGAGAACGCCATCGGCGTGGTTATCAATATGAACAGTGTGCTCGGTCGTAACAGTGACAACGTTGTGAAGTTCGTCGTGAGAGGTGACGGAAGCGGTAAATTTCACATCGGCATCGATTTTATTGCGATCGCTTAAATCGCCAGATTTATGATCAATCTTCTGATGATTGTTGCCGAAAGCATAAGAATCAACATCGATCTTATAGCCTAAGTGACCGTTATCCAGAACAGTCACGCTCCCTGGATAATCAGCCCCATTGATCGTAATCACCACGTGATCGCCAACTTTAGCATCGCCACCCACGTCACCGGTGATTGTCACCTTAGGCTGTTCTAAGTCATTGTAGTTAAGCACGTCGTCAGCAGTGACTTTATCAATACTGATAGTGGCATCCGCATGGGTATCGACCGCAATATCATGCGTATGGGAAGTCGTGACTACGTTACCGATTTCATCATGACTGGTGATAGAAACTTTTACCGTGTCCAGACCTTCATAAAGCCCGCCCGGTGGCACCGGCACTGAGTAAAACAGATTGCCATTTGAATCAGTGTGAACCACGCCTGGATAATCATGATGCGCAGGCTTGCCGTGTTCATCAACTCCCGATACACGTACGGTGACTGCATCGCCATTTTTCGCATCATCACCCGTGACGGCTCCGCGAATGATGGTGTTACTACGGGCTTCAATTTGACTGACCCAATCTTCGCCCGCAACGGTATCGATGGTGAAATCATTTACCGCAAAGTTATCAATATGAACCTTGTGATCGGTGGTGACGGTAACTTCGTTGCCCGCAGCATCATGCGAGGTGACGGAAGCGGTGAATGTTACATCAGTGTTGAGCTTATGGTGGTTATCGCCAAAGATTGAAGAATCCACAGGGATACGATAGCCAAGCTGCCCGTGTCCGAGCTGCCCGTGACCAAGATCGATAACTTCCCCATAGAAGTGTTGGTTATTAATCAGGATGTCTACAACATCATGAAGTTTGGCATCGCCGCCTACTGTGCCAGTGATAACCTGTTTCGCATGAACCAGTTCTGCGTGGCTCAGAATATTGTCCGGAGTGACATCATTAATAGCGATGCTGGCATCAGCCTGGGTATCCATCGTGATGTTGGTGTTAGCAACCGATGTGACGTCATTCCCGGCTTTGTCAAAACTGGTCACCAACACCTGCACAAAGTTATTACCTAAATGCAGTGTTCCGGCCGGCAAAGGGACTTCATAGCGCAGATGACCATCAGCGTCCTTGACGACGTTACCTTCAAATTTCTGCTGGTTAACAAGAACCAAAACATGATCGCCTTCGCGCGCATCACCACCGACATCTCCGGTGACCATCGTAGGCGCAACGGATTCAACGGCGTTAACCGTGTTATCGCCACCGGCAAGATTGTTATCAATGGATACGGTACTACTGGCAAAGTTATCAATATGAACAGTGTGCTCGGTCGTTTCCGTGACTTCGTTACCCAGGATGTCATGTGACGTCACGGACGCGTGGAAGGTGACAAATTTGTCGTCAAGCTCCACCTTAGGATCATGGAATTCCCAGGTAGGAACAGGGATTTTGTAGCCCAGGGATCCGTCATTCAGAACTTCGACCACACCCGGGTACGTGTGTTTGTTGATCTCAATAACGACCTCATCACCCACACGGGCATCGCCGCCCACCTTGCCAGTGACGATTTGATCATGCGAAGCCAGTTCATCACGATTCAGTACATTGTCATCGGTCATTCGGTCAATTTTGATGGTCGCGTCTGCATGGGTATCCACCGCGACATAGTGAATGAGTGAATTTTCGACAACGTTCCCCGCTTTGTCGTGGCTGGTCACTGCCACTTTCACATCATTCTGACCTTCTTTCAGCGCCCCAACAGGAAGTGAAACCTCATAGTACAAATGACCACTGGCATCAGCATGAACCTCCCCCGTGTAGTTATGATTATTCACATTAACCACTATCGGATCGTGCTCGCGCGCATCTTTTCCTGTGACATCGCCGCGAATAACGATCGGGTTTTGGGACTCCGCATTACTGACCCAATCTTCGCCCGCAACAGTGTCGATAGTCAGGCCATTATTGGCGTGGTTATCGATATGCACAGTGTGGTCAGTGGTAACCGTCACCACGTTTCCGACATGGTCATGGGAAGTCACTGACGCGGTGAAATCGACATTTTTGTCCACCTCGCCTTTGTTATTGCTGAATACGCGGGTATTAACATCAATGCGATAACCCAGGTTGCCGCCACCCAGATCAATCACTTCGCCAAGGAAGTGCTGATCGTGAATGTTGATATCAACTTTATCGCCAATAGCGGCGTCACCGCCAACGGTGCCATGGATGGAAACGGTTGGATTAGCCAGTTCGCTGTGGTTCAGAACATTGTCTTTGGTGACACGATCAACTGTGATAGAGGCATCGGCGTGGTTATCAATATGAACTGAATGGTCAGCGGTCTGCACCACCACGTTGCCCACACCATCGTGGGATTTGATGGTAGCGCGGATGTTGACGTCACCGTCGATTTCACCTTTGTTGCGGCTAAACGCCGAAGGATCCACGGCAATGTTGTAGCCCAGATTACCCTTGCCGAAATCAACAACAGTTCCGGTGAAATGCTGGCCACGAATTTCAAGATCAACCACATCACCCACGCGTGCGTCGCCACCAACGTTACCGTGAACAAACTGCTTTTCGGCATTCAATTCGTCGTGATTGAGAACGTTATCTTTGGTGACGGCGTCAATGGAGAGGGTGGCGTTGGCATGGTTATCGATATAAACCGTGTGTTCAGCGCTCTGCACCACCACGTTGCCCGCGTCATCGTGGGATTTTATCGTGGCATGGACTTTAACTTTGCTATCAATTTCACCCAGGTTGCGGCTAAACGCCGCGGGGTCCACTTCAATGTTGTAGCCTAAGTTGCCGTTGCCGAAATCAACAACATTGCCGGTGAAATGGTTGCCATGAATTTCAAGATCAACCACATCACCCACGCGCGCATCGCCGCCAACGTTACCGTGAATAAACTGGGTTTTAGCCGCCAGCTCATCGTGATTCAGGATGTTATCTTTGGTGACCGGATCAATGGTGATCGTGGTGTTGGCGTGGTTATCGATGTGCACTAAATGGTCAGCGGTCTGCACCACTACGTTACCCGCGCCATCGTGAGATTTTATGGTGGCGTGAATGTTTACGTCGTCGTCAATTTCGCCTTTGTTGCGGCTAAACGCCGCGGGGTCCACTTCGATGTTGTAGCCTAAATTACCGTTGCCGAAATCAACGACATTGCCGGTGAAATGGTTGCCGCGGATTTCAAGATCAACCACATCACCCACACGCGCGTCACCGCCAACGTTACCGTGAACAAACTGGGTTTTAGCCGCCAGCTCATCGTGATTCAGGATGTTATCTTTGGTGACGGCGTCAATGGAGAGGGTGGCGTTGGCATGGTTGTCGATTTTTACCAGGTGATCATGAGTCGCGATCACTTCGTTGCCCGCATCATCATGAGAGGTAATGGTGGCGTGCACATTGACCGTACCGTCCACTTCACCTTTGTTGTTGCTGAAGACACGCGGATCGACCGCAATGTTGTAACCCAGTTTCCCGTTGCCAAGATCAATCACTTCGCCTTTGAAATGATTGCCTTTAATTTCGATATCCACACGGTCGTGAAGTTTCGCATCACCATCCACAACACCATGAATAAACTGGGTTTTAGCCGCCAGCTCATCGTGATTCAGGACGTTATCTTTGGTGACGGCGTCAATGGTGATAGTGGCATCGGCATGAGTGTCGAGCACCACATTTTTATGCTCCACCACAATCGCGGTGTTACCAGCAGCATCGACGCCGGTGACCATCACCTGCACATCGTTGTTGCCTTCGTTCAGCGCCGCAGTCGGGACCGGCACTTCGTAACGCAGCTGGCCGTTTTCGTCGGTGACCACATCGCCACGGTATTCATGACCGTTAACGCTAACCACCACATGGTCGCCCGCCTGTGCATCGCCGCTCACCACGCCGGAAATCATCGTTGGCATGCGGGATTCAGCGGCATTCACCACGTTGTCACCCGCCACGGTCTGGACGATCACATGGTTTTCGGCATGGGTGTCGAGGACCACATTTTTATGCTCCACCGCAATCGCGGTGTTACCCGAAGCATCGACGCCGGTGACCATCACCTGCACATCGTTACTACCTTCAAGCAGCGCGTGGGTCGGTACCGGAATCGCGTAACGCAACTGGCCATTTTCATCGGTGACCACATCGCCGCGATATTCATGGCCGTTAACGCTGACGACGACTTTATCGCCCGCCTGCGCATCGCCGCTCACCACACCGGAAATCATGGTCGGCATCCGGGATTCGGCGGCATTCACCACGTTGTCACCCGCCACGGTCTGGACGATCACATGGTTTTCGGCATGGGTGTCGAGCACCACATTTTTATGCTCCACCGCAATCGCGGTGTTGCCCGAAGCATCGACGCCGGTGACCATCACCTGCACATCGTTACTACCTTCAAGCAGCGCGTGGGTCGGTACCGGAATGGCGTAACGCAGTTGGCCGTTTTCATCAGTCACCGTGCCGTAAAAATTGTGGCCGTTAACGCTGACGACAACGTGGTCGCCCGCCTGCGCATCACCGCTCACCACGCCGGAGATCAGTGTCGGCATCCGGGACTCGGCGGCATTCACCACGTTGTCACCCGCCACGGTCTGGATAATCACATGGTTTTCGGCATGGGTGTCGAGCATCACATTTTTATGCTCCACCACAATGGCGGTGTTACCGGCAGCATCGACGCCGGTGACCATCACCTGCACATCGTTGTTGCCTTCGTTCAGGGCCGCCGTCGGCACCGGCACCTCGTAGCGCAACTGGCCGTTTTCGTCGGTGACCACATCGCCACGGTATTCATGGCCGTTAACGCTGACGACGACTTTATCGCCCGCCTGCGCATCGCCGCTCACCACACCGGAGATCAGGGTCGGCATGCGGGATTCGGCGGCATTCACCACGTTGTCACCCGCCACGGTCTGGACGATCACATGGTTTTCGGCATGGGTGTCGAGGACCACATTTTTATGCTCCACCGCAATCGCGGTGTTGCCCGAAGCATCGACGCCGGTGACCATCACCTGCACATCGTTACTACCTTCAAGCAGCGCGTGGGTCGGTACCGGAATGGCGTAACGCAGTTGGCCGTTTTCATCAGTCACCGTGCCGTAAAAATTGTGGCCGTTGACGCTGACGACCACATGATCGCCCGCCTGCGCATCGCCGCTCACCACACCGGAGATCAGTGTCGGCATCCGGGACTCGGCGGCATTCACCACGTTGTCACCCGCCACGGTCTGGATAATCACATGGTTTTCGGCATGGGTGTCGAGCATCACATTTTTATGCTCCACCACAATGGCGGTGTTACCGGCAGCATCGACGCCGGTGACCATCACCTGCACATCGTTGTTGCCTTCGTTCAGGGCCGCAGTCGGGACCGGCACTTCGTAACGCAGCTGGCCGTTTTCGTCGGTGACCACATCGCCACGGTATTCATGACCGTTAACGCTAACCACCACATGGTCGCCCGCCTGTGCATCGCCGCTCACCACGCCGGAAATCATCGTTGGCATGCGGGATTCAGCGGCATTCACCACGTTGTCACCCGCCACGGTCTGGACGATCACATGGTTTTCGGCATGGGTGTCGAGGACCACATTTTTATGCTCCACCGCAATCGCGGTGTTACCCGAAGCATCGACGCCGGTGACCATCACCTGCACATCGTTACTACCTTCAAGCAGCGCGTGGGTCGGTACCGGAATGGCGTAACGCAGTTGGCCGTTTTCATCAGTCACCGTGCCGTAAAAATTGTGGCCGTTAACGCTGACGACAACGTGGTCGCCCGCCTGCGCATCACCGCTCACCACGCCGGAAATCATGGTCGGCATCCGGGATTCAGCCCGGTTAACGGTATCGTCCCCGGCGACGGTTTCGATGGTCAGGGCATTACTCGCCTGCGTGTCGACAGTGACGTTGTGGTGCTCAACAGCAATCGCTTCGTTACCCGCCGCATCGTGGCTGACCACCTCAACCTTAACGTCATTCTTTCCTTCGTTAAGCTGGTTGGTCGGTACGGGGACGTTATAACGCAACTGGCCGTTTTCACTGACCACCACTCCGTGGTAATCACGGCCATTGACCGTCACCGTAACAGGGTCGCCCGTCTGCGCATCGCCACCCGCAACACCGGTGATCATGGTTGGCATACGGGATTCATTGGCATTCACTACATCATCGTTAGCCACAGTCTCGATAGTAACCGAGTTATGAATATCCAGATCGATATCAACGTGGTGATCGGAAGAAGCCTGAGTGGTGTTGCCAGCTTCATCCGTAGAAGTGACGGTGGCATGAATATTCGGGTCGGCGAGCAGCCCCTGCGTGGAAACATCAATGCGATAACCGAGAGCGCCGTTACCCAAATCGATAACCACATCGGTGTATTCATGACCGTTAATCATCAGCGTGATTTTATCGCCGAGTTTGGCATCGCCGCCGACTGTGCCGTGAACGGAGGTCTGCGCCTGGTGTGATTCCGCGATGTTGATGACGTTATCTGCCGTCACGCTGTCGATAGTGATGTTGTCATGTAAATCAGTAACATCGATCACCGCATCAGTCGTGCTGGTGGCGGTACGGCCTGAAACATCCGTAGCGGTAGCGATAACGCTAATCTCACCTTCAACCAGGCCAGTTAAATCTGGGTTTGCTGTCCAGTGGCCGTTATTGACCGGGACATCAACGGTAATTGTGTTTTTTTGGCTATCCGTGAAGACCAGCGTGACATGATTTTGGTTACTGGTGCCGCTGACGTTGGCGTGGTTTATTTCTTCTTTGTTAATGAAGCCATCGTTACCGGCAAAATCTTCAATGTTAACCAGCGGGGGAAGTACAGGCGGGGAGCCGCCGTCGTTTAAACCATTCTCGGGGAGGTTTATTGCCCAGGTCGGTGCGCCGATACCTTGCGTGTTGAAACCAGCCGTTGGGTCGATGATTTGCCCGGTTAAGTCCAGTTGGACCAGGGTGTGACCACCGCCGCCGCCTTCAATCTGCACAGGGGGTTCATTGCCCGCAGCGGTCGCTTCTAAGGCTTGCGTCGGGTCAGTGCCGTCGGCGATTGCCTTCTGTATGGATGCGACATCTTGCGTGTCATGCTCCACATTATTCACCGCGTTTAAGCCGTGTTCAGTCCAGTGGCTATTACGCCCGAGATCGAGTGTTTTACCGTCTGGCAGAGCCACACTTACCGCACCGCTGGCACCAGTGACAATTTCTTCGCCACTGTAGATTCGGTCACCTTCTTTCAAGAGACGCTGCGAGCCATCTGCTTCTACTACATAAACCTGGCCTATTACCGCCTTGATCACACCGAGTAAATTACTCACAGTACCCTCTCTTGAATATCATCTTTATTTTTATAAATGCCGCAATAAGTTAATTAACCAATAACATTATTATTTCATTCGCAATACATTCACGGAATATAGAAAAATATCCATTAATGGACATCTCTAATTCAGAGATAATTTAAAATGTAGAAAAAAACACAGTTATTAGAACTCTATTACTGGAGGCTTGACTGAGCGTTAAATATAATCAAAAATGACGCAAAGTGAAACATCACATTACAAAACAATAAATTTCATTTCGAATGAAAGCCGCATTTATTGTGGTCAGGCAAACACTTCTGCACTTGTTAATTAATATGATGTTTCGTGTTAAGAGATAATGGATATAAAGCGTGATATAGGGATATCATTACTATGCGTAATAAGGCATTCAGACAATGCAGAAGTTTTTATTTTTTATAATTGGTTGTTTATCAATACAATCTGTTAACGCAGAAAGTTTACAAAATACTGTCAAACAAGCCTTATCAAATCATCCTGAAGTTAATGCCTCTGTTAATAGTCGTTATTCTGCTGAACAAGACTTACGCGCAGCTCGCGGTGGCTATCTGCCAACATTAAATCTGGATGCCGAAGCAGGCCAGAAGAATATTAATGATGCTACAACGCGCGCAGGCGGCAGTAACAAAGGGATGAACCTTTCCCCGAACGATGCCACGATTAACCTTAATCAGAATGTCTTCGACGGGTTTGCGACGTCAAGCGAAGTAGATCGCCAGAAAGCCACGGTGGACTCTCGTGCTTTTAACGTCTTGAATGTTAGCGAAACAACCGCATTCGAAGTGGTTCAGTCTTATCTCGACGTGTTGCAACGCCAGGAATATGTCCGTCTGGCAGAAGACGATTTGGCAAACCATGAACGCATCTATGACCAGATTCGTTTGCGTACCGATCAGGGTGTTGGCCGTTCTGGTGATTTAATGCAGGCAGAAGCCCGTCTTGCACAGGCTCGCAACAATTTACTGACCGAGCAAACCAACCTCGAAGATGCAAATACAACGTTCTTGAGTGTCACCGATGAAGCGCCAGAAAACCTCAGTCTGCCGGAAAACATTGATGCTTTGTTGCCAAAATCGCTTGAAGATGCGAAACGGATTATGGAATCCAACAGTCCGCTTCTGAAATCTGCAAATGCCGATATTGAAGCGGCTCGTCAGCAATATGAAGCATCTAAATCAACGTTTTACCCACGCGTTGACGTCGAGCTTGCCCGTAGCGTCAGCAACGACACTGACACCACGCGTGCGCATTCTGAGGAGTGGCAGGCGATGGTGAAGATGCATTACAACCTCTATCAGGGTGGCAGCGATAAAGCCGCAATGCAGTCTCGTGCCTATTTGCAAAAACAAGCACAGGATGTTCGTAATAACACGCTACGCCAGATGAATCAGGAAATTGGTCTGGCATGGTCGGCATTAAAAAGTGCCCGTGACCAATTACCCGCAGCCGCTGATTATGCCGACCGTAGTGTAAAAGTCCGTACCGCTTATCAGGATCAATTTAGTTTAGGTGAACGTACGCTGTTAGATTTATTAGACAGTGAAAATGAAGTTTTTTCATCCAAACGTCGTTTAGTGGAATTACGTTACCTGGAAATATCCAGCGGCTACCGTATTTTTGCCCGGACAGGTGAATTATTAAAATCACTAAAAATTAACCCAACAGCCGCAGGCCAGCCAATAGATTCGGCAAGTAATAATACACTGCCAGAATTGCAGTAGCGTTAAAGGAATATATTTCCGTAGGTCGGATAAGCGCAGCGCCATCCGACATTATTTGGTGGATAACGCTTCGCTTATCCACCCTACAAACACCGACATAACGCCTAAATGAATTCACAAGTTGAACAGATGAATACCCTGTCAGAAACGCCTCCCGTTGAGGAGTCGCATTATCATGACCCACGTAGCCGCCACGATGATCCTTTGCTCGACTGTCTGTTGGTGCTGTGCTCTTTGCATGGTAAATCTGCGAGCCGCTCAACATTAAGTAGTGGTTTGCCGCTGGAAAACGATCGTCTGACGTTAGCGATATTACCGCGCGCGGCAGCTCGCGCCGGTTTGAAAGCGCGGGTCATCAAACGCACGCTCGATAAAATTCCGGCAATGTCTCTGCCTGCGGTGGTTCTACTTCGTGATGGCGGCGCTGCCGTGTTGTTGGGCTGGAATGCCGACGGCAAAGCACGCATTATGCCGAGCGAAAGCGAAGGCGGTGAAATCACTATTGATGCAAACGAGCTTGAGTCAATCTACGCAGGCCAGGTCATTTTCGCCCATCCGCGCCATGAGTTTGATTTGCAGTCGGAATCATTCCTGCCACGTACCAAGTCCTGGTTTAAAGATACGCTCAAGCTATCGCGCTATCTGTATATGGATGCGGTGCTGGCAAGTTTGCTGATTAACCTGATTGCGCTCGGAACGCCGCTGTTTACCATGAACGTGTATGACCGTGTGGTTCCAAACCACGCCACGGTGACGTTGTGGGTTCTGGCTGTGGGGATTTGCATGGCGTTCATTTTTGATTTGATATTAAAAATGCTGCGCGGTGTCTGTCTCGATATCGCCGGGAAAAAGAGTGACCTGATTATTTCCGCCACGCTTTTTGAGCGTATCACCGGCATGGAAATGAAAGCGCGCCCGGCGCGCGTCGGCAGCTTTGCACAGAATATTCATGAGTTTCAGTCGCTGCGTGACTTCCTGTCTTCGCTGACGCTGACCACACTTATCGACCTGCCGTTTACGCTGGTGCTGTTGCTGGTTATCGGGATTATCGGCGGCACTCTGGCGTGGATCCCGCTGCTCACCTTCCCTATCGCATTACTGATTAGCTGGGCATTACAAAAGCCGGTGAATGCGGCTGTGGCCAAAACCATGAGCCTGGCCAGCGAGCGCCAAGCGTTGCTGATTGAAACCCTCAGCGGTCTGGACGCTATCAAAGTCAATAACGCGCAAAGCGAGCGCCAGTATCAGTGGGAACAAACGCTGGGCAGCCTGAGTCGCCTGGAATTGCGCGTGAAAACGCTGTCCAGTTTTGCCAGCAACCTGACCGGATGGTTCCAGCAAATGTCTGGCGTCATCATGATTATTGTCGGCGTGTATATGATTATCGGCGGCAAGTTAAGTATGGGTGGCCTGATTGCCTGCTACATGCTCAATAGCCGTGCGCTGATGCCGATGGGGCAATTGACCGGGTTGATTGCGCGTTATCAGCAAGCCCGTCTGACCATCAACAGTACCGAAAAAATGATGTCGATGCCGCAGGAACGTCGCGAGCACGAACATCCGCTCAAGCGTGAAAATTTCCGTGGCAGCATTGAATTCAAAGACGTTGATTTCAGCTATCCCGAGCAGAAAAACCCTTCGCTGCAAAAAATTAATCTGACAATTAAGCCTGGCGAGCGCGTCGGGATTATTGGCCGTAGCGGCTCCGGTAAAAGCTCCATCAGCAAGCTGATTATCAATTTGTACCAGCCAACCGGCGGTAACATTTTGATCGACGATGTCGATGCACGCCAACTGGATGTGAATGATTTACGCCATAGCATTGGTTACGTTCCGCAGGATATTCAGCTATTTAACGGCACGCTGCGCGATAACCTGATTTCTGGCGCGCGTTATGTTGACGATGAAACCATGCTGCGTGCGGCGGAACTGGCGGGGGTTAACGAGTTCGCACGTATTCACCCGGACGGTTATAACCTGCAAGTGGGCGAGCGTGGAATGCAGTTGTCTGGTGGGCAACGCCAGGCCGTGGCGCTGGCTCGCGCGCTTCTGCTCGAACCTCCTGTTCTGCTGCTTGATGAACCAACCAGCGCTATGGACAACACCAGCGAAGACAGAATCAAACAGGGCCTGGTGCCGTTTGTTGCTGATAAAACCTTGCTACTGGTGACACATAAAGCGTCGATGCTGTCGTTGGTTGATCGCCTGATTATTGTTGATAAAGGACGCATTATTGCTGATGGCCCGAAAGCTATCGTGATGGATGCGCTGAAGAAGGGTCAAATCAATGCGTCTCGCTGAGTTATTTAAAGATTTCCGTCAGCAAGCCCGTCACTATTTTAAAGGTCGCGATGAGAACCAGGCGGAAAATATTAACGAGGTCAGTCATGCACTTATCGATGATTCGCCGCGTGTTATCCGCCTGACGCTATGGACCATTTTGGCGTTGGTGGTGTTGGCGTTCATCTGGGCCGGATTTGCCCAGCTTGATGAAGTGACGCGTGGCGAAGGCAAGGCAATCCCCTCCTCCCGGCTGCAAAAAATTCAGAACCTGGAAGGCGGGATTGTCACTGAACTGTTTGTTCACGAAGGGCAAATTGTTGAGGCCGGAACCCCTCTGCTGCACCTGGACGACACGCGTTTTGCATCGAACGTCGGTGAAACTGAGGCTGATAAACTCGGCTTGCAGGCTAAAATCGACCGCCTGAGTGCCGAAGCGGAAAACAGAGATTTTATTATTTCTGATGAACTAATGAAAAAGGCTCCCGACGTGGCGCGTGGCGAACTCGACCTTTTCAATAGCCGCCGTCGGCAGTTCCAGAATGAAATCGAAGGGCTTCAGGAACAGTTGGTGCAGAAGAAACAAGAGCTGCGCGATTTCCAGTCCAAACAAGCACAGTACAAAAACAGCCTGGGTTTGTTGCAGCAAGAGATCAAAATGTCTGAGCCGCTACTGGCGTCTGGGGCGATTTCGAAAGTCGAGATTTTACGTTTACGCCGCACCGAAGTGGAAACCAAAGGTTTGCTGGACTCTGTCGCGCTTTCCATTCCTAAGTCTGCATCTGAGACAAAAGAGATCGAGAATAAAATTGGTGAGAGCAGAAACCGCTTCCAGGGTGATGCGCTTACGCAACTCAATGAAGCACGCACTAACCTGAGTAAAGCCGAAGCCACGGGCAAAGCCCTGGAAGACCGCGTTAATCGCACCATGGTGGTTTCACCTGTTCGGGGTATCGTGCAGCAGATTATGGTGAACACTATTGGCGGCGTGATTCAGCCGGGCAGTGATTTAGTCGAAATCGTTCCACTTGACGATAAGCTACTGATTGAAGTGAAGATCCAACCACGTGATATTGCTTTCTTGCATCCAGGTCAGCATGCGATGGTGAAATTTACCGCTTACGATTACACCACTTACGGCGGACTGGACGGTGAACTGGTGCAGATTAGCCCTGATACCGTGACGGATAAAGAAGGCCACAGTTACTATATTGCCCGTCTGCGTACCGACAAGAACTACCTGGGAACAAAGGAGCATCCAATGCTTATTATTCCGGGAATGGTCGCATCGGTAGATATATTGACGGGTAAGAAATCGATTCTGAGTTATCTGCTAAAACCGATTATCCGGGCAAAAGCAGAAGCCTTACGCGAAAGATAAAAAAAGCCGCAACGAATAACGTTGCGGCTTTTTTTCGTCGGTCAGATTAGCAACTGAATGAAGACAACTTCCCACGATTGAGCGTCAACTTACCTTCATTAACCAGTTCCTGTAGAACCTTATGAATAGCACTACGCGAAATATGGTTTCTGCTCAAAATGAAAGTATAAACTGACGTCTTTTCGCGGATCTCAGGCTCAAGAGACCATATATGTTTCACATGCTCAATCACGATTTCGCGAATGGTCTTGTGCGAACGCATATTTTCGCGCTGGAAATAACGTTGCAGATGATTGGTTAAAATATCAAATGCATGCATCCATAAACTTTTTCTGGTGAGCATTTCATTGGCATTAGCCGAACTCATTACCCACATCTCACAGTCGGTATCACAACGCAGATAATGAGACATGACATCATTACGCATCTGTGCCAGGCCGAGTATGGCGGGGGCCGTGAAACTCACCGTGACTAAATCGTTTTCAACCCGGTAAACAGAGACGGAACCTTTTTCAAGGTAAAATATGTTGCCATCCTTTCTCATTTCGATGCGCTGACGTTTCTTTCTCAATGAGAAATACGCGTTTTCAGATTTTTTTATCTCGTCTCCGATGAGCATTACAGATTCATCAAATTTAGGAGTGAACATCAGCTTCTCTTACTCGTGTTATGGGATTGAGATTCTCTCCCGCTGCAAAGCAACAGGAGACAGCCCTAAGTGAGGATAACGTGCTAACCGCAACGTCTATCAATATAGGACATAACGACAAACATGTACTTATACGCCAGGCTTATCTAAATCGTAGGATGGCAATTTGAAAAGAAATACACAATGAGTGCAATCGCGGTAAGTTAATACCGCAACAATATTATTATATTGAGAATGAATAAACCCGTCGCTCACTATTATTACCCACAGTCGAAATCACCTGTTGAGTAAAGGCGACAGAAATAGTCAGGTATTAAATAGAGCTGGAAAAACTTGCAGCACTGAGCAGCTGAACGCTGAAAATGACCGTTCGCTACCTCTCATGCCATTGCGTCAGCGAGTATATTTATTAATGGACATAAACGTAATTTTTTTAATCTTTCCACCGGGAGCTTTCTCTTTGCAATTAAAAAAGAATCAAAGAAAACATGTAAGATATTGATACTTATGACTTTAATGTGTTTAAGAAGAGTGATTAATTTGTTATACAATTTGTCTTTGCAGGCTTCATTCGCAAGCAGAGGGTAAAGTCCCGAAAACACTGAGTTCTTCCATGCTTCATTATGCTTATAATGGCGTGTCAAAAAACTGCCTGAGTTAACGAGAGTACTGGCAACATGTCCGAAGCAGATAATTTATGTTATCTCATTGAAAATAAAATATTATTTAATCCTGAGAAGCAGAGCCTTGTGCATGCTGATAGTCATGAACAGATAAAACTCAAACCAACGGCATCTTTATGCCTACTATTGTTGCTCAGAAATCACGGCGAGATAGTCACGCAGAATGAACTGTTGGCTTTTGCGTGGGGAGAAAGTCACAGGCAAGTGAGCTTTAATGCTTTTTATCAAAGTATCCTTTCTTTGCGTAAGTCTTTCCTACAAATGAATGTGGATAAACAAATAATCACCACGATTCCACGTAAAGGACTGGTCATTCAGCAAGAAATAACCATAGAAAAAAAGTGTGTTCTCATTCCTGAAACAGTTAAGGAACCTACGGCAGAGGTTGTTCCTCAGAGCATCCCTTTAGCAACTCAAGATGAAACGACCGCCATTTTAGTCGGCAAAACAAAACGTGTTTTGTTAACGCCGGTCGAAGGCATGATTATTATGTTAACCATGCTAATAATCGCGCTGCTTATTTATCCGCGGGTTATCAGCAAACAATATTTCTCTGGTTATGTTGTCTCAAACAAATATGCTGGCGAATGCCATTATTTCTTAAACGATGATGCCAGTGACTACACGCGGCATGAGGACTTTATCAAGCGACATCCCGAGATGTGCAATAATGATAAATACCTTTATATAACGGCTTACCCTGAGACGAAGAATATTTCTATCATCCTTTGTGCTACCCGCATGGAATTGTCACACGATAATTCCTGCCAGTCCGTCTATTATCCACGGTACGATAGCCAATGAAGATATTCGCAACGATTGCCTCTTTCAGAACTCAGACGCGCATCATTTTTTTAGCGTGTCTGGCGATTGCTACCAGCCTGGCGCTGTACCTTTATCTTCCCCCGATAAACGAGAATCAGCACAATCTGGTTTGCCGGGCAAACTTACAGATAGTCAGAAATAACGCAACATTTCGTGGAATCATCGATTTCAAAGCTGGCGAAGGGAAAGGCATTGCCCATATAAACGGTATTATTGATGCAGCCCCGCAAGAGTACACTGTTCAACGTACCATCCTTTTTACACACACTGATTACGGCCTTAGCCCGGTGTGGGTCTCCCGACAAATTGTCATTTCCAATCGGGAAACCGTACCCTCAGAATTGCTCATAAAATTCCTTCCTGACTTCTACCTGAAGAACTCCGGCGTGACCGATATTGATATTTTTACGCTGAACAAGGACGCGGATCTGATCACCAGAGAGGGCATTCCTTACTTGTATTGCCAAAAATATCTGCTGCCTGAAGACGAATAATATTCGCTTAACAGCCTGATTGAGATGAAGCTTAAGGAAAATTTACTTAAGCTTCATCTTTCCGATAAAAATGCTTCGAACTCCACTTCGCGCCACATAACACCCTTTGTGCCAAAAAACACTTCTTTAATATACTGTTCAGACCAGATAACCACTGCTAATGATATAAAATAAAATACACACAATGATAACCAAAAACACCATGAATATTAACAAGGCAATAGATAACACCGATCTGTATTTAATAAATTGATCACCAATACCTATCAATTACACCTATTAATTATTAGTTATTGATCGTCAATACCGATCTATGTTTGTATTTTATACATTAAGTATGGCGCTTACTCCGCTGACATCCAGGAATTCGACTCTGAAATTCGTTCATTTTTTTCGCCGACCTGATTTCTGGATAATTATCTTTCTTATTAAGAAGAAACATTAAAGTGTTTAGCCAATCATTCGATGAGATGTCTTTCAACAGCGCCTGAAAATAATCTTCCAGCAATCATTTACCCAAAAAAAACATAACCTGATGGTGGTTTTCACAATGGTACGTGTGTGGTTTCAGAACAATTTTATTTATCAGTTGAACACCAGCAAGGCATTATTTTTTAACAACAACATTGTTAAATCTATTGTCGCCAGTTCGTTAGCTATTGTTCCCTTTGCAATTATCCGTGCATTACTACTGGTATGCTCTGTTATATCGGGTTATGTCGGATGGCACAGTTTTGCTCTCTGGCTCGACCAATTACAACAAACGCTTATGGATTTCATGCCAATCCTGATGAATGCCTTTATGGCATTACACTGGGCAATTCGTAATCGGAGATCGGTCACTCACTTCCTGACTGTAAATATATGTAGCCTGCTATTTATAAGTCGCGCAATCAGTAACGACCGGCTATTTTTCCTTGATATCTCCATTCCTATTGCACTTTTCTCGGGTATTATTGTTAATTACTGTCTGGATAGATTTATAGGACAGGTCGATAAACAATTAGGTGCGCAGACTAAAAATATCAAAAACACAGTCCTGTTCTTCTTTTCCATATTCACCATTTCCTTCTGCACTTTTGTGATGAGTTTTTTGGCACATCATCTGTTTTCACTGGTGCCAGGTTACATAGAAAATGCGCTGCAACACAGCTATCCGCAAACCTTTTCTACAGGGCTTTTGTACATCGTACTACGCTGTATTCCCTGGTTTTTTGGCTTGCACGGTTATTTTTTATTCTACGATATCGATGCCAACTTCCTGGCTGAAGCTCAGGCAAACATCGCGGCATGGCATGCCGGACACGCCGATCTCAATATATTAAGCCCGGAGTTTTACAATATCTGGTGCACCATCGGCGGAACGGGTAGCACCCTGAGCATGCTGTTGTGCATCATCTTTACCAAGAATAGTTCACACCGCCATATCATCGGCCCATCAGTCCCATTGGCAATCTTTAATATTAACGAGCCCCTGATTTTTGGCCTGCCCATTGTGATGAACCCAGTGCTGATTATCCCCTTCATTCTGGTGCCCGCGGTTTCATACATCATTGCTTATACAGCGACGGCATGGCACCTGGTACCGGCAATTTCAGTTGCCGTGAACTGGAGTGTGCCGCCAATTATTAGCACGTGGATAGGAACCAATGGCTCCATTGCTGCCATCATTCTGAACTTCATTATTATTGCCGTAGGCATGTTGATATATGCCCCGTTCTTGCAACGCTGGACTATCAGCAAGAAAAATAATCAACAGCAGCACTTATTCTTGCCGCCGACGAATCTCGAGTTAATGCCTAACCATCGTAAACTCAAGGACGAAAAAGAGTATATGGAGGCGCTTGATCATGTGCATCAATTGCAATCAAGCGGGCACTTTATTCTCTATTTCCAGCCTCAGGTTCGGCTTTCAGACCGGCGGATCATTGGTATGGAAGCGCTTATTCGACATAAAGGTAACGACGGTAAAATATCCCCTCCTGTCTTTTTACAATATTACGACCGCTTAAATGCCATGCCAGATATCGATTTTTGGGTAATGGAACAGGCCGTCAGCTATCTTCGTCAGCACTTGAGCCATTACACAGGGATGACACTATCGGTCAACGTATCGCCGCAAACCCTCGTCGATAAACGCCTGTTTAACGTTATTTCACGCATTTTGAGCGAACCATTACCTGCTGGCTGGGAGCTTGAAATTGAGATCACCGAGTCGCAGGCCGTCAATGCACCTGAACACGTTGCTGAGGTTCTCGCTCAACTGAAACTACGCGGGATAAAAATTGCTCTTGATGATTTTGGCGCCGGTTACTCAACGCTCAACTACCTGACTCGCTATCCACTCGACAAAATCAAGCTGGACCGTTCCCTGGTAATAGGATTGGGCAAAAAAGGCGGGCTGCAGTTTCTGAGACAAGTCACAAAATTGTGCCAGATTACCGAGTGCCACGTGGTGATTGAAGGTGTCGAAACGGAAGATGAACTACGTCAGATTCTGATTGAAGGTGTTGAAACAGAACATGAAATGGCGCTGGTAAGGTCCGCCGGAATTGAACTCGCTCAAGGCTTTTTGTTCTGGCGCCCGTTGCCAATCGATGAAATATGCCAGGTGTTAGAGAAAAATAACGCATCGAAAGAAGCTCAGGAACAGGAACAACACTGATACGCATCAACCCTGTTCAAAGAGTGCAAAAAAGACAACTCGTAAACGGGTTGTCTTTTATTTCCTAAAATTAATAGAAATCTCTTGAAGATAATATGCACATCGTTATTATCCAACCGCAGCTCGATTATAATAAACACATGCCTACCAAGAGTAAATTTTAAGTTAAAGATGTTATTTAATTATGATATTTCATTAGTCCTACTCGCAGTAATTATTGCGTGCCTCACTTTTTATGTCTCTTTTTGGCTATGTAAAGCGGGGGCGCGCAAAAATCATTATTGCTGGCCTTTATGCAGTGGCCCAACGATGGGATGTGGAGTTTGGGTTTTGCATTACATGATGATGCAGGCTCATCATCATAGTCATGTTATTAATTATAACATTCATAAAACAATGGCTTCACTGTTAATCGCCATTATTGGATGCACACTGGGATTCGGTTGTTTTCTATTCAAAAAATTCCGTGGTAAACGCTATCTTCTTCCAGCACTGTTATTTTCCTCAACTATTGCATCAATGCATTATCTGGGAGTTGCAGCAATCATTAATGCTGGCAGCAGACATGCCAGCATCTCGTATGTCACTCTATCGTTAGCCGTTATTTTTATTACCTCATTAATTATGTTGCGTTTAACTCACATGATGTTGGTAATGACGGGTAAAAATGATAGCTATGCCAATTTCTATCGACTCAGTGCAACGGTGACTCTTTGCCTCGGTGTCGCCATTATGCATTTTTTAGGCACCAGTAATTTAAATATGGTGCCTTCATTCAGAGCTTTAACAGCCATCAATCAGGAAGTTCACATAGAAAAAACCATTGCGATGATGTTAATCGTGCTTATTGTAATGATATTCATCATTTCTATATTTATTTGGTTTGTTAATTTCAAAGAACATTTAAGCAATGAGATTCTCAAGCGCGAGTTAATTGCTAAAAACTTGCAGCTGAAAAAAATGACGCAACACGATGCGCTGACTCAATTACCCAATCGCTTTTATCTGCAAAATCATTTGCACACTCTGTTTGAGCGTCAGGTAGAACCGCTGTACATCTTGTTTCTTGACCTGGATGGCTTTAAACGTGTGAATGATGTCTGGGGACACGCCATTGGCGATGAGTTGCTGGTTAGCATTTCACAAACGCTCAGAATCGTTGTCAGTGATGAGGGTTTTGTTGCCAGAATTGGCGGTGATGAATTTATCATCGTGGTTTGCCAACATGAGAAAGCGGCCGTTATTGAACTTGCTAAGAAAATACTCGCCTCGGTTTCCGGTGTTTACACACTCTCTGCAACCACCATTGATTTTTTGTCTGCCAGTATTGGCATTTCCATTTACCCCGAACACGGGCGCGATATTGCCACATTGCTGAAAAAGGCAGATACGGCAATGTATTACATAAAAAATAAGAGTAAAAACAATGTGATAATTTATGACGATACCGAGATGATATTACCCACCTAAAGTATGAAATTAAAATAACCGAGTATGAATACTACTCACTCTTAAGCAATGGATGCTTGTTAATCATTCCAGAATCTGGAATTTGTGTATAAAAGCAGACATTGATGATGCAAATTTCTTCGTTGTACAACAAATACAAAGATAATTGGTGGGCACTTCCATTAATTCTCCCGTTCATACTCTATCCAATCGCTCAGCATCTAAGCACCTACGGCTACATTGATGGTTTTGAAATTCCTTTCAATTATCTCAATATGGCATTGATGACTGTTCTGACCATGATTTATGGTTTTAAGGCAATTCCGGGAATCATACTCTGTATTTTTTATCGCATTTATCCTGACCGTGGTTTTGAGCCGGCAATTATGTCGGTACTGCACTATTTCACGTCAATTGCCATTAGTTGCGCCGGTTATTATTACTTTACCGGAAAGAAAGGCCGCGCCAGTTTTGGGTGCTATAGTATGGCCTGGCAGCGTATTTTCTGGTTAATTTTTGTCAACGCCACCCTATTCCTTAATTATTTCCAGGCCGTGCTTTACCTCGGAATGTTTGGTGTCTATGACAAAATGATGTACGTAAACCCTTTTACCATACGTACACTCATCAACTATCACGCGATGCTGGTTGGGAATATGATCGGTTTGCCAATGATTTATTTAGCCATCCGTTCTATCAGAACCCCAGGGTATTTAATCAAATACTGCAAAAATATTCGCAACCAGGTTGCTGAAGACCTGCGAGCTTTGGAGTTTATCTGCTTATTCTCGGCACTCATTTTGTTGACGACGCTGATGATTTACCCAAGAAATCATACGTTAACGCTGATGAATTCAGTCTATACGCTGACATTATTGCTTCCCGTCATGATATGGGGAACATTGCGTCTTGGGCATGCCGCTATTTCGCTCATATGGTGGGTGATACTCATTGTTCTGTGCAAAAATTATCAAAGCTATATCCCTAATGGTGTCGATTACAATTTACACCTTGCGGTCGCGACCTCTTGCTTCTCTGCATTTTCAATAACCATCACATTAATGGCGATAAATATCTCTCGCCAGCGGGCTTTGAATGTAAAAACCAAAAGGTTAATGAGCATTGATCCTGTCGTTCACTTACCAAATTTACTTGCTCTGGATGCCGATTTAAAACAGAACACCATCTCAATTTTGTGCCAACTCTATGCTCCGGATCTCGAGTTGCTTGGCCGCCATTATGGCTTGCTGATGCAGGTTCAATACAAACAGCAATTGGCTCAGTTTTTAAAACCCGTTCTAAAAGAAGATGAGCGAATTTATATCAGTTCAGGCCATGACTTAATCGTCCGCATGTCGCCATTGAATGCCGAAAAACGAATTGCCGAGCTTTATAACAAAGCCATAAAATTCCGCTTCATCCGTGACGGCGTAAAACTGTACCCGCAAATCGGCTGTAGCTACTGCATCATTAATTACCCCGTCGGCCATCTGTATATGTTGATTGGTGAACTCCGCGCACTGGCAGAAATTTCGCTCACCACCAACCTGCCTGTTGATATGAGAAAACACAGCAGCCGCCAGGTGCAAAACCAGGTTAAAACCAAAGTTGATATGATGAATCAACTTCAGCACGCGCTCGAATTAGATCGATTCGTATTGATGGCTCAACCCATTGAGAGCAAAAACGGCGATCGATACCATGAAGTGCTGCTGCGGATGCGGGGTAACAATGACGAGATTATCTTCCCGGATACCTTCCTGCCGGTGGCACATGAATTTGGCATGTCTTCCAGCATTGATCTGTGGGTGTTAAACAACACGATGAAGTTTATGGATGAAAATCGTGACTTGCTGCCAAACCAACGCTTTGCCATTAACCTGACCCCTGCCTCTATCTGTCGCGCAGACATGGCAGCGCTGATTGAAAGACTGTTAATCCAGCATGGAATTGCTCCTGAGCAGATTGTCCTGGAAGTCACGGAAACAGATGAACTGACCAATAATGTGCAGGCAGAAAAAACGCTGGATGCGATGCAGCGCCTGGGCTGCAAAATTGCCATTGATGATTTTGGCACCGGTTATGCCAGCTATGCTCGCCTGAAAAATATGCGTGCCGACATTCTCAAAATTGATGGCAGTTTTATACACAAAATCAATTCCAGCGAGATGGATTACAAGATTGTGCAGTCCATTTGCGAACTGGCGCGCATGAAGAATATGACCCTGGTGGCGGAGTTTGTTGAAACCGAAGAGATTCGCCATACGTTATTCCGCATGGGCGTAGATTATGTGCAGGGCTATTTGATTGGTAAACCCGCACCGATTGAAAGCATTCAGACAATAAATTGAGGTTTATTTAACAATTTACAACAGGACAGGGGAGCCTCAGCTCCCCAAAATCAATGACCGCTTTTCAGGCTTTATTTCACCTCAACATCTGGCAAAGGTACGCCTGCGATAAACTTCTGCACGGTGTCCCTGTCTGCTGTGGCGGCAAGCGCTCCTTTTTGCATCGTGACCAACGCGCCACAGGCGCTTGCCTGAGCTAACGCCTGCTTAAGTTGGATGAGATTTTGTGGCAATTGCTCCATTGCAATATGCGCCAATAGACCAGCAACAAAGGCATCTCCGGCCCCGGTTGTGTCGACACTCTCAACGTTATAACCGCTGAAATGAATAACCTGATTTTGCCATAATACCATGGCCCCTTGCGCCCCGAAGGTAATCACTTTAATGGCAGCCGGAAGCGCCATTAACGCGTTGACTGCCGCAGTAAACTGATGGGTGCCAGCAATCCAGTACCACTCTTCTTCCGACAATTTAAGAATATCGGCCTGCATGGCGAAATGGCGCACAGCAGACAGCATTTGCTGCCTGTCGGGCCACATCTGCTCGCGTAAATTAACATCAAAACTTAGCAGCCCACCCGCTTGCTTAATCTTCCCTATTGCTCGCGTGAGTGTTTCACGGCAGCCTTCTGCCACCAGCGCCAACGAACAAAAGTGCAGAATATCTGAGCCAAACTCCGGCAGTGTCTCCGCGGTGATGAACTGATCGGCTGACGGGTTGACCAAAAACGTAAATTCACGTTCGCCACCTTGGGCCAATGAAACCAACACCGTGCTGGTGCGATGCACATAGTCTGTCTGCATATGTTGGGTATCCACGCCGTAATCAACCAGAGTACGCTGCAAAAATATGCCAAACGCATCGTCCCCGACCCGGCCGATAAAACCACTCTGGCAACCCAGCCGTGCGCACCCCACCGCGACGTTAACCGGGGCGCCACCTGCGCAGGCGCGATATTGCATGTCTGCAAGCGGTAGCAGATCCACAACCGCATCACCAAATGTCCAGATATTCATGATTGCTCCTTAAAAAATCGTCACGCGTTAAAACAGGTATTTAAAACGCAGGCGTGCGCCATAACGTGGTTGATCATCACCTTCCTCTTGTGCTGTAGAATTAAGCCAGGAAGCGTAGGCGCCGAGGTAAATATTGAAATTGGGCATATCCATAATATTGGGCAATTGCCAGGAGGTGTGGATTGTATGGATATCGTAATTGCCAGGGGCGAGGATCGCGCATTCGTTACCACACTCATTGTTCAATCCGGACATATTGAAGTCAGAAATTTTGTTATGTGCATAGATATAACCTAACTCAACACGATACCAGAGCACATTAAACCCGGTGCTAAAGTCTTTTTCGTCTTCTGCATTCATATAAGCGGTATTCAGATTTACCACCACACCCTCTTGCGGGTTGTTTTTCAGTGTATTCCAACTCATGGTTAAACCATACCCTGTACGCCCGGATTGATCGTGCCAGTTTCCGGCAGAATCTTTATAGCCGTAGGCGTTGTTAATAAGGTTAGTTTCCATAGCCGCCGCCACAGAATAGTCCCCTGAACGCCAGGCAATAACCGGGCGGACGTAAACCACATTTTTTTGATTATCGAGTTCCGTTCCATGATAACGCTGGTCGACATACAGTGAACTGCCATCTTCTACCAGCGTATTCACTTCCATATACCAGTTATCTAACGTCTTACTAAACAGCAGATTTCCCCCGCTGTTACTACGCCCTCGCGCCTCTTTCATCATATAGATGTAGCCATAACCGTCGCTATACAGGTCATTAGCTGTGTTTCCGGAATACTCGATAAAGGTGTCCTGGTTGAGCGGGAACATATCGTAGGCTTCAAAGCGCCCGACCTTTACTAACCAGTCTTGCTGTTGCCCAAAGAAGAATGCCGCATCATCAAGGTTCATTTTCCCGTTCATATCCGCCAGCGGTTGAACCGTAAAACCGGCATATTGGCCATTCGACGAATGTTGAATACCGTCAACACCTAACAGAATTCGCCCATTAATATCCCAGCGTTCTTTATCTCCCGGCGCCCAATTTTTATTAGCACTGGTTTTCACCGAAGTTAAACTTCCGGTACGGCTTGCGCCATCAAGATTAAATTCCACATCGCCATAGAACTTTAATTCTGCGTTATTATTTAAAGCCAGTTTAGGTGCAGATTTTTGTTCCACCGTAATTATTTTATTTTCATTTTCCGTGGTGGAAACTTGTTTTAATGTTGCAATTTCCGACTCTGCTTTATCAGCGCGTTTTTCAGCATCCTGTAAGCGTTGTTCAAGCATAGCAAAACGTTGTTCAATGGTTAACGGCGATTGTGCAAAACACGAGGCAGAATATAAACCGGCGCAGAGCACCGACCCGATTATTATTTTCATCGAATAAATCCTTTATAATTTTAATAATACCGAAGTGCTACGCCGCGGAATAATTACCGCGGCATTTATTTATCCCTATTTATTCTAAATGCCAGGCACCACATTCAATGAATTTGGCACTTCCTGACCAGGCAAAGAGACTTAACAGGCGTGACTGCGGATATATCCTGCTGCTCAGACAAGCTTCACCGTCATTGACGAACACTTCTACCGATGAACTGTCAAAAAATACCCGAAGTTTCAACGTTGCTGCATTGGGGAGTGGGATGCTCCGTTGCCCACAGAGACCAAACTCCGGGTAATTGCGCTCCAGTACCAACCGTTGTGCCTGGTTATCGACATACAGGCGCATACCGTCCTCCAGCGCCATGCCGTATTGCTCTGCATCGCAGGCGGCCAGTTCCCACTGCAAAATGACTTCTGTGGTTTCACAGTTATTCATCACCGGCAGCGTTTTGTTGCTCAGGGTGCTGACAGGCCAACTGAACCAGCTCTGGCGTAGGTTTTCCAGCTCTCTAACAGGGCGCATTTGCAGGCGATTATCGGCAGTGAGTGTCAATTCACGTGGTAGCGTCAGCATGCCTGCCCAGCCGTCTTGTTGTTCCGGCATCGGGGATTCCCACATGGCCATCCAACCCATGACGATACGGCGGCCATCCGAGGCAAGAAAACTTTGCGGCGCATAGAAATCGTGCCCGTGGTCCATCTCCTGGAACGTGCTCTGTTGCACGAAAGTCGCACCCGGTTGCCACTGACCAACCAGATAACCACTCTGAAATAAGTTACGATTTTCATAACCCTGAGCCGCCATGCCCTGTGGCGAGAACATCAGGATCTGTTTGCCGTTAAGAGTGAAGAAGTCCGGGCATTCCCACATGAAGCCCATGCCCTCGCCCGCTTCGGCCAGCACTCCCTCTTCTTGCCAGCGTCGTAAGCACTCAGAACGGTAGAGCCTGACCTGCCCGGTATCACCCACGCGCGCGCCCACCACCATGTACCATGCATCTTCTTCCTGCCACACTTTAGGGTCGCGGAAATGATGCAGACCCGCAGGGGTGTCAATCACTTGGCCCTGACGAGAAAATTCAATGCCATCTTTGCTGGTTGCCAGGCACTGCACCTGGTAGAGGTTGTCGTCACTGGTCGGATCACCGTGAAATTTATGGCCGGTATAAATCAATGCCAGTTCATCAGCATTCACCACCGCAGAACCCGAGAAACAGCCATCTTTGTCTTCCGGACCAACCGGTGCCAGCGCCACCGGCAAATGTTCCCAGTGCAGCATATCGCGGCTGCGCGCATGCCCCCAGTGCATCGGCCCCCAGTTCGTGGAGTAAGGATGATGTTGATAAAACGCGTGATACCACCCGTCAAACCAAACCAGCCCGTTGGGGTCATTCATCCAGCCCGCTCGCGGAGCAAGGTGGTAGCGTGGATACCAGCGCATGTTCAGTTGGTCTTGTTTTTCATTCAGCGCCTTCTCGGCATTAGCAATCAATAACGTCATGACAACTCACTCTTGGGTAATTCAAATGGTGGAAGGTTGCGACAGCAGCCCCTCTGATGAGGACTTATTGCCTCGCAAAAAGAAAATCGAAAGAAAAGTGGTACAGAACACCATCAGCCCCATGATTAGATAAGACTGGGCAAATCCGTATTTTTCATAGCTGTAGCCCGCAAGCGGCGATAGGAAGGCCGCAATCACTGAGCTGGTGCAGGCAAAGCCCACCAGATAGAGCGTTGATGAGAGGCGTTTATCAAAATTGAGGCTGTTGTATTTGAAGATCGAGACCAGCAGGATAGGCAACTCCACCGCGTGCAGGAGTTTAGTGATCGAGATAAGAACCGGCCCTTCCACCAACCCGGATGCGACCATTCTTAGTGCCATGACCATGCCGGCAAAGATCAACCCATTCTTCGCACCAATGCGATTCACAAACCAGGGGGCGCAGAACATTCCTGCCGCTTCCAGGAACACCTGGAATGAATTGAGGTAGCCAAACATCGCATTACCTTCACGCAAAGTGGCAAATTGTGAAGCGAAATAGACCGGGAACTGCTGGTCGTAAACGCCGTAAATACAGGTACCCACGACGAAGAAGATCAGCGCCCGGAATTTTGGCAGGGTGATTAAGCGCAAAGCATCTGCGATCTTCACTTTTTCTGCACCCAGTTCGACTGTTTCCAGGCTCGCAGCTGTGTTGACTTTTAACTGTATCAACAGGAAAAAGAACACTAACCCTGAACAAGAAGCGACGAGGAAGTTAAGTTTTGGGTTGATGTTAAATAGCAAACCGGCAAAGAAAGTCGCCACCGCCCAGCCCAGTGAGCCCCACATGCGGGCTTTACCAAATTCAAAGGTGCTCTGGCGTGCCACCCTTTCGGTATAAGATTCCAGAACGCCAATCCCGCCGTTGAAGGTTAAGCCGATAAACAGGCCGCCAAAAACGCTCCCCAGCAGAATATTCACGCTAAGCAGGTAGCCAAAAATCAAATAGGCCGGGCCAGATAGAATCAGCAATGCGGTGATGTACCACAGCAGATTCTTCCTTAACCCTAACCTGTCCTGAATGAAGCCGTAGCAAACCTGCGCGCAGAGTGCCGAAACCGAAAGCACCGAGAAAATAATGCCGGTGTCAGTAGCTTTTAAACCCACTTCCTGGTGTAACCAGATAGAAAGTAGCGAGCTGGAAGAGGACCAACTGACGAAAAAGAAGAACAGTAACGCGCTTAATAACGGATAACTGCGGGAGTGATGTTTTTTCATCAAAGCAATCTCATGAAGGGTCAATGATGAAATGATAACGTTAACATTAACGAAATCTCATGAAGTTTAGCGATGAGACATGATGTTAATCACACAAGTTAACGTTAACATTGCATGTTTGAGATCGTGATCAAATTTTCATGTCGATGGGAGGGATGTATTACAGCGACTCGTCCCCCAAAATATCGCGTCAGCCTTTTACATCACAATCTGAGTTGTATAGCCTGATGCACAAAGGGCTCGGGTTGAATTTCTCTTATCAGGATAGGTACTTATGGCATCGCTTAAAGATGTGGCCAAACTTGCAAATGTCTCATTGATGACGGTGTCACGTGCATTAAACAACCCGGAACGGCTTAAACCCGACACCCTGACACGCGTTCAGGCTGCTATCAGCCAGCTGAATTATGTGCCCGACTTGTCTGCTAAAAAGATACGCGGTGCCCGGGCAACGCCCGACACCATCGGTGTGCTGGCGCTCGATACGGTCACCACGCCTTTTTCTGTTGAGATTACCTTATCGATTGAAGAAACGGCCCGGGCTCACGGCTGGAACAGTTTTGTTGTGAACATGTTTTCCGATGATAGCCCGGAGACGATGGTCGATTTGCTGCTGTCACACCGCCCCGGCGGCATTATCTACACCACGATGGGGCTGCGCCAGGTCCCTATACCACCAAAGTTACTCACCCTTCCCTGTGTACTGGCCAACTGTGAAAGCCTGCACGACCCGGTTGCCAGCTACATTCCTGACGACGAACAAGGGCAATATGAGGGGGTGAAAGCGTTACTGACCGCAGGATACCGGCAGCCATTGTGCCTGCATTTGCCCTCTCAACATCTGGCAACGATTCGCCGGCGTAAGGGACTAGAGCACGCTTGCCGTGAAATGGGCGTAAACCCGGATCATTTGATTCACCATTACATGGAATTGGGCGATGAACATTACCGCGACATTCCGGCAATGGTTGAAGCCCATATGCCTGATGGAAAACCCCGCTTTGATTCGGTGGTGTGCGGTAACGACCGCATCGCATTTATGGTTTACCAGGTACTGCTATCCAGAGGCATCCGCATTCCGCAAGATGTGGCTGTGCTGGGTTATGACAATATGGTGGGAATTGGCGATCTGTTTCTCCCACCGTTGTCGACAGTACAACTTCCCCATTACGACATTGGCCGTCTGAGCGCACTGCATATCATCAATGGGGATACCCACCGCGATACCGTGCGCGTCAATAGCCCGTGGCTGCTACGGAATTCTATCTAATCTAAAGGTCACGCAATGGATGTTGTAGGGTGGATAAACGTTAGCGTCATCCACCGTTTGTACCCTTCGCTTATCTGACCTGCATTAGCGCAGGCGGTACTTCATAATCAAGATGGGTAGAGCAAACAGCAATGTCAGAAGATTCGCCGCGCAAATAGCCAGGTCATTGATTAATAGTCCATAAAAAAACCACATCATCAACCCACAAACAAACATCGCATACATCAGGCCGGAGATGCCTTGCGTGTTGCGTGTGGAAATCACTTTCACCGCCTGCGGCAAAAATGACAACGTCGTCAGGCTTGCCGCCATATAACCAATTACAGATACCCATTCCATGGTTATGCCTTCGCGTCTGAAGTTTTCGCCATGCTAATGCTAACGGGTTGGGGCTCTACAGGCGCAGTAGATTTACGGTACTTATCCAACAGGTGGATCTGTATTTTTCTCAGCATATCGCCATTCAGTTTGTAGAGGCGGAAGTAGAAAACCAGGGTTATCAGGAAGAAGACCGCAGGCAGCGCAATCATGATGAACTGCATACCGGCGACGGTGCTTTCAGACTGTGCCACATTAGGTACATAACCAATGATGCCAAGGACCAGAGCGATGAAGAATGCAGCAAATGCCGAGCCCCCTTTTACCACCAGCGTTTGCACCGAATAGGCGATGCTTTCGCAACGAACGTTGAGTTTATACTCGCCATAATCCACGGTGTCCGCCACCATAATGACCTGTAGCACCCAGAACAACGCCGTCCCTACGTTGAGCAAAATTCCCGCAATGGAAATCAACCACACATTGTGATACCCCGCCAGCGCTATCCAGAGCAGCACCCCGCCACCAAGAATCGGCAATACCGATGCCCCCGCCCACAGTAAGCGGCGTGACAACGCTTTTACCAGCCGAGGGAACAGAATCAGGGTTAACAGGTTTGCCGCCCCTGCGTAAGACATGTAATACGGGAAGAGGCTGGCGTCACCGATAACGTAGGTGAAGTAATAAATCGCAAATCCGGAAATAATGTTTGATGCGATGTTGTAAGCCAGCGCCATACCCAGCAGGCAAGAGAGCTGATCGTTTTTATAGATCAGCCCCACGATGGCTTTTAAGCTGATGCGGCTACTGTCTGCGGTTGCGTCACTGTCTGATGAGTAGACCTCTTTTACGTTGCGCAGCGTGATGAGGGTTGAAGCAATGAAGAAGGCTATCAACACCAGTGTAAACATCTGGAAGCCGAAACCACGGTCTTCGCCGCCGACATAGCTGACGAACGGTAGCGTAATGCCTGCGGTGATAAACCCGGACAAACTGGCAAAGAAACGTGGAAACGGCACCAATTGTTCGCGTTCACGTTTATCCAGGGTAATGGTAGGCACCATCGACCAGAATGGAATATCCATGATGGTGTAGGTCATGCCCCATAAGATATAGGTCACGCAGACGAACACTACCTGCGTTGTGCCTTCAAACAGATGCGCACTGAACAGTAAAAACAGCACAATCGAGTTGGCAATCGTCCCCACCAGGATCCACGGCTTAAATTTCCCCCAGCGGCTACGTGTACTGTTGACTATCCAGCCCATGATCGGGTCGTTGATAGCATCCCAAATCCTTGCTACTAAAAACAGCGTACCCACCACGCCCACCGATAAACCTACAATATCGGTGTAGTAATACATCAGGTACATGTAAACGATGCCAATAGCGAAATCTTTACCAAACGCCCCAAATCCATAACTGAGTTTTGTTGTAATTGATATGCTCATATAGGGTACCGGGTCACTGTTACCAGTGCCCTCCTTCTGTTATTAGATATGCGAGAAGCCGGACATCACACCCGGCGTACTGAATTATGCGCGATGAAGCCAGGCCGGTAACCAATCACCGTGTGCAGCAATCAGGTCATCAACCAGGGCATAAATCTCTTCGATGCCGAGTACGGCTGAAGTATGAGGATCAAGCAGCGTAGCGTGATAAACCCGGTCGCGATTTTCTGTCAAAATCGCTTCGGTCAGTAAGGTCTGAACATTCACATTGGTTTGCATAAGTGCAGCCAGATGCGACGGCAGAGTGCCAACACGGGTTGGTTGAATACCGTTAGCATCCACCAGGCACGCCACTTCAACACAGCAGCCCTGCGGCAGGTTGTCGATAAGGTTATCGTTGCGCACGTTGCCATAGATAACGCTCGGCTCGCCAGTCCACAGCGCGTTCATAATGGTGCTGGCATATTCACGTGATGGCTTGATATCGATGCTTTCTGCCGTTTTGTACTCTTCAAGCTCCTTGCGCCAGGTAGCCAGTTGCTCCACACAGCGTTTTGGGTACTCATCCAACGGGACTTTATAACGCTCAATCAGGTCTTCGCGCCCGGGCTTAATAAACCACGGCGTATATTCCGCGAAGTGCTCAGAAGATTCCGTTACGAAATAGCCCAGCTTTTTAAACATCTCGTAGCGGACGATATTTTCACAGCGTGGATTACCATGCAGGTTAGGCTTCGGCGCTTCCCCACTTTCGTAGGCTCGCAGCAGATCCGGATAAATGCTGACGTACTCGCCCTGCTCATTTTTTTTCTCAAGCGAGAGATAAAACGCCATATGGTTGATACCGGCGCTGCGATAGCGCAACGAAGCCGGATCGAGCGATAAATCACGCGCTAACTCTTCAGCCGTGCCCTGCACCGAGTGGCACAGTCCCACTTGTTTAATCTGCGGGTAGCGCGCGTACATCGCCCAGGTGTTCATCGCCATCGGGTTCACGTAGTTAAGCATCGTGGCATCGGGGCAGACTTGCGTCATATCTTCACATATCTGCCATAAATGCGGGATGGTACGCAGGGCACGCATAATGCCGCCGGGGCCTAACGTATCGGCAATGGTTTGTTCCAGTCCGTGCTGTTTACAGACTGCAAAGTCCGTGACGGTACAGGGTTCGTACCCGCCAATCTGGAAAGCGACTACCACGAAATCGGCATCCTGAAGAGCTTGCTTCTGGTCGGTATGACAGGTGATTTTTCCGCAGGCACCTGCCGAGTCCATCAGTTTGCGTACCACAATGTGCGACTCTTCCAGACGTGTTTCATCAATATCCATCAAAGCGATATGCGCCGATTTCAGCGCCGGACGATGAAAAACATCTCCGAGGATATTTTTTACAAAAATCGTCGAGCCTGCGCCGATAAAGGTAATTTTGGGTGCTGACATTTTCTTTCTCCGTGGCATACGTGGTATTAGTTAACCCCGCTAGCCTGGCACGCCAGGTGCCCGTTCTCCTCCCTCTTCCCCGCTTAGCATTCCGGAAAACTCAGATTGGTTTCACCCCGCGTTTAAATCTGAGTTTTCCGGAGTTTTTTACCAGGAAAGCAGAGAATACCGGCTTATCGGCTTAAAAACGCACGCTACTATCGCCAAATTTGTAATGCTCTCACAGTCACCCAAAGAGTTTTGTGCCAGTATTTCTGACAATTTAGGAAACGGAGAGAACAATGGACATCATCCCAAATTGCCTGCCGCCTGACCCGCATATGTGCAACAGTACCGATAGCAATACGCGAAGCCCTTTGTCGCTCTACTCCGAATACCAACGCATGGATATCGAGCTGCGCAGGCCGCGGAGCATGGAAGCCTGCCACTGGCACGGGCAGGTAGAGGTAAATGTGCCGTTTGATGGCGACGTAGAATATTTGATTAACAATGAAACGGTGCAGATTAAACAGGGGCATATCACGATATTTTGGGCCTGTACCCCACATCAGCTCACCCGCCCTGGCGACTGCAAGAACATGGCTATCTTTAGCCTTCCCATGCACCTGTTTCTTTCCTGGCCGCTGGACCGGCAGCTTATTAACCATATCACCCACGGCACGGTACTTAAGTCCCTGACCGCACAGCAGCTCAGCCCCTTTGAAGTGCAGCGCTGGCAGGAGGAGATCAAAAGCCCCAACGAACAAATTCGCCAGTTAGCCATCGATGAAATCTGCCTGATGTTCAAGCGTTTTAGTCTGTCGGGTTGGCAGCCGATTCTGGTGAATAAACCCGCCCGTACACGCAGCAGCGGCAACAACGTGTCACGCCATGCACAATTTTATGTCAGCCAAATGCTGGAATTTATCGGCGAGAATTACGACCAGGCGTTGACCATCGAACAGGTTGCTGAACACGTCAAACTCAACCCGAATTATGCAATGGGTATATTCCAGCGTGTGATGCAGCTCACCATGAAGCAATACATTACGGCGATGCGCATTAACCATGTACGGGCACTTCTTAGTTCTACGGACAAGTCGATTCTGGATATTGCCCTCACCGCTGGGTTCCATTCCAGCAGCAGTTTCTACAGCACATTTAACAAATATGTCGGGATGTCGCCGCAGAATTATCGCAAGTTGCGCCAGTTAAGAAGTGCCAGCTAATCAGCCGGGTCGCTTAAAAATCATGCACTTCTGTCCAGTTATTGTTGGTAAAGAGGTCTGATGCTCAGTTATACGAAAACTCTAAAACTGTGGCCAGTTTTTGTTGACCACTTCATCTGCCGCTGTTTATTGGTTTAGGCCTATTCATCATCGGCTCGGTAGGCTGCGCGTTATCAACGGATATCGTGCAAATTATCTTCTGGCGTGTTTTTCAGGCGTTAGGTGCCTGTACCGGGCCGATGTTGGCTCGAGCAATGATCCGTGACCTGTTTAGCCGCACTCGTGCAGCACAAATGCTTTCGACACTGATGATAATCATGGCCATCGCGCCGATTGCCGGGCCCCTGATCGGCGGGCAGATGATTAAAGTCACCTCGTGGCACGCCATTTTCTGGCTGCTGGCGATTATCGGAACATTAATGCTGATGTCTTTATTCTGGTTAGCGGAGACATTACCTCCTGAAAAACGCTCGCAAGCCTCCGTAACCAGAGCCTTTCACAACTACTATGCTTTGCTAACCAATGCCAAATACATGCGTTTTACGCTATGCCTGACGTTCTATTACGTTGCAGCCTACGCCTTTATCACGGGCTCTCCGTTTGTGTACATCACGTACTTCGGCGTACATCCGCAGCACTACGGTTGGCTGTTTGCAGTAAACATTGTGGGATTAATGGCAGTGAGCATGGTCAACAGACGCCTGGTTCACCGCTATCCACTGGAAGCGTTACTCAGGAATGCTGTATTCATCGCCACTATTGCGGCAATAGTGCTGGCGGTCACAACCGGCTTGGGAGTGGGTGGAATTACCGTGATTGTCGGCGCGGTGTTCGTATTCTTCTCAATGAATGGCATCATCGCTGCGACATCCACGGCTTGCGCACTTGACGCCGTTCCTAATGTTGCAGGCTCAGCGTCGGCGCTAATGGGAGCATTACAATACGGTAGTGGCATCATATCTTCACTGCTTCTCGCTCTGTTCAGTGACGGCACACCATGGACGATGGGCTGGATAATTGCGGTGTTTACGGCAGCCAGCGCCTTGATGGCATTGACTCTTCAGGTAACAAACAACTCTCCCCTGCCCGAATGATTTTATGAATTTCATTCATAGTGGCTATTAACCAGGCGTAATTATCTTTCATCCCGACTCCGTTAATCTGAACGATAAATTCTGGATAAGTCGATACCCACCGGGGTATCGACTGATGCGGATTAAATATTCTTATCGAAGAAGACGTCTAGCTTTTGCAAAGCCTGGTCAACGTATTCAGGCACCCAATACGTCTCGATATGGGTAGCGCCATCGATCAGGAAGAGTTCTTTGTCCTTCGTACCAGTGGCTTTCGCGAACGCGTCTTCAGTCATATAGAGCGTATCCGCTTTTGTACCGGCAATCATCAGCAGCGGTTTATTGATGAGATTGATATGGTCCGTTACGTCAAAGCTCATCAAATCCAGCAGACTGCTGGTGGTGTATTTGAACGTGGAGTTCGGGTGCGCGTGGGTTTTCCAGTAGTACTCGTAGCCCTGGCGATACAAGGCAAAAGGTAATTTAGCAATCTGTTCATCAGTCAGGTTGGCATCGCCGGAGTAAAGCACTTCTCCTCCGGTGGCTTCCTGAGCACGTGCGTCAGAAGCCTGCTGAAGACGCTGCTGGATAGTATCCAGCTGTGAATCCTGCATACCATTGCGGCGCACAAGGCCTGAATTAAACATGCTGATGGTTGCTATCGATTTGAACCGCTTGTCAGTTTCGACCGCAACGAGTGAATAACCGCCGCCACCGCAAATGCCCAGCAGACCGAGGCGGGAAGTATCAACCCCCGGATACTGGCTGATGTAGTCCGCCATGCCGTGGACATCCTCTATACGGTTAGCCGGTTTATCTACGCTGCGAGGCATACCACCGCTAGCGCCTTGATAAGCTGCATCGGCGGTAATCGTGATGTACCCATGCTCGGCAAGGCGCTGCGCATACAACCCGGCGACCTGCTCTTTTACGCCACCATTAGGATGTGCAACCACCACGGCAGGGTATTTTTTGGCGGGATCATAGTTAGCAGGGGTATAGACATTCGCAGCAATCTGGACGCCATGCAGATCGTATTTCACTGGGTGAATGTTGACCTTGCCTATGACGTTCTCGGTGATAGCACCGTCATAAGCCAGTGTGAATGGATTTTTTTTATAATCAGCCGCATTGACTGAGGTCACTCCGGCCATTGCCGTAAGTAGCATTGCACTGATAAGCGTGAATTTCATGGTCTCTCCCGATGAGTGTCAGCCTGGTTATGCAGGCTCGCGGAATCAAATTTGCAGGCTCAGATTAGGCAGAGAGGGCTGTCAGCATCGTGACAGGGAAATAACATTTTTGTCAGGAAAGGGACCGGGATGGTTAATGTTTCTGACAACGCTGTCAGGTAACTGTCAGCTTTATGTTGGCAATCAGGAGGCAGAATGGTCTCGCTTAATGAGTTTCACGTTCAATTTTCTGATAAAAGGAGCGATCAATGAAAAGCCAGAATGACCCAACAATGCCAGCGCGACGCAAACTATTAGTCGCCGGGGCGGGTATTGCCGCCGCCTCGCTGATCCCCCACGTATCGGCAGCGAGCCCATCCTCTCAGGTCGATTCCTCCAGACAAACCAGCCAACGCAATGCTGCTCCGGGCAAGCGTAAACTCGGGAAGCTGGAAGTTTCTGCCGTCGGTCTGGGCGTGCAGAACATGAGTCGCAAATACGACACTTCCGTTCCCTGGCGTCCCGAGATGATCAATGTTATCCACCGGGCATTTGATGAAGGGGTGACGTTTTTCGACGCAGCTGAAGCCTACGGCCCCTTTGAAGTCGAAAAAATTCTCGGGGAAGGCGTCGCCCCATTCAGGGACAAAATCGTTATTGCCACTAAGTTTGGCTGGAACATTGACCAGCAGACAGGTAAGCGACTGCCGGGTCTTAACAGCAGACCGGAGCATATCAGACAGGTCGTCGAAAACATGCTCAAACGCCTGCGCACCGATCGCATCGACTTACTGTATCAACACCGGGTTGATCCGCAGATCCCAATCGAAGATGTCGCCGGTGTGGTGAAAGATTTAATGGATCAAGGAAAAGTCCTGCACTGGGGTCTGTCTGAAATGGGCATCAACACGTTGAGACGCGCCCATGCGGCATTACCCGTTACCGCCGTACAAAGTGAATACTCCATGCTCTGGCGCGGCCCTGAAAAGCAGGTACTTCCGGTATGTGAAGAGCTGGGCATTGGCTTTGTGCCATGGAGTCCACTCGGCGTGCAGTTTTTAACGGGCTGGATTGATGAGAATACCCGGTTCGCTGCCGGCGATTTCCGCGCGACAGAAACGCGCTTCTCGCCTGATAACCTTCCACACAACTTACAGCTGGTAGCGCTACTGAAATCCTGGGCAATAAGAAAAAATGCCGCGCCGGGGCAGATTGCACTGGCATGGCTCCTGGCCCGTAAACCCTGGATTGTTCCCATTCCTGGCACCACCAATAAAGACCATATGCTGCAAAACACAACGGCTACCACCGTGTCGTTGACCGCAGCTGAGATGACCGAGCTCACCCGTTCCCTGGATGCCATCACTATCCAGGGGCAACGTCTGCCGGATACCGTGCAGGTTTATTCAGATGTTGAAGCACCGATAAAAAGTTAATAGGAAGTCCCGTTATGCGCCTGTTGTTAGTCGAAGATGAAGAAAAAACGTCAACCTATCTCAACCGTGCGTTGAGTGAGTCCGGATTTACGGTAGATGTCTCTGCAGATGGCGCTGAAGGTCTTCATTACGCGCTGGAGTTCGACTACGACGCGATAATCCTGGATGTGATGCTGCCAGGGATGGATGGTTACCGGGTACTTGAGGGTTTGCGAGCCGCCAAACAGACGCCGGTGCTGATGCTCTCGGCACGGGGATCGGTCGACGAACGCGTTAAAGGGCTTCGTCTTGGCGCGGATGATTATCTGCCCAAGCCCTTTTCGCTTATTGAGCTGGTGGCGCGTATTCAGGCACTGGTGCGTCGTCGCGCTACGGATGGCGCAGACATCACCCAACTGCAAATTCACGATCTGCATCTCGACCTGCTGGCTCGCCGCGTATTTCGCGCCGGAACGCGACTGGAGCTGACCGCGAAAGAGTTTTCCCTGTTGAGCCTTCTGGCCCGGCATCAGGGGGAGATTCTGTCAAAGATGATGATTGCGGAGCAGATATGGGACATGAATTTTGACAGCGATGCCAATGTGGTTGAAGTCGCCATTAAACGACTTCGCGCCAAAGTGGATGCCCCGTTCGATATCAAACTGCTGCATACCGTTCGTGGCATGGGTTATGTCCTCGAAGTCCGGTCCGAATAAATGAAGAGGATAAGCATGCCTAAGCGTTCCATCTCCATTCATCTGGCGCTGATGTTTGCCTTATCCGCGCTGCTGATTGTCTCCGTTATCGGCATCCTGCTCAGAAGCTCCTTGCATGATTCTTTGCAAAAGCAGATGCATAACGAACTGCTGTTCCGGGAATCATTAATGAGTCCGTGGATCACCGCCCGAACCTCGGCTGACGGCTGGTCTACGCTGGCCAATAAATTTACTGTGTTAACCAATTCTGAAGGTGAACGCGTTCGCTACTGGATAGTGAGCGATAACCCACGCTTTAGCATCGGGGGAACACCACCAGTGGGAGTTCAGTGGTCTTCTTTACAGGAAGGCTTTAATAAAGTGCCCGGTGCATCAGAAGGTGCATGCTCACTGTTTCTGTTAGTGAAAACCATCCCCGCCAACGGTGAAAGGCCTGAGCTGCGCTATGTGGTTGCTATCGACTCCACGCCGTATATGGGCACACTCGATGCGTTCACGCGGACATTGCTGATCATTACCGCACTGGGCGTCGTGATTGTCGCCTTACTGGGATACGTCGTGTCAAGGATCGGTCTTCGTCCGGTTAGGGCGCTCAGTAAACAGGCCCGGCAACTCGCTCCCGGGGACCATGGTCAGCGCCTGAATACCGAAGCATTACCTGACGAATTACAGCAGTTAGCATCATCTTTTAATGGCGTGCTGGAACGGCAAGAGGTTGCCTGGAGGCAGCTCGAAAGCTTCAATGCCGATGTTGCGCATGAACTCCGGACTCCGCTGACTAATCTGATCGGCCAGACGCAGCTGGGGCTCTCACGCCGACGTTCGCAAGATGAACTGGAAGAGTTATTGGGTTCCAATCTGGAAGAGCTTGAACGTATGACATCTATAGTTAACGACATGCTGTTCCTGTCGCATGCTCACGCGGGTGAACATGCTTCCCAGCTTACGCAGGTGTCCCTGAGAGAAGAAACCCTGAAAACAGCGGAGTATGTTGAACCCTCTTTTGCTGAAAAACAGCTCTCTCTGGATGTTCAGGGCGACGTCACCGTGCACATCGACCGACGACTGTTCCACCGCTCACTGGCTAATTTACTGGAAAATAGCGCAAGACACTCACCGTCCAACAGCACGGTTACGGTGCGCTTAAGCGAAAAAGGTCATCAGGCCTGTGTCGAAGTTTCAAACCCGGGCGATCCGATAGCACCAGAGCACTTACACCGGCTTTTCGAGCGGTTCTATCGCGTCGACACCTCCCGATCCAGGAGTGATACCCATCATGGACTGGGCCTGTCGATCGTGCGTGCTGTCGCCATTATGCACCGGGGAGATGTCTTTGCCCGTAGTGAAGGTGGCATCAATACATTTGGCCTCACCTTTGCGATACAAGCGGATAAAGTGGCGGGTAATGCTCAATCCAGCGCTGAGTCGGGACAAGGGTTAACTGACAGAATTGTCAGGGGGGCGTCAGCCTGACGTCATTACTCGCTCGATAAAATCATCGCAGGCAATTCCCTCTTCATTGATAAGGACGCTTTGCATGATCGGACATTTACGTTACCTCGGGCTGTTACTGCCCTTCTTCACCTTTTCATCCTGGGCAGCGGAGCAAAATCCTGCTGTCCATATCGCCCCCGCAGGAAGTCAGAATGCGGTGTACGGGCCTGCCGAGAACTTTACCGGTCGCGTCCGGGTTGATCCTCTCTTCAAACCGGATAACGACATCAGTGTTTCCGGGGCTTATGTCACGTTTGAGCCTGGTGCCCGCTCCGCCTGGCATACGCATCCGGCAGGTCAGCGGCTGATTGTGACCTCGGGTGTTGGGCTCACCCAGCAAGAAGGCCAGCCGGTGCAGGTTATCCGCGCCGGTGACGTTGTCTCTTGCCCGGCGGGCGTCAAACACTGGCACGGGGCGGCCCCCGGCAGCGCGATGACGCATCTGGCGATAACCGGGATTGTGGATGGCAAAAGCGTTAACTGGATGGAGAAAGTGACAGATGAACAATACCACGCCCATTAAAGCATTAGCGGCAGCGGTACTGCTGACCTTTGGTTTTGGTCTCGCAGTACATGCTGCGCCCGTCAATAAAGGAGCCTCAGAAGTGAACCACGAACAAAAGGTTTCAGATACGTTGTCAGCCCGCCAACAGGCTATCCCGTTGATTGCGGCATCGATGGCCAGCAGTCAGATGGATAAGCTGAATGCAGCCCTTAATCAGGGTCTTGACGCAGGGCTCACCATAAACGAAACCAAAGAGATTCTCGTCCAGCTTTATGCCTATACGGGCTTCCCCCGTAGCCTGAATGCGCTTAGCGAACTGATGAAGGTCGTCGAAGCACGTAAACAACGTGGCATCGAAGACGTTGAGGGCAAAGAACCGGTCGCACCTATCCCTGTCGGGGAAGAGCTTCGCCGTGTCGGTACTGCAAACCAGACAAAAATCTCAGGCGCTCCCGTCCAGGGCCCGCTATTTGATTTTGCCCCAGTGATAAACCAATTCCTGCAAACGCATCTGTTTGGCGACATTTTCGCCCGCGATAACCTCGACTGGCAAAGCCGCGAGCTGGCAACGGTTGGCGCATTAGCGGCCACGCCGGGCGTCGAATCACAACTGCTGTCGCATACGCGAGCAAGCATGCGGGTCGGCCTGACGGCGTCGCAGCTGCGCCAGCTGGCGCAGGTTCTGCGTGAACATGGCGAAAATGATGCAGCAACGCGAGCTGAAAAGGCGCTGCAACAAGCCCTCGCAAACTAACAGGAGCTGGTTATGGAGCATGATCCCAACCGCAGAATGCTGATAACCGCGCTTGCCGGGCTCACGCTGGCGAACGTCTCCCTGGCGACAGCTGCCACCGGAAATGCAAACGTGCAGGGTAAAAGTCGAATTCTGGTAGCGTACTTTTCTCGCAGCGGAAATACACGGGTGATTGCGGGTGTCATTCACCGTAGCCTGAACACCGATCTGTTTGAAATTGAACCGGCAACGCCTTATCCGGAAGACTATTTTCAGACCGTTGAACAGGCGAAAAATGAGCGTGAGCGGGGAGTAAAACCCGCATTGAAAAATAGCGTTGCAGATATCTCACGCTACGAGACCCTGTATTTAGGCTTTCCGATCTGGGGGACCAGCGTGCCGCCTGTAGTGCAAGCATTTATCAGCAGCCACAACCTTGCGGGCAAATTACTCATCCCCTTCATTACTCACGGTGGCTACGGTAAAGGAGACAGCGACGACATCCTTGCCCGTCTCGCCCCCACTGCGCGTCGGGAAAAACCGCTGGTCATTGAATGCGACCAGGAGCGAAGAACAACTGAAACGGTCACCAGTTGGTTAGAGACAATACGCAGTTAATCGTCCGCATTCATGAGTCTGCCAAATAAGGGCAATCAGGGGTGCTAAATAATTAACGCTGACAACTCAGATATGATTGAACAGCAAACATAACAGAGGATGTAATCTTGAAGACAATCTTAAAAACGCTGGCCATCTGCGTAATGGCGGGTGGTCTGGTGGCTCAGTCAGTATATGCCGAGCCGCTGGTCATTCAGGAACAGGGAAGCTTTTCTGCTGGCGGTACTATCAACACCGCCCCTGGTAAATTTGACGCGAAGAAGCCGCTGGACTCTGCTGGCCAAACCTACCATGGCGATCATGCATCTGTGTTCTACCAAATCCCGGAGAATCCGCATAAATACCCTATCGTCATGCTGCACGGCGCAGGTCAGTTCTCCCGTACCTGGGAAAGCACGCCGGATGGTCGCGAAGGGTTCCAGAACATCTTCCTGCGTCGCGGGTTCTCAACTTATCTTGTCGATCAGCCACGTCGGGGCAGCGCCGGACGTACGACTGTAGAAGGTACTGTTACGCCTAAACCGGATGAACAGATGTGGTTCAATCAGTTCCGCGTTGGCGTGTGGCCAGAGTATTTTAAGGGCGTTCAGTTCTCTCACGACAAAGAAGCGCTGAACCAGTATTTCCGTCAGATGACCCCAAATACCGGGCCGTTTGATATCAATGTCATCTCTGATGCGATGTCCGCCGTCGCGGATAAATCCGGCCCCGCTATCCTCTTCACCCACTCTCAGGGTGGCGGACCAGGCTGGTACACGGCGATGAAAAACGACAAGGTTAAAGCCATTGTCGCCTTCGAGCCTGGCAGCAGCTTTGTCTTCCCCGAAAAAGAACTCCCTGCCCCTATGCCAAGCGCGTTCGACACGCTGAAGGGTGAGCCTGTGCCAATGGCGCAATTTATGGCACTGACCAAAATCCCGATTCTGATCATTTACGGCGATAACATTCCAGATAAACCTGTCGCCATGCCCGCGCAGGACAGCTGGCGCGTACGCCTGGCAATGGCTCGGGAGTGGCGTGATGTGGTGAACAAGCATGGCGGGGATGTCACCGTGACGCATCTGCCAGAAGTGGGAATCAAAGGAAATACTCACTTCCCGTTCTCTGACCTCAATAATGTGCAGATTGCTGATTTGGTGAGTCAGTTTTTGAAAGAAAAAAAACTGCAGTAGGACGAAATAGTATTGAGCTTTCATTATTGATGGCTCAATACAAACATCAATTTTTTCAAAAAAAATGGAGACGTGACGGTCTTCTTTGAGCGAACAGCGGACGTTCCTCGCCTTAAGTTAAAAAAATTAATATTAAAATGTTTATTATTTTTGGTTCTATTTTGGTTTGATTATCCATTGCGTCTCAATTATGTTGCAAGGAATGTCGTTCTCTGCCCCTGGACTTTTTAAATCGCATCAAATATATGAAGTGATGTAATTTCTTTGCTGGTTTTGTATGAATCAAAATGCAATTAGCTAATTGTATTGATGAATTTATGTCTCCACAGAAGCATCCGTATGCCAGTTTCCGCCATCCTCAAATTAACGGATGATGCCTATCCTGAAATATTTCCGGTACTCGTCGATAAAAATTTATATTCGAATTCGACGTTCTTCTTTATCTGCGGTTCTTTTGTGAGGGTGTTTTATGCAAAATAAAAGCTTCTTGCTTTTACTGGCGCTGTCTGTTGCTGTATTTGGAGTAATCACGACAGAGATAGCTATCATTGGCCTGTTACCGAAGCTCGTATCACAGCTGAAAGTGACTCCAACTCAGGTCGGTTTTCTGGTCAGTATTTATGCCAGTATTGTGGCGATTACAGGGCCATTCATCACCCTTATGCTTTCCAGGTTTAACAAGAAAACGGTTCTGTTAACCATCTTACTGGTGTTTGTGATCTCTAACCTGATTTATGCCACTACAGATATTTTTAATCTGATGCTGGTATTCCGTATATTACCTGCCTTAGTGCACGCTGTTTTCTTCGCAGTGTCACTAGTGGTTGCGGCTAACTCAGTACCCAAAGAAAAGTCAGCTGGAGCTGCTGCAACTGTATTTGCCGGAGTTGCTATCGGACTAGTTCTGGGGGTTCCCCTGAGTGGGCTGATTGCCGATCATGTCTCGCTGGCTGCAGCGTTTTACTTTGGCGCAATGGCCTGCGTTCTGGCCTTTGCCGGGGTGATGCTGTTCATGCCGTCAATGCCTTCAATCCAGAAAGTTTCGTTCTCAAGTCAGTTGTCCGTGCTACGCAATGGTAAGCTCTGGCTGACAATTTCTACCGTTACGCTGATTTTCGCCGCTATGTTCTCGAGCTTCAGCTATGTCGCAGACTACCTGATGCGCATTACTCATCTGGAGAGTAACAGTATTAGCGCAATGCTGATCCTGTTTGGAGTCTGTGGCTTTACCGGTAATTTCGTGTTCAGTAATTTACTGCAAAAAAATGTGGTCATGACTACATATGCCCATCCGCTGTTGTTTACATTGCTTTTCCTGCTGGTCTGGTGCTTTGGTTTCTCACCGCTAATGATGTGCATTCTGACTGTATTCTGGGGTGCGCTTCACTCATCAGGGCTTGTCGTCAGCCAGACCTGGCTGATGCGGGAAGCCAGTGAGGCTCCGGAGTTTGCCAACAGCCTCTACATGTCATTTTCTAACCTCGGAATCACCATTGGTTCGCTGGCAGGCGGATGGTTTATCGCCCATTTCGGCACGCATTCTGTTGTGCTTAGCAGTGTCATTTTCACCCTTCTGGCATATATCAGCATTTCATTAAAACACCGGAGTGATGTGAAAACACTTCAGATAGAGCAGGGACTGGCATAACCGAAATAAAACCTGCGCTCTAAAGTAGAATTTATGGAACATCTGTTCGGAATATACAGATGTTCCCTTACGGCAGTATGGCCACCATTATGGTTTCTTTAAATAAAGGAGGAAGAAATGGACAAGCTGTTTACACCTTTCAAAGCCGGAGACACCACACTGCAAAACCGTGTAGTGATGGCACCAATGACACGTTCACGAGCAACCGTGGGTGATACCGCAGACGAACTGACGGCAAAATACTACCAGCAGCGTGCATCGGCAGGATTAATTATCACTGAAGGGGCTCAGATCTCCGTGCAGGGACAGGGTTATCTCTTTACTCCCGGAATATATAACGATGAGCAGGTTAAAGGTTGGAAGCTGACCACTAAAGCAGTGCACGACGCGGGCGGGAAAATATATATCCAGCTCTGGCATGTTGGTCGTATTTCTCATCACAGTCTGCAAATTGACGGGCAGGCTCCTGTCAGTTCAGTCGCTGTGAAAGCGAATAATTCAACCTGCTATGCACGCAATGAAACCGGTCAGCCTGGTCCTGTGCCGGTCTCTGAACCACGGGCATTGTCAGTAGCGGAGATTAAGGACATCGTTCGCGACTACGTCCGGGCGGCAGAAAATGCTATACGGGCAGGTTTTGATGGCGTCGAAATACACGCCGCTAATGGTTACCTTCTTGAGCAGTTTATCAATGGTGGGTTAAACACTCGTCAGGACGAATATGGCGGTGCAGATCCTGAAAATCGTCTTCGCTTTGTGTTGGAAGTCACTGATGCCATATCACACGCGATTGGTGCAGGTAAAACCGGTATTCGTCTGGCACCGTTCGGACGCTTATTTGATATGCATGCTTTTGAGGGTGAGGAAGAAACCTGGCTATTACTGGCAAAGGAACTCAGTAAACGCTCACTCTCCTATGTTCATCTGAGTGACCAGCAAACACTTGGCGAGCAGGCGATTCCCACCGGATTTATTGAGAAATTCCGCGCCGCATATGTTGGCCCATTGATTATTGCCGGTGGGTTTGACAAGCAACGCGCCGAAGAATATCTCCAGCAAGGAAAAGCTGATCTGATAGGATTTGGACGCCCGTATATTGCGAATCCGGACCTTGCAGAACGTCTGGAAAATGACTGGCCACTGAATGAGGTGAACCGGGCGACAATGTATGGTGGGGATGAAAAAGGGTATACAGACTATCCGTTCTGGTCCGATACCCAACAAAACCTGGCGTAATTAGTCGAGCAAGCCGTCTTCTGCTGCCTTAACCAGCGTGTCCACGACATAGCGTATTTTAGGCAGCAATTGACGGCTTTTCGGCCAAAGCGCACTGATCGGCATTTCACCTCCAGAATGCCCCGGAAGAACCTCTTTCAACTCACCACTCTCAAGATATTTACCGACAAGCCATAGGGGTAACTGCGATAACCCGCCACCCGCCAGTGTGGCAGTAAGCATCGCATCACCATCTCCAAATTCATGTGTCGGAGGTGGCGTAAAGCGGCTTATTTGGCCGTCACTCTCCTTCAACAACCATGAAATAGGCTGATTGCGGCGAAATCCGACAACACACTGATGCTGGCTCAATTCACCCGGACTAACCGGTTCGCCCTGGTAAAGCAGGTAATCTGGTGATGCGCAGATCACCAGTTTTTGTGTTGTCAGTCTTCTGGCAACCAGACCGCTACTGTCTGCCAGTTCTCCAATTCGGATGACAAGGTCGATCCCTTCTTCGATAAGATCGACGAACCGCTCACTGAATGTGACGGTCAGTGCCAGCTCAGGATAACGCCGGGTAATATCGAGCAGAATAGGCAATATACGTTGCCTTCCAAAGGCCGCCGGTAAATCCACCCTGAGCCGCCCAGAAGGCTGGCAGATATGAGACGTCAGTTCTGCTTCCGCATGCTCCAGGATGTCTATCGCACTCTGACAGCTGGCAAGAAATCGCTCGCCATCCGGTGTCAGGCTGAGGCGTCGGGTCGAACGCTGAAACAGCTTCAGTCCGAGACGATCCTCAAGGCGACCAACACTTTTCCCGACAGCAGATTTGGTCAGACCCAGTTTTTCTGCGGCCGCAGTAAAACTACCTTGCTGGGCCGTGGTGACAAAAGCCGTAATACCGCCTAGATGATCTGTTCTGCGCATAAGTTTCCGTCAGTCGTTTAAGTCCAGCGCCGCGTGCCGGATTGTCAGATAGCGGCCCGCTGTTTCAGTCAGGACCAGATTCAATGTCCACATCCGTTCCTGAGTAGAGATTGCCAGGGAACAGGCCAGACAATCAGTATCCATATTTTCCACATGGATATTAATCGCCTTCAGATTTTTAAGTAATGAAAATAGCTCACAGCCAGTTACCCGATCAGTTGCATCATGAAGTATCGCTTTAATGCCCTCATCTGAAGAGAGCAACAGTACCTGGGACAACCGAGCAATAAAAGAATGTAAGCGGTTTTCAGCGAAAGAATCACGGAATACGTTATCCGGGTTGGGATAGCGCGGGGTTTTCTGCAAAAAGGTGAATACCGCATTATGATTGTCATCAAAAGAAACCGTCGTGCGGTATTCAGACAGCGCCCCACCGACTTCTCCATCAGCTCTGACCGCCTGGTATCCAATGTCCATGTTTACATCTGCCTCATGTTCCGTCTGCCGAATCAGCTGTATCCGCCTGATAAAATGTGAACCTTTCTCATACGGGAGATGGCGGAGCCAGTGTGACATTGCCATTTTCCCTTTCGCCAGCAAATGTGTTCCCCCATGTACCAGCATAACCTCCTCAGAAAAGATATCGAGATGGTCAGTGATCTCTTCTGTTTCACCTTCAAAGAAGGCGAACCACCGGTGGGCTATATCCCGTGCTGCATGGTATCTGGCTTGTTGAATCTGCTCTTCAGTCATTACACCTCCTCCAGGTAGTAATTAGTTCATTCTGCAGGAGTGGCTGTCCGAAGACCGCAGACCTGACCTGACCTGACCTGACCTGAGTCATAAGATAACCCAAATTAGCGTGCGCATTGTTGAATCTATGTCCGCATAGTAGCGAGCGTAACCCGGTTTATCGTGGAATAAAAAACAATCATAGTAATTTCCTCAATAACAGATTCGCCTCCGGATGCCGGGGACAAGGAAATGAATATGAACACTACAAGCATTCCGCTTTCGCTGCTGGACTTAGCCCCGATAACTGAGGGCCATAGTCTGACTGATGCCATCACCAATAGTGTACGTCTGGCACAGGCTGCTGAGGCTGCTGGATATCATCGGTTCTGGATGGCGGAGCACCACAATATGGTGGATATAGCCAGTGCCGCGACCGCAGTACTGTTGAGTCATATAGGGGCAAAAACAGAAAAAATCCGCATTGGTTCCGGTGGGATTATGTTACCAAATCATGCCCCTCTGGTCGTGGCAGAGCAGTTTGGCACACTGGAAACCCTGTATCCGGGCCGTGTTGATTTAGGCCTTGGTCGTGCACCAGGCACCGACTATGAGACGCTGCAGGCCTTACGCCGTGAAAGCCGTTCGAAAGGGCTGGATTTCCCCGAAATGCTCGAAGAGCTTGAGTATTATCTTGCTGAACCACAACCCGGACAGCGTATCACTGCGGTCCCTGGTGCGAGCCTGAATATTCCTCTGTGGTTACTGGGTTCAAGCACTTTCAGCGCACAGTTGGCGGCACAAAAAGGCCTGCCACTGGTGTTTGCTTCACATTTTGCGCCTGATGCCATGCTGGCTGCCATTGACCTCTACCGTGCAGGTTTCAAGCCGTCTGAAAAGCTGGAAAAGCCTTATGTAATGATCTGCGTGAACGTTGTGGCTGCTGATACTCAGGAAGAAGCCGATCACCTGGCCACGACTGAGTTACAAAAATTCCTGAATCTTGGCCGTGGTGTGGAGAAAAAACTCCCGAAACCAAGAGATGACATGGACTCACTGTGGCATCCGGCAGAAGCACAACGTGTACTTACGCAATTGCGTGAATCTGTATGGGGTAAACCGGACGTCGTCCGATCCCGCCTTGAAGACCTTATCCGACGGACAGGTGCAGATGAAATCATGGTGAACTCCTGGATCCATGATGCTGACGCGCGGATTCGCTCACACCAAATTATTGCAGACTGCTGGAACAACTAAGGAGGGGCCGGTGAAACAGCTTTTTACACGTTATCCGTTGGCTGACGGGCTACTCAGCAATCGATTTGTGATGGCCCCCATGACACGTTCACGGGCCACGGATGGGCATGCGGATGCGCTGACAACGTTGTATTACGCTCAGCGAGCGAGTGCAGGGTTAATCGTATCAGAAGGACTGCCTGTTTCCCGGGAAGGTACAGGGTATCTGTATACCCCCGGTATTTATCTTGACAGCCATATTCAGGCATGGAAACCCGTGACTCAGGCAGTTCATGGCAAAGGGGGAAAAATATTCGCCCAGCTATGGCATGTCGGAAGGGTTTCGCACACGCGTCTGCAGCCCGACGGGAAGCCGCCGGTCAGCTCAGTTGCGGTTCAGGGAGGGAGTTGTTTTGCGCCTGGCGATGACGGAGTTGCCACAATCCTTTCCGCTACGCAGCCGCGAGCCCTTGAAACGGAAGAGATTAGCCGTGTAATCAATGATTTCCGAAAGGCCGCTGTCAATGCCATAGAAGCAGGTTTTGATGGTGTGGAAATACATGCGGGTAACGGTTATCTCATTGAACAATTCATCAACCCGGTTCTTAACACACGAACAGATCGTTATGGAGGAGAAACGATTGAAGGGCGCAGCCGTCTGTTACTGGAGATCACCGATGCCATCACTAAAGAAATCGGAGCCAGTCGAACGGGCGTACGTCTGTCGCCCTGTAACCAGTTGCAGGATATGGCGTCCTATGAGGAGACTTCTGAGACCTATTTGCATATCGGGCGTCAGCTCAACCGACGAAATATCGCGTTTGTCCACCTGATGGCGCAGGGGCCTGTAATGTTTAATGGCCTGTTACGGCATTTCCGGCAGATCTGGCACGGTTGTCTTATCCTTGCAGGTGGACTGACGCCAGCCCAGGCAGAAGGACTGATTGATGATGGTCTTGCCGATTTGGCCGCCTTTGGCAGCCCGTTTATTGCGAACCCTGATTTTGTGGATCGTATAAGAAATGGCTGGCCGCTGGCGATGGCCAACAGAAGCTCGTATTACGGCGGCGGGGCTGATGGATACACCGATTACCCATTTTACGGTGAATAGTATGCCTGAAAAAAGTATTCCAGAGCATTCAGCAATCTTAACACCTCGTGAAACCTTCATTCAGGCGGGTATCCATCTGATGAAAGCCGAGGGACCAGATAGCCTGTCTTTAAACAGAATACTTGCTCAGGCCAAAAAACCACGGGGCAGTTTTTATGCGGCTTTTGAAAGTAAAGAGGCCTATCTGGCGCAATTAATTAGTCACTATTTTAAACCGCCGACTGACGTGCTGACAATTTTTGCTGCCGGGGCTTCGACTGGAAGCCACGATACGCTTCGTGCGTGGGCATCCTGGTGTGTACAACGGCTTATGCTGGCATCAGGGGGAGGAGACCGAACCGTCAGCCTCACTGAAATGGCGGGGCGCAGTCTGAACCCTTCGGTGACAGCGGAAATCTGTGAAGGTCTTTTCCATGAGCGCACAGTTGCACTTGGAAAAATACTTAGCGCGGCACAGTTTTTACCCGGACCTGAGGCTGAGGTGCAGGCCAGCCTGCTTCTTGCCATGCTTGATGGTGTAGAGGCGAGGGCTTCTGCAACTCAGAATCCGGGTTTGATCGAGCAATTCTTCAATTACTTTTTTAAACACCTGACTTAACTCAATGGAGAACATGATGACATCAGTAAAAGGTTTCAAACACGTGGGTTTTCTCACCCGCAAAAAAGGTCAAAGCTTTGAAGATTTCGTAAAACACTGGGAGGATGTTCACACCGCTATCACTCTCAAACTTCCTGGCTTACGAGGTTATGTGCTCAATCCTGTTGATCGTGAAAAATACCCTGATTCACCGGTCGATGGTTTTTCTGAACTCTGGTTCGATTCGATAGAAGACGCGATTGCAGCTTTTGATTCCCCCATTGGTCAGGAAGCATACGAAGACGTGGCCAACTTTGTTGAGCATGCTGCCATTACCTATATCACTGAAATCAGAAAACTGTAACTTTCTCTTCTCGGGCCAGTGAGATGTCTGGCCCCTGCATTCTATAAGATCATGAATAAACTCAATGACAGCCTGGGGCAATTACCTGCAATTCTTTCATCGCATGCCGGATATTCCCGTGTGTTTCAGCCAGGCAAGCTAACTTTCGGTTTCATCATGCCCCTCGAAAGTTACCCGCTGATGCCATGGCCAACGCTTGATAATCACCTTGAACTTGCGCAACTGGCTGATAATGCCGGTTTCAGTAGCCTCTGGTTACGCGATGTGCCTTTTTTTGATCCCATGTTTGGAGACACGGGACAGATCCTTGATCCTCTCGTGTATCTGGGCGCACTTGCAACAGCCACGAAGAAAATTGCGCTCGGCACGACAGGAATTGTGCTCCCGCTAAGGGATCCTGTCAGTACCGCTAAGCAGGCGGTGTGCATTGATTTTCTGTCAGGGGGCCGTTTTATTATGGGCCTGTCGACGGGGGACAGGCCTACTGAGTACCCGGCCTTTGGTGCAGATTTTGAAAATCGCGATGCGCGCTTTCGCGATGCCTGGCAACTCATTGAAACACTGACACAGAAGAACTTCCCAAAAGCAACCTCCGAGTTTTACGGAAAACTGAGCGGCGATCTCAGCATGATGCCAAAACCGGCCGGGAAGAAAATCCCCACGATTGTGGTAGGTCGCGCCAGGCAGGACATCAGCTGGATAGCCGAGCACAGCGATGGCTGGATTTGGCACATAGGGAACTTCGAACAGATGAAAATGCTCATTTCCTGGTGGCGTTCGCTTATACCGTCAGGAGTGTTTAAGCCATACGGTTACGCCACATTCTTTGATCTGGATGACAATCCTGACCTCCCTCTGCAGCAGGATTTTAACGGCATCCGTACGGGCCGAAACGCCCTTATTCAACTGTGGGAACAGCAGCAGGAACAAGGGATGTCTCACGTCGCCCTGAATCTTAAACCAGCCCGCCGTCCCGCAAGAGAGGTACTACAGGAAATGGCCGAGTTTGTGTTACCCCATTTTTCTACCTGTTAATCACCACGGAGATTTCTATGATTCAGTCTATTAGCCGTAAAGAAGCACTCAGTTTTCTTGAATATTTTCGACGTGGATGGGAAACCGGTGGATGGTCAGATTCAGAGCATTATTTCGCAAAAGGTATGTCGCTAAGAAGTAGCCATAAGGGGATGATTAATGGCCTGGAAGCAGTCATCTCTGCATTCGCTAAAGATACAGAATCCGGTTCTGCACTTAATCTTGTAACCTCAAATTATTACGCCGCAGATGACGGTCAGGGTCTGGCAATGGTCAGTGCGTATCTGTATGGCGAGATTTGCCCGACCGTCAGATATAACCCCTCCGCCATGTTTGGTGCAGTGGTGCGCGTGACGCTTAAAATTGAAGCTAATGCCTGGAAAATTGCAGAACTTCTTGTGAATATTAGCTGGGCAGAAGGAAGTACTCGTTATTTCCCTGACTGGAAATTGCCTCCGGGAGAAAAAGGGTGGCGACCAGGCGATGCCCCCCCTGTTCTCGTCAGTGAACTTGACTCTCCCTGGGCCTGTATTCCTGAAAATAAAATTAAATCGACAGAAGTAGAACAGATAGAAGAGGCCTACTCCCGCTATTCATGGGGGATCGACCAGAACGATTTTGGACAGTTCCGCACCAGTTACACCGAAGATGCACAAGGGCTCTTTCCGCCGCTGGGACCCCTCAGCGGATTGCATAGTATCGTCGGTTCACTCAAAGAATTCCGTCGACACTGGCCCTGGATGCAACATTATGGTGTTCCGCTGAAAATTACCCTGGCTTCTGACGGAAAAACAGCAGAAATGTGGACTGGTCGTCTCATCCCCGGCCAGTTTAAAAACGCTCGAGGTGAATGGATGTACGGTGCGCATTATCGTATTGAACTTCGTAAGGAAAATGGTCTGTGGAAATTCACCTGGAGTGAATACGTACCGGGATGGTTTTCACAGGAAAATATGCCGTTCTGTAATTGATACTTTAGGGGAGTTCCTTTTGGTAGATGACATGTGTTTGAATCGCCACGGGTAATATAGATATGCCATTGAGTGTTCAGCAAAAAGTGGTCACTTCATAAGAGTGCTTCTTGAATCAAAAATGTCCGCTGTTGGCACAAAGCCGACCATCAGCCCCTCTAAATTAATGAACACATCTAATAAACCCTAGCTAATTACCCTACCTAATCGAATAAATCACTTTGCGTTATGCTTTTCCAACACAACAGCTGAAGGATAACGTCATGCAAACTGTAAAACTGAACAACGGTATTGAAATGCCCCTGCTGGGCTTTGGTGTCTTCCAGATGACGGATGCTGCTGAATGCGAAAGAGCCGTTATTGATGCGATCGATACGGGATACCGCCTGATCGATACCGCCGCGTCTTACCAGAATGAAACCCAGGTCGGGAACGCACTGAAACAGACCGGTATTACCCGTAACGAACTCTTTGTAACGACCAAACTTTGGCTACAGGATACCAATTACGAAGGCGCTAAAGCACAATTCGAACGCTCTTTGAATCGACTGCAACTTGATTACGTTGACCTGTATCTGATTCACCAGCCTTACGGCGATGTCCACGGGGCCTGGCGTGCCATGGAAGAACTGCAGCAGGCAGGCAAAATTCGCGCCATTGGTGTCAGCAATTTCCATCCTGACCGACTGGCCGACCTTATCGCCTTCAACAAAGTGGCCCCTGCGGTGAACCAGATTGAAGTTAACCCCTTCAACCAGCAGCTGCATGCCGTTCCATGGAATCAAAGCCGTGGTATTCAGCCGGAAGCCTGGGCACCGTTTGCGGAGGGTAAGAATGGTCTGTTCCAGCATCCCGTATTAACGACGATTGGTCAGAAATACGGCAAAAGCGTGGGTCAGGTGGTTCTGCGTTGGATCTTCCAGCGAGGCATCGTTTCACTGGCAAAATCGGTGCGAAAAGAACGCATGGAAGAAAACATCAACATTCTCGATTTTGAACTCAGCGCTGAAGATATGCTGCAAATTGCCGCCCTCGACACCGCAACCAGTGCCTTCTTCTCTCACCGCGACCCGGCGATGGTGGAATGGCTGACTGGCCGCAAACTTGATGTTTAAGCCGCGATAAAAGAGGTATTCATTCAATGCAAAAACGTTATCTGGGTCAATCCGGACTCGAAGTATCCGCTCTTGGACTCGGCTGCATGGGCTTAAGCCACGGCTACGGCCCGGCGACCGATACCCGTATGGCTATCGAGCTCATTCGCGCTGCGGTTGAACGTGGCGTCACCTTCTTCGATACCGCCGAAGTATATGGCCCCTTCCTTAATGAAGAGGTTGTCGGCGAAGCCTTAAAACCGTTTCGTGACCGCGTGGTCATCGCCACCAAGTTTGGTTTTACTTTTGGCGACGACAACAAGCAGCAGATTTTAAACAGCCGTCCGGAGCATATCCGTGAAGCCGTTGAAGGCTCATTACGCCGTCTAAAGACTGATGTCATTGATCTGCTGTATCAACACCGTGTCGATCCGGATGTGCCCATTGAAGATGTTGCGGGTACCGTAAAAGACCTGATCGCTGAAGGCAAAGTTAAACATTTCGGTTTGTCCGAAGCGGGCGCACAAACCATTCGTCGTGCCCATGCCGTACAACCTGTCACTGCCCTGCAAAGCGAATACTCCATGTGGTGGCGCGAACCTGAGCAGGAGATCCTGCCGTTACTGGAGGAACTGGGCATTGGTTTCGTTCCCTTCAGCCCATTAGGCAAAGGCTTCCTGACGGGATCGATTAAGCCAGGAACCACTTTTGGGAAGGATGATTACCGCAGTACCGTGCCGCGTTTCGCCGAGCAGGCGATTGAAGCCAATGAAAAGCTGGTCTCATTGCTGGGTGAACTGGCGGCAGAGAAAGGCGTGACGTCTGCGCAAATTGCGCTGGCATGGCTGCTGGCACAAAAGCCGTGGATTGTTCCTATCCCTGGTACCACCAAACTACACCGGCTGGAGGAAAACCTGGGGGCTGCGGACATCATTCTTTCGCAGGATGACTCGCGGCAGATAACACAGGCGCTTGAAACGCTTAAAATCGTCGGCGAACGTTACTCTCCTGAACACCAGGCTCGCGTAGGCCGTTAACACCCGAACGGGTCCGCAGCGAATGGCGGACCCTTTATTCCTGGTAGCGAAGTGCATCGATCATCAGCGCAAAAGCAGGCGGATGCTGTTTACGGCTCGGGTAGTAAAGATAATATCCAGGGAAAGAAGGACACCAGTCCTGCAGAACCTGAATCAGCTCTCCTGACTTTATATAATCCTGCACCCTGTCTTCAGGTATACAGGCAATGCCAAAACCGGATAACGCCGCATCAATCCTTTCCGCCTGCAGATTAAACGTTACCTGCCCTTCCACTCTGACCCGTAACGGTTTCCCCTCCTTCTCAAACTCCCAATGGTAAAGTCCCCCGGCAGTCGGCAGGCGCATATTGATGCACCGGTGATTTTGTAGCTCGTGCGGCGTTTCAGGTGCAGGATTTGCAGCGAAATAAGATGGTGCTCCCACTACGGCCATTCTCATGTCCGGCCCAATTCTTACTGCAATCATGTCTTTATCCACGCTTTCGCCCAGGCGGATCCCGGCATCAAAACGCCCCTCAACAATATCGACAAAGCCGTTATCAACCACCAGTTCGAGATTAATTTCCGGGTATTCTCTGAGGAAGGGTTTTAGCTTCGGCCATACCAGACTTCGCGCGGAATGCTCCCCGGCAGATAAACGGATATTGCCGGAGGCAGTGCCGTTCAGTTGAACCAGCGATTCGAGCTCCTGTTCAAGATCGGCAATACGAGGTTCAAGGCAGGCAATAATTCTCTCACCGGCCTCTGTAGGGGCAACGCTTCGGGTCGTGCGGGTCAGAAGGCGGATATTTAGCCTTTCCTCCAGTGCCTTCATCGCGTGACTGAGTGCAGACTGAGAAACGCCCAGTTTACCCGCTGCTTTGGTAAAACTTCGCTCCCTTGCCACCACAAGAAAGATTTGCAGTTCGTTGAAGTTTTCTTTGAGCATCGGTGATTTCCTTATGGAGGCATTCCCTTCATCGCACACTCATGAAGGGTGTTCATAGACACAATCATTTTAGCCCTGTTACTGATATCAATCATAATTGATATTCTGACTATATCGAAAATAAGTCTGAATTATCAGAAGGTTTATCATGAAAATACTCGTTGCAGGAGCGACAGGAAGTATTGGTCTTCATGTCGTGAATAGCGCTATTGAAATGGGCCATCAACCCGTGGCACTGGTCAGAAATAAGCACAAAGTAAAATTACTTCCTCGTGGAACGGATGTTTTTTACGGCGATGTTTCACTGCCTGAAACACTCACCGATTTGCCGAAAAATATTGATGCCATAATCTTCACGCTCGGTTCCGATGGCCAGGGTCGTATTGGTGCCAGAGCGATAGATTACGGCGGTGTGCGTAACATTTTAAGAATATTCAAGGATACGCCTGTTCGCATCGGCTTAATGACCACAATTGGCGTGACTGAACGGCTCAGCACCTGGAATCAACGCACTGAGGTTCATGACTGGAAAAGACGTGCCGAGCGTCTGGTCAGGGCCAGTGGTCATCCCTATACCATCGTCAGGCCCGGCTGGTTTGATTACAACAATGATGATGAGCACAGAATCGTTATGCTTCAAGGAGATCGTCGCCATGCGGGAACACCGGAAGATGGTGTGATATCCCGGGAGCAAATCGCCCAGGTTCTGGTCAGTGCCCTAACCAACGACGAGGCAAAAAATAAAACGTTCGAGCTGGTGGCTATACCAGGAGAAGCACAGCAGGATCTTACCCCACTGTTTGCAGACCTGCAGACTGATGATCCACAAAAAAATGATGGAGTTTTAGACATAGACAATATGCCTCTACGTGAAGAACCTGAGTGCATTATTAACGAGCTGAACCTGTATTCAAAAAAATTAACCCATCTACAACCCTGACAATTTTGTCATATAGCAGTCAGCCTCATGACAGCTTAGGTCTGTATATTCAAATATACAGACGGAGGAAGTTACTCCTGATAAAAACCCAGTTTCAAACATATTGTTAAATGAGGTGCTAGATATGAAAACACTACTTATTACTACTTTGGTCATGGGATTTATTTCAGTGAATGCCGCCTCTGCTGCTCAGGAAATTAATCATGCCGATGGGAAACAAAAGATGGGTGTAGTCTCTGCCAGCAATGCCTATACGCTTGAGGAGTTATCGCATACGCTTTCTCGTAAGACTGATGAGCAAGGGGCAACGTCATTTAAAATCCTGTCGACAACGGGGGATAACAGGCTACACGGGGTTGCTGAAATCTATAAGTAAATCATTAGTATCTCGAACAGTATGTGTCACAGCCCTCTTCTAGTGAGTGTCGATTTATGTTCAGACCTCTCCACACCTTTGGCGAACTTTACGGACCTTCTCTGACCAGCGGTCATAGCGACGCTGATAACACTCCCGAGTGATAGCCTCAAACGAGTTTTCTGCGTCTTGTTGACGACTAAGTTTCTCAATTTTGCGTTCAAGAGAAGGATCGTTGCCAGCCGCTAATCTCCTTTTAGCATCCTCACGCTTACTTCTGGCTTCAGCTAAAGAGACATCAGGGTAAACGCCAATCGCGGGCAGCTTCTCTTTAGGTTTTGCAGTTTCAACCTGACGAGCAGTTAACTTCAATGTGGGAGTACAATTGAGTTCAATAGACTAATAGAATGCTATAACTGCTGACTTATTAAGGGAAAATTGAGTTTGGTAGACTTCAGGAGACTTGAGTTTGGAGCGGGTGAAGGGAATCGAACCCTCGTATGCAGCTTGGGAAGCTGCCGTTCTACCATTGAACTACACCCGCTTTGAAGTGCGTAGGCATTATAGACGTTCAGCTTTTACTGGCAAGCGCCTTTTAAGTTATGTGATGGATTATTAAGCGATTGTTTTTATTAAGCAGGGGAAACCATCGGTTTCCCCTGTTTCATTAAGCCTGACTCAGCTCTTTTTCGGGAACACAAACAGCGCCGAGCACCAGGGTAATGCGTGACAGAGATCAAGCGCGAGGGGATTGATTAAAAGCCAGATTAACTCTGGCTTTTAATCATTAGCAGGAAGGTTTACTGCCCGCAGGAGGCAAATAACGCTGCGGATCAATGGCGGTCGCACGATAGCGAATCTGGAAATGTAGATTCACAGAATCTGAACCGCTGCTGCCCATGGTGGCAATTTTCTGCCCGGCAGCCACTTTTTGGCTGGTGTTCACAAGCGTCGTTTCGTTGTGGGCGTAGGCGGTGATGTAATCTTCATTATGTTTAATCATCACCAGATTGCCGTAGCCACGAAGCTGGTTGCCGACATAAACCACGGTGCCAGCGGCAGATGCGTAAATGGGTTGCCCGCGTTTGCCCGCGATATCAATGCCTTTGTTGCCGCCATCGCTATTGGAGAACGGCACGATCACTTTGCCCGTTGTCGGCCAGCGCCAGCATTTTGATCCCACAGGAGGTGCTGCCACTTTGGCTACGCTGCTGGTCGAAGATGAACGTGGTTTGGATGTTTTCGCCACCGCCGTTTTCTTCGAGGAAGAACCGGAGCTGCCTTTAACGCGAAGCTTTTGCCCGACTTCCAGGGTATAAGGCGCGGAAATGCCATTAAGACGCGCCAACTCGCCAACACTTGAGCCGGTCATGCGTGAAATTCGATAGAGTGTGTCGCCACGTTTAACGGTGTAAACCGGCCCGTTATAGCTACCTGCAGAGGCTTTAGAAGTGCTCGCTTTGTTTGATGAGCAAGCGACGAGAAACAGGCCCAGGAGCAGGACGATGGCGTTGAGTGACCATTTTCTGACTGTGCTTTCCTTGCGCAAACTAATCCTCGGAATACATTAACTGAAAAGAAGATGTTCCTCCCCGCAGTGACGCAGGGAGGAACGAGTACCACTTACTTAACCGGGCGCAGAGCCGGGAACAGGATAACGTCGCGGATGGTGTGGCTGTTTGTGAACAGCATAACCATACGGTCGATACCAATGCCCAGACCCGCTGTTGGCGGCAAGCCGTGCTCCAGAGCAGTCACGTAGTCTTCGTCGAAGAACATTGCTTCGTCGTCGCCTGCATCTTTTGCAGAAACCTGGTCAGCAAAGCGCTGAGCCTGATCTTCTGCATCGTTCAGCTCGGAGAAGCCGTTACCGATTTCACGGCCACCGATGAAGAACTCGAAGCGGTCAGTAATTTCTGGGTTTTCGTCGTTACGACGCGCCAGTGGAGAAACTTCTGCCGGGTATTCGGTGATGAAGGTCGGCTGAATCAGATGGCTTTCAGCCACTTCTTCAAAGATTTCTGTCACTACGCGGCCCAGACCCCAGCTCTTCTCAACTTTGATGCCGATAGCCGCTGCGATTTCCAGAGCCTTAGCCATATCGTCCAGATCCGCAATATCGGTTTCCGGGCGGTATTTTTTGATAGCTTCGCGCATGGTCAGTTTTGCGAACGGCTGGTCGAAGTCAAACACCTCTTCGCCGTACTGAACTTGCGCAGTACCCAGCACGTCATGTGCCAGGGTACGGAACAGAGACTCGGTCAGCTCGATCAGGTCCTTGTAATCCGCATACGCCATATAGAGTTCCATCATGGTGAACTCTGGGTTATGACGCGGAGAAATACCTTCGTTACGGAAATTACGGTTGATTTCGAAGACGCGATCGAAGCCACCTACAACCAGACGTTTCAGATACAGTTCCGGCGCAATACGCAGGTACATATCGATGTCCAGCGCATTGTGGTGGGTGATGAACGGACGCGCAGAAGCACCACCAGGGATGACTTGCATCATTGGGGTTTCAACTTCCATAAAGCCACGGTTAACCATGAAGTTACGGACGCCAGCCATGATCTGAGAACGAATTTTAAAGGTCTTGCGGGATTCATCATTGGAGATCAAATCCAAATAGCGCTGACGATAACGCGCTTCTTGATCCTGCAAACCGTGGAATTTGTCTGGCAGCGGACGCAATGCTTTGGTCAGCAGACGCAGCTCAGTACAGTGAATTGAAAGCTCACCGGTTTTGGTTTTGAACAGCTTGCCGCGAGCGCCCAGGATATCGCCAAGGTCCCACTTTTTGAACTGCTCGTTGTAGATGCCTTCTGGCAAATCATCACGGGCAACGTAAAGCTGAATGCGGCCACCGACATCTTGCAGAGTCACGAAAGACGCTTTACCCATAATACGGCGCGTCATCATACGGCCCGCAACGGCTACTTCGATGCCCAGCTCTTCCAGCTCTTCGTTCTCTTTCGCGTCGAAGTCAGCGTGCAGTTGGTCAGAGGTGTGATCGCGACGGAAATCATTTGGGAAAGCGATGCCCTGCTCACGCAGGCCAGCCAGCTTCTCGCGGCGTGCTTTCAGTTCATTGTTAAGATCAACCGCTTCGGTGCCCTGCTCTTGTTGTTCAGACATGTTGGTTCCTCATAACCCTGCTTTCAAACTTGCTTCGATAAATTTGTCCAGATCGCCATCCAGTACCGCCTGCGTGTTACGGGTTTCTACACCAGTACGCAAGTCTTTGATACGGGAGTCGTCCAGTACGTAAGAACGAATCTGGCTGCCCCAGCCGATATCCGATTTGTTGTCTTCCAGCGACTGCTTCTCAGCATTCTTCTTCTGCATTTCCAGCTCGTATAACTTCGCCTTCATCTGCTTCATCGCCTGATCTTTGTTCTTATGTTGCGAACGATCGTTCTGGCACTGAGTCACGGTATTGGTCGGAAGGTGGGTAATACGTACCGCAGATTCTGTACGGTTAACGTGCTGACCACCAGCGCCCGATGCACGGTAAACGTCGATACGCAGATCCGCTGGATTGATTTCGATATCAATGTCGTCATCCACTTCTGGATACACGAAAGCGGAGCTAAAGGAGGTATGGCGACGGCCACCGGAATCGAATGGGCTTTTACGCACCAGGCGGTGCACGCCAGTTTCGGTACGCAACCAGCCAAAGGCATATTCACCCTGAATGCGAATAGTCACGGATTTAATCCCGGCGACTTCACCTTCAGACTCCTCAATGATTTCAGTTTTGAAGCCACGCGCTTCTGCCCAACGCAGATACATACGCATCAACATGCTGGCCCAGTCTTGCGCCTCGGTGCCGCCAGAACCTGCTTGAATGTCGATATAGCAATCCGCGCTGTCGTATTCGCCGGAGAACATGCGACGGAATTCCAGCTGCGCCAGTTTGGCTTCGAGTTGGTCTATCTCAACAATGGTTTCATTGAAGGTATCTTCGTCGTCGGCTTCGACGGCCAATTCCAGCAAGCCGTTAACATCTTCCAGCCCCTGAGTCATTTGGTCTAAGGTATCGACAATGGCTTCCAGTGCAGAACGCTCTTTACCTAACGCTTGCGCGCGCTCAGGTTCGTTCCACACATCAGGCTGTTCCAGCTCTGCGTTTACTTCTTCCAGGCGCTCTTTCTTGGCATCGTAGTCAAAGATACCCCCTAAGAACGTCGCTGCGCTCGGTGAGGTCCTGGATGCGGTTTTTTACCGGGTTAATTTCAAACATGGTCTGTATTATCTTATGTTGATGACAGAAGACGAAAATGCGGTCGTAAACCGGAAAGTTTACCGGAATTACGCCGCTTTTTATAGTTTTGTCTGGCTTATAGCCAAGTAATTGAGGTTACAACGGGACTAGATCGGCCAGATATGATCGATGAGTAATTGAACACTGCGGTTGCCGCGAAACTCGTTCACATCAAGCTTGAAAGCCAGTTCGACTTCACGCACGCCGTTATCCGGCCAGTATGTGGTGTCGACGTTAAAGGCAATCCCGTCGATAAGCGGACCGCCGCCAACGGGCTCCACCATGACTTTCAGATGGCGTTCACCCACCAGCCGTTGCTGCAATAAACGGAATTTGCCGTCAAACAGTGGCTCGGGGAACATCTGCCCCCACGGCCCGGCATCACGCAGCATTTCTGCTGTTTCCAGCGTCATTTCTTGCGCAGTAATGGCACCATCAGACCAAACCACGCCTTGCAGCAGCGCAGGGTCAAGCCATTCACCCACCAGTTCGCCAAACAGCTTACGGAACTCTTCAAATTTGGCTTCTTCCAACGACAAACCCGCAGCCATCGCATGGCCACCGAATTTCAGCATCAAACCAGGATGCAGGGTATCAAGGCGCTCAAGAGCATCACGCATATGCAAACCCTGCACTGAACGCCCAGAGCCTTTCAGCGTGCCGTCCCCTGCTGGCGCAAAGGCGATAACCGGGCGGTTAAAGCGCTCTTTAATACGAGATGCGAGGATACCGACTACGCCCTGGTGCCATTCAGGGTGATACATCGCCAGGCCATACGGCAATTCATCGTTACTGTGCTCGAGCTGCTGGCAGAGGGTCAGCGCTTCGGCCTGCATCCCCTGCTCAATCTCTTTGCGTGTCTGGTTGAGCGCGTCCAGTTCATTGGCCAGCATGCGCGCTTCGCCGATGTTTTCACTGAGCAGCAACGCCACGCCAACGGACATATCATCCAGACGCCCCGCCGCATTCAGACGTGGGCCTAAAGCAAAACCTAAATCGCTGGCGGCCAGTTTTTGGGGTTCACGGTTCGCAACTTCAAGCAGCGCTTTGATGCCCGGACGGCATTTCCCCGCACGAATTCGGCTCAGGCCCTGCCAGGTCAAAATACGGTTATTGGTGTCGAGGGGAACCACATCCGCGACGGTGCCTAACGCGACCAAATCTAACAGTTCTGCCAGATTGGGAATCCCCAAACCTTGCTGTTCAAACCAGCCGCATTCACGTAAATGTGCGCGCAGCGCCAGCATCAGATAAAAAGCGACGCCGACACCTGCAAGGGATTTTGATGGAAACTCACAATCGACCAGATTCGGGTTGATGATGGCTTCTGCCGCTGGTAACTCTGGCCCCGGTAGGTGGTGGTCAGTCACCACCACAGGAATTCCCAGCGCATGAGCGCGTTCAACGCCGCTATGAGATGAGATGCCGTTATCGACGGTCAAAATCATTTGCGCGCCGCGCGCATGAGCTTGATCCACCACTTCAGGGCTTAAACCGTAACCATCTTCAAAACGGTTTGGAACGAGGTAACTGATATTTTGGCAACCAAGGCTGCGCAGCCCCAACACGCTCAGCGCGGTGCTGGTGGCACCATCAGCATCAAAATCGCCAACCACGATAATGCGCAAACCTTCGCGGAAAGCGTTGTGTAACAACTCAACGGCTTTATCCATGCCATTGAGTTGCTGCCAGGGCAGCATGCCTTTCACACTACGTTCGAGGTCTTGCTCGCCCTGCACCCCGCGACTGGCATACAGGCGCTTTAACAGTGGATGCAGTTGCTGAGGCAGCACGACGGATTCATCAACGGTACGACGGCGAAGTTGTGTTTGCTGTTTCACCCGTCAACTACCCGCCTATATTCGTCAGTTGCTGGTGGGCATCCAGCATTTGTTTCATCTCTTTCGGCCCTTGATAGCCAGGAATAACAGTGCCATTGCTCAGTACAATTGCCGGCGTTCCCTGGATACCAAACAGCACGCCGAGGTTGTAATGATTGGCGATGTTCATGTCACACGTTCCACCTGCAACCGCTTCACCTTTCATCGCCGCATCGAAGGCTTTTTTAGGGTCTTTTGCGCACCAGATGCCTTTCATGTCGTTTTCTGTCTGGCTTTGCAGACCCTGACGTGGGAAGGCCAGATAACGCACGGTAATCCCCAACGCGTTGTAGTCTTTCATCTCTTCGTGCAACTTGTGGCAATAGCCGCAAGTGATGTCGGTAAACACGGTAATAACGTGTTTTTCTTGCGGCGCTTTATAGACGATCATCTCTTTTTCGAGCGCGTTCAGTTTACCCACCAGCAGTTTGTTGGTGACGTTAACCGGCTGCGCACCGCTGACATCGTACAGCGGCCCTTGAATGAAATGTTTACCGTCTTCAGTCACATACAGAACACCGCTATCGGTTAGTACCGTTTTCATGCCCGCAACAGGTGCTGGCTGAATGTCAGCGTTTTGCACACCTAACTTCGCAAGAGACTGCTTGATTGCTGCGTCGTCAGCATGAACAAAACCGGACACAGAGGCCGCTAATAATGGGAGCAGCCACAAACGCTTTTTCATGATGATTCCTTTATCTTCTGCCACTCACGCACGTGGGTGGTGCTGTTGATGTAGCTTGCGTAACCGCTCAGTCGCTACATGCGTATAAATTTGTGTGGTGGACAAATCACTATGCCCAAGCAACATCTGTACGACTCGTAAATCTGCGCCATGGTTCAGTAAATGCGTCGCAAAAGCATGCCTGAGAACATGGGGCGACAGCTTCTCGCTGTCGATTCCCGCCTGCACCGCGTAATGTTTGATGCGGTGCCAGAATGTCTGGCGCGTCATTTGTTGCGCGCGATTACTGGGGAAAACGGTATCAATCGACACGCCATTAAGCAGCCACGGCCGACCGTGCTCAAGGTAGTTTTCTACCCAATAAACCGCTTCCTCACCCATCGGCACCAGGCGCTCTTTGTTACCTTTACCGATAACTCGCACTACGCCCTGACGCAGACTCATATCACTCATTGTCAGGCCGACTAATTCGGAAACACGCAGCCCGGTAGCATACAATAATTCGAGCATGGCTTTATCACGTAACTCGATAGGCTGGTCAATACAGGGTGCTTGTAGCAAGCGTTCGACCTGCGCTTCGCTTAAATCTTTCGGCAAACGCTGCGGTAACTTTGGCGATGACAGCATCACGCTAGGGTCGTCATCGCGAAGTTTTTCGCGGTAGAGATACTGAAACAACCGGCGCATCGCACTTAACATTCGTGCAGAGCTTGTTGCTTTATAGCCGCCTTCAAGACGCTCAGCAAATAGCGACTGCAAATCGCCCGTTTGGACATTCAGCAAACTCAAGTCATGGCGTTCCAGCCATTCCGCCACCATCTTTAAATCCCGGCGGTAGGAGTCTAATGTGTTCTGTGCCAGATTCCGCTCAAGCCAGAGCGCATCAAGAAATTGTTCGATTCGGGCCTGATCTTGTTCCACTGCAGCCTCACTTACTTGCCCCACGTTTGGCGAATTGTGTCCATTATGCATGATGCACAATGGGATCTGATACAATTGCCAGCCTGCACGTTTTTAAAAGAGTTATTAACGCGATGAACATTGGCCTTTTTTATGGCTCCAGCACTTGTTACACCGAAATGGCTGCCGAAAAAATTCGTGACATCATTGGCCCGGAACTGGTGACACTTCACAATCTGAAAGATGATTCACCGGCCATGATGGAACAGTACGATGTGCTGATTCTCGGTATCCCAACCTGGGATTTCGGTGAATTACAGGAAGACTGGGAAGCCATCTGGGATCAGTTGGATAATCTGAATCTTGAAGGCAAACCGGTGGCGCTTTATGGCATGGGCGACCAACTTGGCTACGGCGAATGGTTCCTGGATGCGCTGGGTATGTTGCACGACAAACTTGCCCCACGCGGCGCTCAGTTTATTGGCTACTGGCCAACTGAAGGCTATGAATTTACTAGCCCAAAACCGGTGATTGCTGACGGACAACTGTTTGTAGGCCTGGCACTTGATGAAACCAATCAATACGATTTAAGCGATGAGCGAATCGAAAACTGGTGTGATCAAATCCTCGTAGAAATGGCCGAGAAGTTTGCCTGAATACCGCTCAGGCTTGACCACTGCCGCTGGCTTGCTGTTGCAGCATCAGGCGGCGTAAATCACGCCATTCGCCTGTATCCATGCTGTCGGCAGACAACCATAGATGCTGACAGCGTTTACGCCCATCGCGGCGTATGCGCAACATCATGCCGCTACGCAGCATCCAGGGCGAGCCGACGATTTCCCATTCCTGATTTTGCCAACGCAGGTGGTAGTCGGTCAGGATTTTCATTTCGCCCTGGCAGGCATGTATACGGCGTTGGCTGCGTACGCTGTCAAATACCACCAGCGAAAGCAGTAGCATCCAGATTAGCGTGTAGCTCATCGGCCACGGCATAAGAAGCACGAACAGTGCGACCAAACCGTGGGCCAATAGTGAAAGCCATTGTGCACGCCAGGAGACGCGAAGATCAGATTGCCACAGGACCACGTTCTTTATTCCGTGTCTGAATCAGTGTCACCATCCGTTGCAGCTCTGTATCTGCCGGTTTGCCATGATTCATTAACCAATTGAACAGGTCTGGATCATCGCTTTCCAGCAAGCGAACAAACAATTGTTTATCCTCAGCGCTTAACGAGTCATATTCATATTCAAAGAATGGCATAATCGAAATATCCAGCTCGCGCATTCCCCGGCGGCACGCCCAATGAATTCGGGCTTTGTTATTGATATCCATGTGCTCTTTCCTGGTTATCTGATAAAGAAGGTACAAATCTTAGTGTAACGTGTTTTTATTGCACGCATTAACTGAATGTTACCGTTTGCGCACTTTCTCGAGAGAATAATTTGCAACGTGTTGTCGTTGCATTCACCTTGCGAGAATTCCCGTAAGCGCACAATTCGCATGATCAAACTGCTTGCATTGCCAAATGGCTCTTTTACCATTGAGCCATATCTCTGCTCAATAACCTGGGACATCTCTATGGCTTTCACTCCATTTCCTCCACGTCAGCCTACGGCCGCAGCCCGCCTGCCGCTAACTCTCATGACTCTTGATGATTGGGCTTTGGCAAACGTGACGGGCAAAGATGCAGAATCCTATCTGCAAGGCCAGGTCACTGCTGACATTGCGCAGTTGACACCAAACCAGCACACACTTTGCGCCCACTGTGACGCGAAAGGGAAAATGTGGAGCAACCTGCGCCTGTTCCACCGCGGCGAAGGGTTTTCACTGATTGAGCGCCGTAATCTGCGCGACGCGCAGCTTGTCGAACTGAAAAAATACGCGGTGTTTTCCAAAGTCACCATCACTCCTGATGACGAAAGCGTACTGCTGGGCGTGGCAGGTTTCCAGGCGCGCGCCGCTTTGGCAAATGTGTTCGCCGCACTGCCTGATGCAGAAAACCCGGTCGTTCAGGAAGGCGCAACCACCCTTCTGTGGTTTAACCTCCCTGCCGAGCGTTTCATGCTGGTCACCGATGAGGCTACCGCGCAGGCGCTGGCTGAAAAGTTACACGGTGAATCGCAGCGCAATGATAGCCAACAATGGCTGGCACTAGAGATCGAAGCGGGTATTCCGGTCATTGATGCTCCAAATAGTGCGCAGTTCATTCCGCAGGCCACCAATATTCAGGCACTTGGCGGTATCAGCTTCAAAAAAGGCTGTTACACAGGCCAGGAAATGGTTGCCCGTGCGAAGTTCCGTGGCGCGAATAAACGTGCGCTGTGGTTCCTGGCAGGCAAAGCCAGCCGTCTGCCGGAAGCGGGGGAAGATCTCGAGCTGAAAATGGGCGAAAACTGGCGTCGTACCGGCACCGTGCTGGCTGCAAGTCAGCTTGATGATGGCCGCGTATTGGTGCAGGTAGTGATGAATAACGATCTGGAAGCCGACAGCGTGCTGCGTGTGCGTGATGATGTAGGTAGCGAGCTTGTTATTGAGCGACTGCCTTATTCATTAGAAGACGAGTAAAAGAACCCGCCGTCGCCCTGCTCAAGCGGGCGACGGTTGATTAATGGATGTATAAATAAATTGCAAGAAAGTGGCAAACGCTGCCACCGAGTACAAATCCGTGCCAGATGGCGTGGTTGTACGGAATGCGTTTGCAGACGTAGAAAATAACGCCTAACGAGTAAATTATACCGCCCGCAGCCAGCAACGTTACGCTGCCCGGCGCGAGTTTAATGATCATCTGATAAATCACTACCAGCGATAGCCACCCCATCAGCAGATAAGTGACGAGCGACAAAACTTTGAAGCGATGCGCGATGGTTAACTTGAAAAGAATCCCCGCCAGAGCGAGTCCCCAAATAACAATCATCAGCCCTCGGGCCAAAGGTGAATCAAGACCGACGAGTAAAAATGGGGTGTATGTCCCGGCAATCAGCAAATAGATTGCGCAGTGGTCAAATTTCTTTAGCCAGCGTTTGGCGCGTTGATGTGGAATGGCGTGATACAGCGTTGAAGCCAGAAACAGCAAAATCATGCTGCCGCCGTACAGACTATAACTGGTTATCGCCGTCACACTGGCGTTGCTATCCACCGCCTGGACCAGTAACAAAACCAACCCGACAATCCCGAACACCAACCCGATACCGTGGCTAATACTGTTGGCGACTTCCTCTGCCAGTGAATATCCTTTCGCAATCAATGGTTTGTCAGCCATATGGCAACTCCCGGTGAGACAAAAGAGTGAAAATACATCACAGCTAGCATAACTGAGAACAATTCCAGCTAACACCTGTACGCTAAAATAAATCTGTCAGAGTTGATAACCATACTCATACACCACAGACACATTTGCCTGGCTGATGAAGTCCCTGCGGGGGCGAAAGCTGAGGCGAAATATGGCACTATGTCGTTAGTTATCACTCTTGTGCGCACGAAAAAGGCTGGTTAATTTAATGTTCACTCATGCAGCAATTGCCAGGCTAAACGGCCTGGAAATGATGGTCTATAACTTTGTCATCAAAAACCGCGACAAAGTGATGTACATGACTATTCGCGAGTTAGCCGATGCGGCGGGCGTTTCCACCACCACGGTGCTGCGCTTTTGTCGCAAATTAAACTGTGAAGGTTATTCTGAATTTCGTGTGCGCTTTAAATTATATCTTGAGCAAAATGACGAGCAGTTAGTTAATTTTGGCCCAAGCGAAATCATCAGTTTTTTTAAAAGCACTAATAATGAAGAGTTTGATAATTTAATTGACCAGGCCGTTGATATTATTTGTTCATCAGAACGAATTATATTTGTTGGCGCAGGCACCTCTGGCGCATTAGCGAAATATGGCGCTCGCTTCTTCTCTAACGTCGGTAAATTTAGTAACCATATTGATGACCCTTATTTTCCTGTCACCAATGACATGGCGAAAAACGCGCTGGCGATCGTACTTTCCGTTTCCGGTGAAACCGAAGAGATCCTGCGCTTCGCCAGCCAGTTCAGCCTGCATAACTGCAAAGTGCTCTCCATCACCAGCCACGAAAACTCAGCTCTGGCAAGGCTCGCTGATTTTAATATCTCCTGGCACATTCCGCTTACTCGCGTCGGCGGGGTTTATGACATCACCACACAAATCCCTGTTATTTATATTTTAGAAACCATTGGCCGTAAACTGGCTAAAAAAATGGCATAAAAAAACAGGCTGTTTTTTCTATGTAACAAATCACATTACCGGTGATTTGTTATATCGTGACAATTAATTCTCGTTTGTTAGACTCCAGAACAGAGCTTATTAACGCGCTGCCATTTTGTGATGTATCCCACATTATTTCTGGCACTGACAGTGAGATTAAAAAATATGAAGAAACTGACTTTATCAAAAGACTTTTTATGGGGCGGCGCGGTAGCTGCACATCAGGTAGAAGGTGGCTGGAACAAAGAAGGTAAAGGCCCAAGTATTTGTGATGTGTTGACCGGAGGTTCGCACGGTGTACCACGTGAAATTACCCAGGAAGTTGTCCCTGGTAAATTTTATCCAAACCACGAAGCTATTGATTTCCATGGCCGTTATAAAGAAGACATCGCGCTGTTTGCCGAAATGGGCTTCAAATGCTTCCGCACCTCTATCGCCTGGACGCGTATCTTCCCAAAAGGGGATGAGCAGCAACCTAATGAAGAAGGTCTGAAGTTCTACGACGACATGTTCGACGAACTGCTGAAATACAACATCGAGCCGGTCATCACCCTGTCCCACTTCGAAATGCCGCACCACCTGGTGACCGAATACGGTGGCTGGACTAACCGTAAAGTTGTCGATTTCTTTGTTCGTTTTGCCGAAGTAGTGTTTGAACGCTACAAGAGCAAAGTGAAGTACTGGATGACGTTTAACGAGATCAATAACCAGCGCAACTGGCGTGCGCCGCTGTTCGGTTACTGCTGCTCTGGCGTGGTTTACACCGAGCACGACAACCCAGAAGAAGTGATGTATCAGGTGCTGCATCATCAGTTTGTGGCAAGCGCCATGGCGGTGAAGATTGGTCATCGCATCAACCCTGAAATGCAAATCGGCTGCATGCTGGCGATGGTGCCGCTGTATCCGTTCTCCTGCAAACCAGAAGATCAAATGTTCGCGCAGGAATCCATGCGTGAGCGTTATGTCTTTACCGACGTGCAACTGCGGGGGTACTACCCATCCTATGTGTTAAACGAGTGGGAACGCCGCGAGTTCAACATCAAAATGGAAGCGGGCGACGAGCAAATCCTGCGTGAAGGCGTGTGTGATTATCTCGGTTTCAGCTACTACATGACCAATGCGGTGAAAGCAGACGGCGGCACTGGCGATGCATTATCTGGCTTCCAGGGCAGCGTGCCGAACCCGTTTGTAAAAGCATCCGATTGGGGATGGCAGATTGACCCGGTTGGCCTGCGTTACGCGCTGTGCGAACTGTATGAACGCTACCAGAAACCGCTGTTTATCGTCGAAAACGGCTTTGGTGCATACGACACCGTCGAAGAAGACGGTTCAATCAATGATGATTACCGCATCGATTACCTGCGAGCGCACGTTTCAGAGATGATGAAAGCGGTCACGTACGATGGCGTGGATTTGATGGGTTACACCCCGTGGGGCTGCATTGACTGCGTTTCCTTTACCACCGGTCAGTACAACAAACGCTACGGTTTTATCTACGTGAACAAACACGACGATGGCACTGGCGATATGTCCCGTTCGCGCAAGAAGAGCTTTAACTGGTACAAAGAAGTGATTGCCAGCAACGGCGAAAAACTCTGATTGATTGGTTCACCAGAACGCCCCGTTTTCGGGGCGTTTTTTTCAGGTAGGTAATCCAAAACGGAAACACGCACCCGTTTCTGGCCTTTCCACCAGCGAAATATCGCTGCCATGAAGTTGCAACATCTGGCGCACAATCATCAGTCCTAAACCGCCGACTCTGACATGAGACTGGCTGACTATCGACGGGCGCACAAATAAACCGTCCTTGAGTTCCTGCGGAATTCCTGGGCCGTTATCGCTTATCTGCACCATTACTTTTTCGCCCTCTTTCCACAAGCGAACGGCAACGGTTCCCTGCTCCGGCGTATGGCGAATAGCATTATCCAGCAGATTAGTCAGCACCCGCTCAATCATGCCTAAATCTGCATCGATCAGCGGCAAACCTGGCTGGATATCAGCGACCAGCTGTAATTGCCGTGTTTGGGTCATCAACTCAAATTTCTGGAAGACATCCTGCAATAACTCACCGAGACAAAAGCGTTCTTTTTGTGGCTTCACAACGCCATATTCCAGACGCGCTAACTCAAACAATGATTGCGCAAGGGTGCGGACTTTCTGGCTCTGCGCTAAAGCGATTTCCAGATAACGTTTTTTCTCAGCTTCCGAAAGCGTCGCCGACATCACGGATAAGCTTTCAAGATAACCATGCATCGACGTCAGTGGCGTGCGTAAGTCATGGGAAATATTGGCAATGAATTCTCGGCGCAGTTGATCTTGCTGTGAAAGCCGATGCCACTGTTCTGAAATACGCCGCGCCATCGTGATAACACCCTGGCGCAGCAGGCTAATTTCATCGTTACTGTTCGATTTATCAAGCGGCAGTGCCGCCATGGCCTGCATCTCAGCCATGCCGCCCGTTTCCAGCGCGTTCACCTGGCGTGAAAGCGAACGCAGAGGCCGCGTTATCCAGCGAAATGCCAGGCCACCGACTATCAGACCTAATAATGCAATCAGGCTTATGGTCAGCAGTACTACTTTTGAAATGGTATTAAATCGCGCATCGTTTGCCAGGGCATTGTAATTTTCACCCAGCAAAATGATGTACAAATACCCCTTAACCTCGCCGTTTTGCATCATTGGCGCGACGCTGAACACTTTTTTGCCGTCAGGGCTGCGCGGGTCGTCGCCGTACAGTGGAAACTGCTGTTTATCGAGAGCGGCCTGAATCGGCTCCAAATCTATATGATGGCGTTTAATATGATTTGGCGGCGCCGCGTCACCAATAATGTTGCCTTTTTTATCAAGCAGATAAACCTCAACGCTGGGGTTTACCGTCATCAGGTGGTCAAACAGGCTGCGCACAGAATCATTGTTCAGGCCATCCTGACCCAGCAGCGGGTAACTTTGGTTGATATGCTCCGCGAGCGAACCAGAAAGTTGTTGTATCACCGCCTGGCTGTACTGTGTACTGGTGCGAATTTGCAGCCACCCCAACAATGAACAAGAGGTGATCAGCAGTAGCGCAAAAACCAGTGTCAGGCGCTGGGAAAGCGTGAGTTTTCGCATGGTTTACTCGTGTCGAGGTGCAATGAATTTATACCCTTTTCCCCACACCGTCAGAATGAATTCAGGCTCTGCGGGGTTATCTTCAATCTTGATACGTAAGCGGTTGATATGGGTGTTTACGGTGTGTTCGTAGCCTTCGTGCTGATAACCCCATACCTGGTTGAGCAGATTAAGGCGCGAGAAAACTTTGCCAGGGTGCTTGGCAAAAAACCACAGCAAATCAAACTCACGCGGTGTCAGCTCAACAGGCTGATTTCTCAGCCGCACATCACGGGCAAGGGGGTCGATAGTCAGCCGTTCAAAAGTGAGCGTTCCGGCATCCTGCATCAGGTTCTGGCTCATGGCTTCCTGGCGGCGAAATAGCGCTTTGACGCGTGCCACTAGCTCCAGCATTGAAAACGGTTTTGCCAGGTAGTCATCTGCGCCCAGTTCCAGCCCCAGAACCCGGTGTGTTTCGCTTGAACGCGCGCTGATCATCACAATCGGCGTGTAACGGGTCATGGTGCGGGCATAGCGACATATTTCCAGGCCATCGACGCCGGGCAGCATCAGATCCAGAATCAGCGCATCCCATCCGCCCTGTTTTAGCAATTCCAGCCCCTGCGATCCATCTGCCGCATGGACAATTTCATAGCCTTCTTCCCGCAAATGCAGTTGCAGGAGTTCAGCAATATTTTCGTCATCCTCAACGATTAACAACTTTTTGGGCTTCATTGCTTCGCCTTATCTGCCTCTCTTAGAAGGAGTCTATACAACATTCGGGCGTGGAGTTATCACATTTAATTTAACTTTTCGTGAGACTTTGGCGAACAGATTTGAGCCACACTCATTTCAACGCAATAACCGGAAATAAAACGATGGATACGCCAACGTTTCAGGTTAAACCCGCCATAGTGCATCCATTATGGCTAAGGCTCTGTCACTGGCTGAATGCCCTTGCCATGCTCATTATGGTGACCAGCGGCTGGCGAATTTATAACGCTTCGCCACTGTTTAATTTCAACTTTCCGAGTGAGTTAACGCTCGGCGGTTGGTTAGGCGGCGCGTTGCAATGGCATTTTGCGGGGATGTGGTTATTTGGCATAAATGGCGTGATTTATCTGCTGATAAATATCTTCAGCGGACGTCTGAAACGCAAATTCTGGCCGCTTTCGCCACGTGCATTAATCAGCGATTTTATTTCAGCATTGCGCGGGAAACTCGCTCATAGCGATCTTAACCATTACAACACGGTACAAAAACTGGCGTATTTATTCGTGATGATCGACGGGATCATTCTGGTGTGTTCCGGTTTTGTGGTGTGGAAATCTGTGCAATTCCCATTGCTGCGTGAATTATTCGGGGGTTATGAAAGTGCGCGGTTGATTCATTTCTTTGCGATGTCCGGCATGGTGGGATTTATCATCATCCATTTAATTATGGTCGCACTGGTGCCGAAAACTTTACTCGCTATGTTGCGTGGGCGCTAAGGAAAAACAATGTCTAATAAAACGAAGATCTTTTCGGATTCCGACAAAGCGGTCATTATTCAGGACGCCTCTGAACAAATTAATAAACAGCTATCATCTGAAGGCCGTCGCCGTTTTTTAAAGCAGGGCCTAACGCTTGGCGGTTTAATGATGCTGACCGGTTGCGATATCAGCAGTAATGAATCTGTCGAGTCTACATTAAGCGGTATTTCGCGCTTTAATGACAGGATCCAGGGCTGGCTATTTAATGCCAACGATCTGGCTCCGGTTTATCCCGAAAGCATGATGACGCGTCCTTTCCCGTTTAATGCCTTTTATAGCGAGGATGAAGCGCCAACGATTAATGGCGATGATTATCGTCTGGAGCTTGCAGGCTTAGTGGCAGATAAGCGGCCATGGACGCTGGCACAATTGCACCAGATGGCGCAGGTCAGCCAGGTAACACGCCACATTTGCGTCGAAGGATGGAACGCCATTGGCAAATGGGGAGGCGTGCCGTTTTCTCTATTTCTTAAAGGCATTGGTGCTGATTTAAATGCCCGTTACGTGAGTTTTAAATGTGCCGACGATTACTACACCAGTATTGATATGGCGACGGCATTACATCCACAAACCATCATTGCATTGACTTACGACGGCGAAATATTACCGCGTAAATATGGTTTTCCGATGAAATTAAGAATGCCAACCAAGTTGGGATATAAAAACCCAAAACATATTCAAGTTATAGAAGTCACGAATCGCTATCCCGGTGGATATTGGGAGGACCAGGGTTATAACTGGTTCGGCGGCAGCTAGTATCTGACCATGTAGTTATTAAAACGACGAGGAAATACAAAATGAAAAAACTCTACACTGCTTTGATGTGCTCGGCATTATTCTTTGGCGTAACGGCAGCAAACGCGGCTGATAATATGTCTAAAGATAATATGTCTAAAGATAATATGGGTAAGATGTCCCATGATTGTTCTAAGGACAGTATGAAAAAAGACTGTATGAATAAAGATAATATGTCTAAGGACCACATGTCCAAAGACGAAATGAAGAAAGATGATATGTCTAAAGATGGAATGTCCAAGGATAATATGTCCAAAGACAGCATGTCTAAAGGCTAAATGGATAAAAAATAACAATGTAAGCTAACACCAGGATAATGGCAGTTCGTCTGTAACTTCAGACGGCTGCCATTTTTTTATTTGCCACCCGCTAAATCGAGGAAACTGCCCGTCACATATGAGGCTTTTTCACTCAGTAACCAGACTATAGCTTCCGCCACTTCTTCCGGTTGCCCACCGCGTTTCATCGGCAAGAGATCTTTTACGCGGTCAACGCGTCCGGCTTCGCCGCCCGAAGCATGTATATCGGTATAAATTAATCCAGGACGCACACCATTAACGCGAATACCCTGGGCTGCAACTTCCAAAGACAGCCCGATAGTTAGCGAATCCACAGCCCCTTTTGACGCTGCGTAATCAACATATTCCCCCGGCGCACCTAAACGTGATGCCGCCGACGAGACATTCACAATCGCCCCACCGTTTCCACCGTGACGCAATGCCATGCGTTTTACCGCTTCACGGCAGCAAAGAAAATAGCCCGTTACGTTGGTTGCCATCACGCGATTAATACGTTCAGCCGTGAGCTCTTCGACTGTAGATTGCTGGAACAAAATCCCGGCGTTGTTGACCAGTGCGGTCACAGGGCCGAACACATTGTCGATTTCCACAAACATTGCCATCACTTGCAGTTCATCGGCAATATCCGCTTTGATGGCGATTGCCTCGCCGCTATGGGCTCGAATGATACTCACCACTTCATCAGCGGCTTGTTTGTTTTGCAGATAATTAACCACGACTTTGTAGCCAGCCTGCGCCAACAGGATAGCGGTCGCTCTGCCAATACCACGGCTGCCGCCCGTGACGAGTACGACGCCCATTTCAACCTCCTGAGTCTCTACGGCGCCCTCACCCCGACCCTCTCCCCCAGAGAGGGAGAACACCGAGCCAGTTCCCTCTCCATCAGGGAGAGGGTTAGGGTGAGGGTTGTTTTAGTGCTTACTGATATTCGCTCATCGGCACGCAAGAACAGAACAGATTGCGGTCGCCGAACACATCGTCCAGGCGTTTCACTGTTGGCCAGTATTTGTTGCTATGGCCTGTCGGGAACACCGCCAGTTCGCGGGTATACGGGTGCGTCCAGTCAGCAACGATTTCGTCCTGGGTGTGCGGGGCGTTAACCAGCGGGTTATCTTCCAGCGGCCATTCACCCCGTGCAACACGGTCGATTTCAGTGCGGATAGTCAGCATCGCGTCGATAAAACGATCCAGTTCCAGTTTGCTTTCAGATTCTGTCGGCTCAACCATCAGCGTACCCGCAACCGGGAACGACATGGTCGGGGCGTGGAAACCGAAATCAATCAGGCGTTTAGCAATATCCAGCTCGCTAATACCGGTCTCTTCTTTCAGAGGACGAATATCAAGAATACATTCGTGCGCCACATGCCCACTGCGCCCGGTGTAAAGAATCGGGAATGCAGATTTCAGGCGGGTCGCAATGTAGTTAGCATTCAGGATGGCTACCTGGCTGGCTTTTTTCAGCCCCTGCGCGCCCATCATGCAGATATACATCCAGCTGATTGGCAGAATCGATGCGCTACCAAACGGTGCCGCAGAAACGGCGCCCTGCTGGGTCAGCATCTCTTCAATTTGCACTACGCTGTGGCCGGGAACAAACGGTGCCAGGTGCGCTTTCACACCGATTGGCCCCATGCCTGGGCCGCCACCGCCGTGAGGAATGCAGAAGGTTTTATGCAGGTTAAGGTGCGAAACGTCTGCGCCGATATAGCCTGGGGAAGTGATCCCTACCTGGGCGTTCATGTTCGCGCCATCCAGATAAACCTGGCCGCCGAACTGGTGAACAATCTGGCACACTTCGCGGATGGTTTCTTCGTATACGCCATGGGTAGAAGGATAAGTCACCATGATACAAGACAGCGCATCGCCCGCTTGTTCGGCTTTCACACGCAGATCGTGAAGATCGATGTTGCCTTGCTTATCGCACGCGACAACGACTACTTCCATGCCCGCCATTTGTGCTGACGCCGGGTTGGTACCGTGCGCAGAGCTTGGGATCAGGCACAGATTACGGCTGCCTTCGTTGCGGCTTTCATGGTAGCGACGAATCGCCAGCAGGCCTGCGTATTCACCTTGCGCACCAGAGTTTGGCTGCATACAAAGCGCGTCGTAACCGGTTAGTTTCACCAGCCAGTCGGACAACTGGGAAATCATCTGATGATAACCTTCTGCCTGGTTTGCCGGGCAGAACGGGTGCAGTTCAGCGAATTCAGGCCAGGTGATGGGGATCATCTCAGCCGCAGCATTCAGCTTCATGGTGCAGGAACCGAGCGGGATCATCGCCTGATTCAGCGCCAGATCTTTGCGTTCAAGCGAGTGCATGTAACGCATCATTTCGGTTTCGCTGTGGTAGCGATTAAACACTGGATGCGTCAGGATCGCGTCTTCACGCAGCATTCCTTTCGGAACAGACAGGCTATCGCCCGCCACGTTTTGGTCCAGTTTATCGATATCCAGACCGTGGTTATCGCCCAATAAGACATCGAACAGCGCCTGCACATCTTCACGCGTGGTTGATTCATCAAGCGTAATACCCACCGCATTGAGAATGTCGCTGCGCAGGTTGATTTCATTGGCTTCAGCACGCGACAGCACAGCGGCTTTATCAGCGACTTCAACGCACAGAGTATCGAACCAATGTTTGTGGCGCAGCACCAGCCCTTTTTGTTGCAGGCCAGCCGCCAGAATATCGGTCAGGCGATGAATTCGCCCTGCAACGCGTTTCAGGCCAGCCGGGCCGTGGAACACCGCATACAGGCTGGCGATGTTAGCCAGCAAAACCTGGGAAGTACAAATGTTGGAGTTCGCTTTTTCGCGGCGAATATGTTGCTCGCGAGTTTGCATCGCCATGCGCAGCGCGGTGCGGCCCGCGGCATCGCGGGAAACGCCGATAATACGGCCAGGCATAGAGCGTTTGAATTCGTCACGTGCGGCAAAGAATGCAGCATGCGGGCCACCGTAACCCATTGGCACGCCAAAACGCTGCGCGGAACCAAATACGATGTCAGCACCTTGTTTGCCAGGTGCAGTCAGCAGAACCAGCGTCATAAAATCAGCGGCAACGCTCACGATGACTTTGCGGCTTTTCAGTTCGGTAATCAGAGCGCTGTAATCATGCACTTCACCCGTGGTGCCCACTTGTTGCAGCAGCACACCGAAGACATCCTGGTGATCGAGCACTTTCGCGGCATCGTCGACAATCACGTCAAAACCGAAGGTTTCAGCGCGGGTACGCACCACGTCCAGCGTTTGCGGATGTACGTCGGCGGCAACAAAGAAACGGTTGGCGTTTTTCAGTTTACTGACGCGCTTTGCCATAGCCATGGCTTCGGCTGCGGCAGTCGCTTCGTCCAGCAAGGATGCAGAAGCGATGTCCAGACCGGTCAGGTCCAGCGTCACTTGCTGGAAGTTCAGCAGTGCTTCAAGGCGGCCTTGTGAGACTTCCGGCTGATACGGCGTGTACGCGGTATACCAGCCTGGATTTTCCAGCATATTACGCAGGATCACCGGCGGAGTTTGCACCGCGGTATAACCCATGCCGATGTACGTTTTGAAACGCTTGTTACGGCTGGCAATGGTCTTTAATTCAGCCAGGGCCGCGAATTCAGTTGCAGCCTCACCCACCTGTGGTGGCTCGGCAAGCTGGATATCAGCCGGAACGATCGAAGCGATTAAGTCGTTTAACGAACGAGCGCCCACCGCCTCCAGCATTTCGTGTTGCTGCTGTGCATCTGGTCCAATGTGGCGGTCGATAAACGCTTCGTGGTTTTCAAGCTGACGTAAAGACTGGGTCATGAGCGGTGATTCCTGAAACATACTAAACGGTTTCCCCCTCTCCCTCAGGGAGAGGGCCGGGGTGAGGGTTGATTAGTTTAACGCCCTCACCCTAACCCTCTCCCCCAGGAGAGGGGACATAAAATTTATTCGTCTTCTAGCAAAGCTTCGTACGCAGTCGCATCCAGCAAACCATCCAGTTCGGACTCGTCACTTGCTTTGATCTTAAAGATCCAACCTGCCGCGTACGGCTCGCTGTTGATAAGCTCTGGTGAGTCGCTCAGCTCGGTGTTGACTGCGATGATCTCACCGCTGATTGGCGCGTAAATATCAGAAGCGGCTTTTACAGATTCAGCAACGGCACAGTCATCGCCAGTGCTTACGGTTGTGCCCACTTCTGGAAGATCTACAAACACCATGTCACCCAGCAGTTCTTGCGCGTGCTCGGTGATACCTACGGTGTAAGTTCCATCAGATTCTTTGCGCAGCCACTCGTGCTCTTTGCTGTATTTCAGTTCGTTTGGCACATTGCTCATTGTTTTTCTCCTGATTTCAAAATCACTGCGCGACAGCTTTACCGCCGCGAACAAAAATGGGTTTGGTTACTTTCACAGGCATTTCGCGGTTACGAATTTGCACAATCGCGGTTTCACCAATGCCTGCCGGCACGCGAGCCAGAGCAATGCTGTAACCGAGCGTTGGCGAGAAGGTTCCGCTGGTAATGACACCCTCGTGGATGTTGCCTGATTCGTCAGTAAAACGGACAGGCAGCTCATTACGTAATACGCCTTTTTCCGTCATGATCAAACCAACGAGTTGGTCGGTGCCTTTCTCACGCTGGGCTTCAAGCGCTTCACGACCAATGAAATCGCGGTCTTCAGGCTGCCAGGCAATAGTCCAACCCATATTGGCGGCAAGGGGTGAAACGCCTTCGTCCATTTCCTGGCTGTATAAGTTCATGCCTGATTCAAGACGCAGCGTATCGCGTGCGCCCAGCCCGCAAGGTTTGACGCCAATCTCGACCAGTTGCGCCCAAAACTCAGCGGCTTTTTCGTTAGGCATCGCGATTTCGTAACCTGCTTCGCCGGTATAACCGGTTGTAGCAATAAACAAATCACCCGCCTGCACACCGAAGAATGGCTTCATGCCAGCAACAGCAGCACGTTGTTCTGCGGTAAACAGCTGCGCGGCTTTTGCCTGCGCGTTTGGCCCCTGAACGGCAATCAGCGACAGATCATCACGCACGGTAACGGACACTGAGAACGGCTCGGCATGTTGGTTAATCCAGGCCAGGTCTTTTTCCCGGGTCGCGGAATTCACCACCACGCGGAAATAGTCTTCGGTCTGGAAATAGATAATCAGGTCATCGATAACACCGCCGGAGGCGTTGAGCATTGCGGTGTAGAGGGCTTTACCCGGTTGGGTGAGTTTGGCAACGTCATTTGCCACTAAGTAACGCAGGAATTCGCGGGTACGGCTGCCTTTCAGGTCAACGATGGTCATGTGGGAAACATCAAACATCCCGGCATCGTTACGCACCGCGTGGTGCTCATCAATCTGCGAGCCATAGTGCAATGGCATCATCCAGCCATGGAAATCCACCATGCGTGCGCCGCAGAGATTGTGCTGTTCAAACAAAGGGGTCTTTTGAGTCATTTGTTCCTCTTTAACCATCTGGTTGAAAAGCGCTGTTCGCTTTTCTTTTCGTCAGACGAAACCCAGCATCGCCACCGATCCCGATAGCGACGCAAACGTTACCTTTTGCCTGAACTTACCATTGAATGAGGGAGTAAACCATAAGGTACGAACGGTCATTGCATTAGCTTATGACCAAAATGAGAGGCACATGATGCAGAGCATTCATCTGGAAAAATGCGAGGCACCGCGCATAAACAGGAAGTGTTTTAGTCAGAATTTAGCGTTAGCTAACATTTACTACCATTTCAGAAACAAATTCACTACATCGCGAAAAACGTGGGATGAGAAAAAGTAATCCGAAATATGAGGTGAGATTAGAATTTTTCAAATGAGGGGAGGCGTTTCCCTTTCTAATAAAAGAAAGGGAAATGTGACGCAGTTATCTTAACCAATCTGGAAGATCGTGTAGGCCCATCGCCTGGCGAACCAATTGGGGTTTCACGCCCGGCAATGTGTCAGCCAGTTTCAGGCCAATATCGCGTAGCAGTTTCTTCGCCGGATGAGTTCCTGCAAACAAGTCCCGGAAACCCTGCATGCTAGCGAGCATCATTGCGGCACTGTGTTTGCGGCTACGTTCATAGCGGCGCAGATACAAATACTGCCCGATATCTTTGCCCTGACTGTGTAAACGGCGCACTTCATCAATCAACTCAGCGGCGTCCATAAAGCCCAGGTTCACGCCCTGCCCGGCCAGCGGATGAATTGTATGTGCAGCATCGCCCACCAGCGCCAGACGGTGAGCGGCAAAATTACGCGCATAACGCCCCGTCAATGGGAACACCTGACGCTCGCTTTCAACATTGCACAAACCCAGGCGCATATCGAAGGCCACACTGAGCGCCTGGTTAAATTCTTCACTACTCGCCTGCTGCAAACGTTCGGCTTCCAGCGGCGGCAACGACCAGACAATGGAGCATAAATGCGGGTCGCTTAACGGCAGAAATGCCAGAATACCCTCGCCATGAAACACCTGGCGGGCCACTGCCTGATGAGGTTCACTCGTACGAATGGTGGCAACCAGAGCGTGGTGGCGATAATCCCAAAATGTCAGGGGGATATCAGCCTGTTTACGCACCCAGGAGTTTGCGCCATCCGCGCCAATCACCAGGCGGGCAGTGAGCATTGCGCCATCTTTAAGGGTGATAAACGCTTCGTTTTCGCCCCATGCGACTTGTTGCAATTCGGCAGGTGCCATCAATGTGATATCGCTGCACTGTTCAGCACGCTGCCATAAAGCATGGTGAATCACCGCGTTTTCGATAATGTGGCCCAGGTGGCTAAATCCAAAGGATTTATCATCAAATGCAATATGCCCGAAACTGTCCTGGTCCCACACTTCCATGCCGTGATAGCAACTCGCGCGTTGGGCGATGATTTTCGGCCAGGCACCAAGATGAGTCAGCAGTTTTTCACTGGCGGCATTGATGGCCGAAACACGCAAAGCTGGCGCAGAATCTGCGGCCAGCGGCTGCGGGAGATGATTCTCAAGCACCGCGACACGTAAGCCACTTCCTTGCAAACCACAGGCCACTGCCAGTCCGACCATGCCACCACCAACAATCGCCACATCAACGCTTTGCAATTTGACTCTCCTTAAAAACCTGTTTTAACGCGCAACCCAACCGAGAGTACGCTGTGCCAGCAAATCACGTGCCGGAGTTAAATGTTCCATTGCCATCAAACCAAGATTGCGCCCCACAACAAGCGGTGCCCAACGATTGGCGAACAACTGAACTAAACCATCGGTCACGCCAATGGTGGCATTTTTATCTTCCTGGCGTCGCTGCTGATACTGGGCCAGCACCGCATAACTGCCAGGATCCTGAGAGGCTTCGTGTGCTGCCGCTAAATCTTCAGCCAGTGACATCACATCGCGCAGGCCGAGGTTAAAGCCCTGCCCGGCAATCGGATGCAGAGTTTGCGCGGCATTGCCCACCAGCGCAACGCGGTGCGAAACCGGCTGCGAAACGGTAGTCAACGCGAGGGGATATTGCGAACGCGCGCCAGCGTGAGTGATTCGCCCAAGCCGCCAGCCAAAGGCCCGTTGCAGCTCATTGCAGAATTTCTCATCATTCCACTGCGCGATTTCAGCCTGAGCTTCTCGCGGATGGCACCAAACCAGCGAACAGCGCCCATTCGACATCGGTAACATCGCCAACGGGCCATGCTCGGTGAAACGCTCAAACGCACGCCCGTTATGCGGTTGCGATGTGGTGATGTTGGCGATAACCGCGACTTGCTGGTAATCCTGCTGCTGCCAGGTCATGCCACATTGCGCAGCCAGTGGTGAGCGTGAACCATCAGCGGCTACCAGCAATTTGCCTTCGATCAGCTCGCCATTATCAAGCGTAACGCTGACGTTATCGGTTTCACGGGTAAACGAGGCCACGCGCTGCGGACAATGCAGCGTCACACCCGGCGCTTTGCGTAACAGCGCGAATAAACGTAAACCGATATCATGCAGTTCGACGACTTGCCCTAACGCCGGGATTTGGTAATCCTGCGCTTCGAGAGTGACAAACCCCGCATGGCCGCGATCGCTGACATGAACCGTCGTAATCGGGGTCGCGCAGGCTTTAATGGCTGGCCACACGCCAATGCGCGTTAATTGCTGGCAGGTTCCCTGAGCAATCGCGATAGCGCGGGCATCAAAACCAGGATGCGCCGCCGATTCGGGCGCTGCCGCTTCAATCAAATGAACCGGCAGTTTTCCGTGGGTCAAATGCGATATCGCCAGCGCGAGAGTCGCGCCAGCCATACCGCCACCGACAATAATCACACTCATGACTGACGCGCCGCCGCCATTAATGCTTCGATATCATCTGCCGATTTCACCACACTTGCCGTCAGGTTTTCGTTACCCTCGGCGGTGATCAGAATATCGTCTTCGATACGAATTCCGATTCCACGGTATTGCGCAGGCACATCGGCATCAGGCGCAATATACAGACCCGGTTCAACGGTTATCACCATCCCCGGCTCAAGCACCCGTGAACGATCCTGCCCGTAAACGCCGACGTCATGCACATCCAGCCCCAGCCAATGGCTCAAACCATGCATAAAGAAGGGGCGATGGGCGTTATCAGTAATCAGTTTATCGATTTCACCGTTGAGAATGCCGAGCTTCACAAGGCCAGTCACCATGATGCGTACGACTTGTGCGGTGACTTCCTGCATGGAAGTTCCTGGGCGATAAAGCTGAAGCGCGGTTTCGAGAGATTCGAGCACGATGTCGTAAATTTCACGCTGCGGCGCACTAAATTTGCCGTTGACCGGGAAGGTACGAGTGATATCGCCTGCATATCCTTTGTATTCGCAACCGGCGTCGATCAGCACCAAATTGCCGTCGCGCATTTGGCTCTCGTTTTCGGTGTAATGCAAAATGCAGGCGTTTTCGCCGCTGCCGACAATCGTGTTGTAGGACGGGAAGCGCGCGCCGTGGCGGTTAAATTCGTGAAGGATTTCTCCTTCAAGCTGATATTCAAACATACCCGGACGGCATTTTTCCATCGCACGAGTATGCGCCAGCGCGGTGATTTCACCGGCGCGACGCAGCGCGATGATTTCTTCTTCCGACTTGAACAGGCGCTGTTCGTGAACCCACGGGCGCCAGTCCGTCAGCGTGGCCGGAGCGGTGAGGTTCTGGCGAGAGCCGCGGCGGAGTTTATCAAGTGCGGAAAAAACAATGCTATCGGCATAAGCGTATTCGCCCTGCGCGTGATAAACCACATCCAGACCGTTCAGCAATTGATGTAATTGTTCGCCGATTTCGGAGAACGCCAGCGCACGGTCAACGCCCAGTTTTTCTGGCGCGGCTTCCTGCCCAAGACGGCGCCCGAACCAGATTTCTGCCGTCTTATCGCGTAAACGGTTAAACAACACGCTGTGGTTGTGGGTTTCATCGCTTTTAATCAGCACCAGCACGGCTTCAGGTTCGTTAAAACCAGTGAAATACCAGAAATCGCTGTTCTGGCGATACGGGTATTCGCTGTCTGCACTGCGTGTTACCTCGGGAGCGGCAAAGATGAGCGCGGCGCTCGCCGGTGCCATTTTGGCTAACAACGCCTGACGGCGCCGGTGAAATTCGTGCTGATTCATCACACCTCCTGAAGCTTAACTTTGTTATTAGTGTAGTGTTGGTTTCTGCACTTCTGGTGCCGTTGGAGCCGGGCGAGTAAAGTTGTCGTGGCACAGTAGTGCAGCAACGCGCACGTACTCGATTATCTCTTCGAGAGACATTTCCAACTCTTCTTGATCTTCGTCTTCGTCGTAGCCCAGTTGCGCGATGTTACGCAAATCGTCGATTGCTTCGCCGGTTTCGCCAGTGACTTTATCGAGCTTCGGTTGCGTCACACCGAGGCCCAGCAGGAAGTGGTTTACCCAACCCGCCAGCGCATCGGCACGGTGAAATACCGTTGCTTCATCGCCTTCAGGCAGATAAAGCTGGAACATAAAACCGTCATCTTCCAGCGAATCACTGGTGGCACCGTGCATTTGACGCAGGGTGTCAGCAAGGTTTTGACCAAAGGCTAAACCTTCGTTAGTCAAATCATGTAACAGCGGTTGCCAGGTGGTGTCTTTGTTGCCGCCGCACAGCATTCCGCTGATTAAGCCGTGCATTTCCGAGGCCGTGAGGCCTACGCCTTGCTGATTCAATAATTGGCCGACTAAGTCGTAGTCAGGCATAGTGTTCTGTATAGACATGCGCATTCGCCATCGTTGGCAGGGATAGTTCATGTTATGCTACCACCAGGGACCCCAAGGCACCAGAAAAGGGCTTGTATCTTCATTTCGGGATAGCTATAGTGACGCCCCTTTCGTAGCCTGGCATAGGTTAGCGAGAGGCAGGCGAGTTAACAGCAGGAAGGTGGCATGTCTGCACAACCAGTCGATATCCAAATTTTCGGTCGTTCATTGCGCGTGAATTGTCCGCCTGAACAACAGGATGCACTGAATCTTGCGGCTCAAGAGCTTGATCAGCGGTTGCAAGATTTAAAAGTTCGCACTAGAGTCACAAATACTGAGCAGTTAGTTTTTATCGCAGCACTGAATATTTGCTACGAGCTGGCTCAGGAAAAATCGAAAACCCGCGACTACGCTTCCAACATGGAAGAACGTATTCGGATGTTACAGCAGACCATCGAACAAGCGTTGCTTGAGCAAGGTCGCATAACTGAAAGACAGGGTCCAAATTTTGAATAACACTTCCCAGTTACCTATGGTAGAGTAACTTTGAAGACCAAATTTCTCTGAGATGTTTGCAAGCGGGCCAGTCCCCTGAGCCGATATTTCATACCACAAGAGTGTGGTGCTCCAGAGTCTGTGAGCATGCTCGGTCCGTCCGAGAAGCCTGATGATTCTGACGCTGCATTCACCTTGAACCAAGGGTTCAAGGGTTACAGCCTGCGGCGGCATCTCGGAGATTCCCTCTTCCTACCAAACCAGTCATCACCATGACAAAAACTCAGCTAATCCCATCGCTTCGGCAAGAAATCAGACAACACATTCGGCAACGTCGCCGACAACTCACGCCCATTGAACAACACCAATTCGCAGAACTTGCTGCCGAACGCATGCTGGCGTACGAGCCTGTTGTGAATGCTTCAACGGTTGCGGTGTTTTTGTCGTTTGATGGTGAGCTGGATACCACGCCGCTGATTCGCGCATTGTGGAAAGCAGGGAAAACCGTTTACCTACCTGTTTTACATCCATTCAGTAAAGGCAATTTGTTGTTCCTGCGGTACGCGGAAAACAGCCATCTGGTGATGAATCGTCTGAAAATCCTTGAGCCTAAGCTTGATGTGCGCGATGTATTGCCGCTGGATAAGCTCGATGTGTTGATAGCGCCATTAGTGGCGTTTGACGAGCAAGGGCAACGGCTGGGAATGGGCGGCGGTTTCTATGACCGCACGTTGCAAAACTGGCAGCAGCACGGTTTGTGGCCGGTTGGGCTGGCACATGATTGCCAGCACGTTCCGGCGTTACCCGCCGAGCAATGGGATATTCCCTTACCCGCCGTGGTCACGCCTTCGCGAATCTGGCAGTGGTAGCATCACGCTGCGCGCAGTTTAAGCAGCTGCTTTGTATGCCAATATTGCAGAATCAAAACCGTAGTCAACGCCCCAAGAAGTGCGCAGAACATATCTGATTGCGTATCCCACACGTCTCCCTGCGTCCCTAAAAATTCATCCGCACCCTGCCCTAATGCCAGCGCGGCTGCCCATTCAATGAGTTCATACAGCGCACTAATGGCAAGCGCGACACAGCACACCAGGAATGCGACCATTTTGCGCCCACGCACATAACCGCCACGAATCAGGATTTCGCGCGTAGCCAGCGCTGGAACTAATCCCTGGAAAAAGTGGCCGAGTTTGTCATAGGGATTACGGCTTAAATTCAGCCATTCCTGAACCTCAAACCCAATCGGTACTTTGGCGTAGGTATACAAACCACCCACCATCAGAATGATGGCATGCAGGAAAATCAAAAAATAGAGCAGCGGTGTCAGCGGGTAGCGCGAATAAGTCGCTAAAAGTAGAGGGACAATAATGATGACCGGAGTGACTTCCATCAGCCAGGTAACGCGGTCTGCGGTGCTAACGCCCGTGTAGATAAGAATCAACAGAAGTAAAAATGCGCCAGATTTTAATAACGTACTCGTCATGATGCTTCACCGTCTCGCTAAAAATGTCACTATCGGTGGAGTATAAGAAAAACACAACTGAGGGCGTGGAGTTTCAGATTAAAAGAGGAGCCCTGTTGGACTCCTCAAATTTGGAATTAGTACAGCAGACGAGCGCGGATAGTACCTGGAATCGCCTTCATTGATTTCAACGCAGCTTCAGCCACATCTTCTTCGGCATCCACATCAATCACCACGTAACCCATATGCGGCGTAGTTTGCAGATACTGAGCGGCGATGTTGATACCTTGCTCGGCAAAAATCTGGTTCAGTGCGGTCAAAATACCTGGGCGGTTTTCGTGAATATGCAGCAAACGGCTGGTACTACCACCGTGTAACGGCAGGGAAACCTCAGGGAAATTCACTGCTGACAGGGTAGAACCGTTGTCGGAATATTTCGCCAGTTTGCCAGCCACTTCCAGACCGATGTTTTCCTGCGCTTCCTGAGTTGAACCGCCGATGTGCGGCGTCAGGATCACGTTATCAAACTCACACAGCGGTGAAGTGAACGGATCGCTGTTGGTTGCAGGCTCGGTTGGGAACACATCGATTGCCGCGCCTGCCAGATGTTTACGCGCCAGCGCATCGCACAATGCTGGGATATCCACGACCGTGCCACGCGCATCGTTGATCAGCAGCGCACCCGGTTTCATCAGCGCCAGCTCGTTGATACCAATCATATTTTTAGTTGAGGCATTTTCAGGAACATGCAGGCTGACCACGTCGCTCATGTTCAGCAAATCAGACAGATGCTGTACCTGAGTCGCGTTACCCAGCGGGAGCTTGTTTTCGATATCGTAGAAGAAGACATTCATGCCCAGCGCTTCAGCCAGAATCCCTAACTGAGTCCCGATATGGCCGTAACCGATGATGCCGAGCTTTTTGCCGCGCGCTTCGTAAGAACCGACCGCCAGCTTATTCCACACGCCACGGTGTGCTTTGGCGTTAGCTTCAGGTACGCCACGAATCAGTAATAACAGTTGGCCGATAACCAACTCAGCAACGGAACGCGTGTTAGAGAACGGGGCATTAAACACCGGCACACCGCGTTTAGCCGCAGCATCCAGATCGACCTGGTTAGTACCAATGCAGAAACAACCTACAGCAACCAGCTTCTCAGCCGCAGCCAAAATCTCTTCCGTTAAGTTTGTGCGGGAACGCAGACCAATGAAATGCGCATCACGGATCGACTCTTTCAGGGCATCGCTGTCCAGCGCACCTTTATGGTATTCGATGTTGGTATAGCCTGCCGCGCGGAGGCTATCCACGGCTTTCTGGTGTACGCCTTCCACCAGCAGGAATTTAATCTTGTCTTTATCCAGTGATACTTTTGCCATTTCCCGACCCTATTTTTAGAACTGATGTTGTGCTGTGTGATAAGACACCCTTCTGCCAAAATATCAAAAAATACGGGCGGGGCAATATAAACGATTGCGCAGTCGTCAGTGCAAGAAAGGAATAAACCACAGTGGGCAGCAGAAAATGCTGAACTAAAGAAAGAACCAGGAATGAATCACAGGGAGTTGTTCAGAATGTGACATATGTCACCAAATTTGCCATTAGATTATTTTGTCACTTTTTATTCAGTAATCGGGGCACAAGAAGCGCCCCGGTCAGATCATTTCACTATGGTTTTCACGCCATCAGCCGTACCAATCAGTGCGACGTCCGCACCGCGGTTGGCAAACAGACCCACAGTCACCACGCCTGGCAAGCCGTTGATGGCATTTTCCAGCGCGATAGGGTCAACGATGCTCAGACCGTGAACATCCAGAATCAGGTTGCCGTTATCAGTCACTACACCCTGGCGATATTCCGGGCGGCCACCGAGTTTGACCAGCTCACGCGCCACACAGCTACGCGCCATAGGAATCACTTCAACCGGCAGCGGGAAGTTACCTAAAATACCCACTTGTTTGGACGCATCGGCGATACAGATAAACTTTTCCGCCACGGAAGCGATGATTTTTTCGCGGGTTAACGCAGCACCTCCGCCTTTGATCATTTGCATCTGGCCGTTGATCTCATCGGCGCCATCAACATAAATGCCCAGAGAGTCGACTTCGTTGAGATCGTAAACAGTGATGCCAAGGCTTTTCAGTTTGGCGGTAGAAGCGTCGGAGCTAGAAACGGCACCATCAATTTGATGTTTGATAGTCCCGAGAGCATCAATAAAATGCGCGGCAGTGGAGCCAGTACCCACGCCAACGATAGTGCCTGGTTGCACGTATTGTAATGCTGCCCAGCCGACTGCTTTTTTCAGTTCATCCTGCGTCATGGTTTTTGCCTGTGCTGTGAAAACTGACGCGCATTATAGTGCAAGCGCCGCGAGGTTGTCCCAGGGAATGGCAGAACTCATCCGATCTTTGTGGATTGGGTCTGGATCGACTGCAAATTTATGTCATAGTGCTGAAATAACAAAAACAGGAGTTAGCAAACAACAATGAAACGCCCGGACTACAGAACGCTACAGGCGCTGGATGCAGTGATTCGTGAACGAGGATTTGAGCGCGCAGCACAAAAGCTCTGCATTACTCAATCAGCGGTTTCACAGCGTATCAAGCAACTGGAAAATATGTTCGGCCAGCCATTGTTAGTGCGCACGGTTCCACCGCGCCCAACCGAACAAGGGCAAAAGTTACTGGCATTATTACGCCAGGTTGAACTGCTGGAAGAAGAGTGGCTGGGGGATGAACAAACCGGCTCCACGCCTCTGTTGTTGTCGCTTGCGGTGAACGCCGACAGTCTGGCAACCTGGTTGCTGCCAGCGCTGGCGCCTGTGCTTGCCGACTCCCCTATCCGCCTGAATCTTCAGGTTGAAGATGAAACCCGAACGCAAGAACGCCTGCGTCGCGGTGAAGTGGTCGGCGCGGTGTCCATTCAACCACAGCCGCTGCCAAGCTGCCTGGTCGACAGGCTCGGTGCATTGGATTATCTGTTTGTCGGGTCGAAAGATTTTGCCGCTCGCTATTTCCCGAATGGCGTCACGCGTTCAGCGCTGTTGAAAGCCCCGGCTGTTGCGTTTGACCATCTCGACGATATGCACCAGGCGTTTTTACAGCAGAATTTTGATTTGTCACCGGGCAGCGTGCCGTGCCATATCGTTAACTCGTCAGAAGCCTTCGTGCAACTCGCTCGCCAGGGCACCACGTGCTGCATGATCCCGCATTTGCAAATTGAAAGAGAGATTAACAGCGGTGAGCTGATTGACCTGACACCCGGCCTGATGCAACGCCGCATGCTGTACTGGCACCGCTTTGCGCCGGAAAGCCGCATGATGCGCAATGTCACCGATGCGCTGCTGGAGTATGGGCATAGAGTTCTACGACAGGACGCCGAATAGAAAAAGGCCGCTAAATTTAGCGGCCTTTCTGTTTTGTCGGATGACGCTAACGCTTATCCAACCTACATGGTACGGTTTTGTAGGGTGGATAAGCGCAAGCGCCACTCACCATTTTATTGAGCAGACTGCTCGGTCTTAGCGCGTTCCAGCTCAAACACCACATCAACCTGGTCATCAAACTGAATGGTTTGCTGATCGTAGGTATCCTGGGCCGATACTGGCGCTGCGGCGTCTGCTTTCATCATCCGCACCATTGGCGCTGGCTGGTAATTAGAAACGTGGTAACGCACGCTATAAACGGGTCCCAGCTTGCTGTTAAAGCCTTCGGCTAACAGTTTCGCCTGGCGGGCGGCATCGTCGATAGCTGCTTTACGTGCTTTATCTTTATATTGCTCCGGGTTTGCAACACCCAGGGAAACAGAGCGAATTTCGTTAAGCCCCGCTTTCAATGCCCCATCAAGCAGCTCGTTCATTTTGTCGAGCTTGCGCAGAGTGACATCAACCTGACGCACGGCACGGTAGCCTTTCAGCTGCGTTTTGCCGTCTTTCAGGTATTCATATTCTGGTTGAGTGCGCAGGTTAGCGGCATTGATGTCTTTCTTCTCGACACCGCTTTGCTGCAGGAATGTCAGATATTGTGCCACACGGTCGTCAGCCTGTTTTTTTGCTGATGCCGCATCTTTGGCAGACACATTCACTTCGATAGCGAGTGTGGCAATGTCAGGAACCGCATCCACGCTTGCGGTGCCGGATGTCACGACATGCGGACCGTTGGGTAACTCATCGGCCAATGCCGGAACCGAACCTAATCCCACTAAAGCGGCTAATGCCAGGGTTTTAAACTTCACTGTAATTCCTCCATGCTACATTCCACTGTCATTACGTCCGTAAAATACACGGGCGTCTGGCAGCAAGCTTAGCCTGGAATGGTAACTTGTCTATCGGATTAAGGCTAATTAGCCATGAGTGAAACGATATGGCGAACCCCATCTGACGCAAGTTGCAGCGCGATAACCCACATCACCACGCCGACGACGCCATTGATAATACGCTGGGCTTTCGCGGTGCGCAGGCGCGGTGCAAGCCATGCCGCCAGCAGTGCCAGGCCGTAAAACCAAAGGATAGACGCGCTCACGGTCCCTAACGCAAACCAGCGCTTCGGTTCGTCGGCGAGTTGCCCACCGAGACTCCCCAGCACCACAAAAGTATCCAGATACACATGCGGATTAAGCCAGGTTACCGCCAGCACGGTGGCGACAATTTTCCAGCGCCCTTGCTTCATCACTTCAGCGGAGGCCAGCTCAACGCTGCTGCTCATTGCGGTGCGCAGTGCGCCCCAGCCGTACCACAGCAAAAACGCCACGCCGCCCCAGGTCACAATCGCCAGCAACCATGGCGACTGCATCAGAAGCGCGCTGCCACCAAAAATACCTCCGCAGATCAGTATCAAATCGCTAATCGCGCAAAGAGAAGCAATCATCAGATGGTATTGGCGGCGAATGCCCTGGTTCATCACAAAAGCATTTTGCGGACCGAGTGGCAGGATTAACGCTGCACCCAATGTAAGACCTTGAAAGAAATAAGATAACACGATGATTCACTCTTCTATATTTAGCGACTGAGGAAGAGTGTAATAGGGAAAAATTATTAGCGGAAATGGATAATTTTAATGGTTTATAAGAATTACTAATAAAAAGAAGGCCAGCCGAAGCTGGCCCCGGACAATCATTCTTGTGCGGGTTCTTTCACACGTTTGAAGTTCACGTCCATTTGCGGATACGGGAAGCTTATCCCCTGCGCATCAAACTCGCGTTTAATGCGTTCCAGCACATCCCAATAAACATTTTGCAGATCGCCACTGTTGCTCCAGGCGCGCACCACAAAGTTAATCGCGGAAGGCCCCAGTTCATTGAGCCGCACAGTAATATCACGGTCTTTCAAAACGCGTTCATCGCTGGTGATGATATCGGTCAGGATTTGCTTAACTTTGTCGATGTCGGAGTCATATGCCACGCCAATAATAAACTCATTACGGCGCACCGGTTCACGGGAAAAGTTAATGATATTACCGGCGATGATTTTACCGTTTGGCACCACGACAATTTTGCCATCCAGCGTGCGCAGTGTGGTGGAGAAAATCTGCACATTAAGTACGGAACCTGCGATCCCCCCCAGGTCAACGTATTCACCCGCGCGGAATGGGCGGAAAGTCACCAGCAACACGCCTGCCGCGAGGTTTGAAAGCGAACCTTGCAACGCGAGGCCAATGGCTAAACCTGCGGCACCGAGTACCGCGATAACGGACGCAGTTTGTACCCCCACGCGCCCCAGAGCGGCAATTAACGTAAAGGCGATGATGCCGTAACGCACCAGAGCGGAGAGAAAATCAGCGACGGTGGCATCAATATTTCGAGCGACCATCACACGGTTAATGGCGTTGGACACGATACGAGCCACGATCATCCCGACGATAATAATCGCAATCGCCGCCACAATGTTGACCGCATAGCTCAGCAGTAACGCCTGGTTGCGCACCAACCAGCCCCCGGCATTATTGATACTGTCTACTACGTTGAGATCTTCCATTCACGGTTCCTTGTCATTACTGAAATTGTGCACCCCGATGGCACAACAGAACTTTAAAGGGTAAACAAAACAAGCGAATGTGCCAAGTTAGTCACAAATTTGGTCGAAAAAACCCGCACAAGGCGGGTTTAGGGGGAATGGCAAACCTACAGATTCATCAGATCGAGTGAGTAAAGGTACGAGATATCACATCCTGTTGCTGCTCACGCGTCAGAGCATTAAAGCGCACCGCATAACCCGAAACGCGAATGGTGAGCGTCGGATAATTTTCCGGATGTTCGACGGCATCCAGTAACATTTCACGGTTCATCACGTTCACGTTCAAATGCTGCCCGCCCTCAGTTTTCACATCGTGATGGAAATAACCATCCAGCAAGCCCACCAGGTTTAACTGGCGTATCGCGTCATCACGTCCGAGCGCCGCAGGAACGATTGAGAAAGTGTATGAAATCCCGTCTTTCGCATAGCTGAACGGCAGTTTGGCAACCGAGGTTAATGAAGCAACAGCGCCTTTACGATCCCTTCCGTGCATCGGGTTAGCACCTGGCGCAAATGGCATTCCCGCTCGGCGGCCATCTGGCGTGTTACCGGTTTTTTGTCCATAAACCACGTTTGAGGTGATCGTCAGGATCGACTGGGTCGGTACCGCGTTGCGATAAGTTGGCAGCGCCTGGATCTTCTTCATAAAGCGTTCAACAAGATCGCAGGCAATCGCGTCAACACGATCGTCATTATTGCCGTATTGCGGATACTCACCTTCAATCACGAAATCTACCGCCAGCCCGTTTTGGTCGCGCACCGGTTTCACCGTGGCGTACTTGATAGCGGAAAGTGAGTCCACCGCCACCGACAACCCGGCAATACCACACGCCATCGTGCGATAAACATCTCTGTCGTGCAGCGCCATCAGCGAGGCTTCGTAGCTGTATTTATCGTGCATATAATGGATGAGATTGAGCGCCGTAACGTACTGCGCTGCCAGCCAATCCATAAAGTGATCGAGGCTACTCATCACCTCTTCATAATCCAGCACGTCATCAAGCAGCATCGGCATTTTCGGCCCGACCTGGATTTTGAGCTTTTCGTCGATCCCGCCATTGATGCAATACAGCAGCGTTTTTGCGAGGTTGGCTCGCGCGCCAAAGAACTGCATCTGTTTGCCGATAACCATCGGACTGACGCAGCAGGCGATCGCATAGTCATCGCTGTCAAAATCACAGCGCATCAGGTCATCATTTTCATACTGCAACGATGATGTTTCGATGGACACTTTTGCCGCATAAACTTTGAAAGGTTTCGGCAACGCTTCCGACCAGAGAATGGTCAGATTTGGTTCTGGCGCTGGCCCCATGGTGTACAGCGTGTTCAGGTAGCGATAGGCGTTTTTGGTGACCAGCGTGCGCCCGTCTAAACCCATACCGCCGATAACTTCTGTCGCCCAGATTGGGTCGCCTGAGAACAGCGAATCAAACTCTGGCGTGCGCAGGAAACGCACCATGCGAATCTTCATAATGAAGTGATCGACCAACTCTTGCGCCTGAAGCTCCGTTAACACACCGGCTTTAAGGTCGCGCTCGATATAAATATCAATAAACGAGGTGGTGCGCCCCAGAGACATCGCCCCACCATTTTGCGATTTCACTGCAGCCAGATAGGCAAAATAGAGCCACTGCAAGGCTTCTTGCGCATTGCGAGCCGGGCGAGAAATATCGAAGCCGTATTTTGCTGCCATCTCCTGAATTTGCAGCAGCGCGCGGCGATGCTCAGACAACTCTTCGCGCAGACGAATGACCGCTTCGAGGTTTTCACCGCGTTCAAGCTGGCCTTGTAAATCGGCAAACTGCAATTCACGTTCCCGCACCAGATACGCGATGCCATACAGCGCGACACGGCGATAGTCGCCGATAATGCGTCCACGCCCGTAACCGTCCGGCAAACCGGTCAACACACCCGATTTACGGCAGCGCAGAATATCCGGTGAATAAACGTCAAACACGCCCTGATTATGGGTTTTACGCAAAGACGTAAACTGGTATTCAAAATCCGGGTCCATTTCACGACCATAAGCTTCAAAAGAGCTTTTGATCATGTTGATGCCGCCATACGGATGCAGAGCGCGTTTCAGCGGTTTATCCGTTTGCAAGCCGACAATCTTTTCGTGGTCTTTTAGAATATATCCCGGCGCATGTGCAGTGATGGTCGTCGCAATGTTGGTGTCGAAATCAACCGGCGCATGTGTGGCGTTTTCGATACGAATGCCATCCATGACTTTTTCCCACAGCGCCGTCGTCGCCGTGGTTGCTCCCGCTAAAAATGATTCATCACCTTCATACGGGGTGTAGTTATGTTGGATAAAATCCCGAACATTAATTTTGGTTTTCCATTCATCGCCTGAAAATTGTTGCCAGGCATGGGAATAATTATCGTTGGTAATATCAACATCTACTTTCATTACATCATTCCTTTAAACCACATTATTAATTCAGGCATATTCCGCAAGATGACATTGTTTGCCTAATTGCAAAGCATCAAGCGCAATCATTTTCTCTTCGTTAGTGGGAATAACGGCACAAATTATTGATGAACTCTCACTGGAAATTATTCGCTGCCCTATTCGGTTAGACTGGTTATTTTTATCAATATCCAGCTCAACACCAAATACACGTAAACGTTCGGCAACCAGACGGCGAATAAGTATTGAGTTCTCGCCAATACCACCGGTAAAAATAACCCCGTCCAGACGATTTAATGCAGCAGCGTGCGCGCCAATCGTTCGGGCAATGCGATGAACAAACGTTTTAATAGCTAATTGCGCACGCTCATCACCTTCATGCCAGGCTTTTTCCAGGGTACGTAAATCTGAAGACAAACCCGAAAGGCCTAATAGTCCAGACTCTTTATTAGCGACTTGCTCCAGGTCATCCATCGACTGCTCAGTCTGGCGGGCAAGCCACGCCATGGCACCGAAATCGACATCGCCACAGCGCGTGCCCATAATCAGCCCTTCAAGCGGTGTCATACCCATCGAGGTATCAACACTTTCACCATTCTGGACCGCGCAGACCGAAGCGCCATTTCCTAAGTGAGCAATCACCAACCCCGAATTTACTGAGTTCAGGCCGGGTAACTCACCAGCTTGCTGAGAAACGTAGCGATGCGACGTGCCGTGGAATCCGTAGCGGCGCACCCCGTACTCTTCAAAATAGCGATACGGTAAACCGTATAAATAGGCCTCTGGTTTCAGAGTTTGATGAAAGCTGGTATCGAATACCGCGACCTGCGGGACGCCCGGGAAGCGGGTTCGCGCAGATTCCACCCCGTGCAAATTGGCGTAATTATGCAGGGGGGCCAACGGTGAAACCTGGCGAATCTGTTCTATAACTTCATCGGTAATTAATACCGACTCGCTAAATAACGATCCGCCGTGAGCAATCCGGTGGCCCACAAATGCAACGCTATCAATTAAATCGCGCATTTCAAGTTCATGAGAGATTGCGGCGAGTGCTTCTTCATAATTCTGGCGAGCCAGAATAACTGGCTCCCCATCATTGACCGTAATAAAGGCTTTGTCGGTATTAATACCTTCACAAATTCCGGACAACAGCACATCACATGTTTCTGCATCTAATACTGAAAACTTTACCGAAGAAGAACCACAATTAATCGTCAACACTACCGGGTAATCATTCATGTTTAAATCCCACTCATCCTGAGTCAATCTACCCAAAGTTATTAGATAAGTTTGTAGACAATATTAAGAATGGTCAGCAAACCAATGACGGTGACAAAAATATTCTCAGTTTTACCTTTATATTTCGCCAGGGCCGGAGTTTTACGAATGGCATACATCGGCAGTAGACAAAGTAAGGAAGCAATAATCGGAGCACCCATCGCTTCAATTAAATCGAGGATGTTCGGGTTAGCATAAGCCACAACCCAGGTTGATCCCATAATGAAGACCATGCTGATAAGGTTGAGTTTTCCGCCAGAAACTTTGGTTTTATCCCCTTTGTAACCGAACTTCAGAACCAGGCCGTTTAACCCTTCGAGGGTGCCAAGATAGTGGCCGAAGAAGGATTTGAAGATAGCTACCAGGGCAATAATGGATGCGCCATATTCCAGTGTCGTGGCAAAGGTCGATTTGGTGCCAGACATCGAGGAGAAGTGGTTCGCCAGATACGAGAGCACTGGAATATTCTGTGCTTTAGCTTCAGCCATGTTCTGCGGGGAAAGCGTGAACAGGCAGCTAAAGGCGAAGAACATAACCACCGCAACCATCAACATGCTGGCGCGAGAAATGATTTTTGAACATTTGTCTTCGGTGTACTGCTTGCCAAAGTCCTGCTCGTACTCTTCGCGTTTGGAAACCACAAACGAGGAGACAATCGGCGAGAAGTTAAAGGAGAACACCATGATGGAAATACCCAGCCACACCGTGACCAGAATGCCATCACTGCCAGTGAACGAAATATCGCTGAGGCTCACTTGATCGATAACAGCCGAGTTCCAGTAAGGGATCAGCGAGACTGAAATCAGCACCAGGCAGGCAATGAACGGGAACACTAGATAGCTCATGACTTTGACCATCAGGTCTTTGCCAAAATAGATAACAAAAGCCATCAACAGCAGCAGGAACAGCGCCACTATTCCGCGATTTAACGGCATGAGCTGGAGCTGGTTTTCCCAGAATGTCATGAAGGTATTGGTTATCGTGACACCGTAAATCCACAGCAGCGGGCAGATTGCGAAAAAGTACAGGAAGGTGATGACCACGCCGCCCGTTTTACCAAAATGCTCTTCAACCGTTTCTGTGATGTTTCCGGAAGGATTACTGCCGGAAAGACACAGACGCGCCAGCGCACGGTGGCAGTAAAACGCAATCGGGAATGCCAGGAACAGCATAATCAATATCGGAATTAAGCCGCCATAACCTGCACGGATGGGGAAAAATAAAACTCCCGCACCGATAGCCGTTCCAAATAAACCAAGAGTCCAGGTAGTGTCAGATTTGCGCCATTGCGATTCCGCTTTTTGGCCAACAAGGGTTGCATCAGTATTACTCATAATAAAGTTCCTCGAGAGATTCTATCAAATATCTGCGGAGCCTGTAATTTGTGAGACGCGAGACAGGTCAATATTACCGCCGGAGATAATACTAACTGTTTTACGTCCTTTAATATAATGATCTAATTTACCGCTTAATAATGCAGCAGTCGCTAATGCACCTGCGCCTTCAGTGACAACTTTATTACGTTGAATAAGGGCTACCATACTGTTGCGAATTTCATCTTCACTGACTAATACAATATCAGTAACGAGCTTCTTCACAATTTCATAGGTTATTCTGCCAGGGCGAGAAACATCGCAACCGTCGGCTAATGTCCCGGTCGTACGATGGGCCATTAATTCGCCTTTATAAAACGAAGCAGCCATACCATGTACGTTCTCTGCCTGCACGCCGATAATATTAATGGTCGGGTTTATGGATTTAATCGCCAGTGCAATCCCCGCAATTAATCCGCCGCCGCCAATTGGCACAATGACGTTGTCGACATCGTATAAATCCTCAAGGATTTCCAGGCCGATAGTTCCTTGCCCGGCAATCACTTTTTCATCGTCATAAGGTGGAATAAAGATGCGCCCTTCCATCTCAACAATTTCACTTACTTTAGCGATGGTGTCGTTGAAATTATCGCCGTGCATCACGACTTGTGCAGAGTAGTCTGAGGTTGCCGCGACTTTGGACTTTGGCGCACCATTAGGCATGACAACTTTGCCGTCAATTCCCAGGATTGCGCAGGAGAGTGAAACGCCCTGAGCGTGGTTGCCCGCAGAACAAGCCACAACACCTTTTCTTTTTTCTTCTTCAGTTAAAGAACTGAGCTTATTAAACGCACCACGAATTTTAAATGAACCCGTGCGCTGCATATTTTCAAATTTTAGAAATATCTCACCTTTGCAACATTCGCTGAGATAATTTGAGCGAGGCATTCCAGTTTTATAGATATACCCAGCGAGTCTTTTTTTCGCTTCAAGAACATCAATAATAGTAACAGGAAGTTCATAGTCGATATGCATGTTGACCTCAACATTTAAAAGCAAGAATGATTTATGGGGTGGCTTTTATTAAGTCACCACTTTGAATGAGTAATTTTTTATTGGTTACTTAATTAAACTAAGCAACTTCAGTTAATTTGTTAGATTGAAATTTAATTCGTAATGAATGTTTTTTGGCTAGCTCAACTAATGTGGCAGCAGATCTATTAATTCGATAATTCTTAGACCAAACAGCAGCGTATCGCGCGACAGGTAATTTATCCTCAACCGGGACTTTAATAAATTGGTTAGAGCCAAATGGGGAAATCATATCGCGCGGAATAACTGTCAGAAAACCTGCGTTGAGCACCAGATTATAAATGGTTACTACCGAGTCCGTTTTTACGATGTTTTCACTTTTGATATTGTTCTTTTGCAGTGTCGTCAGCAGCTCGCTGTAATATCCCATTTCCGTTTGTGGTAAAACCCATTGCTCATGACTTAGTGCGCTGAGTGTGGTCGTCCCTTTAACTACCCGTGTTCGATTGGCAACCAGGACAAACTCTGACTCGAACAGTGGCTCAATGTGCAAATCTTGTAGCAACATTTCGTCGCTCAAAGTACCGATGGCAAAGTCCAGACGACCATCGCGGATTGCAGGCAAGAAAGAAGAAAGTTGGGCTTCGAACATCGAAACCTGAGCCTGTGGGAAAAGCTCTTTAAACTCTTTCATCATGCCGGGTAAAAAAGTAAAGCCGATAAGCGATGGGTAGCCAAATGACACATCCACCACGCTATTTCCAACCATACGATTCATTTCACTACACATATTGCGCAATTCACGTGTGATGGATTCAGCGTGAGTCAGCAATACTTTGCCTGCTTCAGTTAATTTAACGCCGGTATTTTTTCTGATAATAAGCTCTAAACCAAAATACGATTCCATGTCGCTTATAATTTTACTGACAGCAGGCTGGGTCAGGCTCAGTTGTTTTGCCGCAGAACCAAATGATCCACTTCTCACCACTTCCTGAAAGACAAGCAGGTGCTGTGTTTTTGGTAAGGTATTATTGTCCATTTAAATCTGCGCCTATTAACGTCCCATGCAGCAGATCATATCGAATTATGCATCAGTTGTAGTGTGCAGTGACTCACAATTACCAGAGCGCTAATCGTATGCAAATCACGCAAACAAATTTAATCCTTTTAAATCATAATGTTAAACATTAGTCATTTGCATTTTACATGACAGAGGTCAACCTTAGCAGGAGTAATAAAATAAAGTTATGGTGATAATAAAATCATATCTGTACAAATAACTCCCACTTTTATAGGCACTTATAATAAAACTAAAATAATCTTATAAAATTGCCGAAATAAATAGCGTTCAGAAAATACTCGCATCAGAAAATATCATTTCTGCCATCAGTTTATTTAAAAGCAATATGCTGGATTTTTAAGTCTGGGTTGCAGATAAAAATTTATTTAAGGTACAAAAAAGCCCGCACGAGGCGGGCTTGATTCATACATTTACTGCTTCAAATTACAGAACGTCTACTGCGTTCAGTTCTTTGAAAGCCTGCTCCAGACGGGTGATCATAGAAGTCTGTGCAGAACGCAGCCATACGCGTGGATCGTAATATTTTTTGTTCGGCTGGTCTTCGCCTTTAGGGTTGCCCAACTGGCCCTGCAGGTAAGCTTCGTTAGCTTTGTAGTAGCTCAGGATACCTTCCCAAGTTGCCCACTGGGTATCGGTATCGATGTTCATTTTGATAACACCGTAGCTCACGGAATCTTTGATTTCTTGAGCAGTTGAACCGGAACCGCCGTGGAACACGAAGTTCAGGGAGTTGTGCGGCAGGTTGTGTTTCTTAGAAACATAATCCTGAGAATCGCGCAGGATAGTCGGGGTCAGAACCACGTTACCTGGTTTGTAAACACCGTGCACGTTACCGAAGGAAGCCGCGATGGTGAAACGTGGGCTGATTTTGCTCAGTTCAGTGTACGCGTAATCAACGTCTTCTGGCTGAGTGTACAGAGCAGATGCGTCCATATGGCTGTTATCTACGCCATCTTCTTCGCCGCCGGTGCAACCCAGTTCGATTTCCAGAGTCATGCCCATTTTGGACATACGAGCCAGATATTTAGAGCTGATCTCGATGTTTTCTTCCAGAGACTCTTCAGACAGGTCGATCATGTGGGAAGAGAACAGTGGTTTGCCAGTTGCCGCGAAGTGTTTTTCGCCAGCGTCCAGCAGGCCATCGATCCATGGCAGCAGTTTCTTAGCGCAATGGTCGGTGTGCAGGATAACTGGCACGCCGTAATGCTCAGCCATCTGGTGAACGTGGTGTGCGCCAGAGATTGCGCCCAAGATTGCAGCACCCTGAGGAACGTCAGTTTTCACGCCTTTACCCGCGATGAACGCAGCGCCGCCGTTAGAGAACTGAACGATGACTGGTGCTTTAACTTTCGCAGCAGTTTCCAGTACGGCGTTGATAGAGTCGGTGCCTACGCAGTTAACTGCTGGCAGAGCAAAGTTGTTTTCTTTTGCTACCTGGAAAACTTTCTGTACGTCATCACCAGTGATTACACCAGGTTTTACGAAATCAAAAATCTTAGACATGGTTGTTTGTCCTGTATCGTCGGCCGATTTGCCCGTCATCCTTCAAGCTGTAACTGCGTTGACTGCCTTCCCATCTCCCAGTCACTTAACGGAGTAAGCTCCTGGAAGCTGCTTAGTTGTCGCCTTGCTACAACTCGAAAAATTTTGGGTAAATAAAGAAATATTAACCACCTACCATTCACTGTAAGCGGCAAAAATTCACCGGGCAGGAAACCCTGCCCGTAATCATTACTTCTTAGCGCGCTCTTCGAGCATCGCTACTGCTGGCAGAACTTTGCCTTCCACGAATTCGAGGAATGCGCCGCCACCAGTGGAGATGTAAGAGATCTTGTCAGCAATGCCGAACAGGTCGATTGCTGCCAGAGTGTCACCGCCGCCTGCGATAGAGAATGCTTCGCTGTCTGCGATTGCATTAGCAACGATTTCAGTACCTTTGCGGAAGTTAGGGAATTCGAACACGCCAACCGGGCCGTTCCACAGAATGGTTTTTGCATTCTTCAGGATTTCAGCCAGTTGAGCTGCAGAAGCATCACCGATATCCAGAATCTGCTCGTCAGATTTAACGTCGTTTACAGATTTCAGAGTTGCAGTAGCAGTTTCAGAGAACTCAGTCGCAACGCGTACGTCAGCAGGAACTGGGATATCACAGATAGTCAGCAGGCGTTTAGCTTCGTCAACCAGGTCTGCTTCGTACAGGGATTTACCCACGTTGTGGCCTTGAGCAGCAACGAAGGTGTTCGCGATGCCACCGCCAACAATCAGCTGGTCAGCGATTTTAGACAGGGAATCAAGAACGGTCAGTTTGGTAGAAACTTTAGAACCGCCAACGATAGCAACCATTGGGCGAGCAGGTTCTTTCAGTGCTTTACCCAGTGCGCTCAGTTCTTCAGCCAGCAGCGGGCCAGCACAAGCGATGTCTGCAAATTTGCCAACGCCGTGAGTAGAAGCCTGTGCACGGTGAGCAGTACCGAAAGCGTCCATTACGAATACGTCACACAGTGCAGCGTATTTTTTAGACAGGGTTTCGTCGTCTTTCTTTTCGCCTTTGTTGAAGCGAACGTTTTCCAGAACAACCAGTTCACCCGCTGCAACTTCAACGCCGTCGAGGTAATCTTTAGCCAGACGAACCGGAGCAGACAATTTGTCTTTCAGATAGTTAACAACCGGCAGCAGAGAGAATTCTTCGTTGTACTCGCCTTCAGTCGGGCGACCCAGGTGAGAAGTAACCATCACTTTAGCGCCTTGCTTCAGGGCCAGTTCGATAGTAGGCAAAGATGCACGGATACGTGCGTCAGATGTCACTTTCCCTTCTTTAACTGGTACGTTCAAATCTGCACGGATCAGAACGCGCTTACCAGCCAGATCCAGATCGGTCATCTTAATTACAGACATGGTGAATCCTCTCGTTGATTCTTAAAGTTTTGCGAACGCATATGCGCTCTACCTGAAACCACTTGCGGCCATGACTAACGTCGTGTCGAGCATTCGGTTAGCAAAGCCCCATTCGTTATCACACCAGACTAGAGTTTTAATCAGATGTTGCCCACTGACCCGGGTTTGTGTGCCGTCAACAATGGCACTGTGCGGATCGTGGTTAAAATCAGTCGAGACCAACGGTAATTCCGTATAGTCAACTATACCATGAAATGAATCCCGTGCTGCTTTTTGCAGCAACTTGTTGACTTCATTGGCATTAACTGCATTTTTCACCGTCACGCTTAAATCGATTGCCGTAACGTTAATGGTCGGAACACGTACCGCAATTGCTTCAAAACAGTCGTCAAATTGCGGGAAAATACGTGTGATACCAGCAGCAAGACGCGTATCAACAGGAATAATAGACTGGCTGGCTGCACGGGTGCGGCGCAAGTCCGGGTGATAGGCGTCGATAACTTGTTGATCATGCATGGCGGAATGAATCGTGGTGACTGTGCCCCACTCAATACCCCAGGCATCATCAAGCAATTTGATAATTGGAATGATGCAGTTTGTGGTGCAGGAAGCATTGGAAACAATGCGATGTTCAGCAACCACACTTTCATGATTCACACCGTAAACAACGGTGGCGTCGAGGTCGTTACCGCCTGGATGGGAGAAGAGGACTTTTTTGGCACCGGCTGCCAGATGCGCTTCACCGTCTGCACGGGAGCCAAACACACCGGTACAATCCAGCACCACATCAACACCCAGTTCACGCCACGGTAAATTTTCGATTTCCGGTTCGTGCAAAATGCGGATGGTGTCATCACCGACCCATAACTGGCTGCGTTCCTGACGCACGTCCCAGGCGAAGCGACCATGGCTGGTGTCGTATTTCAACAGATGCGCCATACCCGCAGCATCAGCCAGTTCATTGATTGCCACGACGGTAATTTCCGCACGGCGCCCGGATTCGTACAATGCACGTACCACGTTGCGCCCAATGCGACCGAAGCCATTAATTGCTATGCGAACGGTCATATCTCTCCTGCCAGAATCCCTGAGACTAAGTGGCTGACAGAGTAATCCAGCTGTCGCCTGAGGGGAATCCTCGCACTCTCGAAACTGCAATTGTTTGCTCAATTGTCGAACATTCATTCGACTGAAACGCTTCAGCCATGTTAAGCGATAAGCGGAATAAATGGAACGTTACCCCAGTACAGGCAACCGATCTTCTGACGCAGGTCACATTTTTGATGGAATAACTGCAACGACAAATGTGCAAAGGACGAATAATAACCAGGCAGGATCAAGCATGATGGAAAAGGCCGGGCCGTTTTAAAGACCCGTGCCCATATCAGCTTCGATGATAGCCGCCCTGATCGTCCATATGTAACTGCATATCTGCGGGCTGGCTGTTTTCCAGCACACGCAATACATTCGGCCCGTCAGTCGCCTGGAAAAAGGCTTCGGCTTGTTCCCGGGTCAAACCACCACGCACTTTTCTGCCAATCAGGCGCTCTGAGAGCATGTCAGGTGCAGCTGAAATGAAGACTGAGTAATCGCAAAGTTCGCGTAGGGCTTGCCATTCTGGCTGATTGAGCAGCAACCAGTTTCCTTCAACCACCACAATCGGCGCTGTTACCGTAATCGCGTTTTCCACCGGATCGTGCAAATTACGATCGTACTGCGGCCAGTGGCTTTCGGGCTTATGCAAATCGCGCAACGCATCCGTCAGCTTCTGCACATTAAAGGTCTGCGGCGCACCTTTATGCTGTTTGAGGTTGAATGCCTGTAGATAATCGTTGTAGTGATGGAATCCGTCCATCGGCAACGCCTGAATGGCGGGCAATACAGAATCTTGCGCGCTCAAATATTCCCAAAATGCCACCAGCGTCGATTTTCCGGTTCCCGGCGGGGCTGCTAAAAACACCACCAGTCTGCGGCTTAACCGCTTTTGTTTTTCGGCTAACTGTTTAAGCAACGGCTTATGCAACGCATCGACTTCTTCGTCGTTAAAATGGGCATGCGTCTCTAATCCATTTATTATCAATGTGACATTCACCAGACTAGCTCCTTCAATAATGAAGTCACCGCCAGAGATAACGCCGTTTTCACCAGATTCCCGTAGCGCACTTCGGAATAAATAGAGAAGTCCGAATACTTCATGCTTTTAATTGCATTAAACAGCGTGGCGTTTTGGGTAATTGAATTAAGGTTCGCAATGAAATCGTAAGTAACATCATCATGAAACTGTATGGTTTCTTTGCTGTGCTGCACGAAATCACAAAACTGGCTAAAACAGGTAATATCGGCATACAGCCATTTATCCATTTTCCCCAGGGCGTAAATCAAGCGCAGCGCAACGTCGATATCATCAAGCGGCCCGCTTCTGGCAAGTAAAGGCTTAACAGCGTACTCGACTATCTCTTCATCATTATCAACAAATAACGAAGGCAGAAATTGCCTGATTCCTGAAAGCAAAATATCGTGAGCGACACTCATAAACGAGGCCAGTGAATTTTGCGCTTCCAGCCGCTCAAGCACATCATCTTCGTTCAACGTGGTCATCAATAGCTCAGTACATTAAAGGTGATGTAGGGAGTCTATAATATTACAGGTGCGCTCTATACCATTAATCAAGAGCGTTTGTGTGCGCACTACATCACCTTCTTCACGCACCCCTTGCAGAATATCGCCTCCCGTCACGCCGGTTGCGGAAAATAAAACTTCCTCACTTTGGACGATTTCATGCAGGCTATAAATGCGGTTCACTTCGACGCCCATTTCAGCGCAGCGGCGGTGTTCGGAATCTGCAATCTGGCGATTCGCGGGAGACTCCCCTTTCGCCTGGCAAAAATCTAATAGCTCGATCTGCATTTCGCCCCCCAGCGCTTTCACTGCGCAGGCTGAAATAACGCCTTCCGGCGCACCGCCAATGCTGTACATCACGTCGTACTGGTTTTCCATCAAACACGTCATCACGCTGGCGGCAACATCACCATCTGGCAGGGCAATCACTTTCACCCCAAGTCTTGTGGCTACCGCTATCGCATCCTGATGGCGCGGTTTATCAAGCGTGACCATTCGCAACCGTTCGAGCGATTTACCCAGGGCTTTGGCAATATTACGCAGGTTATCTTCAAGCGTTGCCGCCAGGTTGATCACTCCTTTCGCCTTTTTGCCGACGACCAGCTTCTTCATATACATATCCGGCGCATGAAGCAGTGAACCTGCGGGCGCGCAGGCCATCACTGCTAGCGCGTTGTTTTGCCCCATCGCGACCATGCGTGTGCCTTCGATAGGGTCAACCGCAATATCGATTTTAGGAGACTGCCCGTTGCCTAGCATTTCGCCGATATAGAGCATGGGCGCATGGTCGATTTCCCCTTCACCAATGACGATTTTCCCCTGCATCTCGATTTGATTCAGCGCATCGCGCATGGCCTGTACCGCGACACCATCAATACGATTCTTGTCGCCGCAACCAATCAGGGGCCAGGCAGCCAGCGCGGCCTGTTCTGTGGTGCGGAAAAAAGGATAAGCCAATGTTTTCATGCTTAAGCCTCCATGCCGGTATCGACGCCAAAATGCGCTAACAAATGTTTTTCAGCGGCTTCGTTCCACACGCCGTGAGTTTCGCTTACCAGCTCAGCCAGGCGGCGGAATAACGGATCGGTTTCACCCTGGCGGGCGAAATCGGTGATCGCAGTCAGTGGCATAGTCACGCCGTTGTAAATCAGCTTTTTACCGCCAGGGATATCCGGCAGGTTCAACACGGTTTCAGGCACCGCATCTAAACCGCCGACATGCGTAACCATGAACGAAGGCTGCAACCGACCGCTGGCGGCAAGTTCGATGGCTTCCAGCATGTCGTCCGTGGAGCCGCCTGAAGTCCCAACGATATGCGTGCTGCCGTAGTGAACGTTGTAGAAATTAAACGGCACTTTAAAGTTTTTGTCAGTTGGCCCGGCAAAGAAGTTCAGGCAGCCATCATCAGCCAGCAGATCGTCGCCAAGCTCGATAACCGCGGGCACGGCGGCGTAGACAAAGACATCGTCGAAACCTGCGCCGCCTGTCATGTCTCGCAGCGCAGCAGCAGGGTCATCCAGATTTTTGCTATTCACATAAACCAGCTCAATGCCATTTTTTGCCGCCAGCTCTACCGGCAGCAATTTTTGCGCCTGCTCCAGTCGGGCTTCATCGATATCGACTACGACGACTTTAGCCGGTTTAATATTTCCATTAATCGCATAATCAATTGCGCCAATACCCATCGGCCCGGCACAGGCTAATAATGCCAGGTTACCGCCGGGTTTAATTCCCATGCGATGCTCATAAACATATTGAGTGGTGTGGTAGTTAGCTTTATAGGCACCAATAATGCAACACATCGGTTCGGCTAAAGAGGCGGCGGCAAAATAGGAACCGCTATAAGGCAAAACACAACCCATATCAATCGCCAGCTTAGGAATAATCATATAGGTGGCATTACCACCGAAATATTCGTAGCTGTATCCTGCCGAATACCCGCTTGGCAAACCCATCGCGGGTTGCAGAACGTAACGCTGACCCTTCTTATATTTATCCCGTAGATTATTGCCGACTTCAACAATCACGCCAGCACACTCATGCCCGGTAATAACCGGATGATTAATTAAATCATCCGGCACGCGTTTATGATCGCTTGCCAGTAACGCGGCTTTCCATGTTGATAAACAAACGCTGTCAGAAATAACACTCACTAATAATTCATCATCGGTAATCGCGGGTAATTCAAACTCACGGATACGCACATCCCGCTTGCCATAAATGGCTGCAACTTTAGTTTTCATAAGAATCCTTATTATTAAGCCTTAGCGGTTAATTCATTAAATAACGCGTCAAGTTTAGGGTCGCCGATATAGTTATTAATCAGTATCAGCGGTTTGTTAGTTACCAGTTTTACGCGCCCTTCAAGACTTGCGTGAGTGACAATAATTTCTGCATTCTCAGGAACGTTTTCGATCGCGTAATGTTTCACTTCTGTTTCCATGCCATGCTTTTGCAGGCGCTTACGGAAGGTTGTCGCCCCCATAGCACTTGACCCCATTCCTGCGTCACAGACGAAAGCGACCAGTTTCACAGGTTTGGCACTCCACGCGCCTTCCTGTTTCATCGCCTTCATGGCGCTGGCTGTCTCATCAAAGTTGTCTTCTTTCTCGACTTCTTTGCTGCGGTCCATTTTCAGGATCAGCGAGGTGATAACAAATGACACGACAGTTGCAACGGTGACCCCAGCGATTGTGGCGAAGAAGGCTCCGCGCGGTGTCAGTGCCAGATAAGCAAAGATAGAACCCGGACTCGGCCCCGCGACCAGGCCACCACCCAGAAGGTTAAAGGTGTAGATCCCGGACATACCGCCTGCAATCATGGCAATCAGCGTCAATGGTTTCATCAACACATACGGGAAATAGAGTTCGTGAATGCCGCCGAGGAAATGAATAATCATGGCGCCCGGTGCGGATTTTTTTGCCATTCCTTTGCCAAACACAGCAAATCCAAGCAGCAAGCCGAGTCCTGGCCCCGGGTTCGATGCCACCATAAAGAAGATAGATTTCCCGGTGTCCGACGCTTGTTGCATTCCTAACGGATAGTACACACCCTGATCGATAGCGTTATTCAGAAACAGAATTTTTGCCGGTTCATTAATCAATGATAAAAGCGGCAAATATCCCGTACTCACCAACGCTTCAATACATTCCTTCACGAAATTATTAGCCACCAGAACCGCCGGGCCGATAATTTCGAAGGCAAACAAGCACAACAACATCCCGGCAATACCCAATGAGAAGTTATTGATAACCATCTCAAAACCAGGTGGAATGCGCTTTTCCAGTTTGGTGTCGATGACTTTGATAATCCAACCGCCCAGCGGCCCCATGATCATCGCGCCAATAAACATCGGAATATCCGCGCCAACAATCACACCGATGGTGCCAATTCCGCCCATCACAGCGCCACGTTTGCCACCCACTAAATGGCCGCCGGTTGAACCAATCATCACCGGAAGCAAATAGGTAATCATCGGGCCAACTATTTTGGCGAAATGCTCATTAGGCATCCAACCGGTTGGAATAAATAACGCAGTAATAAAACCCCACGCAATAAAAGCACCAATATTGGGGATAACCATAGCTGTAAGAAATCCGCCGAAAGCCTGGACTTTGGCACGAGCCGATTTATTTTTCATATTTATCCTGACGAGAGAGTGATTACTCTTGAGTGATAATATCCATGAGTTGCTGTGTGGTATTGGCATTTAGCAAGGCTTCAATTTTTTCTTCTTCGCAAAACATTTCGCTTAATACCTGAATCGCACCAATATGCTCATCAGAATCAGCTGCCGACAATCCTATTAGTAATTTTACGGGCTCTTTACTTTCGCCAAAAGCCACACTGTTTTTTAATAGCGTGAGTGATAAACCCGTTTTTATTGCGCCACACTCCGGTCGGGCATGAGGCATTGCAACAAATGGCGCCAGAATATAATACGGCCCAGTTTCTTCGGTGGTGGATTTTATTGCATCGATGTAAGAAGAGGTGACATATCCTTTCTGCAATAGCACTTCCATTGAATAATCTATTGCCTGCTGCCAATCATTGGCAGAGTTTTTTATGGATATGGCAGCATCAGGGAAATAATCTATTAACCGCATACTGACTTCCTCGCTGTAGGGTGTTTTTATTTTCAATTAAAGTATGACGGCGAGAAAAATAAATCAAATGGGTGGTAGAATGGCGAGGGTTTTTACGCGAAAATGATTTACTGAATTAATTCAAATAATTATATTAAATTATTTACATTAATTTATTTTGTCAATACCTGTAATTTGACTTGATTCACATATATACAACTCAAATTAATACAATATTTGTAATTGAGATCACATTAAAGGACTTGATTGGGTTTGTTTTTGAGATATTACGCAGTGGGTTAAATATGACAACCTCAAAAAAAACAGCCAGTCGGTGGTATCGCCGACTGGCTGTTTTAGTTAACGACCTTCAATTAAAACTCAATACGCGCGCCCAGATTATAACGACGCCCTTCGACCAGGCCGTAATCACCCCATGGGCTGATACGCTGTGGATCAACATCAAACAGGTTGTAGACACCCGCCATCAACTGAGTGTGTTTGTTCAATTGATAACGCGCTCCGAGATCAACCATCGTCCAGGCTTCGTAATCAATATGATCGCCCGTATCACGGTTGCTGCTGCGGAAATTCGCTTTGCTCCACAAATCCAACGCCTCAGTGGCCGACCAGGTCAGCGACACATTTGCCATATGGCGCGGGTAGTCATTGAGCGCGTAGCCTTTATTTACGCCTGTTTTCTGCTCGCTGTGGTTATAGGTGTAGTTGGCATTAGCTTTTACCGTTTCAGTCATCTGCCAGTCAGCATTCAACTCCAGTCCGTAGACATCCGCTTTGCCGACGTTGAAATACTTGCTGATGGAGTCGGCTTTGTAGCCGTTCATCTGGCACTGATTAGCCGCCGTCGTTTCACAAATAGTCTCTTCGGATATTTTATCTTTGAATTGGGTATAGAAAACCGTGCCGTCTAACGCCAGCTTCTCTCCTACCCAATACAGGCCCAGTTCTGAGTTGACGCTTTTCTCTGGTTTCAGATCATCGTTACCCACGGTCAAATAAGGGTATGGCGGCAATGAACCGCGTGGCGTAACGAAATTAGCAGATGTTTCGCGCAGCTCAGGTTTTTTATAGCCCGCCGATACGCCGCCTTTCAGCGCCCACGCATCGGTTATCGCCCAGTTACCGTAGAGTTTTGGCGTGATATGAGTACCGAAATAATTATCACGATCCAGACGCGCGGATGTGGTGAGCGTGAAGTCCCCAATCTGCCAACCGTCTTCAGCGAACAAAGCCCAGCCATCACGGCTGATTTTTGTCACGGGCTCTACTCCCGGCGCTTCTTTACTCGAAACCGCAAACTGGTCGTTGAGTTCTTCACGCGTGAAGTTAGCCCCAACGGTGAGTTTGTGATTATCGAACGTGAAAGTGGTCTGGCTATTCGCAACGTAGTTTTCGGTTTCGATGTATTGCGGGGCATCGCCGTCCAGGTTGTATTTAGAGCGCCCCTTCTCATAGTTGAGATAGTTGTTCGTCGCGATTGTATCTTCAGCATACCAACCGCTATGGCTGAGCGTGACCGCATCGCGATCAAAGGTCCACATCCACGGCGCTTCATCACGATTTTTTTTCTGTTTACCCGTCACCACATTCAAGTCAAAAAGGTTGGTTTCGTTTGCCGCAAGACCGACGGTCATATCGAGAGATTTACGATCGTTTTTGCTGAAATAGTTATTACGTTCGTCATCGCGACGATTGAGCCAGTCGGCGGCGACGCTCACACCGAGCACGTCGGGCACAATTGGCCCCATGGCGAATAAGTTCATCTGGTTGGTATTACCGAATGAACTGTCTTCCTGGATGAAGGTATTAGCCGCCAGAGCCCCCGTCCAGTCTTGCAAGCCATAAGGTTTTTTGGTGATAACGTTAACCACGCCGCCAATCGCATCGGAACCATAAAGTGATGACATTGGCCCACGAATTACTTCGATGCGTTCGATAGCTTCCATCGGGGGCAAGAAGTTAACTTCAGAGCCGAGATCCTGGCCATACGGGCGCGCTTCACCGGTGTTTTGTTTCACACTGTTGACCATAAATGCGGTGTAGCTTGAGTCCATACCGCGCATCATAATACTGCCGGATGACATATCGCTTGAACCTGAACCGACATTCACACCGGGTAAATCCTGAATAGCCTCGGCGACATTACGGTTAGGCTTTTCATCGAGCTGTTTACGGTCAATAACTGAAATAGTCGCGGGTGCTTCCTTTTTCTGTTGAGAAAAACCCGATGCCGTCACGACCATTTGATCTTCAGACTCACTGAGCGTTGCGTTATTTTCTTCTGCGAGTGCCGGAAGCATTGTGCCTCCAGCGAGAACTACTATTCCTGCCAATGCCAAACGTTTATTGTGTCTCATTTTTTTAATTACCTGAGATATTGAAAAATTGAAAATATTCTGCTGACCCTGTGAATTTTCACCACAGGGCTCGGTTGATCTTTATTATTAAAATTATATTTTATTGAGATCGACTTTAATTATATAGTCCGGTTGCTTGCCCATCTCTTTTTCGCCTTGTTTCACACTGGCATACAGCGTGTTTCCATCCGCTGAAAGCGCAAGGCTATTGGGAAGCGCCGTTGTTGAAATGCTGGCTTTCACTTTATAGGTATTGCTATCAACGATGCTGATCAGCTGTGCATTACGATGGGTAATGTAAATTTCATTACGTGCCGCGTTGTACATCACAGCGAGAGAGTTGATAACATCGATCTGATGAATGATTTTTCCATCTTTAAGCGAAACTACCAGTACATTCGGTAAATCTGGATCGGTAATAAAGGCACGTTCTTTATTATCATCCAAAGAAATATTTAAGAAGAAATGCTTTTTATGCGGTTCGACTTGAATGCGGGAAAGTATTTTATTATCGCTGGCATCAAGTGTAATTAACTCTCCGCTGCCATTAACCGCATAAACTCTTCCCTTTTCTTCATCAATTGCCAACCCGGTTGGATATTCCCCCATATTTTCAATGGTGGCAATATGCTGCTGTTTTTGTGTATCGATAACCCAAATAATTCCTTTCTGAGTCACACCCGATACATATAAACGCTGGCGTTTTTTATCAAGCACCATTTCGCGGGTGTGAATAATCTCTTTGGGATTGCTCAGGTCACTCAGTTGTACGGTCTTAATCTCTTTGCCGCTGCGGGTATCCATCAGCGTCACAGAGCCTTCGAGGGTGTTGCCAATATACAGAATGTGGTTTTCAGCATCGAGCACCGTTGCGAATGCGCGTCGCTCAGTGGTGATTTTTCCGGAGGCCTTAAGCGTATCCGGGTTAAGTTTGTAGATCAGACCATCAGTCTTATCTTTATCAAATGAAGGCGCAGAGGCGGCAAACAGAACGTTTTGAGAGGTGTCGTATACCAACTCATACACGCCATTTCCCATAGGGACGGTAAGAAAATCCTTTTCAGGTAGTGGTTTAGCGCTCACGCTCAGGGAGCTCATTAATAGTGCGACGGTTAAAGCAATGAAGCCCGATTTCTGGTATCCGTACAAAGTATGTCGATTCATTTACTTAGATTCACATTTATTTACGAATGTGAATGATAATAATTTTCAATTGCATTATCAATAACGGATAAAAAAAAGACCAGCAATCAACGTTTGCTGGCCTTAGTAGTATTACGTTTTACAGAACGGCTTTAGCCTGTTTCACAACGTTTTCAACAGTGAAGCCAAACTCTTCGAACAGCTGCTCAGCTGGAGCAGACTCACCGAAGGTGGTCATGCCCACTACCGCACCGTTCAGGCCAACGTATTTGTACCAGTAGTCAGCGATGCTGGCTTCGATAGCAACACGTGCAGCAACGGCTTTCGGCAGCACCGCTTCGCGGTAAGCTGGATCCTGCTTGTCGAACGCATCAGTAGACGGCATGGAAACCACACGCGCTTTGATGCCTTCAGCTGTCAGTTGATCCCAGGCTGCAACAGCCAGTTCAACTTCAGAACCAGTTGCGATCAGAATCAGCTCAGGCGTGCCTGCGCAATCTTTCAGAACGTATGCGCCACGGGCAACGTCAGCCAGCTGCTGTTCAGTACGATCCTGCTGTGCCAGGTTCTGACGGGAGAAGATCAGCGCGGTCGGGCCGTCGTGACGTTCTACAGCGTATTTCCACGCCACCGCAGATTCAACCTGGTCACATGGACGCCATGTGCTCATGTTTGGCGTCACACGCAGAGCAGCAAGCTGCTCAACCGGCTGGTGAGTTGGGCCATCTTCGCCCAGACCGATTGAGTCGTGGGTGTAGACCATCACCTGGCGTTGCTTCATCAGCGCTGCCATACGCACCGCGTTACGGGCATATTCAACAAACATCAGGAAGGTAGAGGTGTACGGCAGGAAACCACCGTGCAGCGCGATACCGTTCGCAATCGCGGTCATACCGAATTCACGTACACCGTAATGGATGTAGTTACCGGCCAGATCTTCGTTGATGGCTTTAGAACCAGACCAGATAGTCAGGTTAGACGGTGCCAGGTCAGCAGAGCCGCCGAGGAATTCTGGCAGCAGATGGCCGAATGCTTCGATGGCGTTCTGAGACGCTTTACGGCTAGCAATTTTCGCAGGGTTAGCTTGCAGGTTCTTGATGAACTCCTGAGCTTTAGCAGCAAACTCAGCAGGCATGTCGCCTTTCATACGACGGGTGAATTCAGCCGCTTCCTGTGGGAAGGCTTTAGCGTATGCTGCGAACTTCTCGTTCCATGCCGCTTCTTTCGCCTGGCCTGCTTCACGCGCGTCCCACTGAGCGTAAATGTCAGAAGGGATTTCGAATGGCGCGTGTTTCCAGCCCAGAGCTTCACGGGTCAGTGCGATTTCTGCGTCGCCCAGCGGTGCGCCGTGGGAATCGTGCGTACCGGCTTTATTTGGCGAACCGAAACCGATGATGGTTTTGCACATCAGCAGTGAAGGTTTATCGGTAACCGCTTTGGCTTCTTCAACAGCGCGTTTGATAGCGTCGGCATCGTGACCGTCAACGCCGCGCACTACGTGCCAGCCGTAGGCTTCAAAGCGTTTCGCAGTATCGTCTGTGAACCAGCCTTCAACGTGGCCGTCGATGGAGATACCGTTGTCATCATAGAAGGCAACCAGTTTACCCAGACCCAGCGTACCCGCCAGCGAGCAAACTTCGTGAGAAATGCCTTCCATCATGCAGCCATCACCCATAAAGGTGTAGGTGAAGTGGTCAACGATGTCGTGACCAGGACGGTTGAACTGTGCCGCCATGGTGCGTTCTGCGATTGCCATACCGACTGCGTTCGCAACACCCTGACCCAGCGGGCCAGTCGTGGTTTCAACACCAGCGGTGTAGCCCACTTCCGGGTGACCCGGAGTTTTGGAATGCAGCTGACGGAAGTTTTTCAGCTCTTCGATTGGCAGGTCATAACCTGTGAGGTGCAACAGGCTGTAAATCAGCATTGAACCGTGGCCGTTAGACAGCACGAAACGGTCGCGGTCAGCCCACGCTGGGTTCTGCGGGTTATGGTTCAGGAAATCGCGCCACAGGACTTCGGCAATGTCGGCCATACCCATAGGGGCGCCCGGGTGACCGGATTTGGCTTTTTGTACTGCGTCCATGCTGAGTGCACGAATAGCATTGGCAAGCTCTTTACGAGAGGACATTTTGACTCCAGATCGGATGGTTGAAGGTCAGGCCTTGACTACTATGCGTTATGGGCTACGCCCAAAAAATTGCCATCAATGTACCGCAAGCCGTGTGTCATGTACATGGAGCATCCTTTTGTCCGGTTAAGAAATCTCTGGAAGCTGCTCGCATGTTGCGCAAGTTGCTGCGCGAGTTTGGCTAACTTCTTTATACTGAAGCGACTAGCCAACGGTTTGTGGCTGAATGACCTCTGAGCAGTTATCACTAATAAAGGATATTGGCATGAAATTGCGCCCAATTTTACTGAGCCTGAGCGTTGCTGCCCTATTGAGCGGCTGCCAGAATATGGACTCTAACGGCCTGCTGGCTTCCGGTGCAGAAGCCTTTCAGGCGTACACATTAAGTGATGCGCAAGTTAAAGAGCTGAGTGACAAATCCTGTGCTGAACTCGACAGCAAAGCGAGCATCGCGCCCGCGAGCAGCGAGTATGCGCAACGCCTGAGCAAAATATCCGCCGCCCTGGGCGATAACATCAATGGCATGCCGGTGAACTATAAGGTTTATGTCACCAAAGACGTGAACGCCTTCGCGATGGCAAACGGCTGTATCCGTGTTTACAGCGGCCTGATGGACATGATGAACGATAACGAAGTCGAAGCGGTTATCGGCCACGAAATGGGCCACGTCGCACTCGGTCATGTGAAGAAAGGGATGCAGGTCGCTTTGGGGACGAATGCTGCTCGTGTTGCAGCGGCCTCTGCGGGCGGCGTGATTGGCAGTTTGTCGCAGTCACAACTCGGAGATTTGGGCGAGAAACTGGTGAATGCGCAGTTCTCCCAGCGCCAGGAATCTGAAGCTGATGACTATTCATATGATTTGTTGAGAAAGCGCGGGATTAACCCAATCGGCCTGGCGACCAGTTTTGAGAAGCTGGCTAAAGAGGAAGAAGGCCGCCAAAGCTCAATGCTTGACGACCACCCTGCTTCCGCCGAACGTGCGCAACATATTCGCGACCGTATGGCAGCGGATGGGTTGAAGTAAAATTACCCCTCATCCCGACCTTCTCCCCCAGGAGAAGGAGAAAACCGTACAATCCCCTCTCCTTTGGGAGAGGGTTAGGGTGAGGGGGCAACACTCAATAAAGGCGATTATTCCCCTTTCTTAGCTGCCTGGATATACAGCATTTCCAGCGCCAACGTCGCGCCAGCCAATGCAGTGATTTCAGACTGATCGTAAGCCGGAGACACTTCCACAACGTCCATACCTACGATGTTTAGGTCTTTCAAACCGCGGACCAGTTTCAGCGCGCGGTCAGTCGTCAAACCACCGATAACCGGCGTACCGGTACCTGGCGCGAAAGCCGGGTCGATACAGTCGATATCAAAGGTCAGATAAACCGGCATATCGCCAACAATCTGCTTAACCTGTGCCAGCACGTCGTCAACAGTGCGGTCGTTAACCTGGCCTGCATCCAGCACGGTGAAACCGTTGTCTTTATCAAACTCGGTACGAATACCAATCTGCACAGAATGGTTTGGGTCAATCAAACCTTCTTTAGGTGCGGTGTAGAACATGGTGCCGTGGTCGAACTCGCAGCCATTTGCGTAGGTATCGGTGTGAGCATCGAAATGTACCAGCGCCATTTTACCGAAGTGCTTAGCGTGAGCGCGCAACAGTGGCAGAGTCACGAAGTGGTCGCCACCGAAAGAGAGCATACGCTTACCCGCAGCCAGCAGTTTTTCTGCATGAGCTTGCAGACGCTCGCTCATATCACGTGCATCACCGAAGGCGTAAACCAGGTCGCCACAGTCAACAACATTCAAGCGCTCACGCACGTCGAAGTTCCACGGGAAGCGGTTGCCTTCCCATGCCAGGTTGGTAGAAACCTGACGGATTGCCGCAGGGCCATGACGACCACCTGCACGGCCAGATGTTGCCGCATCAAAAGGAACGCCAGTGATAACCCAATCGGCATCGCTGTCGTATGGCATGAAATTCAGCGGAAAACGTAAAAAACCGAAGGCATTGGATACCAGGGAATTGTCGTACTGATGGCCTAAGGTGCTCATGGTTTGACCTCACGATGATGGTAATTATTAGCAAAAAAAAGTCCCCTCCGCGTCGTTAAACCCGACGAGGAAGGGACTGTATTCATTCAGACTGCTTGTTGGCGCGGATTATCGCCGAATGCAGCATTATTTGTACACTAATTACTCTAAATAAAGACGAGTAATTTACTCGTCTTCTAAATAAGTATAGCCATACAAACCCGCCTCGAACTCTTCGAGGAACTGCTGCTGCAAACCAGCATCCAGATCGGTCTGTTTCACCTGATCGCGGAAGTGCTTGAGCAGGGTTTTTGGATCAAGCTGAACGTATTCCAGCATGTCCGCAACGGTATCGCCTTCGTCAGACAACTCTACTTCTACGCTGCCGTCAGGGAAGACGAAAACGTCAACCGCTTCGGTATCGCCAAACAGATTGTGCATATTGCCAAGGATTTCCTGGTATGCACCAACCATAAAGAAGCCTAGCAGCGGCGGGTTTTCCGCATCATATTCTGGCATCGGCATGGTGGTCGCAATACCGTCGCCGTCGATGTAGTGATCGATAGCACCGTCGGAATCACAGGTAATATCCAGCAGCACCGCACGGCGCTCAGGGATCTGATTCAACCCTTCAAGCGGCAGCACCGGGAACAACTGATCGATACCCCACGCATCCGGCATAGACTGGAACAGCGAGAAGTTGACGTAAATCTTATCCGCCATACGTTCTTGCAGTTCGTCGATGATCGGACGGTGCGCGCGGTTGCTTGGGTCGAGCAGGCGCTGAATTTCATGGCACATGCTCAGGTAAAGCTGCTCAGCCCAGGCACGCTCTTGCAGCGAGAAACTGCCAGATGCATAACCGGTATGGATGTCGTGCAAGTCAATCTGGCTATCATGCAGCCATTCGCGCAGCGAGCGACGGTTATTCGGCTGGTGCATTTCGCCCCAGGTTTCCCACATGCTTTGCAGCGCGCGCGGCGCGTCTTCAGCCGGAGCCGTTGGCGTGGTGTATTCGTTGCGTTCAACACCGATGATGTTAGACACCAACACGGTGTGGTGCGCGGTTACTGCACGGCCAGATTCGGTAATCACTGTCGGATGTGGCAGACCGTGTTCTTCACACGCATCACCAATCGCCCAGATAATATTGTTTGCGTATTCGTTCAGGCCATAATTGACCGAACAATCGGACTGCGAACGCGTGCCTTCATAGTCCACGCCCAGACCGCCGCCGACATCGAAGCATTCGATGTTAACGCCCATCTTGTGCAGCTCAACGTAGAAACGCGCTGATTCACGCACACCGGTGGCGATATCGCGAATGTTCGCCATTTGCGAACCGAGGTGGAAGTGCAGCAATTGCAGGCTGTCGATACGACCAGCTTCACGCAGCATATCAACCAGTTGCAGAACCTGTGTGGCTGCCAGGCCAAATTTCGATTTCTCGCCGCCTGAGGACTGCCATTTGCCAGAACCTTGCGACGCCAGACGCGCACGCACGCCAAGGCGCGGTACTACATTCAGGCGCTCAGCTTCTTCGAGCACAATGCGAATTTCTGACATTTTCTCGATGACCAGATAAACCTTGTGGCCCATCTTCTCGCCGATCAACGCCAGGCGGATGTATTCACGGTCTTTATAGCCATTACACACAATGACTGAACGCGTCATGCCTGCATGCGCCAGCACAGCCATCAGCTCAGCTTTAGAACCCGCTTCCAGGCCCAGCGGCTCACCGGAATGAATCAGCGATTCAATTACACGACGGTGCTGGTTTACCTTGATTGGATAAACGAGGAAATAGTTGCCGTTATAACCATAGGATTCACGAGCACGTTTGAACGCTGCATTAATAGAACGCAGGCGGTGCTGCAAAATCTGCGGGAAGCAGAAGAGTGCAGGCAAACGTTGCCCCTGTGCTTCACGGGCTTTTACGAGTTCAGCAAGATCAACACGCGCTTCCGGGACATCAGGGTCCGGGCAAACGGTGATATGACCGAGTTCATTGACGTCGTAATAGTTATTGCCCCACCAGGCAATATTGTAAGTACGCAGCATTTTGCTGGCTTCCTGGGAGCTCATGGCAACCTCCTGCATGGAGCGGTGTACATCCTGCTCGCCCACTGACGAACCCGAAACAGAAGAGATTTTGTCAGACATGGCGAACCTCAAATTTAAACGAATGTGCAAAACAGTTGACTACTATCGCAGGGGTACCCCGCAATAACAACCCATTAACAGCGCGTAGAAGCAGCATAAGACGCTGACAGACTAACTGTGCGACCGGTTTCTTTTTCATATCATTGTAAAACACGTAACCGAGCTTCGTAGAACGAGTCGGCGAAACCACGAGAATACTCTTATCGATGACAAGAGAGCCCTTGTTCAGAATTTCACGGCTTTAAAAACCGGCCCGAGAGTCCTGAGAAGCGCCGAGATGGGTATAACATCGGCAGGAATGAATACACGAAATGCAGTTTATGAGGGGCATATGTACGACCTGAGTGGCCGCCAGAGTTTGCGAATTACAACGGTTCATTAATCGAGTCACCTCCACGCATACCAGAAGCATGCGACAAGCCAAAGCTAAGAAATTTGCTCAACCCGGCTGGAAGTGGGCAACACAAAAATGTGTGCTTGTTGAATGAGCCGCGCGCGCCGCTTTATACCGACAACAGCCGGAAATTGCAAAACAAAAATCCCTGGTTTGCTGCGGGTGTCAGTAAAATTTGCCACTTAAGATTATCCGCACAAACTTGCGAGCGTAAAAATCACTGGTAATCTGATTAATGGATAACCTAGAATAGCCGTCCAGATGTTAATCCATCTATACCGATTAACTGTTAGACTGCCTGAAATGAAACCTGTGGTATAAGCTCGATTAACCAGTACATCGCACTGGGGTGAGCACCAATTAGCAGCAGTCTGCACTAACCTAATTCTCTTAGGGTGAATAAAACATGGCCAAACACCTCTTTACGTCCGAGTCTGTATCAGAAGGGCATCCCGATAAAATCGCTGACCAAATCTCTGATGCGGTCCTCGATGCGATCCTGGAGCAGGATCCAAAAGCACGCGTAGCTTGCGAGACTTACGTTAAAACCGGCATGGTTCTGGTTGGCGGTGAAATCACCACCAGCGCCTGGGTTGATATCGAAGAGATCACTCGTCAAACGATCCGTGAAATCGGCTACGTGCATTCTGATATGGGCTTTGATGCAAACTCTTGCGCAGTGCTGAGTGCTATCGGCAAACAATCCCCGGATATCAACCAGGGCGTTGACCGTACCGATCCACTGGAGCAAGGAGCTGGCGACCAGGGCCTGATGTTTGGTTATGCAACCAACGAAACAGAAGTGCTGATGCCAGCACCGATCACTTACGCACACCGTCTGGTTCAACGCCAGGCAGAAGTTCGTAAGAATGGTTCACTGCCATGGCTGCGTCCGGATGCAAAAAGCCAAATCACGTTCCAGTACGACGACGGTAAAATCGTCGGTATTGATGCCGTGGTTCTGTCTACCCAGCACTCCGAAGATGTACAGCTGAAAACGCTGCAAGAAGCGGTGATGGAAGAGATCATCAAGCCAGTTCTGCCAGCAGAATGGTTGAATGCATCTACCAAATATCACATCAACCCAACAGGCCGTTTTGTTATCGGTGGCCCAATGGGTGACTGTGGTCTGACCGGTCGTAAAATTATCGTTGATACCTACGGCGGCATGGCTCGTCACGGTGGCGGCGCGTTCTCCGGTAAAGATCCGTCTAAAGTTGACCGTTCTGCGGCGTATGCGGCACGTTATGTGGCGAAAAACATCGTTGCTGCGGGCCTTGCTGACCGCTGTGAAATCCAGGTTTCCTACGCAATCGGCGTGGCTGAACCGACATCCATCATGGTTGAAACCTTCGGTACTGAGAAAATCTCTACCGAGCAACTGACCCTGCTGGTGCGTGAGTTCTTCGACCTGCGTCCATACGGCCTGATTCAGATGCTGGATTTACTGCACCCAATCTACAAAGAAACCGCGGCATACGGTCACTTTGGTCGCGAACATTTCCCTTGGGAAAAAACCGACAAAGCCGAATTGCTGCGTGATGCTGCTGGCCTGAAATAAAACCCGCCAGTCCATCATCAAACTTTAAAGGCCAGCGCTTAGCTGGCCTTTTGCTTTTCTGCTCCCCTCCCATGAAAACCCTTCCCACTGGTTTAATTCTCGACAGTGAAAGCGGTTACACAGTAGTTAATAAGGCATTAATTAAGACTGTTCTGCATGACAACAACTTGTTGCTGCACTAGTTACAAAAAGTTTCAGATTAGTCTTGGGTTTAATTTTTTGGTTTTATTTTCTACACTTAACGATATGTTTTTCATCATAAAATTATGCATACACTTCTTGACGTTAGTGTAACCGATTACACTAACGTGAGTTGAATCACATAATTTTACCTGATGTTAACCTAACCTTAATAGCGAGATATCCCCCAAATTATTCAACTGGAGAGCACTATGCCTGAAATAAAAAAACAAGGGCGCTCGAACAAAAGCATGACCTTTTTTGTCTGTTTTCTTGCAGCCCTGGCCGGTTTACTTTTTGGCCTTGATATTGGCGTGATTGCCGGTGCCTTGCCGTTTATCGCTAAAGATTTCCAGATAACTGCGCACCAGCAAGAATGGGTTGTGAGTTCGATGATGTTCGGCGCAGCGGTCGGTGCGGTTGGCAGCGGTTGGCTCTCCTTCCGTATCGGGCGTAAATACAGCCTGATGATTGGTGCCGTGCTGTTCGTTGCGGGTTCTCTGTGTTCTGCTTTCGCACCAAACACTGAGATCCTGATTCTCTCCCGCGTATTACTCGGCCTGGCAGTCGGTGTTGCGTCTTACACTGCGCCGCTTTACCTGTCAGAAATTGCGCCAGAAAAAATCCGTGGCAGCATGATCTCGATGTACCAGCTGATGATTACCATCGGTATCCTGGGCGCTTACCTTTCTGATACAGCCTTCAGCTACAGCGGTTCATGGCGCTGGATGCTGGGCGTCATTACTATTCCAGCCCTGATTCTTCTGGTTGGCGTTTTCTTCCTGCCAGACAGCCCGCGCTGGTTCGCCGCTAAACGCCGTTTCCACGATGCCGAGCGCGTCCTGTTGCGTCTGCGTGATACCAGTGCCGAAGCAAAACGTGAGCTTGAAGAAATTCGTGAAAGCCTGAAAGTAAAACAAAGCGGCTGGTCCCTGTTTAAAGACAACAGCAACTTCCGTCGCGCGGTGTTCCTCGGCATTCTGCTTCAGGTGATGCAACAATTCACCGGCATGAACGTCATCATGTACTACGCACCGAAAATCTTCGAAATTGCGGGCTTCACCAACACCACTCAGCAAATGTGGGGCACAGTTATCGTTGGCCTGATCAACGTTCTGGCGACCTTTATTGCTATCGGCCTGGTTGACCGTTGGGGCCGTAAACCAACGCTGGTTCTGGGCTTCATGGTGATGGCAGTTGGCATGGGCATTCTTGGCACAATGCTGCACGTGGGTATTCACTCCCAGGGCGCGCAATACTTCGCTATCGCCATGCTGCTGATGTTTATCGTTGGTTTTGCGATGAGCGCCGGTCCACTGATTTGGGTACTGTGCTCTGAAATCCAGCCGCTCAAAGGCCGCGATTTTGGTATCACTTGCTCCACCGCAACCAACTGGATTGCCAACATGATTGTGGGTGCAACCTTCCTGACCATGTTGAACACGCTGGGCAATGCGAATACCTTCTGGGTCTACGCCGCGCTCAATCTGTTCTTCATCGTTCTCACACTGTGGCTGATTCCAGAAACCAAACACGTTTCCCTGGAACACATCGAGCGTAACCTGATGAAAGGTCGTCGCTTACGTGAGATTGGTGCTCAAAACTAAGCTTAACCCGCCCCTTTCCTGCATGGAGAGGGGCTTGCACCCTGCCCTTCCTCGCACTATTCTTGCCGGTTATGAAATCCCCTAGACTCCCAATCGCCATCCAACAGGCCGTTATGCGCTGCCTGCGGGAAAAGCTTCAGCAGGCAAATCTGCATTTAGGCCGCAACTATCCGGAACCGAAACTGGTTTATCAGCAGCGCGGCACAGCTGCGGGTACTGCGTGGATGGACAGCTACGAAATCCGCCTTAATCCCGTATTACTGATGGAAAACCAGCAAACCTTTATTGATGAAGTCGTTCCGCACGAACTGGCTCATTTGTTGGTGTGGAAACACTTTGGCCGCGTCGCTCCCCACGGTAAAGAGTGGAAGTGGATGATGGAAACGGTGCTGGGTGTGCCTGCCCGCCGGACACATAAGTTTGAAGTGCAATCCGTACGCAAAAATACCTTCCCCTATCGCTGCCGCTGCCAGCTCCACCAACTCACCGTCCGACGACATAATCGAGTGGTGCGCGGCGAGGCAGAATACCGCTGCGTTCAATGCGGTGACCTGTTAAAAGCCGACGCTACAACTTCCTGTAATTAAAAGTATTAGCCTAATAATTTCCTGATTTAGCTTATTGAAACTGGATAAATCATCAGGTACGTTGCGAGCACGTTTTAGTAAGGATTCTGGAAATGTCTCGCAAAATTTCTTTGGCTGTTGCACTTGTTGCAGCCTTCTGTACCTTTTCCGCTTTCAGCGCTGGTATCAATAATTTCTCTCAAGCCAAAGCTGCAGGCGTAAAAGTCAACGCCGATGCGCCAGGCGATTTCTATTGCGGATGCAAAATTAGCTGGGAAGGTAAAAAAGGGGTTCCTGACCTTGAGTCCTGCGGTTACAAAGTCCGTAAAAACGAAAACCGTGCGACACGCATCGAATGGGAACATGTTGTCCCAGCCTGGCAATTCGGGCACCAGCGCCAGTGTTGGCAAGATGGCGGACGTAAAAACTGCGCCAAAGATCCGGAATATCGCAAAATGGAAAGCGATATGCACAACCTGCAACCGGCTGTTGGGGAAGTGAATGCCGACCGTAATAACTTCATGTACAGCCAGTGGAATGGGGGTGAAGGTCAGTACGGGCAATGCGCCATGAAAGTCGATTTCAAAGATAAAGTCGCCGAACCACCCGCCCGCGCCCGTGGTGCCATCGCCCGCACCTACTTCTATATGCGTGACCAATATCAGCTGAATCTTTCCCGCCAGCAAACCCAGCTATTTGAAGCCTGGAATAAGCAATATCCGGTGACAGCCTGGGAATGTGAACGCGATGAACGTATCGCCAAAGTTCAGGGTAATCATAACCCTTATGTGCTGCGGGCTTGCCAGGCACAAAACAGCTAACCTACACTAGCGGGAATTGTTATCACTGTTCCCGCTTTTGGATATTAAAAACCATGCGTATACCCCGCATTCATCACCCTGAACTCCTCTCCGTCGGCCAGGACGTTGCACTTTGCGAAGATGCTGCCAACCACGTAGGCCGCGTCCTGCGCATGAGTGCGGGTCACGCGTTGCAATTATTTGATGGCAGTAATCAGATTTTTGAAGCTGAAATCGTGCAGGCAGATAAAAAAAGTGTGCGGGTGAAAGTCCTGAGCGCAAGCCTTGATAACCGTGAATCCCCTCTGCACTTACATCTTGGCCAGGTGATGTCGCGCGGCGAGAAGATGGAGTTCACCATTCAGAAAGCAGTGGAACTCGGTGTGAATGTGATTACACCTTTGTTTTCTGAACGCTGTGGCGTAAAACTGGATGCCGAGCGCCTGAATAAGAAGCTCGGACAATGGCAGAAAATTGCCATTGCGGCCTGCGAACAATGTGGACGTAATAGCGTGCCAGAAATTCGCCCGGCTATGGATCTGGAAAAGTGGTGTACCGAAGAAGATGACAGCCTGAAGCTGAATCTGCATCCTCGAGCCAGCGCCAGCATCAACACGTTGCCACAACCTGTAGAGCGCGTGCGCCTGTTGATTGGCCCGGAAGGAGGTTTAACGGCTGATGAAATTGCCATGACCGCACGTCATCAGTTTACTGATATTCTGTTGGGACCTCGCGTTCTGCGTACTGAGACTACCGCGCTCACCGCCATTACCGCGCTGCAAGTGCGCTTTGGCGATCTGGGCTAAAACGGAGAAAAACAATGATTAAGCTCGGCATCGTGATGGACCCCATCGCAAACATTAACATCAAGAAAGACTCAAGTTTTGCCATGTTGCTGGAAGCCCAGCGCCGTGGTTACGAACTGCATTACATGGAAATGGCCGATCTGTATTTGATCAACGGTGAAGCACACGCACGCACCCGCCTGGTCACGGTCGAGCAGAACTACGACAAATGGTACGAATTTGGCAGCGAGCAAGACATTCAGCTTGCCGATCTTGACGTTGTGTTGATGCGTAAAGACCCTCCGTTTGATACCGAATTTATTTACGCGACCTATATTCTTGAACGCGCCGAAGAACAAGGCACGTTGATTGTTAACAAGCCGCAGAGCCTGCGCGACTGTAACGAAAAACTGTTCACTGCCTGGTTTGCGGATTTAACTCCAGAAACGTTGGTCACGCGCAACAAAGCGCAGCTTAAAGCGTTCTGGCAAAAGCACGGCGACATCATCCTCAAGCCGTTAGATGGCATGGGTGGCGCTTCAATTTTCCGTGTTAAAGAAGGCGACCCTAACATTGGCGTTATCGCGGAAACGCTGACTGAACTGGGCAACCGCTACTGTATGGCGCAGAACTATCTGCCTGCGATTGTCGATGGTGACAAGCGCGTTCTGGTGGTGGATGGCGAACCTGTTCCGTATTGCCTGGCGCGTATCCCACAAGGTGGCGAAACACGCGGTAATCTTGCAGCCGGTGGTCGCGGCGAACCGCGTCCGTTAACCGAAAGCGACTGGGAAATTGCCCGCCGCGTGGGGCCAACGCTAAAAGCTAAAGGGCTGATTTTCGTTGGCCTGGATATCATTGGCGATCGCCTGACTGAGATTAACGTCACCAGCCCAACGTGCATTCGTGAAATCGAAGCCGAATTCCCGGTTTCTATTACTGGCATGTTGTTCGATGCAATCGAGACGCGTCTGGCAAAATAGTCCTGTGAGCGGGCTTAGCCCGCTTAGTAGTGATAAACTGACTGCTCGCTTTTTCAACCGGAACCAGAACCTCTGACAATGAATTTACAGCATCACTTTCTAATTGCCATGCCGGCGCTCCAGGACCCATTGTTTAAGCGTGCTGTCGTTTATATTTGCGAATACAACGAAGACGGCGCGATGGGAATAATCATTAATAAACCCCTCGAAAACCTCCAGGTTGACGGCGTTCTGGAAAAGCTGAAAATCGCACCAGAACCGCGTGATCCAGCCATTCGCCTTGATAAGCCAGTTTTCATTGGCGGCCCTTTGGCGGAAGACCGTGGTTTCATTTTGCATTCGCCGCCAGACTGTTTTGCTTCCAGTATCCGTATCTCTGATGAAACCGTGATCACCACTTCCCGCGATGTACTCGAAACCATCGGCACTGCGCAGCAACCCGCAGATGTCATTGTCGCGCTCGGTTACTCATCATGGGAAAAAGGGCAACTCGAACAAGAAATCCTGGATAACAACTGGCTGACAGCCCCCGCAGACGCATCCATTTTGTTCCATACGCCAATTTCAGAGCGTTGGCGCGAAGCGGCTAAATTAATCGGCATTGATATTCACAATATGCCAAGTGAAGCAGGACATGCTTAATGAGTAGCGGAACTTTATTATCCTTTGATTTCGGTACTAAAAGCATCGGTGTTGCGGTGGGCCAGCGTATTACCCGCACCGCACGCCCGCTCACAGCCATCAAAGCCCAGGACGGCACGCCGGACTGGAACGTGATCGAAAAAATCCTTAAAGAGTGGCAGCCGGATGAAGTCATTGTTGGCCTGCCGCTGAATATGGATGGCACCGAACAACCGCTCACCGCCCGCGCCCGGAAGTTTGCAAACCGCCTGCATGGCCGTTTTGGCGTCAAAGTCGCTTTGCAAGATGAACGCCTGAGCACCGTTGAAGCACGTGCCGGGTTGTTCGAACACGGTGGTTTCCGTGCGCTGAACAAAGGCAGCATTGACTCAGCCTCAGCGGTAATCATTCTTGAAAGCTGGTTTGACTATAATCCTTAGTCTTTTTTGCTGTCAGGCGTACCTGAGGACTCTTCAATCAGTTCATGCCTGGCTGCAACGGCCAGAAAATGGCTGCGATCCCGGTAACCCGAGGATGGCTGTTTTACGCGGTTATCAATACGCATAAGTAACGTATCCGGCAGCGTAATGTTGATCCTCTGTTGTTTTCCTTCCAGAGCAGACAAATCCACGCCAACTGAAAAAAACATAGGTAATCTCCGTGAATTGGGAATCAAATTCCCGCGTTAGTTCATCGCTTTCTCCTGATAAGGAAACAACACACACCAATACACACGTAAGCAATAATTTTAACCATCACTTTTCTTCCCCGTCAGCAATACGACCTTCTACACGCAGCATTGCCTCGCTGTGCGCGAAACTCTGCATTCCATATTGCTGCCCAGTTTGTATCTGGCCCGGTAGTTGATGCGTTTTCCCTTCGCGGATAAGACTCGCCACAGCAGGCGTATTCACCAACAGCTCGTACACCGCAACCCTTCCCCCACGGCTGTCGGGCAATAATTTTTGTGCCAGCACCGCTTTTAAACTGCCCGCCAACTGGCTGCGTACCATGCTTTTTTCTTCCGCGGGAAAGACATCCACCAGCCGTTCTACAGCTTGCGCAGCACCTCGGGTGTGGAGTGTTGCCAAAACTAAATGCCCTGTTTCGGCGGCTGTCAGCGCAAGACGTATGGTTTCGCTGTCACGCAATTCTCCCAGCAAAATAACGTCAGGATCTTCACGCAATGCCGCGCGCAAACCCGCTGCAAACGAATGACAATGCAACCCTGGTTCGCGCTGTTGAATCAAACAACGTTGCGAGTGATGGATAAATTCAATGGGATCTTCAAGGGTGAGAATATGTCCGTCTTTCTGTTGGTTAAGAAAATCCACCATGGCTGCAAGCGTGGTCGATTTCCCACTCCCCGTTGCGCCCGTCACCAGAATCATTCCATCGGGGGAATCGAGCAATTCAGGAATTAATGGCGGAACATTTAGCGCTTCCAGTTTTGGGGTTTGTGAAACCAGCAATCTTAAGGCAAGCGAATAACCCTGAAGCTGGCGAAAGGCATTAGCACGCAGCCGTGTGCCGTCTTTTAACGACACGGCAAAATCCAACTGCCCGGCTTCTTCAAGCTGTTCTCTTTGCGCGGCTGTGAGCCAAATATCCAACAATGTTTGCGGATCGGGTGCAATTTCTGGCAGCGGTTCAAGCCGCCCTTGCCTACGCCTGCGAGCAGGAAGCTGCGTACACAGGTGTAGATCAGAGACATTATGCTTTACACTAAGGGCCACAATTTCTTCGATATCCATATCACTTTCCAACCTATGAACGAGATAGCGCACAATCTGGCACAGGTTCAGAACAAAATCTTCGCGGCAACTGAACGCTGCGGCCGTGCTCCAGAAGAAGTGACTTTGCTTGCAGTCAGCAAGACTAAGCCTGCGAGCGCCATCGCAGAAGCGGTTGATGCAGGACAGCGAATTTTTGGTGAAAACTACGTTCAGGAAGGCGTGGATAAAATTCGTTACTTTGCCGATAACAGTGAAGCCACACTGGAATGGCACTTTATTGGCCCATTGCAGTCGAACAAAAGTCGCCAGGTTGCTGAACATTTTGACTGGTGCCACACCGTCGACCGTTTACGCATTGCAACCCGTTTAAGCGAGCAGCGCCCTGCCGAACTGCCGCCGCTTAACGTACTGATTCAAATTAATATCAGTGATGAACAAAGCAAGTCTGGTATTGCGCTGAGTGAGCTTGACGCGCTGGCAGCAGAAGTTGCTGCGCTGCCGGGTTTGGTATTACGAGGTTTAATGGCAATTCCTGCCCCTGAACCTGATTACGAGCATCAGTTAGCAGTTTGCCAGAAAATGGCTGACGCTTTCGCATCGCTCAAAAACCGTTTTTCAACGGTTGATACATTGTCCCTGGGCATGACCGATGACATGGACGCCGCGATTGCCGCAGGCAGCACCATGGTGCGCATTGGAACCGCTATTTTCGGCGCGCGGGATTATTCCGCTCGTTAATCACAAAATAATAATTGAGGAACGCCATGCTGACGTTGACTTTCCTGGTCAAAACGCTGATTGAACTGTATGTAATGGTGCTGCTAATTCGCATCTGGATGCAGTGGTCACGTTGTGATTTCTACAACCCTTTTGCACAGTTTATCGTCAAGATTACCCAGCCGATTGTGGGGCCGCTGCGTCGTGTCATTCCGTCGATTGGGCCGATTGATACCTCTTCGTTGCTGGTGGCGTTTATTCTCACCACCATGAAGTATCCGATTCTGCTGCTGATTCAGGTGGGCGCGCTGTCGCTTGACCCAATGAATCTGTTGGTTGGCCTGTTATCACTGCTGAAATCCGCCGGTACGCTGGTGTTCTGGGTCATTATTATTCGCTCGCTGATGAGCTGGATTAGCCAGGGCCGCAGCCCGATTGAATACGTGTTGATGCAGTTGACCGAGCCAATGATGGCGCCGATTCGCCGCGTGATCCCCGCCATGGGCGGTATCGACTTCTCCGCGATGGTCGTCATTTTGATTCTCTATGCGCTGAACTACCTCGGCATGGATTTGTTCCCGGGGCTTTGGTATTTGCTGTGAGTGCAGTGAGTCAAACCGAAGATGGGCTGGTTTTACGGCTATATATTCAGCCTAAAGCCAGCCGCGATAGCATTATCGGGCTGCATGGCGACGAGCTAAAAGTCGCCATCACCGCCCCACCGATAGACGGCAAAGCCAACGCCCATCTGGTAAAGTATCTGGCCAAGCAGTTCAAAGTCGCCAAAAGTCAGGTGCTTCTTGAGAAGGGCGAACTGGGTCGCCATAAGCAAATTAAAATTATTAACCCGCAACACATCCCGACGGAAGTCGCGGCATTGCTTGATTAATTACCTAATTTCACAGGATTTTCTCACTATGCAAAAAGTTGTCCTCGCGACCGGTAACGCCGGTAAAGTGCGTGAACTCGCCGATTTACTCGGTAATTTTGGTCTGGATGTGGTGGCTCAAACGGAATTAGGCGTGGAGTCGGCGGAAGAAACCGGGCTGACGTTTATCGAGAACGCCATTCTGAAAGCTCGCCACGCGGCGCACATTACGGGCCTGCCAGCGATTGCTGATGATTCCGGTCTGGCGGTTGACGTGCTGGGTGGCGCGCCTGGTATTTATTCTGCACGTTACGCAGGCCTTGAAGCATCCGATCAGCAAAACCTGGAAAAGCTGCTGGCGACACTGAAAGATGTGCCAGACGAACAACGTAAAGCGCGATTCCATTGCGTGCTGGTGTATATGCGCCACGCTGAAGACCCAACGCCGCTGGTTTGCCACGGTAGCTGGGAAGGCCGGATTACCCGGGAAGCCGCAGGTGCTGGTGGTTTTGGTTACGACCCTATTTTCTTTGTCCCGAGTGAAGGCAAAACTGCCGCTGAACTGACTCGCGACGAAAAACGCGCCATTTCCCACCGCGGGCAAGCGCTAAAACTGTTACTGGAAGCAATGAAAAATGGCTAATTTGCCACCTCTGAGTCTTTATATTCACATCCCGTGGTGCGTGCAGAAGTGCCCCTACTGTGACTTCAATTCCCACGCACTCAAAGGTGACGTGCCGCACGACGAGTACGTCGCTCACCTGTTGCGTGACCTGGATAACGACGCGCCTCTGGCACAAGGACGTGAAATAAAGACCATCTTTATTGGTGGCGGTACGCCGAGCCTGCTGTCAGGTGAAGCGATGCAAACGTTGCTGGACGGTGTGCGTGCGCGCCTGCCGCTGGCGGCCGATGCGGAAATTACCATGGAAGCGAATCCCGGAACGGTAGAAGCAGACCGCTTCGTGAGTTATCAACGTGCGGGTGTGAACCGCATTTCTATCGGCGTGCAGAGTTTTAGCGAGCCGAAGCTCAAGCGTCTGGGCCGTATCCATGATTCAGGCGAAGCGAAACGTGCTGCTAATCTGGCGAGTGGATTAGGGCTGCGCAGCTTTAATCTGGACTTGATGCACGGCCTGCCGGATCAATCTCTGGAAGAAGCACTCGACGATTTACGCCAGGCCATCGAACTGAACCCGCCGCATCTCTCGTGGTATCAGCTGACGATTGAGCCGAATACTTTGTTCAGCTCCCGCCCACCAAAACTGCCGGATGACGACGCGCTGTGGGATATTTTCGAGCAGGGCGACAAACTGCTGACGGCTGCGGGCTACCAGCAATATGAAACCTCGGCCTACGCGAAACCAGGCTACCAGTGCCAGCACAACCTGAACTACTGGCGCTTTGGCGATTACCTTGGCATTGGCTGTGGCGCACATGGCAAGGTAACGTTTGAAGACGGACGTATTATGCGTACCGCAAAAACTCGCCACCCTCGCGGTTATATGGAAGGTAAATACCTCGACAAGCAGCACGATGTCGAACAAGCCGACAAACCATTCGAGTTCTTTATGAACCGTTTCCGTTTATTGGAAGCCGCACCTCGCAATGAGTTCAGTCTGTATACCGGGCTTGATGAATCAGTGATTCGTGCGCAGCTAGACGAAGCGATTGCGAAGGATTATTTGGTTGAGACAGAAGAGTTTTGGCAGATTACCGAGCACGGTAAGCTGTTTTTGAATTCGCTGTTAGAGATTTTTCTGGCTGAATAATCAGGCATTGTCTGGCGGATGACGCTGCGCTTATCCGCCCTACGAAATGCAGTTGTAGGTCGGATAAGCGCAAGCGTCATCCGACATTATTATCAACACCAAAAGTTAAATATTCTTCACCCGGCTGGTAAGAATCAACGCGAACACCGACAGCCCGGCAATTAACCAATATACAGAATAGTGCCCAAAACTTTCCGCCAGCGCGCCCTGTAAAACCCCTGCCAAAATCACGCCTGTCGAAATACTGTTGGTGAAAAGCGTGGTCGCCGAACCCGGCCTACCAGGCATTAAATCCTGGAACCACAACATGCCGATACCCGCGACAATCCCGATAAATATCGCGTTAAATAGCTGAAGCAGCAGTAAAGCAGTACGGCTATGGAACAGAATCAGCCCGACGTAAAAAAGCACGCCAGCCGAGACAGCAATCACCATCATGCGACGTTTACCGAAGCGCTTCACGTAATAACCCGCCAGGATCATTGCCGGGATTTCCAGCCCTGCGGCAGTGCCCATCAAAAGCCCAGCCAACGATTCGGGCAGCCCTAAATCACTGCTGACCCACAACGGCATGTCGATGATATACATAGTGTTGCAGGTCCACATCAACATCGAGGCGATAAATAACATACGGACATTTTTGTCTTTCCAGCCGCTGACCTGGGTAAGCGCCACATCTGCGGGCTGCTCAATCCTTGCGACCGAGGGAAGTACGAAGAAGATTAGCGCCAGCGAAATAACAAAAATTCCCGCGGCGATAAGAAACATGGTGGTAAAGCCGTAGTTTAACGCGAGCATAAACGACAATGGCGGGCCAATAACCCAGGCAAGCGAGAGCTGCGCACGCATTATCGAGCTGAACATCACCACTTCACGCGCTGAGTTATCGGCATATTCACGGGCAAGGGCAAATATTTGCGGCATCGCGGTGTTGGCAATAGACGCGAACATGACGCCAATGGTGATTAACGTCAGGTAATGACGGTTAAAAGCAAAAAGCACACAGTTTGCTACGGCCATCACGCAACAAACCATAATCAGTTTACGACGGTCACCCTGATTATCTGAACGCTTCGCCAGCGCTAGGCTGACGAGGATCCCGGCTATCGCATTGACGGTATAAAACAGGCCGACCCAGAATGGGCGCACCTCGACTTCGCGACTTAGAAACAGGCTAAGAGTGGGCGCCTGGAGTGCCCCCGCAATCCCCATCATGAAAGCCACAATCATAAATGCGGCATATACCGGATTGAGGCGACGTCCTTTGGTCAGAAACCAAATCATGCAGAAATTCCTTTTGTTCGAGCGCTCACTGGGTGCGCAAAACGTCAACTATACCCTAAATAATTCAAGTTGCAGGTAGGCGGCAAGGGAGCTTATCCCCAGGAGCTTACTTAAGTAAGTGACTGGGGTAAGTGAGTGCAGCCAACACCCCTGCAGCTTGAAGTATGACGGGTATAAAAAAGCCAGCAGTAACAATCTGCTGGCCAGGTGAACATCACCAATTCTCAGTCACACATGTATCAACGAGTCAGTACTTCACGGTCACGGAAGTTGTCACCTCCCACTGCATTAAGTCCTCAAGCATCCTAAGACGTTGCGATGCTGTCAGGCGAGCCAGCCATCCAGCAGAAACACTTTGGGTTGCGGTAAAATACTGTTGATAAAACTTAACCACTGGCGACCGTTTCATATGTACCTCCTCGCTTTCAACGTTGATGATTATTGGCGTAATATGAGGAAAGTTAAATTGATGAGTTTCTGACAGGAGTTCCTCTTTTATGAGTTCGAGTCGTCTGCAACAACAATTCATCCGCCTGTGGCAATATTTCGAAGGTAAACCGCAGGATACAACGTTGAATGACCTGGCCTCGCTGCTGAATTGCTCCCGCCGCCATATGCGCACGCTACTCAGTGCGATGCAGGAAAAGGGCTGGCTGAGCTGGAAAGCGGAAGTCGGACGAGGCAAACGTTCACAGCTCGAATTTCTCTACACGGGCCTCGCACTCCAGCAACAGCGGGCAGAGGATCTTCTCGAGCAGGACAGAATTGATCAACTGGTGCAGATCGTCGGGGATAAAGCCGCGGTGCGCCAGATGCTAATCTCCCATCTCGGACGCAGCTTCCGGCAAGGGCGACATATTCTGCGCGTTCTTTACTATCGCCCGCTGCTAAACCTATTACCAGGCTCGGCTTTACGCCGTTCAGAAACGCATATTGCCCGGCAAATTTTCAGCGGCTTAATTCGCATAAATGAGGAAAATGGGGAACTGGAAGCGGATATAGCTCACCACTGGCAGCAAATATCCCCATTACACTGGCGTTTTTATTTGCGCCCTGGCATTCATTTCCACCATGGCCGCGAGCTGGATATGCTGGATGTCATGACCTCTTTGCAACGGATTAATGCGTTGCCGCTCTATTCTCACATCACGCAGATTAGCTCCCCAACCGCCTGGACACTGGATATTACACTCTCACAGCCGGATAACTGGCTGCCGTGGTTGCTTGGCAGTGTTAATGCGATGATTCTGCCGCGTGAGTGGCAAACGCTGGACAACTTTTCCCGTCAGCCAGTCGGCTCCGGCCCCTATTCGGTCGTGCGTAACAACACCAACCAACTGAAGATCCAGGCCTATGATGATTACTTTGGCTATCGCGCATTAATAGACGAAGTGAATTTCTGGGTGCTGCCAGAAATTGGCGAAGACGTCAGTTGTGCAGTGCAATTATCGGGAATGCCTGACAGCGAGAAAGCGGTTGAAAGTCGCCTGGAAGAAGGCTGTTACTACATTTTATTTGATAGACGCTCGCAATCCGGCAGCAATGAACAAGTGCGTCGCTGGTTGAGCCATGTGCTGGCACCTATTCACCTGCTTTATAGCGCGGGCGAACAAAACCAGCAGTATTGGTTCCCGGCATACGGCTTATTGCCACGCTGGCACCACACCCGACCGCAACCGGTAGTCGAAAAACCCGCAGGGCTTGAGTCCGTTACACTGACGTTCTATCGCGACCACGTTGAGCACCGGGTTATCAGTAAAGTGATGGAACAATTGCTGGCACGCGTAGGCGTAAAACTGGTGGTGCAAGAAGTCAGTTATGAAGAGTGGCATCAGGGTGATGCCGAAAGCGATATCTGGCTTAACAGCGCCAACTTCACCCTGCCGCTAGAATTTTCACTCTTTTCGCATCTCTATGAGGTGCCGCTCATTCAAAAATGTATTGCGATTGACTGGGAATCCGATACCCGTAAATGGCACAACGGTGAGCTTTCACTGCCCGAGTGGTGCCAGAAGCGCGTTGAGAATAATGACATTTTGCCGTTAATTCACCACTGGCTGCGCATTGAGGGGCAACGCAGCATGCGTGGCGTGAGGATGAACACGCTCGGCTGGTTTGACTTTAAATCGGCCTGGTTTGCACCACCGGAACCTTAATACTTTCGATTCATTCACAGAATCATTACAATGCTCGCGTTCTCAACGGGGTGCTAAGACGAAAGTCTGGCTGAGATAATACCCGTCGAACCTGATCCGGATAATGCCGGCGAAGGGATTTGAGGCTCCATTCTCAAAGTCCTTTGCCACCCCTAATTCCAAGAGGTGCAAAGTGTTCAAAAAATTCCTACCGTTACTGGCACTCATCGCTGCCCCAGTTTTTGCCAAACCCCTACTGACTGTTTACACCTACGACTCCTTTGCCGCCGATTGGGGTCCAGGTCCTGCGGTGAAAAAAGCCTTTGAAGCTGACTGCAATTGCGAGCTGAAATTCGTCGCACTTGAAGATGGCGTCTCTTTGCTAAATCGCCTGCGCATGGAAGGAAAGAACACCAAGGCTGATGTGGTTCTGGGCCTGGATAACAATTTGCTGGAAGCGGCGGCGCAAACCAAATTGTTTGCCATCAGCAATGTCGACAGCAGCAAACTGAAAATCCCTGGCGGCTGGAACAACGACACTTTCGTGCCTTTCGACTACGGCTATTTCGCTTTCGTCTACGATAAAAACAAACTGAAAAACCCGCCGAAAAGCCTGAAAGAACTGGTCGAAAGCGATCAGAAATGGAAGGTGATTTACCAGGATCCGCGCACCAGCACGCCGGGTTTAGGCCTGCTGTTATGGATGCAAAAAGTTTACGGCGACAAAACACCTGAAGCCTGGGCGAAACTGGCGAAGAAAACCGTCACCGTCACCAAAGGCTGGTCTGAAGCTTACGGCCTGTTCCTGAAAGGCGAAGGCGATTTGGTGATGAGTTACACCACCTCTCCGGCGTATCACATTATCGAAGAGAAAAAAGATAACTACGCAGCGGCGAATTTCAGCGAAGGGCACTATTTGCAGGTAGAAGTCGCTGGTCGTTTAGCTTCCAGCAAGCAGCCTGAACTGGCTGAGAAATTCATGAAATTTATTACTTCGCCAGGCTTCCAGAACACCATCCCAACTGGCAACTGGATGTACCCGGTAACGGACGTGAAATTGCCAGAAGGTTTTAACGGTCTGGTGAAACCGCAGACCACGCTGGAATTTAGCCCGCAAGACGTCTCTTCCCATCGCGCAAGTTGGATTAGTGAATGGCAACGCGCCGTCAGCCGCTGATCCCCGGCTGGCTGATTCCAGGGCTATGCGCCGCTACTCTCGTGGTAGCCGTAGCCCTCGCAGCTTTTCTGGCGCTGTGGTTTAACGCGCCGCAAACCGATATCCGTGCTCTGGTGCAGGATAGCTATTTGTGGCACGTGCTGCGTTTCTCGTTCTGGCAAGCATTCCTCTCCGCTGCCCTTTCGGTATTTCCGGCGATTTTCCTCGCCCGCGCACTTTACCGCCGCCATTTTCCGGGGCGGCTCGCGCTGTTACGTCTGTGTGCCATGACGCTCGTGTTGCCGGTGTTAGTCGCCGTGTTTGGTATTCTGACGGTGTATGGCCGCGAAGGTTGGCTGGCCTCATTGTGCGCCTGGCTGGGCATTGAATGGGTTTTCTCGCCGTATGGCCTTAAGGGCATTTTATTAGCTCACGTCTTTTTTAACCTGCCGATGGCGACGCGTTTGCTGCTTCAGGCGCTGGAAAATATCCCCAGCGAACAGCGCCAGGTCGCCGCGCAGTTGGGAATGCAGGGCTGGAACTTCTTCCGCTTTGTTGAATGGCCGTGGCTACGCCGCCAGATTCTTCCTGCCGCCGCACTCATTTTCATGCTTTGTTTCGCCAGTTTTGCCACGGTGCTTTCACTGGGCGGCGGGCCGCAGGCAACGACCATTGAACTGGCTATCTTCCAGGCGCTGAGTTACGACTACGATCCCGCCCGTGCGGCGTTGCTCGCATTAGTACAAATGATTTGCTGCCTGGGTCTGGTGCTGATGAGCCAACGCCTCAGCAAAGCGATTCCGGTGGGTATCAGCCAGATGCAAGGCTGGCGCGACCCGCAAGATAACTTGCGCCGCAAACTGTGTGACGGGCTGCTTATCGTACTCGCACTATTATTGTTATTACCGCCGCTGATAGCGGTCATCATTGATGGTATCAATAGCGGCCTGGGTTCTGTGCTGTCACAACCGATTTTATGGCAGGCATTATTCACCTCATTACGAATCGCCATGGGTGCAGGGTTAATCTGTGTGGTGATTACGGTGATGCTGCTGTGGAGTTCGCGGGAACTGAGCCTGCGCAACCGCGCATTTGCCGGACAGGCGCTGGAACTGAGCGGCATGTTGATTTTAGCCATGCCGGGCATTGTGCTGGCGACCGGCTTTTTCCTGCTACTCAATAACAGCGTGGGTTTGCCGCAAACCGCTGACGGTATAGTAATTTTTACCAATGCGCTGATGGCCATTCCTTACGCGTTGAAGGTGCTGGAAAACCCGATGCTGGATGTCGCGGAACGCTACGGCAAATTGTGCCAGTCACTCAATATCAGCGGCTTAAATCGACTGCGCTACATCGAGTTACGGGCGCTCAAACGCCCACTGGCGCAGGCGTTAGCATTTGCCTGCGTGCTATCGATTGGTGATTTTGGCGTCGTGGCGCTATTTGGTAATGAAGATTTCCGCACGCTACCGTTTTATCTCTATCAACAAATTGGTTCATATCGTAGCCAGGATGGCGCCGTTACCGCGCTGATCCTGCTGATACTGTGCTTTGCTTTATTCACATTGATTGAAAAACTTCCGGGACGCCATGCTAACGCTAACTGATGTAACCTGGCTCTATCACCATTTACCGATGCGTTTTTCGATGCAAATTAATGCCGGAGAACGCGTGGCGGTGCTGGGGCCAAGCGGCGCGGGGAAAAGTACGCTGCTGAGTTTGATTGCCGGTTTTCTGACACCTGCCAGCGGGCAGATTAGCCTGAACAATGAAGATCATACGCATAGCGCTCCTGCGCAGCGCCCGGTGTCGATGCTGTTCCAGGAGAACAATCTTTTTAGCCATCTGACGGTGCGTCAGAACATAGGGCTTGGGATAAATCCCGGCCTGAAGCTGAATCTTGAACAACAACAGCGTCTGGCGACCATTGCCAGTCAAATGGCGATTAGTGATTTGCTCGACCGTTTGCCTTCACAGCTTTCTGGCGGCCAGCGCCAGCGTGTCGCCCTCGCCCGCTGTCTGGTGCGCGAGCAACCTATTTTGCTGCTCGATGAACCTTTCTCAGCACTCGATCCGGCGCTGCGCCAGGAGATGCTGCAATTGCTTGATGACCTGTGCCGCCAGCAGCAACTGACGCTGTTGATGGTGTCACACAGTGTTGAAGATGCGGCACGCATTGCCGAAAGAAGTCTGGTGGTGGTCGATGGCCGTATCGCCTGGGATGGCGACACGGCAACCTTATTGAGCGGGGAAGCCAGCGCATCGGCGCTGCTGGGTATTAGTGGTGGCCAGTAAGCACTTTCCACAGAATATCGCGGTAAATCGGCATTAATGGGTGCATTTGAATAGCCGCAAAACTGCCTATCGCCAGCACCGCCATAGTGGGTGCTAACCAATGCAAACGCGCGCGCGGCAAGTATTGGGTTAAACGGTCAGCACTGGCTTTACCGCTACGCCACCAGCGCCAGCACAACCAGCCCGCCAGCCAAAGGCCCAGCGCGACCAGCAGTAACAACCATTTAAAGCTGCCGCTCTGCATATCCGCCGGGATATCAATGGCGGCTCCCGCCAGAATCCCCGGCAAGAAGTAGATTGGCGGCCAGAAAATGCAGCCGATAATGTTCGCGACGATAAATTTAGCAACAGGGAGATCCAACATGCCTGCAACCATCGGCACCAGCGGGCGTGTCGGGCCAACAAAACGCCCCACCAGGATGGTAAACATGCTGTGCTGATGCAGCGCATGCTCGGTTTTATCCAGCAGCGCTTTGTTCTTTTTCATAAACGACCAGCGATGCAGCGGCCCTTTAAAGCGGCCACCCAGCCAGAACGAAATCCAGTCGCCCAACAGGCAACCGACTATCCCCGCAGCCCAGGCGTGATAAAAACCCACCTGCCCGCCGCCAATCAGCGCACCCAGCCCCGCCATCATTACCGTGCCAGGAAGGATAAGTCCCACCAGCGCCAGTGATTCCAGAAAGGCCACCAGCATCACCGCGAAAAGCGAATACGCTACTGACTGAGTTATAAAGTGTTCCAGCAAAGCTTCCATAAAGCGTCCGTCGAGAAACGAGTGGGCGATTCTCCTGAGTGTGGAATGAAGCGTCAAGCCATCATTTGTATGAATCAATTATAGTAACTACTCACACCCTGCACGAAACTCACTCGGGCTAGCACCCGTGCACTTCTTGAAAACACGTGAAAAGTAGAGCTGGTCTTCAAACCCGACATTGCGCCCGACGCTGGCGATCGGCATACGCGTGGTGCTGAGCAATAGTTTCGCCTGGAGAATACGTTGGTCTTCACGCCAGCTTAAAACGCTGACGCCAAGCTGCTGGCGGAACAAATGCGACAGGCGAGAAGGCGATAAACAGACATGCTGCGCGACACTGGCGATATCAAACTGGTTATCAGCCAGATGGTCGCTGATGTACTGGCACGCGTCACGAACGCGGTTATCGAGCGGGGGATTGAGCGAGGCGCTTAATACTTCCATGCGCCGCAGTAATAATTGTTCTAACAGATTAATAGCCAATAATTCCGCGTAACGCCCTTCTGCCTGCCCAGCCTCAATAATCTGCCCAAAGAGCTGAGAAAAGTTTTGCTGGTGAGCATCATCCGGGCGGAAAAACCCGGTATGCGCGAAGATAGGCTCCCAGTTCAGCCACTCCTGCCAGTAAGCACGCGGGCGGAAGTAAACCCACTGGTGATACCACTCTTTGCTGGCAGGTTCGCGGCCATAGTGGTGCACTTCCCCCGGAGGGAACAACAGAATATCGCCTGGGCGGCAAATATAGTTCTTCCCCTGATTATTGATAACCCCTTCTCCGCGCACCGTTAAATTGAGGATGTAGCCTTTCATGCCCAGCGGTCTGTCGATGAAAAAATCCAGTGGCCCTTCAGCTTCAATTGGCGTTAATCCGGCCACCAGGTGGGCGTTAAATGAGTACCCCGGTAACAGGGGATCGTTTTGCATCTCAGGCATCATCAAGCTCGCTATTTAATTGGGCGACAGGAACAATTTGTCCATATCCATGCTATTCACTGGCGGCGTCATACTGCGCAAACAACAAACCGTCCTGATTTCATCATAAAGCCGCAATTTACCTGCACCTATGCTTTTCATTCGTCAATCACAAGGTTTTGTGACGATAACCGAAGTGTTTATAAAAGTAGCAGAAATGTCCACATCGATTATTTGCGGGGCGTCACACTTCTCAAAGGCACAGCAAATTTCTCCATAACTACAGCGAATACGACCTGACGGTTTTCCGGCATAAAAACTAATGTCATTTCCATAGATAACCAGGTCAGGGAGTAAAAAAATGTCGATTGCGCTGGGCCTCGATTTTGGCAGTGATTCCGTGCGCGCCTTAGCCGTTGATTGCGAAAACGGTGCGGAGCTTGCCACGAGCGTGGAATGGTATCCGCGCTGGCAGGAAGGCCAATATTGTGACGCCCCAAATAACCAGTTCCGCCATCATCCACGGGACTACATTGAGTCGATGGAGCGCGCGGTAAAAACCGTTCTCGCTGAGCTGACCGCTGAACAACGTGCCCGCGTTTGCGGCATTGGCGTCGACAGCACTGGTTCGACTCCCGCCCCGATAGATGCCAAAGGGAATGTGCTGGCGCTGACGCCAGAATTCGCTGACAACCCGAACGCCATGTTTGTGTTGTGGAAAGATCACACTGCCGTAGAAGAAGCCGAAGCGATTACCCGCCTGTGCCATCAGCCCGGAAAGAGTGACTATTCCCGTTACATCGGCGGCATTTATTCCAGCGAATGGTTCTGGGCAAAAATCCTGCACGTCACCCGCGCTGACCAAAAAGTGGCACAAGCGGCGGTATCGTGGATTGAACTGTGCGACTGGGTTCCGGCACTGCTTTCCGGCACCACTCGCCCGCAAGATATTCGCCGTGGCCGCTGTAGCGCCGGGCATAAATCCCTGTGGCATGAAAGCTGGGGCGGCCTGCCTCCGGCGAGTTTCTTTGATGAATTAGATCCGGTGATTAACCAGAATCTGGCTTATCCGATGTTTACCGAAACCTGGACTGCGGATATCCCGGTCGGCAACCTTTCCGCCGAATGGTCTGAACGCCTCGGCCTGCCGCAAAACGTGGTGATTTCCGGTGGCGCATTTGACTGCCATATGGGCGCAGTTGGGGCTGGTGCTCAACCGAACACCCTGGTGAAAGTCATCGGCACCTCCACCTGCGACATTTTGATTGCCGACAAACCGACCGTCGGCGACCGCGCCGTAAAAGGCATTTGCGGGCAAGTCGACGGCAGCGTGGTTCCGGACTTTATCGGCCTCGAAGCCGGACAATCCGCATTCGGTGATATCTACGCCTGGTTTGGCCGAGTGCTGGGCTGGCCGCTGGAACAACTGGCGCAGCAGCACCCGGAACTACGTGAGCAAATCAACGCCAGTAAGAAGCAGTTGCTGCCAGCACTGACGGAAGCCTGGGCGAAAAACCCTTCCCTTGAACATCTGCCGGTGGTGCTCGACTGGTTTAACGGCCGTCGCACCCCGAATGCCAACCAGCGTCTGAAAGGTGTGATTACCGATTTGAATCTCGCCACCGATGCGCCAGCGCTGTTTGGTGGGCTGATTGCCGCTACCGCCTTTGGCGCTCGGGCCATTATGGAATGCTTCACCGAACAAGGAATTCCCGTCACGAACGTGATGGCACTGGGCGGTATTGCCCGCAAATCCCCGGTCATCATGCAGGTCTGCGCTGACGTACTGAATCGCCCGCTGCAGATTGTCGCTTCTGACCAGTGCTGCGCATTAGGTGCTGCGATCTTTGCCGCCGTGGCCGCGGGTAAACACGCAGATATTTCCCGCGCCCAGCTCGCCATGGCCAGCCAGATTGAAAGCACCTTACAACCCGATTCCCAACGCGCCGAGCGCTTTGAGCAGCTTTATCGCCGTTACCAGCATTGGGCGGTTAGCGCGGAACAACATTATCTCCCTTCAGCCCCAGTTGCGGTTACTCATGCAGCTCAGGCCACTGTGACCCATTAAGGACATGACGATGAACATTTTTGAACAATATGAAGTGTGGTTTGTAATTGGCAGCCAGCATCTCTACGGTGCGGAAACGTTGCGTCAGGTGAATCAACACGCCGAGCAGGTTGTGAATGCGCTCAATAAAGAAGCCAAACTGCCGTGCAAGCTGGTGTTGAAACCTTTGGGAACCACACCGGATGAAATTACCGCTATCTGCCGCGATGCCAGTTACAACGATAAATGCGCCGGTATGGTGGTGTGGCTGCATACCTTCTCGCCTGCAAAAATGTGGATCAACGGTCTGAGCATCCTGACCAAACCGCTGCTGCAATTCCACACTCAATTCAATGCGCAGATCCCATGGGGCAGCATTGATATGGACTTTATGAACCTGAACCAGACTGCCCATGGCGGCCGTGAGTTCGGTTTCATCGGCGCACGTATGCGCCAGCAACACACCGTCGTGACCGGGCACTGGCAAGATCCGCAAGCTCATCAGCGCATTGGTTCCTGGATGCGTCAGGCGGTTTCAAAACAAGATACTCGTCAGCTGAAAGTGGTTCGCTTCGGCGACAACATGCGTGAAGTTGCCGTGACTGATGGCGATAAAGTGGCCGCGCAAATGAAGTTTGGTTTTGCGGTCAACACTTACGCCGTGGGCGATTTAGTTCAGGTTGTAAACGCGGTGAGCGACGGGGACGTGAACGCATTAGTAGACGAATACGAAAGCAGTTATCGCCTGAGTGCCGCAGCCCAGGTCAACGGGGATAAACGCCAGAATGTGCTGGATGCCGCGCGCATTGAGCTGGGGATGAAACAGTTCCTGGAACAAGGCGGTTTCAGTGCCTTTACCACCACATTTGAAGACCTGCACGGCCTGAAACAACTTCCGGGTCTGGCAGTGCAACGCCTGATGCAGCAAGGCTACGGCTTTGCGGGCGAAGGCGACTGGAAAACTGCCGCTTTGCTTCGCATCATGAAGGTGATGTCAACCGGTCTGCAAGGCGGCACCTCATTCATGGAGGACTACACCTATCACTTCGAGAACGGCAACGATATGGTGCTCGGTTCCCACATGCTGGAAGTTTGCCCATCCATTGCTCTTGCTGAAAAACCAATCCTCGATGTGCAACACCTGGGGATCGGCGGCAAGGACGATCCTGCACGTTTGATCTTCTCCACCCAAACAGGCCCGGCGCTGAATGCGAGCCTTATTGATCTGGGCGATCGTTTCCGCCTGCTGGTGAACTGCGTTGATACCGTTGAAGCCCCGCACCAGTTGCCGAAACTTCCTGTCGCCAATGCACTGTGGAAAGCACAGCCGGATCTGCCTACCGCATCCGAAGCGTGGATTCTGGCAGGTGGCGCACACCACACCGTGTTCAGCCAGTCTCTGACGCTCGACGATATGCGCCTGTTCAGCGAACTGCACGGTATCGAACTGGCGGTTATTGATAACGACACCCGCCTGCCTGCGTTTAAAGACTCTCTGCGCTGGAACGAGGTTTATTACAGCTACAAACGTTAGTTTCTTTGGCCCTCACCCTAACCCTCTCCCCCAGGAGAGGGGATTTCCTTTTCCCCCTCGCCCTCAGGGAGAGGGTCGGGGTGAGGGTTGTTTGACAAACTAAGGATCAAATATGTTAGAAGATCTCAAACGTCAGGTACTCGAAGCGAATCTCGCGCTGCCGAAACATAATCTGGTCACCCTGACCTGGGGGAACGTCAGCGCGGTTGATCGGGAACGTGGCGTATTAATTATCAAACCTTCCGGTGTCGATTACAGCATTATGACTGCTGAAGATATGGTGGTTGTGAGTCTGGAAACGGGAGAAGTGTTGGAAGGCAATAAAAAACCTTCATCGGATACCCCTACTCACCGCTTGCTGTATCTGCAATTTCCGCACATTGGCGGGATCGTCCACACCCATTCACGCCACGCGACTATCTGGGCACAGGCTGGAAAATCCATCCCGGCCACTGGCACGACTCACGCGGATTACTTCTACGGCACCATACCTTGCACGCGCAAAATGACCGATGAAGAGATCAACGGTGATTACGAATGGCAAACCGGCGAAGTCATCGTGAAAACCTTTGCTGAACGTGGAATTGATGCCGCACAAATGCCCGGCGTGCTGGTACATTCCCATGGCCCATTTGCCTGGGGTAAAGATCCCGTTGATGCAGTTCATAACGCCATCGTGCTGGAAGAAGTGGCATATATGGGTATTTTCTGCCGACAACTTTCACCTGAATTACCGGATATGCAACAAACGCTGCTGGATAAACATTATTTGCGTAAGCATGGCGCGAAGGCTTATTACGGGCAGTAGTTAAAAGTGGTGCTAATAAGCGCCACTTAGTTCTAAAAAAACTCCTCATTAACATCCTGATATTAATCTCGCAAATTACTTAATCCGATATGATACATTTTTAGCATTTGTATTTATTAAAGCATGTGCATATAACTCAGTTAAAAAGGAGAGTTTATATGGCTAACTTAGTTTACATGACAATAACAGGTGAAAAGCAAGGCTCCATTTCCCAGGGATGCGGAACCTATGATTCCTTAGGCAATAAATGCCAAATCAATCACCTTGACCAAATCTTTGTTCTGGCACTCACTCATAGCACCCACCGACAACAGCACATCAATCATCAGCCCATAAGCATAACTAAATTAATCGATAAATCGTCGCCCTTATTGGGCGTTGCTATCGCCAATAATGAAAAACTGCAGTGTGTTATCGATGTCTACAGTACGGATAAAACGGGTTTTAACAGGAAATTTTATTCCATCGAACTCAGGGATGCGTTCTTGGTTGACGTTTCTCTTAATATTCCTCATTCGATAGACCATAACGATGCCCAACCAGAAGAAACTCTACTCCTCAGTTTTAAAAGTATTACGTGGAGTCATCACGTAGCGGGGACTTCTGGATACAGTTTTTGGGAAGATAATGTTTTTTAGGAGGCGTTATGAGTAAGAGGGAGGATATCAAGGATGCCTCAGTGGCATTATCTTTTGATTACGGGTTGATCTATACAAAAATTCTCGGATGGATTGACCTCGGGCATGCACAAGCAAATGATGCTCGACGACTAAAATCAATATTACTTGAAGAAAAAGGACGAGAATTTTTTCCTGAGTACAACGACTGGTATTTCCCTGTTGATTATTTCCAGGAGATGGGTGCAAACAAGTCTATCTTTGGGCATACAATTGAATTTCGCGGTGGAATTCATAGCCCCTTAATGATTCGTTCTTGCTTAAGCTGGAAAATGAAACAGCGAATAGCCTTAACAATTATGATGAAAACTGCATTTCGATTTGAATCCTTTCAGCAATTCCCGGTTTTTAAGTTACGTTCTGATAGTGGTTTTAGTGGCGAAGATTTGATATCTGATTTAGTAGGTTTTTATCGCGTTTTTGGAGAAGGAATAGATCCCATCATTCTGGCTCAACCAACGAGCAAAGAGTATGCTTTATGGATTTGGGACTACTATGGGGCTATAGGGAATTTTAAAAATAAAGAATTTAGGCCATTACTTTTTCCTGCGCCTTCTCCTCATACTAGAAATTCACCCAGAAAAGGATTCATCCCCTCATGGCTGGATTATATCAAACCATTACCTAATTTAGAAAGTGAACATATTTTAAATCGTCATAGAAATGAGCCCTCAAAAAATTTCTTCAATGATATAAACAGAATAAATCAAGAACTCTATATTTCTATAAGAGAGAAAGGATGGAATACCACTAACGGCGTCAGGAATACTAACATGCCAGCAAATCTCCATTTTGCACCACACAAACCTATCAGCGTTGATTTCTTTACTATTGATAAAATTTTTTGATTATAAAAAAGGGAAAGTGAAATGAGTAATTTTAACAAATACTTTCTGATATTTTTTGCAAGTTCTTTTTTATTACTCTTTACTTTGGGTTTCATCTTTTTGTTTATTGTCACTTATTCATTAGATGGAGTAGAGTATTCCAAAAAAAATATTTTTGATTATTATTTCCTCACCCCATCAATAATACAAAACGCCCCCTTTATTTCTAATGATGCAATCTATTATTCTGTTGGTGATGACAATTATGGTTTCACCCGAGATAAAGTCACTTGGGAAGGTGTCAGTAATATTTCTATCGCAAGAGAAAAATTAGAGGCTTATCTTAAAGAACAGGGGGTACAAAAATATAGTGATGATAATACGGCAGATAAATATCTGATTGTTTCTTATGACCATATGATAAGTTTAGAAATCATTATTCCTTCGAGATAATTTGGCACAGCATTTCCACTGTACATAAAATCAGTAATCCAGCTTAAAGTGGTCTATAATCAGACCACTTTTTCTTTTATGAGAATGCAGCGTGTCACAAGCTCGTCAGGGGTTTCTACTTACGCGTCACTGGCGAGATACCCCGCTCGGTACTGAAGTTGAATTTTGGCTGGCAACGGATGATGGCCCGGTGAAGGTGCGTCTGCCGCGCCAGGAATCCGTGGCGTTTATCCCGCAATCACAACAAGCCGAAGCGACACGCCTGCTCACAAACGAAAGCCAATATCGCCTCACCCCACTGCCGCTTAAAGATTTCCATCGCCAGCCCGTCTGCGGTTTGTACTGCCGTCAGCATCGGCAGTTAATGCGTATCGAAAAGTTATTGCGTGATGGCGGCGTTAAGGTTTACGAAGCCGATATTCGCCCGCCCGAACGCTTTTTGATGGAGCGCTTTATTACTGCCCCCGTCTGGTTTAGTGGCGAACAAAAAAATAATCTGGTGGTTGAAACGAAGCTGAAACCCGCGCCGGATTATCGTCCGCCGTTGAAATGGGTGTCGTTGGATATTGAAACCACTCGCCATGGCGAACTGTATTGTATCGGTCTCGAAGGCTGCGGGCAGCGCATCGTTTATATGCTTGGCCCGGAAAATGGCGATGCGAGTGGTCTGGATTTCACACTGGAATATGTCGCCAGCCGTCCGCTAATGCTCGAAAAGCTGAATGCCTGGTTTGCTGAACATGACCCAGATGTCTTGATTGGCTGGAATGTGGTGCAGTTCGATTTACGGGTGCTGCAAAAAATGGCCGAACGTTACCAGGTCCCGCTGCGTCTTGGGCGTGAAAACAGCATTCTGGAGTGGCGCGAGCACGGCTTCAAAAAAGGGGTTTTCTTCGCGCAAGCCGCCGGACGGGTCATTATCGATGGCATCGAAGCATTGCGCTCTGCCTTCTGGAATTTCTCCTCTTTTTCCCTTGAGTCGGTTTCTCAGGAATTGCTTGGCGAAGGTAAATCTATCGATAATCCCTGGCAACGCATGGACGAAATTGACCGCCGTTTTGCCGAAGATAAGCCCGCACTGGCGAAATATAATCTCAAAGACTGCGAACTGGTCACGCGGATTTTCCACAAAACCGAGCTGATGCCGTTCTTGCTGGAGCGCGCCACAGTGAACGGTTTGCCGCTGGATAAACATGGCGGTTCCGTTGCAGCATTTGGCCACCTTTATATACCTCGCATGCATCGCGCCGGTTACGTTGCGCCCAATCTCGGCGAGGTACCGCCTCAGGCAAGCCCTGGCGGATATGTGATGGACTCGCGGCCTGGGCTTTATGACTCAGTGTTAGTGCTCGATTACAAAAGCCTTTATCCGTCGATCATCCGCACGTTTCTCATCGATCCAGTTGGGCTGGTTGAAGGAATGGCACAACCCGCCCCTGAACATTCTGTAGAGGGTTTTCTTGGTGCCCATTTCTCCAGGACTACACATTGCCTGCCAGAAATTGTAGGGCAAATCTGGTCGGGTCGCGATGAAGCAAAACGACACGGCAATAAGCCTCTGTCGCAGGCGTTGAAGATCATTATGAATGCGTTTTACGGGGTGTTGGGCACCAGTGCCTGCCGTTTCTTCGATCCTCGCCTTGCTTCGTCGATCACCATGCGCGGGCATCAGATCATGCTGCAAACTAAAGCGTTGATCGAATCTCAGGGTTATGACGTGATTTACGGGGACACAGATTCCACCTTCGTGTGGCTCAAAAAAGCCCATTCCGAGGAAGATGCCGCTCGCATCGGCCAGCAGTTGATGAACCATGTGAATGCGTGGTGGAAAGCGCATCTGCAAGAAACTCAGCAACTCGACAGCAAACTTGAGCTGGAGTTTGAGTCGCACTTTTGCCGCTTCCTGATGCCGACTATTCGCGGCACCGTTGAAGGTTCCAAAAAACGCTACGCCGGAATGATTCAGGAAAATGGCAAGCAGCGCATGGTGTTTAAAGGATTGGAAACCGTGCGCACGGACTGGACACCGCTGGCACAGGAGTTCCAGAAAACCCTTTATTTACGGGTTTTCCGTAACGAGCCGTATCAGGATTACATCCGCGAAACCATCGCAAGCTTGATGGCGGGTGAGCTGGACGAGCAGCTGATTTATCGGAAACGACTGCGTCGTCCGCTCAGTGAATACCAGAAAAATGTGCCGCCGCATGTGCGTGCTGCGCGTCTGGCTGATGAGCATAATCAACGGCTTGGTCGCGCACCGCAATATCAGAACCGGGGGACAATCAAGTATGTGATCACAACCAACGGCCCGGAGCCGGTGGATTATCAAGAGTCCCCACTGGACTACGATCACTACCTGACGCGCCAGCTCCAGCCAGTCGCCGAAGGAATTTTACCTTTCCTTGAGGATGACTTTGCTACACTAATGACAGGGCAATTAGGTCTATTTTGACGGTGACGAATCAATCGGCTTCCAGTACCATAGCGCCCTCCTGAATCATCCTTAAATCTACTTTCGAACTACCGCCCCCTTTGCGCGCGGTCGTTTTACTATTGCCTGCAAATCTTAGTAACTGATAATAGAGCCGAAATCTTATGCCTTTTACACTTGGTCAACGTTGGATCAGCGATACCGAAAGCGAACTGGGACTGGGAACAGTGGTCGCTTTAGACACACGAATGGTAACCCTGCTCTACCCTGCCACCGGTGAAAATCGTCTGTATTCCAGAAGTGACTCGCCTATCACGCGCGTGATGTTTAACCCGGGTGATACCGTCACCAGCCATGAAGGCTGGCAACTCAAAGTTGATGAAGTTAAAGAAGAAAACGGTTTACTTGCCTACATTGGCACCCGTCTGGATACAGAAGAAGCTGGCACGATGCTGCGCGAAGTGTTCCTCGACAGCAAACTGGTGTTCAGCAAGCCACAAGACCGACTTTTTGCCGGGCAAATCGACCGCATGGATCGTTTTGCTTTGCGTTATCGCTCTCGTGTTTACCAAAGCGAGCAGTATCGCCAACCGTGGAGCGGCTTGCGCGGCATGCGCACCAGCCTGATCCCACACCAGTTGAACATCGCTCACGACGTGGGTCGTCGCCATGCGCCACGCGTGTTGCTGGCAGATGAAGTCGGTTTAGGTAAAACCATTGAAGCCGGGATGATTTTGCACCAGCAGTTGCTGGCTGGCAGCGCTGAACGCGTATTGATCGTCGTGCCGGAAACTCTGCAACACCAATGGCTGGTTGAAATGCTGCGCCGCTTTAACTTGCGTTTCTCGCTGTTTGATGACGAGCGTTACGCCGAAGCCCAGCACGACAGTGATAACCCATTCGAAACAGAACAACTGGTTATCTGTTCTCTGGATTTCGTGCGTCGCAGCAAGCAACGTCTTGAACACCTGTGCGAAGCAGAATGGGATTTAATGGTGGTCGATGAAGCGCACCATTTAGTGTGGAGCGAGAATGCGCCTAGCCGTGAATATCAGGCGATCGAGCAACTCGCCGAGCATGTTCCGGGCATCCTGCTGTTAACCGCAACGCCTGAGCAGTTAGGTATGGAAAGCCACTTCGCGCGTCTGCGTTTGCTGGACCCAAGCCGTTTCCACGATTTCGAGCAGTTTGTTGAAGAACAGCAACACTACCGCCCGGTAGCAGATGCCGTTGCATTATTGCTGGCAGGTAACCACCTGACCAACGATCAGCTCAATATGCTGAGTGAATTGATTGGTGAGCAGGATATCGAGCCTCTGCTGCAAACTGCGAACAGTAACCGTGAAGGCAGCGATGCTGCTCGTCAGGAACTGATTTCCATGCTGATGGACCGCCACGGGACCAGTCGCGTGTTGTTCCGTAACACCCGTAATGGCGTCAAAGGTTTCCCGAAACGCGAACTGCATACCATCCGTTTGCCGCTGCCAATGCAGTATCAAACCGCGATTAAAGTGTCCGGCATTATGGCGGCACGCAAATCGGTAGAAGAACGCGCCCGCGATATGCTTTATCCGGAGCAGATTTATCAGGAATTTGAAGGCGATACTGGCACCTGGTGGAACTTCGACCCGCGTGTTGAATGGCTAATGGGCCACCTGACCAGCCACCGTTCGCAAAAAGTGTTGGTGATTTGTGCCAAAGCCACCACCGCCTTGCAGCTTGAGCAAGTGCTGCGTGAACGCGAAGGTATTCGTGCTGCCGTGTTCCATGAAGGAATGTCGATTATCGAGCGTGACCGGGCCGCAGCCTGGTTTGCCGAAGAAGATACCGGCGCACAGGTATTGCTGTGCTCTGAGATTGGTTCCGAAGGGCGTAACTTCCAGTTTGCAAGCAACCTGGTGATGTTCGATTTGCCATTTAACCCGGACTTGCTGGAGCAGCGTATTGGCCGTCTGGACCGTATCGGTCAGGCGCACGATATTCAGATTCACGTTCCTTATCTGGAAAAAACCGCGCAATCGGTACTGGTGAAGTGGTTCCATGAAGGGCTGGATGCTTTCGAGCACACTTGCCCGACCGGCCGTGCGATTTACGATAACGTTTATCCGCAACTGATTGAGTATTTAGCAGCACCGGAAAATACCGATGGTTTCGATGCGCTTATCAAGCTGTGCCGCGAACAACACGATGCGTTGAAGCTGCAACTTGAGCAAGGCCGTGACCGCCTGCTGGAAATCCACTCCAACGGCGGTGAAAAATCACAGGCGCTGGCGCAGGCTATTTCTGAGCAGGATAACGACACTAATCTGGTCAGCTTCGCCCTGAACTTGTTCGATATTGTCGGCATTAATCAGGACGATCGCGGCGATAACATGGTGGTGCTGACCCCTGGCGATCACATGCTGGTGCCGGATTTCCCTGGCCTGCCGGAAGACGGTTGCACGATTACGTTTGAACGTGAAGTGGCGTTGTCTCGTGAAGATGCGCAGTTTGTCACCTGGGAGCACCCAATCATTCGCAACGGCCTGGATTTGATTCTGTCCGGCGATACCGGTAGCTGCGCACTGTCTTTGTTGAAAAACAAAGCGCTGCCGGTGGGGACCTTACTGCTGGAACTGGTGTATGTCGTTGAAGCGAAAGCGCCTAAGCAGCTGCAACTTAATCGCTTCCTGCCGCCGACTCCGGTGCGCATGCTGGTTGATAAAAACGGCACTAACCTTGCGGCTCAGGTCGAGTTTGAAAGCTTTAACCGCCAGTTAAGCACCGTGAATCGTCATACCGGCAGCAAATTGGTGAACGCCGTTCAGCAAGATGTTCACGCGATTTTGCAACTGGCAGAAGAGAAAGTGGAAGCGGCTGCGCAAGTGTTGATCAAAGCGGCTCGTGAAGAAGCAGATGAGAAGCTGAGTTCTGAACTTTCCCGTCTGGAAGCGCTGAAAGCGGTTAACCCGAACATTCGTGATGACGAACTCGAAGCCATCGAAAGCAACCGTCTACAAGTACTGGAAAGCCTTGCGCAAGCAAACTGGCGTCTTGATGCGTTGCGTCTGATTGTGGTGACACACCAATAATGTTAATGGAACCCTATAACCCACCCACTGATCCCTGGCTGGTCATTCTGTATCAGGACGAGCACATCATGGTCGTCAATAAGCCTTCGGGCTTGTTGTCGGTACCGGGCCGTCTGGATGAGCATAAAGACAGCGTGATGACGCGCATTCAGCGCGACTTCCCGCAGGCAGAATCAGTGCATCGTCTGGATATGGCTACCAGCGGCGTGATTGCCGTGGCGCTGACTAAAGCAGCAGAGCGCGAACTGAAACGCCAGTTCCGTGAACGTGAGCCGAAGAAACAGTATGTGGCGCGGGTTTGGGGTCATCCTCAGCCAGAAGAGGGGCTGGTAGATTTACCGCTGATTTGTGACTGGCCAAACAGGCCAAAACAGAAAGTGTGTTATGAAACCGGCAAGGCAGCACAGACGGAATATCAGGTGCTGGAGTACGCGGCGGATAACACCGCTCGTGTGCTGCTAAAACCGATTACCGGGCGCTCACATCAGTTGCGCGTGCATATGTTGGCAATGGGACACCCGATTCTGGGCGATCGTTTTTACGCGTCACCTGAGGCGTTAGCGATGGCGCCGCGTTTGCAGCTCCATGCGGAAATGCTGACTATCACTCACCCTGAGTATGGAACACCCATGACGTTCCGCGCTCCGGCTGATTTCTAAAAAAAAGCCTCTCAGTTGAGAGGCTTTTTTATTACTTAAATCCTTTCGCCGTCTTTATCAGATCGTACGCTTTCTGGATTTCCTGCGCTTTCTGCTTGGCCATTTCCATCATTTCAGGCGGAAGACCTTTAGCCACCAGTTTGTCCGGGTGATGCTCGCTCATCAACTTACGATACGCACGCTTAATGATTGCGGCATCGTCGCTACTTTTGACGCCCAGCACATTGCAGGCATCTTCAAGCGTTGGCCCACGTTGCTGCTGGAAACCGCCTTGCGACTGGCTGTAACCGCCACCAAACTGCTGCCCACCTTCCATCATGCGTAAGAACTGATCGAACTGTATGCGTGAAATGCCGAGTTCTTCGGCAATGACGTACAACACTTCTCGTTCGTTCGGATGCAAAGATCCATCAGCAAACGCCGCCTGAATTTGAATTTCAAGAAACATCCGAATCAGGTCAAAACGTCCGAAGCAGACGCTGCGAAGCTGGCGCATTTTTTCACGCAACGGATAGCCATTTTCTTTACCGACGCGGAAAGCATGCTGTGCGGCACTTCGCGCATCGCCATGTAACTGCATACGATCCATTAATAGCGAAGCTATCTGGATATCGGCTTCCGTTACGCGCCCTTTTGACTTGGTCAAATGGCCCATGACTTCAAATGTGGTGCTAAAAAACAGTGACTGGCGCTGTTGTTGGTTAGAAAACCAGGATTGACGACGGCTACGCACCTTATCGATGGCATGACCAATCAGTAACCCAAACACCACACCCCAGAAGCCACCGCCCATAATTAGTGCTATTGCGACACCGAGTACTTTTCCCCAATACTGCATATACTCCCCAAATCGTCATGCCGTCGGCTAGAATTTGCTTTATCATACCCGTCATTGATAGCGGTGCCTAACGGCAGACTGCTAAACGGACAGGATTAACACTAGCGCTGTGGTGATGAGTAAGTTAGTCTCTGACCGTTTGCCGACGCTAAGCCATTGATGATGGAACAACGAATAACACGTATGAAAAAACGTATTCCCACCTTGCTGGCCACCTTGATTGGCGCAGCGCTATATAGTCAACAAGGTATGGCTGCCGATCTTGCGTCGCAGTGTATGCTTGGTGTGCCAAGTTACAATCGCCCATTAATTCAAGGCGACACCAACAACCTGCCTGTCACTATAAATGCCGATCACGCAAAAGGAAATTATCCTGACGACGCAGTGTTCAGTGGCAATGTAGATATTCAACAAGGCAACAGCCGCCTGCAATCTGACGAAGTTCTCCTGCATCAGAAACAGGTTGAAGGTCAGCCCGAGCCTATTCGTACCGTCGATGCCGTTGGCAACGTCCATTACGACGATAATCAGGTCATTCTTAAAGGGCCAAAAGCTTGGTCGAATCTGAACACCAAAGATACTAACGTCTGGGACGGTGACTACCAAATGGTAGACCGCCAGGGTCGTGGTACCGCAGATTTGATGAAGCAGCGCGGCAATAATCGCTATACCATTCTGGAAAATGGCACCTTTACTTCCTGCTTACCGGGTTCTAATACCTGGAGCGTTGTGGGAAGTGAAGTTATTCAGGATAGAGAAGAAGAACTCGCTGAAATCTGGAATGCTCGTTTTAAAATCGGGCCAGTTCCGGTGTTCTACAGCCCTTATTTGCAATTACCGATTGGCGATAAACGTCGTTCCGGTTTCCTTATTCCTAATGCGAAGTACAGTTCCAATAGCGGTCTTGAGTTCACGCTCCCGTATTACTGGAACATCGCGCCAAACTTTGATGCCACCATCACTCCGCATTACATGGAAGAGCGTGGCATGCAGTGGCAGAACGAATTCCGTTACCTGACCCAGGCGGGTGCAGGTTTAATGGAATTCGATTACCTGTTATCTGATGATGAATACAAAGACGATGTGGCTAAAAACCCAGAAGGGGATGAACGGCGCTGGTTGTTCTACTGGAACCACAGTGGCGTAATGGATCAGGTGTGGCGCTTTAACATCGACTACACCAAGGTCAGCGATCCAAGTTACTTCAACGACTTTGATTCGAAATACGGTTCCAGTACAGACGGCTACGCCACGCAAAAATTCAGCGTCGGCTACGCGAATGAAAACTTCGACGCCACGCTGTCGACTAAACAGTTCCAGATCTTTGAGTCTCAACAGAACAATAATTCATACAGTGCGCAACCGCAGCTGGATATGAATTACTATCAAAATGATGTTGGGCCGTTTGATACCCGCATCTATGGCCAGGCAGTTCATTTCACCAACGTGAGTGATAATCAGCCAGAAGCCACCCGTCTTCATATTGAGCCGGTCATCAGCCTGCCACTGTCTAACGGCTGGGCAAGTCTGAATACCGAAGCCAAATTGATGGCGACGCATTATCAGCAAGATAATCTCGAAAAATATCAGAAAAACGTCAACCCTAACAGCAAGTTAGAATCGTCGGTTAACCGCGTATTGCCACAATTCAAAATGGACGGAAAGCTGATTTTCGACCGTGCAATGGATTCGGCTGCCGGTTGGGAACAAACGCTTGAACCGCGTGTGCAGTATTTGTACGTGCCGTATCGTGACCAGAGCAACATCAATAACTACGACTCCTCACTGTTGCAGTCTGATTACAGCGGTTTATTCCGTGACAAGACTTACGGTGGTCTTGACCGTATTGCCTCAGCAAATCAGGTCACTACCGGTGTAACCTCTCGTATTTATGATGATGCCGCAGTTGAACGTTTTAACGTTTCTGTGGGTCAAATCTACTACTTCACTCAGTCTCGCACTGGCGATGACAATATTGAGTGGGAAAAAGACAAGAAAACGGGATCGATGGTCTGGGCTGGTGATACCTATTGGCGCATGACCGACCGTTGGGGTCTTCGCGGTGGGCTACAGTACGACACGCGTCTTGATAATGTCGCAACAGGTAATGGTGTTGTTGAATATCGCAAAGATAACGATCGTCTGCTGCAGTTGAACTACCGTTATGCCAGCCCGGAATACATTCAAGCGACGCTGCCAAGTTTTGCAACGGCGAGCCAGTACAAAGAAGGTATTTCACAAGTTGGGATGACGGCGAGCTGGCCTGTGGTTGACCGTTGGTCTGTCGTTGGTGCGTATTACTATGACACCAATGCGCAACAAACCGCTGACTCCATGCTGGCAGTGCAGTACAACTCTTGCTGTTATGCGATTCGTGTCGGTTACGAGCGTAAAATTAACGGCTGGGAAAACAACGAAAGCAAATACGATAACGTAATTGGCTTTAACATCGAGTTACGTGGCCTGAGTTCCAACTACGGCCTGGGCACTCAGCAGATGTTGCGTTCTAACATTCTGCCTTATCAGAGCTCGATGTAATTCACTTTGACTAGAAATCGCAGTCCGCTTTGCGGCTAAGTAAATGGAAAAAGTATGAAGAATTGGAGAACGCTGCTTCTCGGTTTCGTCCTGGCGGCGAATACCTCTTTCGCGGCCCCGCAAGTGGTCGATAAAGTTGCAGCCGTAGTGAACAACGGTGTGGTGCTGGAAAGTGACGTTGACGGCATGATGCAGTCAGTGAAACAAGGTGCTCAACAAGCCGGCCAACAACTTCCTGACGATGCCACTCTGCGTCATCAAATTTTGGAACGTCTCATCATGGATCAAATCATGTTGCAGATGGGTCAGAAAATGGGCGTTAAAGTGACCGATGAGCAGGTGGATAAAGCCATTGCTGATATCGCGGCACAGAACAAAATGAGTATGGACCAGATGCGCAGTCGTTTGGCGTATGACGGTGTTAATTACAACAGCTACCGTGCTCAAATCCGCAAAGAAATGACCATTTCGGAAGTGCGTAATAACGAAGTTCGCCGCCGCGTCTCGATTCTGCCGCAAGAAGTTGATGCTCTGGCACAACAAGTGGGCAGCCAAAACGACAGCAGCACCGAGTTGAATTTAAGCCACATCCTGATTCCATTGCCTGAAAACCCAACATCTACTCAGGTCGATGATGCGGAAAAACAAGCGCGTGATATCGCTTCACAAGCCCAAAGCGGTGCGGATTTCGGCAAGCTGGCAATCACCTACTCTGCTGACCAACAGGCGCTGAAAGGCGGCCAAATGGGCTGGGGACGTATTCAGGAGTTGCCGTCTATTTTCGCTCAGGCTTTAAGCACGGCGAAAAAAGGTGATGTCATCGGTCCGATTCGTTCAGGCGTGGGTTTCCACATCCTGAAAGTTAACGATTTGCGTGGCCAGAGCCAGAGCATTTCTGTAACTGAAGTTCATGCTCGCCACATTTTGCTGAAATCCTCACCTATCATGAGTGACGATCAGGCTCGTACGAAACTGAATCAGATTGCGGCTGATATTAAGAGCGGCAAAACCACCTTCGCGGCGGCAGCAAAATCCTTCTCTGAAGATCCAGGCTCTGCTAACCAGGGCGGCGATTTGGGTTGGGCGGCTACCGACATCTACGATCCGGCGTTCCGTGATGCCCTGTCGAAAATGCATAAAGGCGAGCTGAGCGCACCAGTTCACTCTTCATTTGGCTGGCATTTGATTGAACTTATGGATACTCGCAACGTTGATAAGACCGATGCTGCGCAGAAAGATCGTGCATATCGTATGCTGTTCAACCGTAAGTTCTCTGAAGAAGCGCAAACCTGGATGCAGGAACAACGTGCTTCTGCCTACGTGAAAGTTATCGGTAGCAATGGCTAATACCCATCGCGTGGTCATCACTCCCGGCGAACCCGCCGGGATTGGCCCCGACCTGGTCATCGCGCTGGCAAGCAGCGATTGGCCCGTAGAAATGGTTGTCGCTGCTTCGCCTGAACTCCTCCAGGAACGTGCTGCCCTACTCGGCCTTCCTCTCAATATCAAAACTTACCAACCTGGCACTCCGGCAAGCCCACAAGTGGCTGGCACGCTCACCGTTCTTCCCATCGAATTACGCGCTCCTGTCGTCCCTGGACAACTGGATGTTAGAAACAGTGCCTATGTCGTAGAGATGCTGGCGCGTGCTTGTGATGGTTGTATTAACGGCGAATTTGCCGCACTGATCACCGGGCCGGTGCACAAAGGCATTATTAACGATGCCGGGATCCCGTTTATCGGTCACACCGAATTTTTTGAAGAGCGCTCGCACAGCGAAAAAGTCGTGATGATGCTGGCAACGGAAGAATTGCGTGTGGCGCTTGCGACCACGCATCTGCCACTGAAAGCGATTTCTGATGCAATAACGCCAGATTTATTACGCCAGATAATCACCATCCTGTATCATGACCTGCAAACCAAGTTTGGTATCGCCGAGCCTCACGTGTTGGTTTGTGGCCTTAACCCCCATGCCGGGGAAGGCGGCCACATGGGTACGGAAGAAATTGACACCATCATTCCAGTACTGAATGAAATGCGCGCTAAAGGGATGAAACTCTCTGGCCCGCTTCCGGCAGATACGCTATTCCAGCCTAAATATCTCGATAATGCCGACGCAGTACTGGCGATGTACCACGATCAAGGTTTGCCGGTACTCAAATACCAGGGCTTTGGTCGCGCGGTGAATATCACGCTAGGCTTACCTTTTATCCGCACTTCGGTTGACCATGGAACCGCGCTAGAACTAGCCGGTCAGGGGAAAGCCGAGGTCGGCAGTTTTATTACGGCGCTTAATCTCGCCATCAAAATGATTGTTAATACTCAATGAATACTCGTGTCCACCAGGGCCATTTAGCCCGTAAACGTTTTGGACAAAACTTCCTTAATGACCAGTTCGTTATCGACAGTATTGTCTCTGCTATTAATCCACTCAAAGGCCAGGCGATGGTTGAAATCGGCCCCGGCCTCGGCGCATTAACCGAGCCTGTGGGTGAACGCCTGGATGAAATGACCGTCATTGAACTGGACCGCGACCTTGCAGCACGTCTGCAAACGCATCCGTTCCTGGCACCAAAGCTGACTATTTATCAGCAAGATGCCATGACCATGGATTTTGGAGAGCTGTCGCAAAAAATCGGTCAGCCGTTGCGCGTATTTGGCAACCTGCCGTATAACATCTCCACGCCATTGATGTTCCATCTCTTTAGCTATACTGATGCCATTGCAGACATGCACTTTATGCTGCAAAAAGAAGTGGTAAACCGTTTAGTTGCTGGCCCGAACTGTAAAGCGTATGGTCGCTTATCAGTTATGGCGCAATATTATTGCAACGTGATCCCAGTGCTTGAAGTGCCACCAACGGCCTTCACCCCTGCACCAAAGGTTGATTCAGCCGTTGTGCGCCTGGTTCCGCATGCAGTAATACCAAACCCAGTGAAAGAGCTGCGCGTGTTAAGCCGCATCACCACTGAAGCATTTAATAAACGCCGCAAGACGATTCGTAATAGCCTGGGTCATCTATTCAGTCCTGAAGTGATGGCGGAGCTGGGAATCGATGCAACCCTGCGTGCTGAGAACATCTCGGTCGCACAGTATTGCCAACTGGCAAACTATTTGGCTGAGCACCCACAGCAGCAGCCGAAGGAGAGTTAACGATGTTGAATTCGCCCCGCGTATGCATTCAGGTACAAAGCGTTTATATCGAATCGCAGTCCTCACCTGAGAACGAACGTTTCGTCTTTGCTTATACCGTCACCATTCGTAACCTGGGGCGAACACCGGTTCAGTTACTTGGCCGTTACTGGCTTATCACCAACGGCAACGGCCATGAAACTGAAGTTCAGGGCGAGGGCGTGATTGGCGTCCAGCCGCATATTGAACCGGGCAACGAATACAGCTACACAAGCGGTGCCGTGCTTGAAACACCGCTTGGCACCATGCAAGGCCATTACGAAATGGTCGACTCTCAGGGCGATGCCTTCCGTGTCGCTATTCCCGTATTCCGTCTGGCTATTCCAGCCTTCATTCATTGATACGATGTCTACATACCTGATTGGCGACGTTCACGGCTGTTACGATGAACTGGTAGCCCTGCTGCAACAGGTCGAGTTTACGCCTGGCAAAGATGTTTTATGGCTTACGGGCGATCTCGTCGCGCGTGGGCCTGGTTCGCTTGAAGTCCTGCGTTACGTGCGTGGACTGGGTGATAGCGTGCGGATTGTTCTCGGTAATCACGATCTCCATCTTCTGGCGGTTTATGCCGGTATCAGCCGCAACAAACCGAAAGATCGCGTTTCCCAATTGCTGGAAGCGCCAGATGCCGACGAACTGCTTAACTGGTTGCGCCGCCAGCCTCTGATTCAGGTTGATGAAGAGAAAAAACTGGTGATGGCTCACGCCGGAATTACGCCGCAGTGGGATTTAAATACCGCCATGGCCTGTGCGCGTGATGTCGAAGCCGTGTTATCCAGCGACAGCTATCCACTTTTCCTCGACGCAATGTATGGCGATATGCCAAACAACTGGTCGCAGGAACTCTCAGGATTAGCCCGTCTGCGTTTCATTACCAACTCGCTGACCCGCATGCGTTATTGCTTCCCGAATGGCCAGTTGGATATGTACTGCAAAGACACGCCAGAAAGTGCTCCTGCACCACTGAAACCGTGGTTTGCCATCCCTGGGCCTGTCACTGCTGAGTATTCCGTTATCTTCGGGCACTGGGCATCGCTGGAAGGCAAAGGCACGCCAGAGGGTATATACGGGCTTGATACCGGCTGCTGCTGGGGTGGTGAGCTAACTTGCTTGCGCTGGGAAGACAAAACGTACTTCGTTCAGCCATCCAATCGCCGGAAAGATGTCGGTGATGGTGAAACGGCTATCGCTTCATAATAAAAAACCCGGTCATAAACCGGGTTTTTTCTATTCCAGCACGTCTTATCGACGCTCCAGAACCTCAAAACAGTAACCGTGAGAGTTATTCTCGTCAGCGTCATGGAATTCGCTGAACGTTGACTGCCACTCATCCGGGTCGTAATCCGGGAAGTGCGTGTCACCTTCCACTTCCGCGTCGATGTGCGTCAGATACAGGCGCTGTGCTTTAGGCAGGAACTGTTCGTACACACGCCCGCCGCCAATCACCATAATCTCTTCCGCATCGCCACAGGCTTTGATCGCATCTTCAACGGATGAAACCCACTCAACGCGATCGTCGGTACCCGGTTTGCTGCTAATCACGATGTTCTTGCGACCCGGCAGCGGACGACCGATAGATTCCCAGGTCAAACGCCCCATAACGACAGGTTTATTCAGCGTAGTACGTTTAAACCAGGCCAGATCGGCAGGAATATCCCAGGGCATGGCGTTTTCCATGCCAATTACACGATCTACCGCTAATGCAGCAATCAGACTGATCATTCTATTAACCCAAGGGTGGTGAAAAAATTGCCGCCACTATACGGAAAGCGCATTCTTTCGTCGACTGTCCGCATGCGTGTCCGCGAGAATATTTTTGTTCTGCGAGTGTAAACCCATTATGTATTGCTTTGTGATACAGCAGGAACAATGAGTTAGCGTAAAAGCGCCAGAAGTCATCTAAAAGCTGGCGTAAAAAAATTATTCACTGCACTTCCGCGCCTACTATAAGTTTATGCAATAGCTGGGGTATAGTTCACGTTTCTTCGTCTGTACCGGATAAAACCATGTTAGAAACCACGCTGTTTGTCGCCACCATCGCCACGTTGGGGATGCTTTCTCCTGGGCCTGATTTCTTTCTGGTCATTAAGAATGCAGCCCGCTACCCGCGTATGGCGGCGATGATGACGTCGCTTGGCGTCATTAGCGGCGTTGCGACTCACATGGCTTATTGTGTTGCAGGGCTTGCGGTACTTATCACCACTACACCATGGCTGTTCGGTTTATTGAAATATGCGGGTGCGGCATATCTTATCTGGGTCGGCCTTAATGCTTTGTTGGCACGTGGCGGCAGTAAAATGGATGTCAGCCAGGTTGAACGCCAGCAAACCACGCTCAAGAAAGCCTTCTTACAAGGCTATTTGTGCAATCTGTTAAACCCGAAAGCCACCCTCTTTTTCCTCTCCGTTTTCACCCAGGTTTTGAGCGTGAACTCGGGCACTATGGAAAAACTCTGGTACGCAGGTGTCATCCTGATGCTGTCGGTCGTCTGGTGGCCGCTATTAGTGGTGCTGATTCAAAGCGAGCCGGTGCGTCGCGGCCTGGCCAAAGCGCAGAAGATTGTCGATAAATTGCTGGGCGGGATGTTGATAGCGCTTGGGATTAAAGTGGCATTGAGCTGATTTTGTAGGGTGGATAAGCCGCAGGCGTCATCCACCATTTACGCTATTTGTGTCGGATGACGCTGCCGCTTATCCGACCTACGAAAGGGAGCTTTTTCGTTATTCCGGCTTAACAGGCGGTTCATCCGCGAGTTTTCCCGAATGAATCCCCTCTTCCGTTCCCTGCCAGCCGTGGCGTTGAATCACGTTCAGATGCGAACGGTCTTCGTTGATCACCTCGGTCAGCATTGCGCTGGTGCGTTTAAGCACATCAGCACGTGCGGACCAGTCTGGCGCCGGAACCATCTCTTCGACCATTTGCATATTGAATCGGCGGAAATGATCGGCGCGTTCCCGAGCTTCATAACTCCCCACACCCAAACCTTCCAGCGCTCTGCGCCCTACTTTCAACGCCCCTTCAAACGTCTCACGTTCAGGTTGATCAACCCCAAGCTGGCGCAGACGAATAAAGTGGTCAAGATCACGCGCCCGGGCAATGACTTTCAAATGTGGAAAATGCTCCTGCACCAGTTCGGCTAACTGCATATTGGCATCAGGGTCGTCGATGGCATTGATCAGCACTTCCGCTTTTGCAGCACCTGCAGACTCCAGCAAATCCACGCGCGTCGCGTCACCATAAAACACTTTGGTGCCGAATTTGCGCAGCGTTTCAATGTGGTCAGGGTCGTGATCAAGTACCACCATTTTCACCCCGCTGGTCAGCAACAAACGTCCAGCGATTTGCCCGAACCGCCCGAAACCAGCAATGATCACTCGCGGCTGCTCTTCGTCGATTTCGTCGGCTTCACGCGCCTGCTCTTTGCCTGATTTTTCCAGTCGATTGAGCAACACCAGCAACAGTGGCGTCGCCGCCATAGAGAGCGCAACCGCCAGCGTCAGCGATTTCGCCCAGCTGTCGTCCAGCACCTGCGCCATGCGCGCGGTGCCAAAAATCACAAAGGCGAATTCACTGCCCTGCCCGAGCAGAACGGCAAACCAGCGCCGCTGTTTGCGCGGCACCTTGAGGGTTTTTGCCACAATCCATAGCGTGATGATTTTAATCGCCAGGAAACCCAACAATAGCGCGATAATTCGCAGCGGGTTTTCCAGTAGCGTGCCGAAGTCTATCGACATCCCCACGCCGATGAAAAACAGCCCCAGCAGCAAACCTTTAAAGGGTTCGATATCGCTTTCCAGCGCGTGACGATATTCAGAACTCGCCAGTAAAACGCCCGCCAGAAACGCCCCCATCGCCATCGAAAGTCCGGCTTCCTCGAGCAGCAAACCAAACCCAAACACCATAAACAACGCCATGGCGCTGAACACTTCACGCAGGCCAGACCGTGCAACAAATCGCAGCAGCGGGCGTGTCACATAACGCCCAAGCAATACCACAATCGCCAAAGCCCCAACCACTTTCAGCGCCGAAATAGAAAATGCGGCAAAGGTGGTGGTCGCGCCACTCGTGGCAAGCAGGGGAATCATCGCCACTAATGGGATCGCCGCGATATCCTGGAATAACAGCACCGCAAAGGCACTGCGACCCATTTGCGAAAGTGTCAGGTTGCGCTCGTTCATCGCCTGCATGGCAATCGCGGTGGAAGAGAGCGCCAGCGTCAGGCCGATTAACGCGGCGACTTGCCAGCGCAAACCTAAGAACATGCAGAACAAACCAAGCAACAGACCGCACGCGACCATTTGCAATGCGCCGCCGCCAAATACCGAGGCTCGTAACGTCCATAAACGTCGCGGGTCAAGTTCGAGGCCAATGACGAACAGCATCAGCACCACACCGATTTCCGCAAAATGCAAAATAGTCTCGGCATCTGTGACCAGTCGCAGCCCCCACGGGCCAATAATGCAGCCGGCAATCAGGTAGCCCAGCACTGAACCCAAGCCAAGGCGCACTGCAATCGGTACGATTATCGCGGCAGAGCCGAGGTAAATCAGCGCCTGAATCATGCTGTGGCTATCCATGGTTTGCCTCCTGCCAGTCGAGCAATCGTTGTTTATACATTTCAGCTTCAACCTCGAGGGTATTTTCATCGCAGACAAACGTGAAATGGATGGTGAAGTGCGGTAGCCAGTTCATGCCGCAGTAAAGTGCTGTCGCTTGTAACGGTTGCCCGAGCACATCAAAACCGGGATGGTCACCCAGATCAAAGTGATGATCACCGCCGCCGGTGGTCACCGCCCACATCACTTGCTTACCCCGCAGCGCGGTTCCACCGTGACCATAGGCCCAGCCGTGCGCCAGCACTTTGTCTATCCACAGTTTCATCAATGGCGGCATGCTGTACCACTGCATCGGATGCTGCCAGATAACCAGATCAGCGCGATTTAATGCCTGCTGTTCGGCGGCAATATCAATGTTGAAATCGGGGTAAAGCTCATAGAGGGAGCGCACTTCTACATCGGGTAGAAGTGATGCTTGTTCGAGCATTTTCTTGTTGGCGTGAGAGTGTTGCGGATAGGGGTGCGCATAAATAATTAAGATCATCAATTAGCCTGTTGTTTTACTGCTCTCTTTTCTCAAAGAGTGTAGTCAGTAATTCAACAGGCTAATAGTCATAATTCTTGATGGGCTAGGTGGGAAAACCTGAATTAGTTATCCAGTTCACCCATAGATTTGACCTGATCGCGGTTAATCTGCTCGGTCTTGCCCGTTTCAGCATTTTTGTAAGAAACCAGGCCCGTGTCGTCATCTACCTGCGGCTTGCCGTCGGTCACAATCGTTTTGCCATCGCTAGTTTTTACCGCCTGATTAGACGAACAGCCTGCAACAGTCATCAGCGTTGCAGCAGCGAATATGGACGCCAGCAGAATTTTGTTTTGCATGTGGTTCTCCCTGTTTGTAGTCATTTCTCATCTTCTGAATAAAAAACTTAGCAGGAATTTCCGGCCTTGCGGGAAAATACAGAACACTCTGAAGTGTCGCTCTCCACGAATAATAAGCGAAAAAAAACCCGCGCGAAGCGGGTTTCAGAAGTATCGAGAAGCGATTATTTGGTGATTTGCGCGTGCATTTCCTGAACAGAAATCACTTTTTCAGTCGCGTCAGCATTGAGTGCCATCGCGGTCGCAAAACCACCATTCAGCGTGGTGTCGTAGTGCACTTTATATTGCAGTGCGCTGCGGCGGATGAGCTTAGAATCCTCAATCGCCTGGCGACCCGCTGTGGTGTTGATGATGTAGGTGTATTCGCCATTCTTGATACGATCCTGAATGTGCGGACGGCCTTCATGCACCTTGTTCACCAGACGTGGGTTAATGCCCGCTTCACCCAGCACCACCGCCGTGCCGTGTGTCGCATCCAGGTCAAAGCCCTGTTTCAGCAGTTTCGCTGCCAGGTCAACCACACGCTTTTTGTCGCCTTCGCGAACAGACAGCAGCGCACGACCCGGTTTACGCATGGTGGACTGGCTACCCAGCATTGCTTTGGAGAACGCTTCTGCGAAAGTGCGGCCCACGCCCATCACTTCACCGGTAGAGCGCATTTCTGGCCCTAACAGTGGGTCAACACCTGGGAACTTGTTGAACGGCAGAACCACTTCTTTCACCGAGTAATACGGTGGAATAATTTCTTTGGTCATACCTTGCTGAACCAGCGTCTGACCAACCATCACACGTGCCGCCACTTTCGCCAGCGCCATGCCGGTTGCTTTAGAGACAAACGGTACGGTACGCGCAGCACGCGGGTTCACTTCAATCAGGTAGACTTCGTTATCTTTGACCGCAAACTGCACGTTCATCAGGCCGCGAACTTGCAGCTCGAAAGCCAGTTTCTGCACCTGTTGGCGCATCACATCCTGGATTTCCTGGCTCAGCGTGTACGCTGGCAGAGAACATGCGGAGTCACCGGAGTGAACGCCAGCCTGTTCGATGTGCTCCATGATGCCACCAATCAGCACGGTTTCACCGTCGCAAATGGCGTCAACATCCACTTCTACCGCATCGTCGAGGAAGCGGTCGAGCAGCACTGGCGCATCGTTTGAAACGCTGACCGCAGTCTGGAAGTAACGGCGCAAATCGACTTCGTCATAAACGATTTCCATCGCGCGTCCACCCAGAACGTAGGAAGGACGAACCACCAGTGGGTAGCCAATCTGTGCCGCTTTCTCTACAGCCATTTCAATGGCGGTAACGGTGGCGTTAGCCGGTTGTTTCAGCTTCAGGCGGTCAACGGCGTGTTGGAAACGTTCGCGGTCTTCTGCACGGTCAATGGCATCCGGGCTAGTGCCGATAATTGGTACGCCAGCGGCTTCGAGTTCACGCGCCAGTTTCAGCGGAGTCTGGCCGCCGTACTGCACGATAACGCCTTTTGGCTTCTCAACGCGGACGATTTCCAGCACGTCTTCCAGCGTAACCGGCTCGAAGTACAGGCGGTCGGAAGTGTCGTAGTCGGTAGAAACCGTTTCCGGGTTACAGTTAACCATAATGGTTTCGTAACCATCTTCACGCAGTGCCAGTGATGCATGTACGCAGCAGTAGTCGAATTCGATACCCTGGCCGATACGGTTCGGACCACCGCCCAACACCATGATTTTGTCACGGTCGTTGTTCGGGTTTGCTTCACACTCGTCTTCATAAGTGGAGTACATGTACGCGGTGTCAGTTGAGAACTCCGCCGCACAGGTATCAACACGCTTATAAACCGGGTGCAGCTTATATTGTTCGCGCAGTTTGCGAATTTCTGACTCACGCACGCCAGCCAGTTTCGCCAGGCGCGCATCCGCAAAACCTTTACGCTTGAGCATGCGCAGGAAGTCGTAGTCCAGGCCGGTAATACCGACTTCTTCTACTTTCTCTTCCAGGCGAACCAGCTCTTCAATCTGCACCAGGAACCAGCGGTCGATGTTGGTCAGGTTGAACACGCCATCAACAGACAGGCCAGCGCGGAAGGCATCAGCCACATACCAGATACGCTCGGCACCGGCGTCTTTCAGCTCGCGGCGAATTTTGGTCAGTGCTTCCGGGTCATCCAGGCTCACTTTCGGGTCAAAACCGGTCGCGCCCACTTCCAGTCCGCGCAAGGCTTTTTGCAGCGATTCCTGCTGCGTGCGGCCAATCGCCATCACTTCACCGACAGATTTCATCTGCGTCGTCAGGCGGTCGTTGGCACCAACGAATTTTTCGAAGTTAAAGCGTGGAATTTTAGTCACAACGTAGTCGATGGACGGCTCGAACGACGCAGGCGTTTTGCCGCCGGTGATGTCGTTCATCAGCTCATCGAGGGTGTACCCGACAGCCAGTTTCGCCGCAACTTTCGCAATCGGGAAGCCGGTTGCTTTAGAAGCCAGTGCAGAAGAGCGTGATACACGCGGGTTCATCTCGATAACAATCAAACGGCCTGTTTTCGGGTTAACCGAGAACTGCACGTTAGAGCCGCCGGTTTCCACGCCGATTTCACGCAGCACCGCCATCGAGGCGTTACGCATGATTTGGTATTCTTTGTCGGTCAGCGTTTGCGCTGGCGCTACGGTGATGGAGTCACCGGTGTGAATACCCATCGGGTCAAGGTTTTCGATAGAGCAGACGATGATGCAGTTGTCGTTTTTATCACGCACAACTTCCATTTCGTACTCTTTCCAGCCAATCAGAGATTCGTCAATCAGCAGCTCTTTGGTTGGCGAAAGATCCAGACCACGCTCGCAGATTTCTTCGAATTCTTCACGGTTGTAAGCGATACCGCCGCCGGTGCCGCCCATGGTAAATGATGGGCGAATGATGCACGGATAACCGACGTCAGCGGCAACCGCCAGCGCTTCTTCCATATTGTGAGCAATGCCAGAACGCGCAGTATCGAGGCCGATTTTTTTCATCGCCACGTCGAAACGACGGCGGTCTTCGGCTTTATCAATCGCGTCTGCCGTTGCACCAATCATGGTGACGCCAAACTCAGCCAGCACGCCCTGACGTTCCAGCTCCAGCGCACAGTTCAGCGCAGTCTGGCCGCCCATGGTCGGCAGCACCGCATCCGGACGCTCTTTTTCAATGATTTTGCGCACCACTTCCCAGTGAATCGGCTCGATGTAAGTCGCATCGGCCATTTCCGGGTCGGTCATAATCGTTGCCGGGTTGGAGTTCACCAGCACAACACGATAACCCTCTTCACGCAGCGCTTTACACGCCTGAGCACCAGAGTAGTCAAACTCGCACGCCTGGCCGATAACAATTGGGCCAGCGCCGAGGATCAGGATGCTTTTTATATCTGTACGTTTTGGCATTTTAATTAGCTCCTGATACTTACTTGCTGTTAAGAGTGGCGGTAGAACGGTAGTGCTTAATCAATTCGATAAAGTGGTCAAACAGTGGCGCCGCATCGTGTGGGCCTGGGCTTGCTTCCGGGTGTCCCTGGAAGCTGAATGCGGCTTTATCTGTGCGATGAATACCTTGCAGCGTGCCGTCGAACAGCGACTTGTGCGTGACGCGCAGGTTGGCAGGCATCGACGCTTCGTCCACTGCAAAACCGTGGTTCTGTGCGGTAATCATCACGCAATCACGGTCTAAGTCTTTAACCGGGTGGTTGCCACCGTGGTGACCGAACTTCATCTTCACGGTTTTCGCGCCGCTCGCCAGAGCCAGCAACTGGTGGCCAAGACAAATACCAAATACCGGAACGTCGGTTTCCAGGAAGGATTTGATGGCGCTAATGGCGTAGTCACACGGCGCCGGGTCACCTGGGCCGTTAGATAAGAAGATGCCGTCTGGATTTAACTTCAACACATCTTCAGCAGATGTTTGTGCAGGAACCACCGTCAGGCGGCAACCGCGGTCAACCAACATGCGCAGAATGTTGCGCTTCACGCCGTAATCGTAGGCCACGACATGGAAAGGTAAATCTTCTTCTTTGGCCGCTTCTGGCAATTCGCCTTCCAGCGTCCAGCTCCCCTGCTGCCAGGAGTACGCTTCCTGAGTGGTCACTTCTTTCGCCAGATCCATGCCGTTAAGGCCAGGGAAGGCTTTCGCTTTTTCCAGCGCCAGCGCGGCGTCAAGGTTATCACCGGCGATGATGCAGCCGTTCTGTGCACCTTTCTCGCGCAGAATACGTGTCAGCTTACGGGTATCGATATCGGCGATGGCCACAATGTTATGGCGCTTCAGGTAGGAAGAAAGGTCTTCGGTATTGCGGTAGTTGCTGGCAATCAGTGGTAGGTCACGGATAACGAGGCCTTGCGCATGTACCTGGGAGGATTCTTCGTCAGCAGCATTGGTGCCGACATTTCCGATATGAGGATAAGTAAGAGTGACAATCTGGCGGGAGTAGGAAGGATCAGTGAGGATTTCTTGATAACCGGTCAAAGAGGTGTTGAAAACGACTTCCCCAATGGCCGAACCCGATGCCCCAATGGCCCGACCGTGGAATTGGGTTCCGTCTTCCAGAACCAATATTGCTGACTTAATCAAAACGCCCTCCAGGGAATAAACAGTCAATTTATTTGCATATTAATTCAAAACGAATTCAGGAATCAATGCAAAACAGCCTGTCATTTGGATTTTTGACAAACGGCGGCATTCTAGTGAGAGGCCGGGGAAAAGTCTACCATAAGCGCAACTTTTTATGTGTTTTTTAGCACTCTGATGAGGAAAAGAGGAATTGACCGTTGAAATCAACAGCTAACTAAGGATGCGTAACCGATTGCGGACCAGGATGAATGGGATGCCATCTCTCATGACCATAAAAAGTGGACCAAATGGTCAAAATTAACAACAAAGCAACGATTATAAGCAGGATAAGATAGAGTTATGGTAATTTCAAAGCAAGGAAAATAGAAGACTCTCAAAAACAAAACAAATAAAAAAGGGCAATAAAATACTGCCCTGTCAATCAAACACTTATGATTGCAATAACCACATCACGATGGGTAATAACGCTTATAAACTGTTGAGATCAAGCACGTCTCGCATATCGTAAAGGCCATTTTTCTTAGACTTCAACCATAATGAAGAACGAACCGCCCCATTTGCAAAAGTCATACGACTGGAGGCTTTATGGCTGATTTCAATACGCTCGCCGATGTCCGCAAACATCGCCGTATGTTCACCAATAATGTCGCCCGCACGCACGGTGGCAAAGCCAATAGTGCCTGGAACGCGCTCGCCGGTGTACCCTTCACGAGAGTAAACGGCGCACTCTTTCAAATCTTTGTCCATCGCATGAGCGATAGCTTCGCCCATGGCTAATGCCGTGCCTGATGGCGCATCGACTTTATGACGGTGATGCGCTTCAATGATTTCGATGTCGGTGTAGTCACCCATCACTTTGGCCGCTTTCTCCAGCAGCTTAAGCATCACATTCACGCCGACGCTAAAGTTGGCCGCAAAAACAATCGGTACTTCGCCCGACGCATCTGTAATCGCCTGCTTGCCCGCATCATCAAAACCCGTCGTACCGATAACCATGCCCTTGCAGTGCTGGCGGCAGAAAGCCAAATGATTGAGCGTACCTTCCGGGCGTGTGAAATCGATAAACACATCGAAATCGTTCACCACCGCGTCCAGGCTATCGCTAACGATCACGCCAGTTTTGCCCACACTAGCGAGTTCGCCTGCATCGCTCCCCACTAAGGATGAACCCGTGCGCTCAAGCGCTGCACCCAGTTTTACGCCATCCAGCTGTAGTGCTGCCTGAATCAGCTGTCGCCCCATGCGACCACCCGCACCCGCGATTGCTACGCGGACTTGTGACTCATCCATATTCACTCTCTTTTCTTTATTCAATAACCAATGAAACTGTTCTCAGATTAACGAGGCCTTGGGAGGCTCGCCACTCGAAAACACCGATAATAAGAAATTTATGACAAAATGGCGGAATTATCAGTAAAAGCCATTAATCCCATAACAGAATCAGGGAATTGAATGCGTTTGATACAATTCCCGGCGTCGCCAGTTCACATCTGCCACGGAATTCCCCAACTCAATGGAACCCTGGAGCAATAAATTAAACCGGGAGCTGATGTTGCGCGTTAAGCGACTTTGCAGGATACAAACCGCTTCACTGCCGAGTTCGCGGCAAGGCTGAAAAGCCGCGGTTAATCCCAACGATTTTATTTCGTCCATTTCATGCGAGTAAGCGCAACTCATGACTGAAATATCTTCAGGCACCTGGAGCTGATGGTTTTTCAGCTCGCCGAGCACCGCACGCGCAATGGCTCCCCCACCACATAATATGGCCGAAGGCAGCTGTTGCTTTGAACGTTGTTGGAGGTATTTTATAAAATTCGCCCGCGCTTCTGGCTCGCCATAACCTTTCGTAACCAGCAAATTTTCCGACTCATCAAATACAAGGTGGTGATCCTGGCAGGCTCGCTTGAACCCTTCGAGACGCTGGATCATGGTTTCACGGCGCAAATCGGTAAAGAGCAGTACCTGGCGGTGGCCTTTTTCTAGCAAGTGTTTTGCCGCGCTATAACCAATGGAAGAGTGATCTGGCGAGACGCAATCAAGGCGCATCTTTTTATCTCTGGCATTAATTGTCACTACAGGTTTATCGCTTTCTGCGGCCAGTCGATACAAAGATTCATCATCAATCCCAATGATTATTACTCCATCGACATCGTCTTCATTAACGTGTTTCATAAATAAAGTCGTGTCTGCTTCGTTAATATCCAGCGCGCATTTTTTAACGTGAATATCGTAATGCGATATTTCTGAAATAATACCCTCAATCACTTCGTAATAATAACGATCGCCATTTGGCGTAAAAGCCGCCGCCGGAGCACAAACTAATAATGAATTCATGAGTAAACGACTGGCGGGAATATCACGCAAAATACCCATATAACGAGCGTGGTAAAAAACCTTTTCTTTGGCCTGCAGGCTAACATTATTTTTACCCGCCAGCACCCTTGATACCGTGCTCGGCGAAAGCCCTGTCAGCCCGGCTATCTCTTTGATTTTCAGCTTCCCCGTCATTTTGTGATCGATACCTCATTAGCGTTTTGACATTATTTTCATGACTAACTCTTTCTCATCACAAGCATTTTTCTTCGATCACAGCAGCGCTATTTATGCCGTGCAATTCCTGTCATAAATAGCGGTTGTGTGCAAAAAAAACCATAACTATGCTCTCAAAAAATGATTCCTGATAAAAATAAACCCTATTTTTTTGTATAAGTGAGAGCACAATGCAAAGAATCGCTATTATTGGAACCGGTAATATTTCCCACAATCACATTCTGGGTTATCTCGAATTTCCTGACCGCTGTAAGATTGTCGCTCTGGTTGATATCTACCCAGAAAAAGCCGAAGAAAAGAAAAAACATTACGGGCTGACGGAAGCCAAAATCTACAGCAACCATCAAGATATTCTTAATGACCCCTCCATTGATGTATTTGATATCTGCACGCCACCGTATGTTCACGCCGCTATTTCTATCGATGCGTTAAATGCAGGCAAACATGTGTTGTGCGAAAAGCCAATGGCCGCGTCACTCCAGGAATGTGATGCGATGATTGCCGCAGCAGAGGCCAGCGGAAAAACGCTGTCGATTATCGCCCAAAACCGCTTCACCGATGCTTTCTGGCGTTTGAAAAAAGTGCTCGAAACCGACCAAATCGGCAAAATTTGCCACGCACAGGTGGATTCCTTCTGGTGGCGCGGCCACTCCTATTACGACCTGTGGTGGCGTGGCACCTGGGAAAAAGAAGGCGGCGGTTGCACGCTAAACCATGCCGTGCATCACATCGACGCCATTCAGTGGATGTTGGGTTTCCCGACTGAAGTGGTCGCCATCACCACCAATGTTTCCCATGACAACGCCGAAGTCGAAGATCTCAGCGCTGCGATTTTCAAATACAACAGCGGCGCATTGACGCAACTTACTGCATCGGTTGTACACCACGGTGAAGACCAGAAAATCGTGATTCAGGGAGAAAAAGCGCGCATTTCTGCGCCGTGGGATAAATTCGCCAGCATCGCCGCCCCCAACGGTTTCCCCATCGACGCACGCGATACCTCGCTTGAAAATCAGCTTGAAGATAGTTACCAGACTGTGCCGCGTCTGACCTGGACGCTGCATACCGGGCAAATCGAAAACTTCCTGCACGCCTTGCAAACAGGCACCGCTCCGCTAGTGGATGGCCCCCAAGGCAAGCGTTCGCTGGAGCTCATCACTGCAATCTATAAATCAGCCATCACTCGCAGCATTGTTTCGCTGCCCATTAGCGCAAGCGACCCGTACTACCAGACGGGCGGCTTAGTGAAAATGGCACCACACTTCTTCGAGAAATCCGCCTCAGTGGAAAATTTCGCCAATGAAGAGGCGATTCCATTGGGTAAAGATATGGATAAAGGGGCATAAACATGAGCATTAAAGACGGTATGAATTACGCGCCAAAAGGCAAACCGCAGCCAGTCGTGCAGCCAGATGATTTTGTTTTTGCCGCCGCCGCACTCGATCACGGCCATATCTACGGCATGTGCAATGGCCTGATTGAAGCGGGCGCGACGCTGAAATGGGTTTACGATCCTGATCCACAAAAAATCGAGCAGTTTGTTAAGCAATACCCGCAAGCGAAAATTGCGCCGTCTCTTGAAGCGATACTGGCCGATCCGGGCGTCAAACTGGTTGCCGGAGCGGCGATTCCTGATGAACGTTGCGCGCTTGGCCTGAAAGTGATGGATGCAGGAAAAGACTATTTCACCGATAAAGCACCGCTGACCACCCTTGAACAACTGGCTGCGGCTAAAGCGAAAGTCGCCGAAACCGGACGCAAATATGCGGTGTATTACAGCGAACGACTTCACGTCGAAAGTGCGGTATTTGCCGGGCAACTGGTGCGCGACGGCGCAATAGGTCGGGTGATTCAGACTCTGGGTATGGGACCACACCGTGAAGGCCAGGGCCGCCCGGAATGGTTCTACTTTAAGAAACGCTTCGGCGGCATTCTTTGTGATATTGGCAGCCATCAGATTGAACAGTTCCTGTTTTACACGGGCAACAGCGAAGCACAGGTTATTGCCGCGCAAACCAACAACTTCGCCCATCCCCAACACCCTGAATTTGAAGATTTCGGCGATGCCATGCTCAAAGGCGAGAACGGGGCCAGCGGCTATTTCCGCTGCGACTGGTTCACACCAGCAGGACTCAGCACCTGGGGCGACGGACGCCTGACGCTGCTCGGCACCGATGGCTATATCGAAATCCGCAAATACGTCGACATCACCCGCCAGGAACAGGACGTGGTGTATCTGGTTAATAAAGAAGGTGAATTCCGCTATCCGGTTGCCGGAAATGTGGGCTTTCCGTTCTTCGGCGAACTGATTCTTGACTGCCTGAATCGCACCGAAAATGCGATGACTCAGGCACATGCCTTCAAAGCCGCCGAACTGTGCGTGCGCGCGCAAATGCTGGCAAACGGAGTGCAATAGCGATGAAGACGACACAGGCCGCAGTCGTCGGGTGTGGAGCAATCCACACCTTGCACGTCGAGGCAATTCAATCGAATCCAGCCTGCAGGCTTCGGGCAATTGTCGAAACAGACTCAGCAAAGGGTCACTTACTGGCCGAGCGTTACGCTTGCCGTTATTACGCCGATTACCGCGAGATGCTGTGTGATAGCGAAATTGACGTGGTGCACGTCTGCACGCCGCATGTCGCGCACAAAGAAGTGATTCTTGCCGCCCTTGCCGCCGGAAAACACGTCTTCACGGAAAAGCCGGTGGCGCTGAATCCAGGTGAAGTAAAAGACATTAAAGCCGCGCTCAAGCACGCAACGAGCCAGCTTGGTGTCTGTTATCAGAACCGACTGAACCCGAGCAGCCAGAAGATCAAATCGTTGCTGGAGGCGAACACCTACGGAAAAGTGCTGAGTATCAAAGCAGTGCTGACATGGAATCGAACGCAAGAATACTATGCGCAAAGCCCGTGGCGCGGACGTTTCGCCACCGAAGGCGGCAGCCTGCTCATCAACCAGGCGATTCATACGCTGGATTTAATGCAGTGGTTTGCTGGCGGAGTCGAGTCGGTAAAAGGCGTGGTGGAGAGCAGTTTTCTCAGCAATGCCACACAAGCCGAGGACACCGCGATGGCGAATATGCAATTAGCCAACGGGGTGCGAGGGATTTTTTACGCGACGAACTGTCACACCACCGACTCGCCGCTATTTCTTGAGATCCATTGCGAAGAAGGCCTGCTGCAACTTCATCACAATAATCTGTGGTTTATTGCTGGTGAGGAGAAAAATCTATTAGCCTGCGACGAAATACCACGTGAAGTCCAAAAGTGTTATTGGGGAAGCAGCCACCAGCAGGCTATTAATAATTTTTATCATTCATTACATATACCCGACAATCATAATTACGTTGATATATACCAGGCGGAAACATCACTGCGCATGGTCGAAGCAATTTACCAGTCTTCTATAACCAGAAACTGGATAAAAATTTAACAACAATAACGATTTCCTTTTCACCCTACACAGAAATGGAATAATAATATGAAACCTACAGAACGCAGAGTTGGCTATGGAACAGCCATAGGATATGGTGTTACCGATTTATTTGGTGGCGGGGCTTTTGCTATTATTGGTACCTGGCTTTTATTTTTCTATACCACTTATTGTGGATTGTCGGTATTAGAAGCCGGTTCGATATTTGCTATTGCCCGCGTGATAGACGCGGTATTAAGTCCAATTATGGGTTACATCACCGATAACTTCGCTAATACCTGGCTGGGTAAACGCTTTGGTCGCCGCCGCTTCTTTTTATTACTCAGCGCCCCACTGATGTTTTTGTACGCCCTGCTTTGGGTGACGGATATGGGCTACTGGTATTATCTCGGCACTTATCTCTCCATCGAGCTGCTCTCCGCAATGGTGCTGGTGCCGTGGGAAACGCTGGCGGCAGAGATGACCAACCGCTACACCGAACGCGCCCGTTTATCAGGAGTGCGTATGATCTGCTCACAGCTTGGCGGTTTTCTGGCGGTGTCTGTGCCAGGTGTAATCATGCAGTTCACCGGCAAAGATAACTCGATGACATACACTTATACGGGCCTGCTTTTCTCAGCGATTTTTTGCCTCGCGGTATTTACCACCTGGATGTGCACCTGGGAAGCGAAAGATGTGCGCGAAGAGTTTGAACCCGAACCCGAGGGAGCAAATAGCGGTAATCTTTGGCACCATTTAAAAAGCCTGGTGTTAGATTTACTCTCTTCATTTAAGATCCGCATGTTCCGCCAGCATATTATTATTTATATTGCTTCGTTTACCGCAATGGACGTTTTCGGCTCAGTATTTACTTATTATGTGGTTTACGGATTACATCAGGATGCCGCCGCCGTTTCAGGTTATTTAAGCGTGGCCGCATTTGTTTCTGTTCCGGGAACATTTGTCTTTATGCTGTTACTCAGCAAATTGAACTTCACGCCTTCCGGCGCACTGCGTTTATCTTATAGTTGTATTTTTGCTGTATTAGCCTTCCTGTTTTATGCCTATATCAATAACATCAATGTATCAGTGATCTTGTTCTCCGCTGTGTTTGTCATTTTGGGTATTTCACGTGCGGGTCTTTATTTTATCCCCTGGAATATTTACAGCTTTATTCCTGACGTCGATGAAATCGTGACCAAAAAACGCCGCGAAGGCATCTTTGCCGGTGTGATGGTCTTAACCCGGAAAAGTACCGTGGCGCTGGCCATCATGCTGATTGGTGTGGTGCTGGAAGAAAGCGGTTTTGTTAAAGGCCAGGGCGAGCAGCCTATCGAAGCGTTACACGCGATTGTCGGGCTAATGGTCTTTGCCACCACAGCGTTGCTGGCGATCAGTTTCTGGATGACCTTTAAATTCAAACTCACCCGTGAATCCCATAAAACGCTGATTAAAGAAGTCGCCCGTCTCAAGCTGGGCGGAAACCTCGCAGACTGCGATATGGAAACCCGTAAAGTCATCAAAGACCTGACCGGCTATGAATACGACAAAGTCTGGGGCAACACGCCAGGGCGTAAATCGGTATCCAGCTTAACGCCGGAATCACCGTAGGAGCCACGTCATGCGAACACAATGGAGCAAACAACAGGCCGCTCAGTGGCACAAAAATCAGGGTTGGATTTGCGGGTTTAATTACCTGCCCCGCAGCGCCGTAAACTGGACAGAGCTATGGCAGCGCGAAACCTTTGATCCCGAAACCATCGATCAGGAACTCGGTTGGGCGCAGGAGATCGGCTATAACCAACTGCGCATCAACCTGCCGTTTATCGTCTGGCAGCACGATCGCGATGGATTGCTGATGCGTATCGAGAGCTTCCTGCGTATCGCCGAAAGCCATCAAATAAAAGTTATGCTGACGCTGATGGACGACTGTGGTTTTTCCGGAGATGAGCCATTTTTAGGGCCTCAAAAAGCACCCGAACCCGGCAAACACAACAGCCAGGCGGCGGCGAGTCCTGGGCGTGAAACGGTATGTAACCGCGAGATGTGGCCGCAGCTTGAACGCTATGTGCGCGACATTGTGCGCCATTTCAAAGACGATTCACGCATCGCCATCTGGGATTTGTACAACGAGCCAGGCAACCGCGGCACGTTTGCCAGCGGGCTTGAGGAAATTCAGTTCGATGAAAAGCTGGAGCATTTTGCGCTGGAGCTGCTGCCACAGATTTTCGCCTGGGCGCGTGACGAAGATCCCCGGCAACCACTGACCGTAGGTGCCTGGCACATTTCGCAAGATCCCAACGAACCGCAAGCGGAGTTTTTTGCCCATCCGATCGATAAGGCAGCAGCCGATCTTTCGGATGTGATCAGCTTCCACGCCTACCTTGCCACACCGAAAATGCTCCAGGTATTGCGCTACTGGCAAACATTCGAGCGTCCGCTGTTATGCACAGAATGGCTGGCGCGGCATGTCGGCTGCGTGATGGAGGAACAACTGCCGCTATTTGCCGCCCTGAATGTCGGCTGTTTCCAGTGGGGGCTGGTACGCGGCAAAACGCAAACCACCCTCCCCTGGCCGTCAGTGCGCAAATGTGGCGTGGATTACGCGCACCTCTGGTTCCACGATGTGCTGGATGAATATGGCATTCCCTTCCGCCACAGTGAAATGGAGCTGGTCAGACGCTTAACCCATTCATAGCCCAAACCCGCAAGACTCCCGCACCACCAATGTAGGCGGGAGAATAATGCGTTTTGGCGGCTCATCGTTGCCCTGAATGCGGCTAAATAACAACTCCCCGGCTTTACGGCCAATCTCTTTGGCCGCCACCGAAACGGTGGTCAACGCAGGCTGAACCAAAGACGCCTCGGTAATATCGTCAAACCCCACCAGCGCAAAATCAACACCTGGCTGGCGGCCCATTTTGCGCAGCGTCTGCATCACGCCCAGCGCCACGATATCCTGATAACAGACCACCGCCGTGATTTCCGGGTATTGCCGGAACAGCTCCTCGGCCACACGTGCGCCGTCACTTTGGCTGGCAAGAGAAGAGACCACCCATTCGCTTTTCGGCTGAATACGATGCTCAAGCAATTTGCTGCTGTAGCCGCCAATACGTTGCGCGCGGCTGATGGAATTTTCACTCCCACCAATAAACGCAATATGACGATGCCCCAGACGCAGCAGATGTTGTGTTGCCAGTTGGGTGCCAAGGAAGTTATCGGTGCCGACAAAATCGAAGTCCACGTCGTCCATCGGGCGCACCACCATAATCGCCGGAATGTTGCGCCGCTTCAGCGTTTCAAAAAACAGCGGCGGCGTTTCTCGTGCCGCGCACAACACCATGCCGCAGGCGTTATTGCGCATCAGAGAATCGACAAACTTTTGCTGCCGCTCGCCGGATTCTTCGCTGTTTGCCAGAAAAAGCAGCAGATCGTGGCGCTCCATCTCCTGGCTCAGCCCGGCGGTCATTTCACCGTAAAACGGGTTGGTGATGTCGTGCAGCAACAACCCAACCTGATTGCTGGTGCGATTGCGCAAATTGGCCGCCGTTTGGTTATACACATAACCCAAATCATCCAGCGCTTTGAGCACACGTTGGCGAGTGGCGTCAGAAATACGGCCCCGATTTCGCAACACCATTGAAACAGTAGCGGTTGAAACTTCGGCCTGTTTCGCGACCTGGGCAAGGGTGACAGTGCTCATTAGCACTCCTCAAAATTAAGCAATTCCACACAGATTAATCGAATAACCAAAAAAATGCATATCTCCATGTGAATGCCGTCACAGATAACTCAACTTTAAGCAACACCTTATTAAAAATGGCGGGTTAATCGCGTTTACCACGCTGTTCAAAATGGGTTAATCGATTAATCTTAGTTCATCAGAAACAGGGAGAAGATTATGCATCCGGCATCATACGATAAGTATCCCGAAGTCCGCGTTTCGGGGTTTGAGCATCAGGCATGGCAAGGATGGTCCGCCATTAAACAAGCCGTGAGCGAACGGCTTTCCGCTTCGGGCAAAACGGTGCTGGTGATTGACTGTTATCCCGGCGTTCAACTCGACGAACTGCGCACGCAGCTCATTGAACAACTTAACCCGCAACACATTATCAACGCTGAATCCGCGCGTCTGAGTGAACAGCATCTGCATGATTTGCTGGCCCGCAATTTGACGGACGACCGGGTATTCGGCGTGCTTTCCTGCCACGAACTCAGCGAGTTTTTCTGCCCGGAAAAACTAGCGCAAGTACGGCATGAAGCCGCAGAAACGACGTCTGGCCTGGTAGTGATCTACGGCCCAGGTGCTGCCTTAGTTCATCCGGGTGATGTGTTGATTTATGCCGATCTCGCCCGCTGGGAAATTCAGCAGCGTTTTCGCCGTGGAGAATTGGGCAACTGGGGGGCAGATAACGTTAATGAAGATATTCTGCGCCGCTACAAACGTGCCTTTTTCATTGAATGGCGCGTGTTCGACCGCCATAAAACCCCGCTGCTCAAGCGCGCGGATTTCCTGCTCGACACCAATAATACGCAACAACCGGCGATGGTGAGCGGAGATGCGCTGCGTCATGGCCTACAACAAACCACGCAGCAACCGTTCCGCGTGGTGCCATTCTTCGACCCCGGCGTCTGGGGCGGGCAATGGATGAAAGAAAAATTCGATCTCGATCCCTCAAAGCCAAATTACGCATGGTGTTTTGACTGTGTGCCCGAGGAGAACAGCCTGTTACTGCGTTTTGGTGATGTGCGGATCGAGATCCCCTCTCAGGATCTGGTGTTGCTCTACCCCCGTCCGCTGCTTGGCGAGCGCGTCCATGCCCGATTTGGCGCAGAGTTCCCGATCCGTTTCGACTTCCTCGATACCATCGGCGGGCAGAATTTGAGTTTCCAGGTTCACCCGATTACCGAGTACATCCAGCAGCATTTCGGGATGCATTACACCCAGGATGAGAGCTATTACCTGCTGGAAACCGAGCCGGGCGCAGAAGTTTATCTCGGCACCAAAACGGGGATCGACCCGCAGGAAATGCTCGACGATTTGGCCCGCGCTCAGCGTGGCGAAAAAGCGTTTGATGACGAGAAATTCGTTAACCGCTTCCCGGCGCGCAAACACGATCACTTCCTGATCCCGGCAGGTACTGTGCACTGTTCAGGATCGGGCGCGATGGTGCTGGAAATCAGCGCTACGCCGTATATTTTCACCTTCAAATTATGGGACTGGGGACGCCTCGGGCTGGACGGTCTGCCGCGCCCGGTGCATCTGGATCACGGTGCACAAGTCATTGACTGGCAACGCGATACCCAATGGGTAAACGAGCACCTGGTTAACCATTTTGAACCGATTGCCGAAGGCGATGGCTGGCGCGAGGAGCGCACCGGCCTGCATGAACGCGAGTTTATTGAAACGCGTCGCCACTGGTTTACGCAGCCCGTCACACACCACACGCACGGCGGCGTTAACGTTTTGAATCTGGTGGAAGGCGACGAGGCGCTGGTTGAAAGCCCGAGCAGCGCGTTCGAGCCGTTTGTGGTGCATTACGCCGAAACCTTCATCATTCCTGCTGCCGTAGGGGAATACCGAATTTCACCGTATGGTCGGGGTGCCAGTCAGCAACTCGCCACCATGAAAGCCTGGGTAAGAGGTTAATTATGATCAACGTCATTCTGGCAACACACGGCACGCTGGCGGAAGCGCTGCTGGCAAGTTCACGCATGGTCTACGGCGAATTGCCGCATGTATTCCCGGTCATGCTCACGGAAAACAAAGGCATTAATAGCTTTGGCGATGAGTTTGCGGCGGTGTTGAAACAGGCTAGCAAAGATGCTGATGGCGTCGTGGTGCTGTGCGATCTGCAAAGCGGCACGCCGTGGAATATCGCCTGCCACTACGCCTTTAACCCTGATACGCAACCGCCCGTCACTGTACTCGCTGGCGTCAACTTCCCCATGTTGCTGCTAAGCGATGAGATAAAAGATCTCGCGGATATCGAACAGGCCACCGCACAACTGCTTGCCAACACCCAGGACACGCTGGTGCAGGCGACGCTTGCTGAAACTATGCAGTCAGATGATTTTTAAGGGGCAACGATGAGCATTTCATTTGTACGAATCGACGATCGCGTGATCCACGGCCAGCTCGTCACCCGCTGGGCAAAAGAGCTGCCGTGCGATGGGATAATTGCCATCGACGATGCCGTCGCCGCCGATCCTTTGCTTTCATCAGTCATGAAAGGGGCGGTTCAGGACATTAAAGTCTGGCTGTTTGACACCGCCACGGCCATCGAAAAACTGCCAAAAATCATCGCCAGCGAGAAGCATTACTTCGTGATTGGCAAATCACCCGTCACGTTAAAACGCATCGAAGAAGCAGGTATCAGCCTGCAAAACAGCAATAAAAAAATCAACGTCGGCCCGATGAGCGCTCGCGCCACAACCACCACCATTGGCCCTAATCAATCTGTGAATCCGGAAGAGAGTGCTGCGTTCGACTACCTGACGTTGCGCGGGCATCAGATTGAATTTCGTCTGGTGCCCGATGCCAGCAGTTATAGCTGGCAGGACGCTCGCCAAAAACTCAAATAAAGGAGTGCAATATGGCTTTTGAAGCGGCTTTGATCGGCATTCTCTGTTACCTCGGTGCGTTAAGTAGCCCATGGCTGCTGGGGCTAACCGGCGGCTGGTATTTGATTACCCGCCCATTGGTTTCAGGGATGCTGGTAGGTTTCATTCTCGGCGATGTGCAGACCGGGATTATCATCGGCGTGGCGGTACAGGCCGTGTATATCGCGATGGTAACCCCCGGTGGCTCGATGCCTGCGGATCTCAACTTTGTAGCTTTCCCGGCTATCGCGCTGGGTATTCTTTCCAACAAAGGCCCGGAAGTGGCCGTGGCGCTGGCGGCCACTATCGGTATTGCAGGCACCGTGTTGTTTAACGCCATGATGGTGCTCAATTCCTGGTGGAACCACCGCGCAGACCTGGCGCTGGAAAAAGGCGACGAGCGTGGCGTGTATCTCAACAGCGCTATCTGGCCGCAGGCGACCAACTTCCTGATGCGTTTTATTCCGACGTTTATCGCGGTCTATTTCGGCGCGCAGTACATCAACGCCTTTATGGACAGCCTGCCGCACATCGTACTTTCGACGATGAACGTGCTCGGCGGCATTCTGCCAGCGGTGGGTATCGCGATTCTGCTTAAACAAATCATTAAGAATTACAGCATGTTGATTTACTTCCTGGTGGGGTTTATCTGCATCGTTTTCCTGAAACTGAACATGGTGGCGCTGGTCATCGTCGGCGCATTGCTGGCCCTGATTCACTACAACTACAAACCTGAGCCGCAGGCTGAACGTGCAGCCTCCACGCCCGCTGATGATGAGGATGAATTCTGATGGAAGAACGTAAACTCACTCGCCAGGATCTGCGCCGCTGCTGGCGCAGTTGGATGATGTACAACCTTTCGTCCATGAGCTTTGAGCGTCTTGAATCATTCGGCTTTTGTTTGAGTATGTTGCCGGTGGCGAAAAAGCTGTATCCCGATGACGAACAGCGCAAAGAGATGCTTAAACGCCACGCCTCGTTCTATAACACCGAGCCGCAACTAGGCGCGATTGTGAACGGCATGGTGCTGGGGCTGGAAGAGAAACGCGCCAACGGCGAACCGATTGACGGCGAAACCATCAACACCCTGAAAGTCGGCCTGATGGGGCCAGTGGCAGGGATTGGCGATTCGATGATTCCGGGCATGCTGATCCCAATTTTGCTCAGTATCGGCATGGCGCTGGCGGCAGGCGGGAATATCCTCGGGCCACTGTTTTACTGCGTGGCGTGGCTGGCGATTATCATTCCCGGCTCGTGGTTCCTGTTCCTGAAAGGCTACCGCATGGGGTCGACGTCCGTTGAGATGCTGGTGAGCAGTAAATCGACGCGCCTGCGTGAAGCGCTATCGTTATTAGGCGTGTTCGTGATGGGCGGCGTGGCGGCAAGCTACGTGAAGCTAGGCACCGGGCTTGAATTTGTCACCAAAGATGGCGTGAATATTCATGTGCAGCAGATGCTGGACGGAATTTTCCCTAATCTGCTGCCATTGTTGGTGGTGATTGGCACCTGGTATTTAATGGCGAAACGCGGCGTATCACCGGTGAAAGCGATGCTGTTGCTACTGGTGCTGGCGGCAGTTGGCGTGGCGGTGGGGTTATTTTCTTAGTTGTATGCCCTCACCCCGCCCCTCTCCCCCAGGAGAGGGAGAAAATCGAGTTAATTCCCTCTCCCTCAGGGAGAGGGCCAGGGTGAGGGTTGTTTTAAGGATGAAACCCCACCCACTTCTGCCCGACTATCCCTGGCTTCGAAATAAACTGAAACCGCGCGGGATCATCAATAAACTGCTGATACAACGGCTCCTCGGTTATCCCAAACTCGGTATACTGGCGCGGTGAAGTCACCTGTAAACGCCCCGGCATGTAGCTGCGGTTGTGCTGCCAGGCAATATGCTCGTCTTGCAACAGCGGATACCATGCCAGCCCTTTGTAGGCGCGAACGGCATCATACTCAAAACCGTATTCGCGATCGCACCAGGCACCAAACGTCAGCGGTTCATCCGGCGAAGCTGAAATCGTGGCGTGCGCCCAACCCGGCGGCACCAGCACTTTCTCGCCAGGCCCGGCGCAAACCGCAAAGCAACGCCCCGGATCGTCCGCCACGTATTCCTGCATGTAGATAATCGCTTTGCCCTGCCAGATTTCATACAACTCAGGCGGCGACCAGCCGCTGTGGCTGCTGATACGGTGAATGTGGCCCTGGCTGCGAATCGGCTCGTCTCCCAGGCGGCCAGAAGCGTAAGTCACCACGCCAAATAACAGCATGCGTTTCTTCAGTTCTTCTCTGTCCTGCAAACGCGCCACATCCATCACAATCGCGTACACATCCTCCGGCCCGTTGCACGACGGATCGCGCAACGAGGCGCGGATCTGATCGAGTTTACGGATCTCCGGCACCGGGCCGATCACCTCTTCGCCGTAGCTAAAACCCATCGGCTGGTGGTGGATCTTCATATCCAGCCCAAAATTCAGGTGCTGATCAGCCATTTTGCACCTCTTTTGCCTGGATTTTGTCGTCCTGCAAAACCACTCGCAGCGCAAAGCCTTGTGCCAACGCCGCGTAATCATGCCCGGCAATGGTTGGCCAAACGGCGAGTGCAGAGAGAACTTCGGTGCCGGTGTTAATCAGGCGGTGTGCTGTAGCACCTGGAATGATATGCACTGACCCCGCCGAAACCTGCTCAAGCCGGGCTTTACCCTGCTCATCTTGCAGCAGCAACAAGCCCGTTCCGCGCAAGCCAATATACACTTCGCCTTGTTCACGCCGTTGATGGAAATGGCCACGCGTCATATAAAACTCATCGCCAACACGCCCGGGATTGAGGTGCGTGGTGCCGACAAAAAGCTCACCTTCCCCTTGCACAGATTGCAGCATTTCAACCTGATAGATTGCTGTATCAGCAGGCAGCGCAAGCCATGCGGCTTCGTCATGAAAGACGCCCACAAGATCGCCACTGTGTGTGGTTTTATTAATGATATTTTCAGCCGTGAAATGGCCGTTCTGGAATGCCACGCCCGGTGGCATGATGACAGGTATATTCATTTTGTTTCTCCGGCCCAAGGAGAACTGCTTAATCAGCATAGCAGGTTAATCGATTAACCCTATGATCAGGCCGAAGAAACTCGATCTACATCGCGTTAAATATTTAAGGTGCTAGTGCCAGAACTTCTGCAACCCATGTCTGAAAACCGGCAACATCGAGATCCAACGCCACATGGGCGTTTGGCTCGCGTTGATAGCGCCCTTCAATATCTACAACCGTAGTGCCTGCGGTAAATTCACCGTGAGTTTCGACTGCCACAAAACACGGTTGAGTCTGGAATAATTCCGGTTTTACCAGCCAGGCGATGGCGCACAGATCGTGCATGCGTAAACCCGTCGCCATGCTGCCACTGCGGTAATGGCTAAACAGCGCGTGCAACATTTTGCCGGTTTGGTTGAGTTCTGACAGCGTTGCCAGATATTCAGGACTCAGCAGCGCCTGGTTGGTGACGTCGAGGCCGCACATCACAATTTCCAGGCCACTTTCAAATACGCGCGCACCCGCCTCAGGATCGATAGCGATATTAAACTCGGCATTTGGCGTGAAGTTGCCGCGCCCTGCCGATCCGCCCATGATCACCAGGCGTTTGATCTTCGCTTTACAGCCTGGATATTGGGTGAGCAGCAGCGCAATATTTGTAAGCGGGCCGATCGCCACCAGCGTGACGGGTTCAGGGCTGGCGTTTAAACAATCATAAATCGCCTGAAAAGCGGGTTTATCCAGCGGCTGACGGTGATGCTCCACAAACGCATAACCTTCCATGCCGGACTCGCCGTGCACATAAGCCGCATCGCGCAATTTACGCACCAGTGGAGTGGCTGCCCCCTGCGCGACCGGAATATCCTTCTGCCAAAAGTGCATCAATTGCAATGCATTGCGGGTGGTTTTCTCGACGCTGACATTCCCGGCGACCGTCGTCAGCAACTTTAAATCAAGCTGCGGGGCAAAGAGTGCGGCGGCAATGGCTACGGCATCGTCAATGCCCGGATCGGTGTCGAGAATAATGGGAGTTCTGCTCATACGTTGCTCTCTTATCTTTTAAGTACATACGGTGCGAATACGGCGCGATTAGCTTACTATGTAGCTCATTTCCATGTTCAGACTCGACCGAGAAAGTGTAATGAAAGTCCCACAGACAACTATTTCAGAATCTGTCACCCAGCATCTTGCACGCCGGATTATGCATGGCGATCTCGCGCCGGGGCTTTCTTTACCAGGTGAAAATGAGCTGGCCGTGGAATATGAAGTTTCCCGCACCTCAGTGCGCAACGCCCTGCAAGTGCTTGCAGCAAAAGGGCTTATCTCGATTCAGGCCAAAAAACGCAGCACCGTGAATAGCCGCGAGCAGTGGAGTCTGCTGGATATTGACGTGCTCGGCTGGCTGGCTGAAGGTGAACTCGACCTGAAACTGGTTGAGCAACTGATTGTAACGCGCCTGATTTTCGAGCCAAACGTTGCAACGCTTGCGGCGCTAAACGCTAACGGACACGATCTGGCGGCGCTGGAGGATGCGTTACAGTTAATGCGCAAAGGCCAGCTCGAGGCGCAGCGCTCCCTGTTTGAAGAAGGCGACATGGCCTTTCACCATGCTTTGCTACGTGCCACGCATAATCCCTTTCTTTTAGCCCTTGGCAACGCACTTTCTGCGGCCATGGCGCTGTCGTTTAAACAAACCCTCGAAAAAGACGTTCGTCAAACCAAAGCCGCCGTCGATGAACACTACCAGTTATTCGATGCGATTCGCCTGAAACAGGTCGATAACGCCCGCCTTAAAATGCGCGATATTCTGCTCAATGCTGCCAAAAAACGTATCTGGCAGGATCGTCCGGAAATGTTCGACCATATTATTTGATCCTCATCTGACGTAATTTCGATCTCCCTCACACACTGTGGGTGTTTTTTGCTCTAGCATTCTTGTATTACAAGATTATACGGTTTGTATTACTTGAATGAAAACTCACTGGATTGCCATCGATTGGGGAACGACCAACTTCCGTGCATTTTTGATGCAGGGTTCAAAGCCAGTTTCCAGAATTAGCCAGCCTTGCGGGTTGTTATCCGTCGAGAAGGATCAATTTGCGCCGACGCTGCAAGCCTTGCTGCAAACGTGGTTAGAAGAGTACGGCAACCTGCCGATTGTGATGGCGGGAATGGTCGGTTCGCAGCAAGGCTGGCATGAAGTGCCTTATACGCCGCTCCCCTGTATGGCGAAAAATCTGGCTGCCCGCACGCTGGCTTTCACCACTCCCTGGGGCAGCCCGGCGTGGATTATTCCCGGTGCTAACGGCAACAGTCCGTTCTCTCAACCCGACGTGATGCGCGGCGAGGAAGTGCAATTATTAGGCCTGGCATCGCTGCACCCCGCCCGCCAGCACACCGCATTGTTGCCTGGTACGCACAGCAAACATGCGCTGATGGTGAACGGTGAAATCACCTCGTTCGCCACGTTTATGACGGGCGAAATATTCTCGCTCCTCAGCCAGCATTCCATTCTTGGGCGGGCGCTGCCTGATCAGCAGGAAGATACAGACGCTTTCTTATTGGGCGTGAAAACCGCTCAGCAAGGTGCGCCATTCACCCACTTAATCTTCTCAGCCCGCACCCGCCGCCTGGCCGGTGAAATTGCTGAAACGAGCGTTCACAGTTATTTGTCCGGCTTAGCTATTGGCTACGAATTGCAGGCACTTCCCACTGGGTTGCAGGCGTGGGTGGTTGGCAGCCCGACGTTGACGGATCGCTATCAGCTTGCGGCAGGCCAGTTGGATCTCAATCTCATCGCGGCGAATGGCGATGACTGTTTTATTCACGGCCTGTGGCATCTCTTTTGCCAACTTCAAGGAACCCCATCATGAACTCAAAAAATTTCATCGCCCAATGGCAAAAAGAGCCGTTACCGCTGGTCGCTATTTTGCGCGGTATTACGCCGCAAGACGCCGTGGAAGCTGCAGAAATCCTGCTCGACTGCGGATTTCGCTACCTTGAAGTACCGCTCAATAGCCCGAAACCGCTGGAGTCAATTTCCCTGATGCGAAAAGTGGTCGCCGAACGCGGCTACGTTGGCGCAGGAACCGTGCTGACGGTTGAGCAAGTTGATGCCGTCGCCGAATGCGGCGGGCAATTGATCATCTCCCCAAATTGCTGCCCGGAGGTGATCCGCTATACCCGCAAGCTCGGGCTTATCAGCATGCCGGGGATCATGACCCCAAGCGAGGCGTTCAGCGCCATGGCAGCCGGAGCCAGCGCATTGAAACTGTTCCCAGCCGAACATATCAGCCCGGTGATAACCAAAGCCTTTCGCGCGGTGATCCCCGCAGAAGTGGCGTTACTTCCCGTTGGCGGCATTCAGCCCGATGCCGCGCAAATGCGCAGTTACATTCAGGCGGGTGCCAACGGTTTTGGCCTTGGCGGGGGGCTTTACCAGGCGGGGATGAGCATGGATTTGCTACACATGCGTGCGCAGGCTTATCAGCAAGCCTGGCGCGGATCCAGAACGGATAAAAATTAAAAACACATACAGTGGTTACCAAAAAATCAGTTCCTTTTTTAAAACTATAATTATTAAGGACTTAACCATGAACCCTACACAAACAAACCGGCAAACAATACTTGTTTGCCTTCTTGCCGCCCTCGCTGGATTGCTGTTTGGTCTGGATATGGGCGTTATCGCGGGTGCACTGCCATTTATTGCTAAAGAATTTGGTTTAAGCAGCCACCATCAGGAAATTGTGGTCAGCGTGATGATGTTTGGTGCCGCGTTTGGTGCCTTGTGTAGCGGCCCGATGTCATCCTCCCTTGGCCGTAAAAAGAGCCTGCTACTGGGTGCGGTGCTGTTTGTGATTGGCTCGATTGGCTGCGCGTTTGCACACAATGTTGAGATCCTCACGATTTCTCGTTTCATCCTGGGTCTGGCGGTCGGTGTCGCCTCTTTTACTGCCCCGCTGTATCTCTCAGAAATCGCTCCGGAACGTATTCGTGGCAGCATGATTTCGCTCTATCAGCTGATGATCACCATCGGGATTCTGGTGGCTTTCCTGTCCGACACCGCACTGAGTGAAGGTGGACACTGGCGTTGGATGTTGGGTGTGATCACCTTCCCGGCGATTGTTCTGTTTATCGGCGTGTTAACACTGCCGGAAAGCCCGCGCTGGCTGGCGATGAAAGACAGGCATGAACTGGCAGCAAAAGTACTGAAACTGCTGCGTAATTCCGACAAAGAAGCACAGAACGAACTCAATCAGATCCGCGACAGCCTGAAGATGAAACAGCGCGGATGGCAGCTTTTCCGCCATAACTCGCATTTTCGCCGTTCCACCTATCTTGGCGTATTACTCCAGTTCATGCAGCAGTTCACCGGCATGACCGTCATCATGTATTACGCGCCGAAAATCTTCGAAATTGCCGGTTTCTCTACCACGCGTGAACAAATGTGGGGAACGGTGATTGCCGGGTTAACGAACGTGCTGGCGACCTTTATCGCTATCGCCCTGGTGGATCGTTGGGGGCGCAAACCTATCCTGAAATTAGGTTTCTCCGGCATGGCCATCTGCATGGGTATTCTCGGTTATATGTTCCATAGCGGGATATCAAACCCGACGGAGCAGTACGCCGCCGTTATCGTCCTGCTTATTTTCATTGTTGGTTTTGCCATGAGTGCAGGCCCGCTGATTTGGGTGCTGTGCTCCGAAATTCAGCCGCTGGCTGGGCGCGATTTTGGTGTGACCTGTTCAACAATGGCGAACTGGATTGCCAATATGATCATTGGCGCGACCTTCCTGACACTCATCGACACCATCGGCAGTCCGAATACGTTCTGGCTTTACGGCGTAATGAACATCGTCTGCATCGTGTTGACGATCTTCTTTGTGCCTGAAACCAAAAATATTTCCCTCGAAAACATTGAACGTAATCTGATGCGTGGCGAACCGCTGCGTCTTATCGGTCAGCAACTTTTCAAGGCAACACGCCCGGGTACCGCCGCGGCGAAATAACAATAAATCTCACCTCTGGAGCAGACAAAAATGCAGAAAACTCTGGGCAACAATCCCACCGCTGCGGTGGAAGAATCAAAGGTCTACAGCAAGATCACGCGACGCCTGATCCCGTTTTTGATCTTGTGTTATTTCTTCGCTTATCTGGATCGCGTTAACGTCGGTTTCGCCAAATTACACATGCAGGATGCGCTGAGCTTTAGCGACACTGTTTATGGGCTAGGGGCGGGCATCTTCTTTATCGGCTACTTCCTGTTTGAGATGCCGAGCAATCTGCTAATGCAACGCTTCGGGCCACGCTTCTGGATTGCGCGCATTATGGCAACCTGGGCGGTGCTTTCGGCTGGCATGATGTTTGTCACCACACCGACGCAATTTTACGTGGTGCGTTTTTTACTCGGCGTGGCGGAAGCCGGTTTCTTCCCTGGCATCGTGTTCTATCTCACGCTGTGGTTCCCGTCGTGGCGCTCCGCTCGCACACTGGGTCTGTTTATTCTGGTGACGCCGCTTTCGACCATTATCGGCAGCCCGCTTTCCGGCCTGATCCTTAAGCTTTTTGAAGGCGTTGGCAGCCTGCATAACTGGCAGTGGCTATTCCTGGTTGAAGCGATTCCCTCTTTCCTGCTCGCTTTTGTGGTGCTGCGTTATCTCGATAACGATGTGAAATCGGCCAAATGGTTAACTGATGCCGAAAAACAGGTGGTCATTAGCGACCTGGCAAAAGACGCAGCCAACCGTGAGCGTGCCAATAAAGGCAAAGTAGACTCCAGCCTGAAAGGGATGTTGAAAAACGGCTATGTCTGGCTACTGGCAGTCGTGTTCTTTAGCTTCAACATCGGCTACTACGGCATCAACTTCTGGCTGCCGTCGATCATCAAATCCTCCGGCGTCAGTGACGATTTCCATATCGGCCTGCTGGCGGCACTGCCGTATGTCTTCGGTGCCTGTTTTATGGTGTGGAACAGTCGCCATTCTGACCTGAAACAAGAACGCCGTTGGCACATCGCCATTCCCGCCATGATCGGCTGCGTGGGCCTGGCACTGAGTGCTTATTGCAGCGGTTCCACCTTCTGGATGATGGCGTGGATTTGCGTGGCAATGTCCGGCACCCTGGCATTGATTCCAACCTATATCAGCCTGCCTGGCGCTTTGCTTTCCGGCACCGCTGCTGCCGCAGGTATCGCGTTTGTTAACTCCATCGGCAACCTGGCCGGGTTCTTTGGCCCAACGGTTCTTGGCTGGCTGAAAGACACCACCGGACGCACCGACACGGGTTTATATATTCTCGCCGCCTTCTTGTTGTTGTGCGCCCCACTCATTCTCACTTTGCCTGCCCGGCTGGCAAACCCGAAGAAAGTTATCGCTGTATCCGAACAGTCAACTGAGCGCTCTGACGCTGCTCAACATATCAACGCGACAATCGATCGCTAACGTTTAGAAGAGATAAAAACTATGAGTGGATGTGGCGGATGTGCCAGCTGTGGCACGCATTTCAACCCGATCCTCGAAGGTGATGATGGCGCACTGAAACGTGCGCTGTACAAATCAATGGGTCATACCGATGAACAACTGCGCAAACCTGTCATTGCCGTAGTGAACAGCTACACCAATGCAACGGCAGGCCATGCCAACCTCAATGAGCTGACCGCTAAAGTGCTCGAAGGCATTGATGAAGCTGGTGGTGTGGGCATGGTGTTTGGCACCATCGCACCGTGTGACGGCATTGCCGAAGGGCATTTGGGGATGCGTTATATCCTCGCCGCCCGTGAAGTGATCACCGCATCGATTGAAGTGATGATGCGCGCCCACCGTTTCGACGGCATGGTGCTGCTTGGCTCATGCGACAAAATCGTTCCGGCGATGTTAATGGCGGCTGCGCGATTAGACATCCCGGCAATTATGGTTAACGGCGGGCCGATGTACCCGGCTGAATACAAAGGTAAACACTGGGACGGCAATATCGTTACCGAAGCCATCGGCTGGAAAAAACGTGGTGAAATCAGCGAAGAAGAGTTCGCGCATATTGAAAATATCGCCGAACCTGGCCCTGGCTCCTGCACCATGTATGGCACCGCGAACACCATGTGCTGTATTGGCGAAGTGCTGGGCATGAGTTTACCGGGTAGCAGCACGCTGCCTGCCGTGTCGCAAGAGCGCCGTGATTGTGCAGTAGAAACCGGCCGCCAGGCTGTGGAGCTGGTGCTCAACGGCGTGAACGCGCGCCAAATCATTACCCGGGAGTCCATCCATAATGCGATGGTTTATCTGCTGGCAACGGGCGGCTCAACCAACGCGATCCTTCATCTTCAGGCCATTTATTACGAAGCAGAATTGGGCCACCTGCCGCTCTCCGCTTTTGATGAACTGAGCCATAAAGTCCCGTTAGTCGCGTCGCTGTATCCGGCTTCCGAGCATGACATGATCGATTTCTGGGAAGCGGGTGGCGTGCAGGCTGTAGAGGTTGAAATCAGCAAGCTGATGCATCTGGATGCGCTGACGGTAGCCGGCAAAACCAAAGCCGATCTGATTGCCGAAACAAAACCGAGTTGCCGCCCGGAAGTGATTCATACGCTGGCGATTCCTGTGCGAAATGAAGCGGGCGTTGCCGTGCTGCACGGTAATCTTTCGCCACTCGGATGCGTGGTGAAACCGGCTGCCGTACCGGAAAACCTGATGGTATTCCGTGGCCCTGCGGTGGTGTTTAACAGCGAGCTGGAATCCGTAGAAGCGATTATGTCCGGTCAAATTCAGCCGGGCAGCGTGCTGGTGCTACGCTACGAAGGGCCGAAAGGCGGGCCTGGCATGCCGGAAATGTATAAGCCGATGAAATCGCTGGAAGGCATGGGGCTTTCTGATACTTGCGCCCTGATTACCGACGGGCGTTTTTCTGGCTCCAACCGTGGTTTGTTCGTGGGTCATATTTCGCCAGAGGCGGTAGACGGCGGCGAACTGGGGCTGGTGGAAGATGGCGATGAAATCTCGATTGATATTCCTTCGCGCACCCTGACGCTGCACGTAGCCGAGGCCGAACTGGCTACGCGTCGTGAAAACTGGCAGCCGGTCGATAAAGAAGTCCCGCGCGGTTTCCTGCGTTTGTATCGCCGTTGGGCGCTACCTGCCGCCCAAGGTGCGGTGCTGGCCGACCGGGAGGAAGACTGATGACTAAGCACTATACGGCGCAACAAATCGTTGGTGTGAATCCGATTACCGCAATGCCGTTTACTGCTGGCGGCGAGATTGATGAAGTGAGTTTTGTGCGCCTGCTGGAGCATCTTTCCGCCAGCGGCGCGCAAGGCACCACGCTGTTTGGCATCGCCAGCGAATTCCCGAAATTGCATGACCAGGAACGCGATCGACTGGCGCAAATGTTTGTCAGCACTCTGGCGGGTAGCACGCTTTATCGGGCGATGTCAGTGACCGATCACAGCACCGAGCTGGCAGTCAAACGCGCGCGTTACTATGAAAGGTTGGGTGTGGATGCGCTAATGCTGCTGCCACCGTTCTTTCTCAGCCCTAATCCACAGGCGATTCAGGAGCATATTTTTGCCGTGCTGGAAGCGGTAGATATCCCGGTGATGGTGCAGTATGCGCCGGGCGAAACCGGCCTGGCGATTACGCCGGAACAACTGGCGGCTGTCGCGGCGCGATATCCGCATGCGGTGTTCAAAATCGAGTGTAACCCGCCAGTCGACTACACCCGCGATTTCCTGAGACTGGCTCCGCAGGCGAGTGTGCTCAACGGCTATGCGGGTTTGTATATGCTGCAAATGCTGGCGGCAGGCGGAAAAGGTGTGATGCCGGGCTGTTCGTTTGCCGAGGTTTATGTGCGGATTTATCAACACTGGCAACGGGGCGAAACGGCGCAGGCCGAGGCGTTGCATCAGGCTTTATTGCCGTATATCCAGCGCTGGATGACGCATTGCGAATACATCATTCAGGTTGAGAAAACGATTCTGAAACGACGGGGAATTATCGCGACTGATTATTGCCGCAAGCCTGGCTGGCCGCTTTCCTCAGACGATAGTCAGCTTATCGATCATTTCATCAGGGACTTATTATGAAGATCCAACAATCTGCTCGTGTTGTGATTGTTACCGGAACCAGTCAGGGGATCGGCCAGGCCATTGCACAGACATTTCTGGACAATGGCGACATCGTTATCGGTTGTGCGTTTTCTGCATTAGAAAAAGCACCCAATGCCCGGAAGATGCTGGCTGAATATCCCGATCGTTATTTCTATTTTTCCGTCGACGTCACCAAAACGGAATCTATTAAGCAGTTTGTTATTGATGCCGAAAAGCTGTTTGGCCGCATTGATGTCGTGATTTCTAACGCGGGCAAAAACGTATTCAAAGGCATCGACTGTGAAGAGAGTGACTGGTCGCATAACTTCGATTTGAATCTGCGATCCCACTGGTACCTGGCGAAATGCGCCCGCCCGGCGCTGCGCAAAAGCAACGGGGTGATTATTGTTATTACCTCGAATCACGCATTCTCCACCATGCCAGGATGCGCGCCATATAACATCAGCAAGCGGGCGCTATTGTCGCTGGTGCAAAGCCTGACTATCGAATGGGGACCAGAAATCCGAACCGTGGGTATCGCGCCTGGCTTTATCGATACCGATGGCAACCAGGCGTGGTTCGACTCGCATGCTGATGAAGAAATGGCACGCGAAAAAACCATCAAAAAGCACCCGGTTGGGCGTATTGGCCGTTCAGATGAAGTTGGCGATCTTTGCCTGTTTTTATCCAGCGATAAAGCCGGGTTTATTGCCGGGACAACGATTGTGATGGATGGTGGGCGCAGCGCGATTATGCAGGATGAGGAAGACGCCTGAGTTTCTGGCAAAGAAAAATGGGGAGCCTAAGCTCCCCATTTTAAACGGATGACGGTATTGCTTATGCGCCCTACACTTCTTTCACATCCAGACGCAGTTCACGCGGCACTTCGAAGATGATGTTTTCTTCGCGCCCGACCAACTCGCGGGTTTCGCTGCCGCCTAACTCACGCAGGCGAGCCAGAACGTTTTGCACCAGGATATCTGGCGCGGACGCTCCTGCCGTAACACCAACACATGCCACATCTTTAACCCAGGATTCCTGGATATCCATCGCATCATCAATCAGATATGCGGCTTTGCCCATGCGTTGTGCAAGCTCTGCCAGACGGTTGGAGTTGGACGAGTTTTTCGAGCCTACCACCAGCACCACATCCGCTTCATCAGCCAGCGCACGCACGGCTTCTTGACGGTTAGTCGTTGCGTAGCAAATGTCGTCTTTGCGTGGGCCGATGATTTTCGGGAAGCGTTTACGCAGCGCGTCAATCACGTCAGAAGTGTCATCAACGGAAAGCGTGGTTTGCGTCATAAACGAAAGTTTTCCTTCGTTTTTCACATCCAGTTTGCTGACATCTTCCGGTGATTCAACCAGGTACATGCCGCCTTTCGGGTTGCTGTACTGGCCCATGGTGCCTTCCACTTCCGGATGACCGGCGTGGCCAATCAGAATGGATTCTTCACCACGACGGCTGGCGCGAGCCACTTCCATATGCACTTTAGTCACCAACGGGCACGTCGCATCAAACACCGTTAAATCACGGCCTTTAGCTTCGTTACGCACCGCCTGGGAAACACCATGTGCGGAGAAAATCAGGATTGCGCCATCCGGCACTTCACTGATCTGCTCGATGAAAATCGCCCCACGTTCACGCAGGCTATCAACCACGTAGCGGTTATGCACCACTTCGTGACGGACATAAATCGGCGCGCCGTAAATAGCCAGCGCGTTTTCAACAATGCTGATAGCGCGGTCTACCCCGGCACAAAAGCCGCGTGGGTTAGCCAACAGGATCTGCATTCAACGCCTCCAGTACCGGGTCAATTTCCAGTACTTCGATATAAAAATGAATGGTTTGCCCGGCGAGTGGGTGGTTAAAATCAACGGTGATGGAATCGCCGTTAACTTCACGCACCACGCCTGGCATCTCGCTGCCATCCATTCCTGTGAACAGCATTATGGCACCCGGTACAGGCTCACCCGCGTCAATAAATTCACGACGCGAGAAATACTGGATCATGTCCGGGCTTGGAATACCAAACGCGGATTCAGGTGCCAGAGAGAACGCTTTTTTGTCCCCTGCTTTCAAACCGACTAGCTGGTCTTCCATGCCTGGCGACAGTGTTTCATCGCCCAGCGTGAAGAGTGCCGGCTTGCCGTTGTTGCGGGTCGACTCGGCAGTGGAGCCATCTTCGAGTTTTAACGTGAAATGCACGAAAACTCTGCTATTGGCCTGGATAGACTCAGCCATGGATTACCCTTTTTGCTTAGCGGGCTTGTCGGAGGAGACAAAGAACCCCTCCAGCACAATCAGCGCCGCGCCGATACAGATTGCCGTATCGGCCAGATTGAACGTGGCGAAGTGCCAGTCGCCGACATAGAAATCAATCATGTCGACCACAAAACCGTGCCATAAACGGTCAAACAAGTTGCCGAGTGCGCCGCCAATGATTAAAGCATAGGCGATATTATTCAGCTTCTGCGTCGCTTTAGCGCGATACATCAGCACCGCCAGAATCACGCAGATACCAATGGCGATACCCGCGAAGAACCAGCGCTGCCAGCCGCCTTTATCCGCAAGGAAACTAAACGCGGCACCGTAGTTACGGGCATAGTGCAGATTCAGCGACGGGAACAGCGATACGGTGTCCCCCAGCATGAAATGCTGGAGGATCAGGTATTTGCTGCCCAGATCGACAATCAGGACTACGACCACCAGCCACAGCCAGCGCAGACCAGTCGAACTAATCGATTTACTCATCAGGCAAATTTACGCTTTTCGCCGTCACCGGCAATGTTAGTTACACAGCGGCCACAGATTTCTGCGTGTTCCGCTACCTGGCCGACGTCAGTGGTGTAATGCCAGCAACGCGGGCACTTCTCACCGTCAGCTTTACGCAGTGCAACTTTCAACCCTTTAAGGATTTCGCTTTGCTGCGCGTCTTCCGTTGCCTGCGCATAATCGACAACTTCGCTACCTGAGGTCAACAGGACAAATCGCAATTCCTCGCCCAGGCTGTTGAGCTTCTCTGCCAGGTCGCTGTCAGCGTATAAAGTCACTGCTGCTTCCAGAGAACCACCCACACGCTTGTCAGCACGCGCTTGTTCGATAACTTTGTTGACTTCGCCACGCACGGTTAACAGGGTGTCCCAGTAATCGTTGTTCATGGTTTCGCTATCAGCCAGGCCGAACAAACCTTCGTACCATTCGCCGGTGAAGACATATTTCTCACGCTCACCTGGCAGGTAAGCCCAGATTTCATCAGCAGTGAAGGACATGATCGGTGCCATCCAGCGAACCAGCGCTTCGGCAATGTGGTACAGAGCAGTCTGGCAGCTACGACGCGCCACGCTGTCTGACTTCGCGGTATACTGGCGGTCTTTAATGATGTCGAGATAGAACGAGCCCATTTCGATGGAGCAGAAACGCATCAGGCGTTGCACCACTTCATGGAAGTCGTAGTTTTCGTAGGCTGCAAGGATATCGGCCTGTGCTTCTTGCGCACAACCCACCGCCCAGCGATCCAGTTTCACCATATCTTCTGGTTTCACCATATCGGTTTCTGGATTGAAGCCGTTCAGGTTCGCCAGCAGGAAGCGTGCGGTGTTACGGATACGACGATAAGCGTCGGCTGCACGTTTCAGGATTTCGTCAGAAACCGCCATTTCGCCGGTGTAATCGGTCGATGCTACCCACAGACGCAGGATATCCGCGCCCAGTTTATTCATCACGTCTTGCGGAGAAACGGTGTTACCGATGGATTTAGACATTTTGCGGCCCTGACCATCAACGGTGAAACCGTGAGTCAGTACCTGGCGGTAAGGCGCTTTGCCTTTCATCGCCGTCGAAATCATCAGGGAAGACATGAACCAGCCGCGATGCTGATCCGAACCTTCCAGATACATATCTGCTGCATGGCCGCTGAACTCTGGGCGCACATCAACAACAGATGAATGTGTTGAACCGGAGTCGAACCACACGTCCAGGGTGTCTGGCACTTTGGTGTAGTTGTCAGCGTCATCACCCATGATGTCGCGCGGATCGAGATCCCACCACGCCTGGATACCGTCTTGCTCCACGCGTTTAGCGACTTCTTCCATCAACTCCAGCGTGCGCGGGTGCAGCTCTTCAGTGTCTTTGTGTACGAACATGGACATTGGCACGCCCCACGTACGCTGACGAGAGATACACCAGTCCGGGCGGTTCGCAACCATAGATTCGATACGCGCCTGGCCCCAGTCAGGGATCCATTGCACGCCTTTGATCTCTTTCAGAGACTGCGCGCGCAGGCCTTTTTGATCCATGCTGATGAACCACTGTGGCGTTGCACGGAAGATGATTGGCGTTTTGTGACGCCAGCAGTGCGGGTAGCTGTGCAGCAGTTTTTCAACGTGCAGCAGAACGCCTTTATCACGCAGGATATTAACGATCAGGTCATTCGCTTTGAACACCTGAACGCCGTCCAGACCTTCATAGGTGCCTGGCAGATAGCAACCGTCCGGGCCAACTGGGTTGGCGATTTCCAGGTTGTATTTCTGGCTGATCACGTAGTCGTCCGGGCCATGGCCACCTGCGGTATGAACCGCGCCGGTACCGGCTTCCAGCGTAACGTGGTCGCCAAGAATCGCCGGCACGTCGAAATCTAAGAATGGGTGCTTGTAGCGGGTCAGCTCAAGGTCTGCACCTTTGGCAGTACCCAGAACGGTCCAATCGGTGATAGCCGCGCTTTTCATTACACCTTCGAGCAAATCTTTGGCGACAATTAGCGCCTGGCCATCAACCTGAACCAGCACGTATTCGAATTCGGCATTCAGAGAAACAGCGCGGTTTGCTGGCAACGTCCACGGAGTGGTGGTCCAGATAACCATAGAAACTGGGCCGTTTACTTGTGTTACGCCGAATTTCGCTTTTACCGCGTCGGCATCAACAGCCTTGAAGTTCACGAAGATGGATGGAGACGTTTTGTCGTAATACTCAACTTCCGCTTCAGCCAATGCTGAACGGCAGTCAACACACCAGTGCACAGGCTTGGCACCTTTATGCAGGTGGCCGTTACCGACGATTTTACCCAGCGCACGGATGATGTTCGCTTCGGTTTTGAAATCCATGGTCAGGTACGGACGTGACCAGTCGCCCAGCACACCCAGACGGATGAAGTCTTCGCGCTGCCCATCAACCTGCTCAGCGGCGTATTTACGGCACGCGGCACGGAATTCAGCGGCAGACACTTTCTCACCTGGCTTACCGATAAGCTGCTCTACTTTCAGCTCGATTGGCAGGCCGTGGCAGTCCCAACCCGGAACGTATGGGGAGTCAAAACCGCTCAGTCCTTTGGACTTCACGATAATGTCTTTCAGAATCTTGTTAACTGAGTGACCAATGTGAATGCTGCCGTTCGCGTATGGAGGGCCATCATGCAGAATGAAGGATTTTTTGCCTTTCTTTGCATTACGGATGATGCCGTACAGGTCATCATCATTCCAGCGAGCCAGCATGCCCGGTTCACGTTTAGCGAGATCGCCACGCATCGGGAACCCTGTTTCCGGTAAGTTCAGGGTAGATTTAAAGTCACTCATTAGATTCTCGGTTCCGTATTTCGGTTTTGAGGAAAGCCAGCTCAGGTATTAGACCCAAAAAATTCGCGGGCGGTTACCACATCTTTGGCGATTTGCGCTTTCAATTCATCAAGCGAAGCAAACCGTTGTTCATTGCGTATTTTTTTACGCAGCACCACATCAATATGGTGCCCATATAAGTCCATTGCAACGTCCAGCAAATGGACTTCCAGCTGTTGGCGCAGGCCCGCCACCGTTGGGCGCGTGCCGATATTGGCAACGCCTGGCAGCAGTTTGTCGCCAAGGCCTGCGACTTCTACCGCAAATACCCCTTTTACCGGGGAAACCTGACGACGAAGCGGTAAATTCGCCGTTGGGAAACCAATGGTTCTTCCGAGTTCATCACCATGGACAACGCGCCCGGAGATGATAAACGGATGACCCAGTAAACTTTCAGCCAGCGCTAAGTCGTCCTCGGCCAGAGCCTGACGCACCGCTGTGCTGCTAATTCGCACGCCGCCTTCACAGAAAGTTTGCGTACTGGTGACGTCAAAGCCGTATTCCAGGCCAGCCTTCTGTAATAACAAGAAATCCCCCTGGCGACCAGCACCAAAGCGGAAATCATCACCTACCGCGAGGAATTTTACCCCGAGGCGGTCGACCAGCAGATCGCTGACGAAGTTTTGCGCGGTGAGTGCAGCAAAGCGACGGTCAAATCGCACGCACAACACGTAGTCCACTCCACACTCGGCCAGATAACGCAGCTTTTCGCGCAGCCTTGTCAGACGCGCTGGAGCTTTATCACCCGCAAAAAGCTCAAGCGGTTGCGGCTCAAAGATCATGACCATCACCGGCAGATTGCGCGCACGTCCTTCCGCACACAGCCCTTTTAACAGGGACTTGTGGCCTCGATGAACGCCGTCGAAATTCCCAATGGTGAGGACACACCCGTGGTGGTTCTGGCGTAAATTATGTATGCCGCGTATCAGCTTCATGGCTGGCTCAAGACAGTGGAAATCGGCGGATTATATCAATTACCACGGTGAAGGTTAACCGGCGATTGTACCCTTTGACATAAAGCGTTAAGGATTTCATCGCACTGGCGTCTGGTTTCTCTATAGATGCGCATCACTGGACGATTTTTGTTGCTTAAAGCTGTATTCATGAGCATGAAGCTGGTAGAATCCGCGCCATCACAACGTAAGAGGCTCCGGAAATTTAACGGCGCTTATTTGCACAAATCCATTGACAAAAGAAGGCTAAGAGGGCATATTCCTCGGCCTTTGAATTGTCCACATAGATCATATTTGGGAGTTGGACCTTGGCTAATATCAAATCAGCTAAGAAACGTGCTGTACAGTCTGAAAAGGCTCGTAAGCACAACGCAAGCCGTCGCTCTATGATGCGTACTTTCATCAAGAAAGTATACGCAGCGATTGAAACTGGCGACAAAGCTGCTGCACAGAAAGCATTTAACGAAATGCAACCAATCGTGGATCGTCAGGCTAGCAAAGGTCTGATCCACAAAAACAAAGCTGCGCGTCACAAGGCTAACCTTGTAGCGCAAATCAACAAACTGGCTTAATCGCCAACTTGTTGTTAGCTTAAAAAAAACCGGCTTCTGCCGGTTTTTTTATATCTGAAATTTGAGCGCCTGAATCAAGCTTCTTTGAACAAAGCCGAATAATCCCGGTTACACACACGCTGTACCGCAGGGTGCTGAATCATTCGTTCGGCAAATATCGCGTGATATTCTTCCATCACATTCTCAACACGCCCGATTTCGACAATGCTCTCATCTTTGTAGGTGTCTTCGCCGTAAAGCGTCGGTGCGACAAATATCGCATTGTGTGCCGCACCAAAGGCTTTCATTAGCGCCGCATCATCAAACTCACCGAGAATTTCAACCTTCAGCCCTTGAGTGTTAATCCAGTTGAGGATCTTGCGCCCTAACATTGAACGACGACCCGGAATCAGTAAGCGTCGGGTTTCCAGGCATGCAGGGAATGGCAAATCAGGCACCGGATTCTGGCTCCAGAAGCTAATTCCGCATTCGCCGATTTTCACCGAGAACAACCCTTCTTGCTGGGTCGAATCAATCGGGCAATCCGAGATAATCATATCCAGCTTATGTTGACTCAATTGTTCGAGCAGCATTTCGTGTGTCGATTCAAAGCAGCGCAGGTGAATTTGTTCATCCTCAACCACCGCGGCATCCAGCACCCCGCTGACCAGACGTTTTGATAACGCATCGGCAATACCCACATCAAAGAGCAGGCTCGACTCTTTGCGATAGTTGACGATATCCAGCATCTCCTGGCTTAGCGTAAACATGCGGTCTGCATAACGAAATACAAGCTGGCCCAGCTCAGAAGGGACTAAACCACGCCCCTGGCGACGGAACAGTTTACCTTGCAGGCGTTCTTCTAATGCTTTGATTTGGCCAGTAATGGTTTGTGGCGTCAGATACAGAGCTTCTGCTGCACCTACGACAGAACCTTCTTTGCAAACGTGCCAGAAATAATAGAGATGATTGTAATTTATGTGTGACATGCGTTGTTCGCTCCCTGATAAACCATCCATTTGCTAACGGCTCCCAAGGAGCCGTTAGTGGAATATTAATTATGTTTTAGTTGTGGGCTGAAACGACTTCTCAACATGCAGTAACCCACCACTGCTGAAAGCAGCGATCCAAGCAGAATACCCAGTTTCGCCCAGGTAATGAGTGCCGGGTCTGCACCGTCGAATGCCAGCGATGCGATGAAAATCGACATCGTAAAGCCAATTCCGCACAGCACACCCACCGCCATAATCTCTTTGCAGGTTGTCCCTTTAGGCAAGGTTGCCAGTTTAAATTTCAGGGCAGCCCAGCAGAACAGGCTAATGCCCAGCGGCTTGCCGATAAACAGACCCGCCATAATCCCCATTGGTAACAGCGAGGTTAAGCCGGCAAAAGTTACACCGCTCAACGACACGCCTGCATTGGCAAAAGCGAACAATGGCAGAATCAGGAACGCGACCCAAGGGTGAAGCACATGCTCCAGCTCTTTTGCCGGGGAACGCCCGTCTTTCTCTTTAAGCGGAATAAGGAAGCCAATGATGACCCCGGCAAGCGTTGCGTGTACGCCTGATTTCAATACCGCAGTCCACAATACGACCCCCACCAGAATATACAAGCCGGTGCGACGAACGTTGCAGATGTTCAGTAATGCCAGGACCGCAATCGCCCCCGCAGCAACCGCCAGCGACAGAATTGAAAGGTCGCTGGTGTAGAACAAAGCGATGATAACAATCGCGCCCAGGTCATCGATAATCGCCAGCGCCATCAGGAACACTTTAAGTGCAACAGGTACACGGTTGCCCAGCAATGCCAGAATACCCAAAGCGAAAGCGATATCCGTCGCAGCCGGGATCGCCCAGCCCTCACGGGTGATTGGGTCCTGGAAGTTAAACAGTAAATAGATTGCCGCCGGAACAACCATGCCGCCCAACGCCGCAATTACCGGGAACGACGCCTGACGCATGCTGGCAAGCGAGCCGCTCACCATTTCACGTTTCACTTCCAGACCAATCATCAGGAAGAAGATGGCCATCAGTGCATCATTCACCCACAACAACAGGTTTTTACTGATATCCAGAGAACCGATACGGACTTCTACCGGTGTGTTCAAAAACGATTGATATAACTCGCTGGTGGAACCCAGATTAGCAAGAACCATTGCCAGAACTGCGGCAAGGATCAAAAAGATGCCGCTTGAGGCATCGCTATGGAAAAAGCATTTTAGTTTTTTAGTCATTCTGTCATCCCGGTTTTTCAACTGCCTTAAATCATTTAGGGCTTTAATATGTATTAAGCATAGCCTGCCTAATACATCGAGAAAAGTAGATTATATAGCATCAAACAATCGAAAATAACGAATCATCTTACTTGTAGAATTAATACATTTTTAGCGCATAAAAAAGCCTGAATCAAAAAACAAACGATTCAGGCTTTTGTACTGCTGAAAGGAAATGGGGTTTAGCGGGTCAAATCATCAAAGAACTTTTTCACGCCGTCAAAGAAGTTCTTTGAACGAGGGCTGTTCTTTTCACCGCTTGGGCCACCAAAACTTTCAGCCAAATCACGCAGCAGTTGTTTCTGCTTTTCGTTCAGGCTGACAGGGGTTTCCACCACAACGCGGCACAGCAGATCGCCTTGAGCGCCGCCACGTACGGATTTCACACCTTTGCCACGCATTCTGAACAATTTGCCCGTTTGCGTTTCGCCCGGCACTTTCAGGTTCACACGGCCATCAAGCGTAGGGACTTCGATTTCGCCACCCAACGCAGCCATCGCGAAGTTAATTGGCACTTCGCAATACAGGTTGTTGCCTTCACGTTCGAAGATCGGGTGCTGTTTAACCTGAACCTGAACGTACAAATCACCTGATGGAGCGCCATGCTCACCCGCTTCACCTTCGCCTGCAAGACGAATACGGTCACCGGTATCGACGCCAGCCGGGATTTTCACCGACAGGGTTTTCGTTTTCTCTACACGGCCATGACCATGACAGGTATTGCACGGATCTTTAATAATAGAGCCGCGACCCTGACAGTGCGGACAACTCTGCTGCACGGTGAAGAAGCCCTGGCGCATTTGCACCTGACCTTGTCCATGACAAGTCGGGCAAGTCTGCGGCTTAGAGCCAGCTTTCGCGCCGCTACCGTGGCAAACACCGCACTCTTCAAGCGTTGGGATACGGATCTCTTTGGTGACGCCACGAACCGCTTCTTCCAGCGTTAAGTCCATGTTGTAACGCAAATCGGACCCGCGGGAAGCGCGTTGACGACGACCACCACCGAAGATGTCACCGAATACGTCGCCAAAGATATCGCCAAAGTCAGCACCGCCACCGCCAAATCCGCCGTGACCGCCGCCGCCCATCCCGCCTTGCTCAAACGCGGCATGACCATATTGGTCGTAAGCAGCGCGTTTTTGATCATCGGTCAGGATTTCGTAGGCTTCTTTAATTTCTTTAAATTTGCCTTCGGACTCTTTGTCACCCTGATTACGATCCGGGTGGAACTTCATTGCCAGGCGTTTATAGGCTTTCTTGATTTCACGCTCTTCCGCGTTTTTCGGAACGCCTAAAACCTCGTAATAGTCTCTCTTCGCCATCTTTTTTGTCTGCCCCTAACATGCGGGCACGGGCGCAGAGGAAAACCTCGACGCCCGTGCCAGTTACCAACCGCTCAAAGGGCGATTATTTTTTGTCTTTAACTTCTTCGAACTCAGCATCAACAACATCGTCGTCTTTGCTTGTTGAGTTACCAGCATCAGTTGCGTTACCGGCTTGCTGCTCAGCATGTTGCGCCTGAGCCAGTTCCATCAGTTTCTGAGAAACTTGTGCCAGTGCCTGCATTTTCGCTTCGATGTCTGCTTTGTCTTCGCCTTTCAGAGAAGATTCCAGCGCTGTCAGTGCAGACTCGATGGCAGTTTTGTCATCAGCTGGCAGTTTGTCGCCTGCTTCTTCAACCTGCTTGCGAGTGCTGTGCAGCAAATGGTCGCCCTGGTTGCGAGTCTGAACCAGTTCTTCAAACTTACGGTCAGCTTCGGCGTTAGCTTCTGCATCGCGAACCATTTTCTGGATTTCTTCTTCGTTCAGACCAGAAGAAGCCTTGATGGTGATCTTCTGCTCTTTACCGCTGTTTTTGTCTTTCGCGGAAACGTGCAAGATACCATCAGCATCGATATCGAAAGTTACTTCGATCTGCGGCATGCCGCGTGGTGCTGGGCTGATACCATCCAGGTTGAATTGACCCAGAGATTTGTTATCCGCCGCACGCTTACGCTCACCCTGAATCACATGGATGGTCACCGCAGACTGGTTATCTTCAGCTGTGGAGAACACCTGGCTGTGCTTAGTCGGGATAGTGGTGTTTTTGTTGATCAGTGAAGTCATCACACCGCCCATGGTTTCGATACCCAGAGACAGCGGGGTAACGTCCAGCAGCAGTACGTCAGTCACATCACCAGCAAGCACACCACCCTGAACAGCTGCACCGATTGCAACAGCTTCGTCCGGGTTAACGTCTTTACGTGGTTCTTTACCGAAGAACTCAGTCACTTTCTTCTGCACCATTGGCATACGAGTCTGACCACCAACCAGGATAACGTCCTGGATATCAGATACAGACAGGCCAGCGTCTTGCAGAGCAACTTTCAGCGGCTCGATAGAACGGTTTACCAGGTCTTCGACCAGGGATTCCAGTTTTGCACGAGTCACTTTGATGTTCATGTGTTTTGGACCGGTCGCGTCTGCTGTGATGTACGGCAGGTTTACGTCGGTCTGTTGAGCAGAAGACAGCTCAATTTTCGCTTTTTCAGCAGCTTCTTTCAGACGCTGCATAGCCAGTGGATCGTTACGCAGATCGATACCTTGATCTTTCTTGAACTCTTCCACTAAGTAGTTGATCAGACGGCTATCGAAGTCTTCACCACCCAGGTGGGTATCACCGTTGGTTGCCAGAACTTCGAAGGTTTTTTCGCCATCAACTTCGTCGATTTCGATAATAGAGATATCGAAAGTACCACCACCCAAGTCGTAAACCGCGATAGTACGGTTGCCAACTTCTTTATCCAGACCGTAGGCCAGAGCCGCTGCGGTTGGTTCGTTGATGATACGTTTTACTTCCAGACCTGCGATACGGCCAGCATCTTTCGTTGCCTGACGCTGTGCATCGTTGAAGTATGCAGGAACGGTGATAACAGCTTCAGTTACTGGCTCGCCCAGATAATCTTCAGCGGTTTTCTTCATTTTCTTCAACACTTCAGCAGAGATCTGCGGAGGTGCCATTTTCTGACCTTTAACATCAATCCATGCATCACCGTTGTCGGCTGCAATGATTTTGTACGGCATGATGGCTTCATCACGCTGCACTTCTTCGTCCTGGAAGCGACGGCCAATCAGGCGTTTAATCGCGAACAGTGTGTTCTGCGGGTTAGTCACTGCCTGACGTTTAGCCGGCTGACCAACCAGAATCTCACCATCCTGCGTATAAGCAATGATTGAAGGAGTGGTGCGATCACCCTCGGCGTTTTCAAGAACGCGAGCGGTAGTACCATCCATAATTGCTATACAAGAGTTGGTAGTACCCAAGTCGATGCCAATAATTTTACCCATCTAAACGTCTCCACTTAAAATTTGTTCGTCATATGGTCGTGAACCTGTTATGCGGGCAAACAAGAGTCTTTCAACTGCCCAAACATGATTTTTTGCAGGCTCATCAACTGCGGTTGCATACAAGATGGGGTCACTCGGCTCGCCATCAAGGGGCAAGGCAAAAAAAATTTTCATCTTCACACCTGTTTAGATCATGGACTCGAACCCCTCTCCTGATTATGATGCCGCGCCCCGCTGCCCTTTCGCAGTCGTGTGGCGACTACAACTATTCATTTTCAGACGAATTTTAGAGGAACTATGGGCAACACTAAGTTGGCTAATCCAGCTCCCCTGGGCTTGATGGGCTTCGGCATGACTACCATTCTGCTCAACCTGCATAACACCGGCATCTTCCCTTTTGATGTCAACATCCTTGCAATGGGCATTTTCTACGGTGGTATCGCACAAATTTTTGCCGGCCTGTTGGAATTTAAGAAAGGTAATACTTTCGGCCTGACAGCATTCACTTCTTATGGCTCTTTCTGGCTGACTCTGGTCGCCATTCTGATCATGCCTAAGATGGGTCTTGCAGACGCTGCAAACGCACACTTCCTCGGCGCGTATCTCGGTCTGTGGGGCGTATTCACGCTATTCATGTTCTTCGGCACCCTGGCTTCTGCGCCACGTATGCTGCAGTTCGTGTTTGCAAGCCTGACCGTACTGTTTGCTCTGCTGGCTATCGGCCACCTGGCTGACAACGAAGGCATCGTACGCATCGCGGGCTGGATTGGTCTGGTGTGTGGCGCAAGCGCCATTTACCTGGCGATGGGCGAAGTGCTCAACGAGCAGTTTGGCCGTACCGTGCTACCAATTGGTGAAAAACACTAATTCCGGCAAGCAACGAATCAGAAAACAAAAACGCGGAGGTTTTCCTCCGCGTTTTTTTTATGAATGTTGCAGCGGCCTTTCAACCACTTTGCTTTCCGACGTTAAATCATTGCGCAGCCAAATCCCCAGACCTAAACCCACCATCGCTAACGCCAGCACATACCACGCGGGTCCCATCGGCGATATTGCCGATAGCATCGTCACGAAGATGGGCGTCAGGCCACCGAAAATGGCATACGACATATTGTAAGAGAACGAGATTCCGGTAAAACGCACTTCCGCCGGGAACGCTCTGACCATTACATACGGAACCGCCCCAACAACGCCGACGCTTAAACCGACCAGACCATATAAGAAGAACAGGTATTCAGGGTGGCTCGCGGTCAGGTGGTAGAACATCCAGCTACAAACAGCCAGCATCAGACTGCCGACAATAAACGTTTTACTGGCACCAATACGATCGATAACCAACCCCGCCATAATACAGCCGATACACAGCATCACGATGGCAATGCTGTTTGCCTGAAGCGTTAACGCAGGCGCAATCCCCAACTGTTTTTGCAACCAGGTGGGGGCCATCAAAATCACCACTACAATCCCTGCCGACAACAACCAAGTCAGCAGCATCGAAATCACGACCGCTTTTTTATGGTTTGCGATGACAGATTTCAACGGCAACTCTTCTGCCAGCGCTTTGCGTTCCTGCATCTCAAGGAAGATTGGGGTTTCTTGCAACCAGCGACGCAAATACATCGCCACCAGGCCGAAAATCCCACCGAGGAAGAACGGAATACGCCAGCCGCCATCGTGAATGGCTTCCTGCGTCATCGAGGTATTAATGATGGTAGCGACAACGGACCCCAGCAAAATCCCGGCTGTTAAGCCCGCCGTTAACGTGCCACACGCTATGCCGATACGTTTATAAGGAACGTGTTCGGCAACAAAGACCCAGGCACCAGGGACTTCACCGCCAATTGCCGCGCCCTGAAGGACACGCATCAAAAGCAGCAAGACTGGAGCCGCGATGCCCAAGGTTTCGTAGGTTGGCAGCATACCAATCGCCAGCGTCGGTAACGCCATCAGCAAAATGCTCAGGGTGAACATCTTTTTACGGCCAACCAGGTCGCCGAAGTGCGCCATGATGATGCCGCCTAAGGGACGCGCCAGATATCCCGCAGCAAAAATGCCGAAGGTTTGTAGCTGGCGTAGCCATTCAGGAATATCCGCTGGGAAGAAAAGCGCCCCGACAACGGTGGCAAAGAAGACGAAGATGATGAAGTCGTAAAATTCGAGCGCACCGCCAAGGGCGGCAAGAGTCAGAGTTTTATAATCCTGACGATTCAGAGGTCTTGTGCGTTGTATTGAATGCTGTTGTTGTGACATAAGAACCTGCGTATGCAATAGGGCGTGGTATTTAGTTTCCATTTTGCTGTAAAGCAAAACTTACTATAACGAACCCCACTACACATACCATACTCACTACATCTTATGTCACAAACAATTAATTTTTAGGAGTTTATCTCGCGAATCGCGCTTTTAGGCCGAAAAGATGCTACTACAACGCTATCCGTTTCGATATAAGGACCATCAAGCAGCTGTATACAATACGGTACACTCGCAAAGATTCCCGGCACAACGACTTTCCCGTCCGCAGCTTTGACGCCTTCCAGCGTTTCCTGAATTGATTTCGGCTGCCCCGGCAAGTTAAGGATTAATGCTTGTTTGCGGATAACACCGACCTGGCGAGAAAGAATGGCCGTCGGCACAAACTGCAGGCTTATCTGACGCATTTGCTCGCCAAAGCCAGGCATCACGCGGTCAGCAATCGCAAGCGTAGCATCAGGGGTTACATCACGACGCGCGGGGCCAGTGCCACCGGTGGTTAACACCAAATGACACGCCATTTCATCAACCAGCTCGCAAAGAGCCTGCTCAATCAACGGCTGCTCATCAGGGATTAAACGGGTTTCAATCTGGAAAGGGGTGGTTAAGGTTTTTTCAAGCCAGGCAACAAGCGACGGAATGCCTTTATCTTGATAGACACCGCTCGAAGCGCGGTCAGAGATGGAAACTAAGCCAATGCGTAAGGTATTCATATCATTCCCGGGGAAATCAGCAAACTTAACGGAATGATACACGGCGAAGAGAGTTGCAGACAGGGTGAAACACTAAAAAGCGTGACCGGAATACTCCGGCCACGCTAATAAATGATTACAGCAGGTCGCCGATCATTTTTTCCAGTTTTTCCTGGTCGATAGCAAACTTACGGATGCCATCAGCCAGTTTATCAACTGCCATTGGATCCTGGTTGTGGCTCCACAGGAACTCAGACTCGGTCATACGTTCTGGGCGCGCTTTAACTTCGCCAGTATAAGACAGTTTACGCTCAACAGCGCCTTCGCTTTCTGCCAGCTCTTTGAGCAGCGCAGGAGCAATGGTCAGACGGTCACAACCAGCCAGTTCGATGATCTCGCCCAGGTTACGGAAGCTTGCGCCCATAACAACAGTCTCGTAACCATGTTCTTTGTAGTACTGGTAGATTTCAGAAACAGAAACCACACCTGGATCTTCGTTTGGTGCGTACTCTTTCTTATCGGTATTCGTTTTGTACCAGTCGAGGATACGGCCTACGAATGGAGAAATCAGGAATACGCCCGCTTCTGCACAAGCACGCGCCTGAGCGAAGGAGAACAGCAGAGTCAGGTTACAGTTGATGCCTTCTTTTTCCAGCTGCTCAGCAGCACGGATGCCCTGCCAGGTAGAAGCCAGTTTGATCAGGATACGGTCGTTGCTGATACCCGCATCGTTGTACATTTTGATCAGGCGTTTTGCTTTAGTGATGCTGGCATCGGTGTCATAAGACAGACGCGCATCCACTTCAGTAGAAATGCGACCCGGGATCAGTTTCAGGATTTCCAGACCAATATTCACCGCCAGCTTGTCAGTGGCATCCACAACTTGTTGTGCATGGTCACTGCTCTGCTCACGCGCCCATGCAACCGCATCATCAATCAGTTTGCGGTATTCAGGAATTTGCGCAGCGTTCAGAATCAGAGAGGGGTTGGTGGTCGCATCTTGCGGTTGATACAGCTTCATTGCCGCAATATCCCCGGTGTCCGCAACAACTGTGGTTAGCTGACGCAGGGAGGTCAATTTATCCGTCATGATAGTTTCTCGTTTGGTAGAACTTGTTAGGGGGATGTAACCGGTCTGGCTTGATGATATCACGACGCAATTCAGGTGCAACCGCAGTGACACATCGTTAAGAACTGAACGCTAAACTGATATATTCTATGTATTATTCGCCTGCAATCTAAAGGAGCATACGCGCAAGCTGCGCATGAGCTGTGCACGTATCGCATGCAAACGAGGGATGTTAATGGCAGATTTTTTTCTTTTTATCAATGAGATACTCTGGGGTTCAATCCTCATTTATTTATTAGTCGGCGCGGGTTTGTGGTTCACCTGGCGATGTGGATTTGTGCAATTCCGCTATCTGACTCATCTACGCAGCCTCCTTATGGCGAGCAAAAGCGCAGATTCTTCCGGACTATCCTCATTCCAGGCATTGTGTACAAGCCTTGCTGCCCGTGTTGGCAGCGGTAATCTTTCCGGTGTCGCACTCGCTCTGACGCTCGGTGGCCCGGGCGCTATTTTCTGGATGTGGGTCGTCGCAATGCTGGGTATGGCGACTTCCTTTGCCGAATGTACCCTTGCCCAACTTTATAAAACCCGTGACAGCGAAGGCAATTATCGCGGCGGCCCGGCCTGGTACATGGAACGCGGGCTGGGAATGCGCTGGATGGGTGTCATGTTCTCCATCTTCCTGATGATAGCCTTTGGCCTGATTTTCAATGCGGTACAGGCAAACTCTATCGCCAATGCGGTAAACCATGCTTTTGGTATTCCTAAAACCTGGATTGGCATGGCTCTGGTTGTCATCACCGCAGGTACCATTTGGGGCGGAATGCGTGGCACCGCGCGTGTTGCCCAATGGTTAGTGCCCTTCATGGCGTTAATCTGGGTGTTGATGAGCCTGGTGGTTATGGCGATGAACATTGAGCGTTTACCAGAAGTGGTTTCGCTGGTGTTCAAAAGCGCGTTTGGCTGGCAAGAAGCCGCCTCGGGCGCAATTGGATTCACCATCAGCCAGGCGATTACCACCGGTTTTCAGCGCGGAATGTTCTCTAACGAAGCGGGTATGGGCTCTTCGCCTAATGCAGCAGCAGCGGCGGCACCGTGGCCCCCCCATCCCGCCTCGCAAGGGCTGGTGCAAATGTTCGGTGTGCTAATTGATACCATGATCATTTGTACTGCAACCGCAGGCATCATTCTGTTTTCCGGAATACTCGATACCGCCGATCCCAGCATGAATGGCATTACCCTGGTACAACAAGCTCTTAGCAGCATGGTTGGCTCGTGGGGAACCGGTTTTATCGCGCTGATTGTGATGTTGTTTGCCTTCACATCGATTGTCGCCAACTATGCTTACGCAGAAAACAACCTCTTCTTTTTGCAACAAAAAAGCCCGTTTGCGACGGTGTTATTCCGCTGCCTGGCGCTGGTGATGGTGATGTTTGGTACGCTTTCGCCACTGCCGCTGGTCTGGCAAATGGCGGATGTGGCAATGGCGTTTATGGCTGTCACCAACCTCACGGCAATCCTGCTGCTCTCACCGATTGCACGCGACCTGAGTGCTGATTACCTGCGCCAGTTGAAGCTCGGAGAAATACCGGTTTTCGATCCGAACCGTTTTCCTGAAATTAAAAGCCAACTGGCACCGGGTATTTGGGACAATCCAAAGCCTCCTGAAACCAAACGCTAATCGCAACCATTGGCTAATACTTCCAGTAAATTTGTTAGAGTAGGCGGTAAAAGTGAGCAAGGAACAAACATGCTAATTCTAATTTCACCTGCAAAAACCCTGGATTATCAAAGCGATCTGCCGACCGATCGTTATACGCAACCCGAGCTGTTGGACTATTCCCAACAGTTGATTGCCGTGGCGCGCAAACTCAGTGCGCCGCAAATTTCTTCTCTGATGCATATCAGCGACAAACTGGCCTCGCTTAACGAAACCCGGTTTCACGAATGGCAGCCGGATTTCACGCCGCAAAATGCGCGTCAGGCGATTCTGGCCTTTAAAGGCGACGTCTACACCGGATTACAGGCAGAAGAGTTTAGCGATGCGGATTTCGACTTTGCGCAGCAGCATTTACGCATGCTTTCCGGCTTATATGGCGTGTTGCGCCCGTTGGATTTGATGCAGCCGTATCGGCTGGAAATGGGTATCAAGCTTGAGAATCCGAAGGGTAAAGATCTGTACCACTTCTGGGGCGATACCATCACCGAGAAGTTGAATCAGGCACTAGAGGCTCAGGGTGACAATATCGTGGTTAACCTGGCATCTGATGAGTATTACAAATCAGTGAAACCGAAAAAACTCAATGCAGAAATCATCAAGCCGGTGTTCCTCGATGAGAAGAACGGCAAGTTTAAAGTTATCAGCTTCTACGCCAAAAAAGCGCGTGGCTTGATGAGCCGTTACATCATTGAAAACCGCCTCACCCAACCTGAACAACTGACTGGTTTTAACACTGACGGCTACTTCTTTGATGAAGCCGCCTCCGGTAAACATGAGCTTGTGTTCAAGCGCCACGAACAGTAAGCCAAAACGCCAGCGCAATGCTGGCGTTTTGTTTAGTGATGTTTGTTTTGCCCGTAGTGATTACCATTGTCATGATGGTCTTTGCCATGATGATCGTGGTCGTCGCGATGATCGTTGTGATGATCATGCGGATGCCATCTGTTATCACGCCATTCATAGTGATCATTCCACCAGCCATGGTCGCGCCAGTTACCGCCATCCCAATAATTTCCGTGATTATCCTGATCGCCAATTTGTAATTTCACTGCCGGAACTAATGTAATTTCTGAAGCTTGCGCAGCTAACGGAGCGATTACCAGCATCGATAACGCAAGAATAATTGATTTCAACATAAGTGACTCCTTACTGCATTCATGCCCCATATGGGTCGTTGAAGAGAGCATATGCCTTACAGCATGGGGTTGTTATTCTCCGCAATCCTAATCTCTAAGCGCCCGCATTTAATGGGAATTCCTACATTTTCCCTCCTTGTTTCCTGCACATTTCCTCCATGATTCAGAGATAAAAAAACCACTCCGAAGAGTGGTTTTCGTCGAGCGAATAAACTCAGCTATTAAACATTAGCCATCATCAATGCACGCAGCGCAGCAAAGTCTGCTGGCAGATTGTGAGAAAGTAGTGGCAAATCAGCGCGTTCAGCAAGCTCTGCTGGCAGCGGTAGCGTTTCGCCGAGGATCTCCTCCACGCTTTCTTTGAATTTCGCCGGATGCGCGGTGCCAAGGAACAAGCCGTATTCACCTGGCTGGAGCTGGTCACGCAGCGCGCGATAAGCGATAGCCGCGTGTGGTTCAGAAACATAGCCCACTGCTTTCAGTTCTTTCATCGTGGCTTTAGTGGTTTCGTCGGTGACGGTCGCATAACCGAGGTCGGTTAAACGCCAGATCTTACGGCGGAACAACTCTTCCACGCGCGGCCAGTTGTTTGGCTGGCTGACATCCATGGCGTTAGAAAGTGTCGCAACCGTGGTTTTCGGTGCCCATTCGCCGTTGGTCAGGAAACGCGGAACGGTGTCGTTGGCATTGGTCGCCGCGATAAAACGCTTGATTGGCAAGCCGAGCGATTTTGCCAGCAAGCCCGCGGTTAAATCACCAAAGTTGCCGCTTGGTACGGAAACCACCAGCTGATTGCGAGCTTCTTGTGGCAGTTGCGCCACCGCTTCAAAGTAATAGCAAATCTGGGCCAGCAAACGGCTGATGTTGATTGAGTTGGCGGAATTTAACCCCAGCGCCAATTTCAATTCTTCATCATCAAACGCTTGTTTCACCAGCGCCTGGCAGGCATCGAAATCGCCGTCGATAGCGACAGTTTCAATATTACCGCCAAGGGTACAGAACAATTTTTCCTGTAGCGGGCTAATTTTGCCACGCGGATACAGGATAACGACGCGCACGTTTTTCAGGCCGTAGAAAGCATGCGCTACCGCAGCACCCGTATCGCCAGAAGTCGCGGTCAAAATAGTGACCGGTTTGTCGCCGCTGATATGCGTCAGCATCTGCGCCATAAAGCGGCCGCCGAAATCTTTAAACGCCAGAGTTGGGCCGTGGAACAACTCAAGGCAGCCGATATCTGGCTCTACGCTTTTCACCGGTGCAGGGAAAGCAAACGCCGCACGCACACGTTCTTCGAGAATTTCTTGCGGGATTTCATCGCCGATAAATGCAGACAAAATCTTACTGCTGCGAGAGACGAAATCCATCTTCAACATTTCGTCGACTTCGGTCAGTTCAAATTCCGGCAAGTCGTGAGGAAAAAACAGCCCCTGCTGTTTACCCAAACCCTGCACAATTGCCTGGGCAAAAGTGACCTGCTCATTATGATCTTTAAGGTTATACAGTTTCATGCGTTATCCCAGAACTCGTGCGCCCGCCGTGTCCAGACGGCAAATATGTACAAAACCTTCCTGGTTCTGCAAATAGTGTTGGCTGAGCCAGTCAGCCACGCGTTGTGCGGTGTCAGTGTTATCGCACAGCGCAAAAAGAGTTGGGCCGGAACCCGAAATACCACTCGCCAGTGCACCAATATCCGCGGCGGCCTGGCGTGCTTCGTTAAAGCGCGGCAGCAATTTTGCGCGGTACGGCTCGGCAATCACATCACGCATCAGTTTTGCCGCAAGATGTGGCTGACGGGTGTGGCAGGCGTGAATAAAGCCTGCCAGATGGCGACCGTGGCTGATGCAATCCTGGCGGCGATAAAGCGCCGGCAGAATCGCACGTGCTTCTGCGGTCGAGACTTTAATTCCCGGATACGCCAGCACCCAAAGCCACTCATCAAAGCCCGGTACAGACTGGCTAATGATGCCATTTTCTTCAATCATCAATTGCATACCGCCGAGGAAGCACGGTGCAACGTTATCATAGTGAACGCTGCCCGAAATGCGCCCTTCCAGCTCACCCATCAGGCTCAGCAAGCGGGTGTCGCTTAGCGGTTTACCGCAGTATTCGTTCATCGCCATTAAGCCTGCGACTACCGAACACGCGCTCGATCCCAGACCAGAACCAATCGGCATGCTTTTTTCCAGCGTCATGGCCACCGGAATGTTTTTGCCGATTTCCTGGCAGAAACGCTCCCAGCATTGGTAAACGATATTTTCGCGCGGCTCATCAGGTAACTTGCTGGCGAAGCGCCCAATATTATTCAAACTGAAAGTGTCTGCCGCTTCGACCGTCACGTAATCGCCGAGCAGCGAACCGTCTATTGGCGAAACCGCCGCGCCCAGTACATCAAACCCGACGCTCATATTGGCACTGGAAGCCGGGGCGTATACTTTAACCATCTTAAACTCCTAACTTCCATGACAAAGTGCGCAATAAGTCGGCGAAAACACCGGCAGCAGTAACATCATTCCCTGCTCCGTAACCACGCAACACTAGCGGTAACGGCTGATAGTAATGGCTATAAAACGCCAGGGCGTTCTCGCCGTTTTTAACTTTATACAACGGGTCGTTACCATCAACCGCATCAATTTTAACTTTGCAGCTGCCATCCGCTTCAATCACGCCAACATAACGCAACACTTTTCCTTCGTCGCGGGCTTGTGCCACACGCGCAGAAAACTCGTCATCCAGTTGCGGGATACGCGCCATAAACGATTCGACATCACCTGTAGAATCAAATGACTCAGGCAATACAGGCTCGATAACAATGTCGGAAAGCTCAAGGTTGCTGCCGGTTTCACGCGCCAGAATTAACAGCTTACGCGCGACGTCCATGCCGGAAAGATCGTCACGCGGATCGGGTTCGGTGTAACCCATTTCTCGCGCCACTTTGGTGGCTTCTGACAAGCTCATACCTTCGTCGAGTTTGCCAAAAATAAACGACAGTGAACCCGAAAGAATACCGGAGAAACGTTGTAATTCATCACCCGCGTTAAGCAGGTTTTGCAGGTTTTCGATAACCGGCAGGCCCGCGCCCACGTTGGTGTCGTAAAGGAATTTACGGCGTGATTTCGCCGCAGCGTTACGCATCTGGTGGTAGTAGTTCATGGTGGAAGTGTTCGCCTTTTTGTTCGGCGTCACCACGTGGAAACCTTCACCCAGGAAATCGGCGTACTGATCGGCCACCGCCTGGCTGGAAGTACAGTCAACAATGACCGGGTTCAGCAAATGGTACTCTTTCACCAGACGAATCAGGCGGCCAAGGTTGAACGGCTCTTTTGCCTGCGCCAGCTCTTCCTGCCAGTTGTTCAGATTCAGGCCGTGGATATTGGTCAGCAGCGCTTTTGAGTTCGCAATGCCGCACACGCGCAAATCGATGTGTTTTTGCTTGAGCCACGCCTGCTGGCGTTTCACTTGTTCGACTAATGCCGCACCGACGCCGCCCACGCCAATCAGGAACACTTCGATAACCTGATCGGTATTGAACAGCATCTGATGGGTCACACGCACGCCAGTTGTCGCGTCGTCATTGCTGACCACCACAGAAATCGAGCGCTCCGAAGAGCCTTGTGCAATGGCCACGATATTGATATTGGCGCGGGCAAGCGCGGCGAAGAACTTGGCAGAAATACCACGCAGCGTGCGCATGCCATCACCGACGACAGAGATAATCGCCAGATGCTCCATGATTGCCAACGGTTCGAGCAGGCCCTCTTTCAACTCGAGATAAAACTCATCTTCCATCGCTCGACGCGCACGGGCGCAATCTGCCTGCGGCACGCAATAGCTAATGCTGTATTCAGAAGATGACTGAGTAATCAGCACCACCGAAATCCCGGCACCGGACATCGCTGCAAAAACACGTGCAGCCATGCCGACCATGCCCTTCATGCCTGGGCCTGAGACGTTAAACATTGCCATGTTGTTCAGATTGGTGATGCCTTTGACCGGCAGAGAGTCTTCGTCGCTCTCCGCGCCAATTAACGTGCCTGGCGCTTGTGGGTTTCCGGTGTTTTTAATCAGACAAGGGATTTGGAACTGAGCGATAGGAGAAATGGTGCGTGGATGCAGAACTTTAGCGCCGAAGTAAGAAAGCTCCATCGCCTCCTGATACGACATAGATTTCAATAACCTGGCATCTGGAACCTGGCGCGGGTCGCAAGTGTAAACCCCGTCAACATCAGTCCAGATTTCACAGCAATCAGCACGTAAACAGGCGGCCAACACGGCGGCGGAATAGTCAGAACCATTACGTCCTAACACCACCAGCTCACCTTTGTCGTTCCCGGCAGTAAAGCCCGCCATCAGGATCATATGGTCAGCCGGGATGCGGCTCGCGGCGATGCGGCGTGTGGACTCTGCGATATCAACAGTGGACTCAAGGTAATGCCCGACGGCGAGAAGTTTCTCAACCGGATTGATAACCGTCACGTTGTGGCCGCGCGCTTTGAGCAATTCGGCCATGATCGCGATAGAGAGTTTTTCTCCACGGCAGATCATTGCGGCGTTAATGCCGTCCGGGCATTGCCCTAACAAGCTGATGCCGTGCAAAACATGCTTTAACTGAGCAAACTCCTGATCAACAAACGATTTCAGCTGTGCATGGGGAAAACCAGGCTGCGCTTCAGCCAGGCCATTAAGAAGTTCGCTGAAAATGCGTTCTGCGTCACTGATATTCGGTAAGGCATCCTGGCCGCCAATGGTTTTTTCAATCATGGCAACGAGGTGATTGGTAATTTTCGCCGGGGCAGACAGCACTGTTGCCACCTGCCCCTGTTTGGCATTGCTTTCCAGGATATCGGCAACACGGAGAAAACGCTCCGCATTTGCCACTGAAGTACCACCGAATTTCAACACTCGCATTTGTTATTACCCTTGAGTTTTTAGTCCAAAAAAAAGCCCGCACTATTTAGGTGCGGGCTTTTTTCGTTTTTCCTGGTATGCGTCAGCCCGCACCGTTACCTGTGGTAATGGTGGTTGTAATAATTGTGGTCATCAGGCTGATGCGAATCATGGATGTTGTGTGCTCGTAATATGATTTACCTATATTGACTAAAGTATCCGACAGGCTAAGTCAATTTATTTTTAATTTTACCACTATCTGTGACATGACTATCGAACGCTGATAATTCATCACAAGATGCGCTCATTACGCTGAAAAAGAGGGGGGAGCACACCCCATCCTCACTACTATGCATTCAGTTATCAGCATTTTTCTCTGGTAACTTTTTTTCAATATCATGGAGCAAACGGTGCAACATCGCCGTATCACGTTGCGCTAAAAGCCCCAATCGCTGCTGTAACCAGTCGACCATTTTTTGGTCCTCGCTGGCATCAACACGCTCAAGTAAAGAGGCAATACGCGCACGTAAAGCCACTAACTGTTTTGCGTCAACGACATCATGCTCAGGAGCGGGTTGTTGCATCAGCGCGGAGAGTTGATAGCAATACACCATGACAGCCTGCCCAAGATTGAGAGACGGATAATCTGCCACCATCGGCACGCCGGTTAAGACATCAGCCAGCTCCAGCTCTTCGTTGGTCAGCCCCGAATCTTCACGCCCAAAAACCAACGCCGCCGTGCCGACCCATTCCCGCTTTTCTTCAAGCAATGGTACGAGTTGCTGCGGTGTGGCGTAGTAATGGAATTTCGCACGGCTACGGGCAGTGGTGGCAATCGTGAAATCCACATCATGCAGCGCTTGCGCGAGCGTATCGAAATGCTGCGCGTTATCCAGCACGTCGCCGGAACCATGTGCCACCCATCGCGCTTCAGGCTGGCGGTCCGCTTCGCTATCAACAACGCGTAGTTCAGCAAATCCCATGGTCTTCATTGCACGGGCTGCGGCACCGACATTTTCAGCTCTGGCGGGAGCAACCAAAATAATTAAAAAACGCATCAAAGCTCTCTTAAAAAAAAGTGTCTGTTTTCGGACATTCACAAAATACAAATGATAATACGCATCAAAAATTTACATTAAGGCAACATTCACCTATAGAATGTATGTAATGCGAATCATAAGCACCTTAAATACTTATTCGTGGTTTGACCAGCACTCCGCAAGGCAATAAAAAGCACTATCAATTTGTTTTATATGATAAAAAATCCATGCCACCACCACTTGCAATCTGATTTACGTTGTTTACTAATCAATTCACGTAACCATATTGATTATTAAAAAAATGTGATGAAAGGTGGCAAAACGCTACGATGATTTCATCAAACTGTTAACGTGCTACAATTGAATTTGATATATGTCAACGAAGCGTAGTTTTATCAGATGTCTAAAGCGGTCCTGCCTGTTATGTTGCTGTTAAAATGGTATAGGATAACAACCGTTTTTGACACCGTCGGGTCCAGAGGGAAAAGTGCCCACGACCAAGCTAATGATGTTGTTGACGTTGATGGAAAGTGCATCAAGAACGCAATTACGTACTTTAGTCATGTTACGCCCAACATGTTAATTTATGGCATGTAATAGGCAGGTCAGGGACTTTTGTACTTCCTGTTTTGATTTAGTTGGCAATTTTAGGTAGCAAACATGCAGACCCCGCATATTCTTATCGTCGAAGACGAATTAGTAACACGCAACACGTTAAAGAGCATTTTTGAAGCTGAAGGCTATGATGTTTTTGAAGCGACCGATGGCGCTGAAATGCATCAGATCCTTTCCGATAATGACATCAACCTGGTCATTATGGATATCAATCTGCCAGGTAAAAATGGCCTGCTCCTGGCGCGTGAATTGCGTGAGCAAGCCAATGTGGCATTGATGTTCCTGACCGGCCGCGATAACGAAGTGGATAAAATCCTTGGCCTTGAAATCGGCGCAGATGATTACATCACTAAGCCATTCAACCCACGTGAATTAACCATTCGTGCGCGTAACTTGTTGTCTCGTACTATGAACCTGGGTGCAATCAGCGAAGAACGTCGTTCCGTTGAAAGCTACAAGTTCAATGGTTGGGAACTGGACATCAACAGCCGTTCACTGGTCAGCCCAAATGGCGAGCAGTACAAGTTGCCGCGTAGCGAATTCCGCGCGATGCTGCACTTCTGCGAAAACCCTGGGAAAATTCAGTCTCGCGCTGAATTGCTGAAGAAAATGACAGGCCGTGAGCTTAAGCCGCACGACCGTACTGTTGACGTCACAATTCGTCGTATTCGTAAGCATTTCGAATCGACTCCAGATACACCTGAAATCATCGCCACCATCCATGGCGAAGGTTATCGCTTCTGCGGCGATTTACAGGAATAAACCTGTAATCAACTTGAACACGAAAGGGCGGATTAAATCCGCCCTTTTCTTTTGCTTTTAGAAAAACTCTATTTCCACAGGCGGAAGCGGTCAGGATCTTTCTGCGCGTCGCCAGTTTCCAGTATCTGCACTTTTTTACTCATACCGTACCAATCTGTATGACGGGTTAGCATCATAATGGCCGAAAGCGCCACAAAAAGGACTCCCGTACCAAGTAACAAAGCACTGTCCTCAGACTGAAGCAACTGCCAGAGCACAGCATCAAGCGTCAGCAAGCCGGTCGTAAACATCAAACTGGTTTTCCAGCTGTTCAGAATGGCCTTCAAATAAAATCCATTAATCCCCGCACAAATCAGACTCGCCAGCAGCCAGGCGCCGTTAAACCCGATATGTTCTGAGACCGCCAACAGAACGAGATAAAACATCACCAGCGATAGCCCAACCAACAAATACTGCATCGGGTGAACGCGCAAACCCGTCAGCGTCTCCAGCAGGAAGAAACTCATAAACGTCAAACCAATCAGTAAGATGGCATATTTAACTGCGCGATCGGTGAGTTGATATTGGTCGACAGGATTTGCCACCGTCACGCTAAAGGCTGGAAGGCGATCGACATCCATAATTTGTCCGTCATAGAAGCTGGTATTCAGGTTGTTAGCAAACCAGGTGCTCTGCCAATTAGCGGTAAATCCGCTTTCCGTTACCGTGCGCTGTTGCGGCAGGAAATCGCCAATAAAGCTCGGATGCGGCCAGTTGCTGGTTAAACTGAACTGGCTATTGCGTCCAAGCGGCACCACGGCAAGCTGTTTGGTACCCATCAAGTCCAGACTAAAGCGAAGCGTGAGTTTCTCATCCTGGAGGTGCTCGGCAGGGAGAATGGCGTGCAGCCCCTGTTCAACGCCGGGTAAGTGACTCCCAGGTTCAATCGGATAAGATTTGCCGTTGATATCCAACTCGCCAACTTTACCGATACCGCGAGAGTCGCCGACTGCCAGCACGACATACGGTGTGCCAATTTGGGTATTACCGCTGAAATCATTATTGAGCTGCTGGCGGTTAAACGTGGCATCAAGCGTGATAGCTGTGCGCCAAATTTGCCCCTCGTAAATGCCGATATGACGCGGCTCAACGTTCTGCTTTCCCACAATACTCAAGTTTTCCGGCAGATAGTAGCGAATGAAGCGGCGCTCTTTTTTAACCTCTTTATTGTCTTCCATAACGGTTGTCATTTCAGTTATGGGAATGGCAATGAGCGGGCCGGTAATGGTTTGCGGGCCACTGGTACTCTGGCGCAGCGACTGCTCAACATCATCCCGATAACTACTACGCTCATCAATTAACGAACTCAGCATACTCAGCGGAATGAGCAACAGCAGCATGCAACCGAGTAAAGTCATCACTTTCCAGAACAACGCAGATTTCAACATAATCCCCTCCATATTTTGATGTGGCGAGGATAGCGAGCGTATGTGGGGGCTAAATGAAGTTATGTGAAGAGACAGTGAAGTGGTGAAATTATTTTCCGGGGAGGCTCAACCTGGCTTGCGCCCCACCCTCCGGGCGGTTCTCAAGCGTAATGGTGCCGCGATGCAGACGCGCGACTTCGCGCACAAAAGCCAGCCCTAAGCCGCTGCTCTTTTGCCCGTTGCTGCGGGGTAATGAATAGAAACGCTCAAAAACACGATCGCGAGCATAGTCCGGAATACCGCTTCCGGTATCCGTTACCAGGATAGCAATGCCGTCATCGGCATTTTCAATACTCAGCGTAATCTCACCGCCTGGCGGGGTGAAATCGAGCGCGTTATCCAGCAAATTCCCGATAGCCTGTTCTAGCAGCGCGAAGTCTCCTTCGACGACGGTGTCTTTCAGTGTGCTCTCATCGATGCTTAACGAAATCTGTTTGCTATGAGCGATCACTTCACGGCTGTCGCACAAGGCAGAAAACAGTGCGACCAGATGAATTGGCTGCGGTGTGATTTCCGCCCGGCTTTCGAGTTTTGCCTGGCGTAATAAGTTGTCCACCAGTTGCTGCATGCGCAGATTTTGCTGAAGAATGTTCCCCGAAAATTTCTCAATCACCTCCGGTGGCGGGCCTTCACGCAAAATTTCAGCCGCCCCCCGAATCGCCGCCAGAGGGCTTTTCAGTTCATGCGTTAAAGCATGAACATACTGTTCGATATAACTTTTCCCTTCGAGTTTCAGGCGCATAGTTTCCAGCGCTAAGGCGAGTTTACGTAATTCGCTGCTACCGGGTTTGGGTAGCGGGAGAGGATGTTCTTCTGTCACTGAATCGGCGTAACGCACAAGCTGACCAATCGAGCGATTAATCCATAACACCACCCCGAAGCCAATCATCAGCGCGATACCCAGTAACGCAACGCCCGCCCACAGAATTCGGCGCTCGCTACGGTGAATCACGGGTTCCAGAGCGCTATTAGGTTTCCCAACACTGAGCACACCGACAATATTGACCCCGTCGCGCACGGGAGCGGCCACGTACATTACGGTGCTTTCAGGTTTATTGACATTGACTGGCGTACTGCGCGCGCCATATTTCCCTTGCAGGGTCAGCCACACATCATTCCAGCGCGAGTAATCCTGGCCCGTTGCTTTACCACTGGAATCGAACAAAACAATACCTTTCGCATCCGTCAGGTAGACACGATATTCATTTCGGGATTTAGTAATCCCGCCGATATTGGCCTGAAAGTTATGCTGATTAAGGCGGGAGAAGGCTTGCGCGAGCTGCCCGTTTTGCGCATTTCCAGCCAGCATATCGGCACGCGCAAACTCGGCAAGTAACGTTGCGGTATCAATCAACGTTCCCTCGGTGGCTCGTCGAACACCGGGTTTCACTTCTTGTAAAAAAATCGACAGCACAAACCAGGCCGCAATCGCCACAATCAGAAAATAGCCCAGCAACAAGCGCATACCGATGCGCATTAGCTCACTCCCAGGCTGTAACCCAGGCCACGGTGCGTGTTAATGGGGGAAAGATCAGGATTAATAGCCCGGAGTTTGGCTCGCAGGGTTTTGATGTGAGTATCCACGGTGCGATCAAAACTTTCTTCCGCCGTGCTCCAGACTAATTCCATGAGCTGCTGGCGCGAAAATACACGTCCTGGCCACTGCAAAAAAATCTTCAGCATCAGGAATTCATAGCGAGTGAGATGCAAAGGTTGCTGGCACCAGGTGATCAGCGCAGCCATTTCGTTAAGTTCAAACAATCCAATACGCTGAACGCTTGCCCCGGTATTTTGCCGCTGCTTGTGTAAACGGCGCAAAACGGTTCGCACCCTCGCACACACTTCCCGCGGGGAGAATGGCTTGGCGATATAGTCATCCGCGCCAATTTCGAGGCCAATCAACCGGTCGACCTCTTCGCTTCGCGCCGTCAGAAACAGTAACGGTAATTCTGGATAATCAGCCAACAAGCGACGACATAACTCAAAACCATTAATGTCTGGCAGGCCGACATCCAGAATCGCCAGGTCCGGACGCGCAACACGCGCCGCATCCAGCACTGGCAAACCGCGATCAAACCCGCGCACCACAAAGCCTTCTTGTTGCAACGTGTAGATAAGCGTATCGGCGATACTGGCTTCATCCTCAACTAACCAGATTGTGGCCTGACTCATCATTCGCTCCTGGTTACTTCCACGGCATAATTGGCACGGCACTTAGCGCGTTTTTAGGCGAACCGTCGACGACTTTGTCAGAGTAAGCCAGGTATGCCAGCGTGTTACGTTTTGCATCGTAAAAACGAACCACTTGCAGCTTTTTAAAGACCAGCGATGTCCGTTTCTGGAACACCACATCTCCCTGAGTTTTACCTGCTTTAATTTTCTCGCTCAGTTCTACCGGTCCCACTTGCTGGCAGGAAATTGCCGCATCTGATGTATCTTCGGCAAGACCTAAACCACCTTTAATGCCACCTGTTTTTGCGCGACTGATATAACAGGTCACGTTTTTAACATCAGGGTCGTCAAACGCCTCAACGACGATTTTATGGTCAGGGCCGAATATTTTGAAAACCGTGTCAACCGAGCCAATTTGCTCTGCCCGAACACCCAATGAAATCAACATCAATGAACCCAGTACAACTAAAACTTTATATTTCATATTGTTACCATTGGTTAAGATTGCATGTAGGGACTATTAACTTTTTCGACCAGAAAGTCGTTAAATATCACGTTATTAATAAAATTATCAGAATGAGTAGCTAATTTTGGCACGACTTGTTAAAAAAAACTCTGAATGTCATAACAACAAAAAGTGCTATCATCGCCCACATTAACGGCACTCACCGTGTCAGGATGAGGATATTATATGGATCAGGCAGGGATCATTCGCGATCTATTAACCTGGCTAGAAGGCCATTTGGATCAGCCTCTGTCACTGGATAATGTGGCGGCAAAAGCAGGCTATTCCAAGTGGCATCTACAACGGATGTTCAAAGATGTAACGGGTCATGCCATTGGTGCATACATTCGTGCGCGTCGTTTATCTAAATCCGCCGTAGCATTGCGATTGACCGCGCGTCCAATTCTGGATATTGCCTTACAGTATCGTTTTGACTCGCAACAGACGTTTACTCGCGCCTTCAAAAAACAATTTACTCAAACGCCTGCATTATACCGTCGTTCTCCTGACTGGAGCGCTTTCGGCATGCGTCCGCCGTTGCGTTTAGATGAGTATGCACTGCCGCAAGCGCAGTTTGTCACGCTGCCAGAAATTCACCTGGTTGGCGTCACGCAAAGTTATAGCTGCACGCTTGAACAAATCTCTGATTTCCGTAACGAAATGCGCATTCAGTTCTGGACGCAGTTCCTTGGGAACTCTCCAACTTTGCCACGTGTACTTTACGGTTTGCATGAGCCGCGCCCAAGCATTGAACGGGATGACGAGCAGGAAGTGTTTTATACCACGGCACTCGCGCCAGAACTGGCGAATGGGTTCTTGCCCGATTCCCATCCAGTCAGGCTGGAAGGCGGCGACTATGTGCAGTTCGACTACGAAGGCCCAGGCACCGGTTTGCAGGAATTTATCCTGACGATATACGGCACCTGTATGCCATCGCTAAACCTGACGCGTCGCAAAGGTCAGGATATCGAACGCTTCTTCCCGCAAGAAGAAGCGCGTGTTCAGGACCGACCAATGCAAATCAGATGTGAATATCTGATTCCTGTCCGTCGTTAACGCTGTAACTCATCCAACGCAGGGGCGTCTAAATGCGAGATGTCCCCTGCCGTTTCAACCACCCAGCCAGAAGCCAGCCACGGACTTTGTTGGTGATCCACCCGAGAAATCGAACAGTTTCTTAAACGTAAGCGACGTTCAGCCCAGGCGGGTAAACCCAGAATCGTACTCACCAGGCAGCCCAGCGCCATACCGTGACTCACCAGCAACGGACGACTCCCCGCAGGTAAATCCAGGCAAGCATTTAAAGCCGCGTGCATACGTTCGCTCATCTCCAACATGCTTTCACCGTCGGGAATTCGGCCATCAGCCGTGCCATTGACGAGTTGACGACGCCAGCCCTCTTCTTCTTCGTTTAGCGTGTCCAGATTGCGGCGCTCCAGAACGCCCATATCCAGCTCGCGTAAACGTGCATCCAGCGTGACATCCACACCACACGCCATCGCAATGATCTCAGCGGTGCGGCGGGTACGCCCCAAATCACTGGCAATCACATGCGTAATGCCCAACGTTTTGACACGCTCAGCCACCTGCTCGGCCTGACGTTCTCCTTTCTCAGTCAGCGCACTGTCTGACTGGCCCTGAATGCGGCGCTGCGCATTCCACTGCGTTTCGCCGTGGCGAACAAGGTATACCTGTAACATGCGTTTTTTCCGTTATACTGCGGCAACAATTTCTTGAGAGTTTCAATGATTATGTACCATGTCGTCTGCGCAACAACCAATCCTGCCAAAATTCAGGCAATTCTCCAGGCATTCGACGATATCTATGGTGAGGGATGCTGCCATATTGAACCCGTCGCCGTCGATAGTGGCGTGCCCGAACAGCCATTCGGAAACCATGAAACGCGAACTGGCGCACGATGCCGAATTATGAATGCTCGTCAGGTTCGCCCTGAGGCAGATTTTTGGGTGGCGGTTGAAGCAGGAATTGACGACGACAGTACGTTTAGCTGGGTCGTTATTGAAAACCACAAGCAGCGCGGTGAAGCCCGTTCGGCAACCCTTCCGCTGCCTGCCATCATTCTTGAGAAAGTCCGGGCAGGCGAAGCGTTAGGGCCAGTGATGTCGGCCTATACCGGGATTGATAAGATTGGTAATAAAGAAGGGGCGATTGGTGTCTTTACCGCCGGGAAACTGACGCGCAGTAGCGTGTATCACCAGGCCGTGATTCTGGCATTAAGCCCGTTCCACAACTCGATGTATCACTAGTTTTTACCGGCTAATAATTCCTGCTCCAGCCAGGCGCGCAACGCAGGCGGGGCAGATTTCAGGCTATTGGAACCACGCGTGATTGTCGCAATCCCCGCACCAAGCTCGTTTTTAAGCTCACGCTGGCTCATCTCACCACGCAGTAACTCTTCAATGATTCTGACGCGCGTCCCCAGGGCTGTGCGTTCGTCTGGCGTCAGCAACAGCATAAGCAGCGGCATGTGCAGCTGCTTATCGAACGATTGCTGTAGCAGCTCCACAAAGCGGAGCCACTCTTGATTACTTTGCTCGGCGTGCTCTGCCGAATATTGAGAGTGCTGAGTCATGTTATGCCACCATACTATTCAACTAGTACGCAGCATATCATAGACCCCACAAAATCAATAACGGCGTTGCCACTCTCCATCGGTGAGCAGCGGCTTAGATTTGCCCATGAAATAGCTGTAGTAGGCATCGTAAGCCAGCACGTTCTTCACATATCCGCGTGTTTCTGAGAAAGGAATACTTTCAACAAACGCCACTGCGTCGATGCGCCCGGCGCTGTTACCCAGCCAGGTTCTGACACGTCCCGGACCTGCGTTATACGCGGCCGATGAGAAAATCCGGTTATTTTCAAATTGCTGAGAAACATACTGCAAATAGCTGGTGCCGATGTTGATGTTGGTCTCCGGGTCCAGTAGCTGATTAGTGCTGGTGTAACCTGGAATATTAAACATCTTCACGGTGTGCGTAGCAGTACCCGGCATAATTTGCATTAAACCACTCGCGCCAACAGGCGATCTTACTTTAGGGTTCCAGGCACTTTCCTGCCGCGCAATCGCCATTGCGTAGCTTTGCGAGATATCTTTTCCGCTCACGTAGCGAGAGAAAATATCTTTGTACGCCAGCGGGAAGCGCTCTTCGAGATGATCCCAAAGTTTTCCGGCGATCGTTGCCTGCACACTCAGATCCCACCAGTTTTGCTCAAACGCGTAACGCGCTAACCCTTCCTGCTCGGGTTTACTGCGGCTGCTTATCAAATTCGCCCATTCGCTGCGTGCAGTATTATCCAGATTCCAGTACATCAGTTCGCGTACACGCGCCATTTCAGGCCCCTGAACCAACGCTGGGTTTACCGCAGCCGCTTTATCGACGCGTAACGGATATTCTTCCCCTAAACGCTGCGCTGCCACCATCGGGTAAAAACCCCGTTGCTGCATGAGTGAATGGAGAATTTCTTTGGCTTCCGTTTCACGGCCACGCTCCATCAGCAGATCTGCTTGCCAGTAGCGCCATTCATCTTTCTCTTTGGCTTCCATCGGCAAGCGCGCAAGCCAGGTATTCAGACCATTTCGATCGCCCGTTCCCAGCGCCATACGCACGCGTCGTTCAACTAAACTTGTAGACTCTGAACGCATAATCGCATCATCACGCCAGGCAGCCTGTTCGGCAGTGATATCGTTGCCCATCAAACGCCAGGCTACGGTGTCTCTTAGTTCCTGAGCCTGAGAGTCGTTAAGTTGCTGCGCCTGAACAAGCGATGGAATCATCATGCGCGCATTTTCTACGTCATCGCGTGCTACACGCGTGAATGCAATGGCGACAGCCTGACGAGTGAAGTCAGTGGCACCAACTGAACGGGCAAACGTCAGTACCGTATTAGGATCGTTTTGCAGGCTAATGAGCGCGCTGGATATGGTCTGGTAGTCGGCTGGCATTTGGCTCGCCAGATTGTTAACCAACGAAGTATTGCCTTCTTTCATCGCCAGGCGGATACGTTCCAGGTACGCCAGCGGATCCAGGGTGCCGGACGAACGCCACGCCGAGAATAAACGGTCACAGCTCGACGGCTGGTTTTTACCTGTCAGCCACAAATCTTTAGCACCCGCCCATGCAGCATCTGCCTGCCCGGTGTTAAATTTCGCGTAGTAATAATTACATTTGGCTTCTGTTGTGCCCGGTTGATCTGGGCTGAATGCCAGCAAGCCACGCCAGTCTTCACGGCGCGCCAGTTCATTCACAAAACGTGATTTCAGCACCCGCGCTGGCGGAAGTGTTGGGTTGGCTGCAATAAATTGGCTGACGACGAGCGTTGGCTCATTCATTAAGTCGTCAGTAATCTGGCGATATTCGAGATAGGGATACAGCGGATAATCTTGCAAAGTGGGCATTATTCGCGCCACCACATCCATTTGCTTGCTATCCCATGCTTGTTTGATTTGCGCGTAGCGGCTGCGCTGCTCGTCCAGAGAATCCGCACGAACTGCATGAGTTATTGCCGCAAGAGTTACCATCGCCACTAGCAATTGCCCTACGACTTGTTTGGCTTTCCCCACAAGTTCTCCTCACATGTTCACGGGCAGCATCATGCCGCCATTAATTACTTCATGCTAACCCTGGTATTGCAGTTTCGCCACGCCAGAGGGTGTTATTTTGTCTTTAAAAGCGTTAAGGCTGTTCCGGGTAACACATCCCGCTTCCCCTGCTGGGATTACCTGCTGAAAACGGCTACACTTCGCCACTGATATGTACCATCTTACATCACGAAAAAGAGGCGAAGTCGCACTGTGGCTCAATTCGTTTATACCATGCATCGTGTCGGCAAAGTTGTTCCGCCGAAACGTCATATTCTGAAAAATATCTCGCTCAGTTTCTTCCCTGGCGCCAAGATTGGCGTACTGGGTCTGAATGGTTCCGGTAAATCCACGCTGCTGCGCATTATGGCCGGCATTGATACCGACATCGAAGGCGAAGCTCGTCCACAACCTGGACTGAAAATCGGCTACCTGCCGCAAGAACCGCAACTCAACCTTGAACATACCGTCCGTGAATCGGTTGAAGAAGCCGTGGCTGAAGTGGTTAATGCCCTGAAAGGCCTCGACGAAGTGTATGCCAAATATGCAGAGCCGGACGCTGACTTCGACAAACTGGCAGCCCAACAGGGCAAGTTTGAAGAAATCATTCAGGCGCACGACGGTCACAACCTGAACGTGCAACTGGAGCGTGCTGCTGATGCCCTGCGCCTGCCAGACTGGGACGCAAAAATTGATAAACTGTCCGGTGGTGAGCGTCGCCGTGTGGCACTTTGCCGCCTGCTGCTCGAAAAACCAGACATGCTGCTGCTCGACGAACCAACGAACCACCTGGATGCTGAATCCGTGGCATGGCTCGAGCGCTTCCTGCACGACTTCGAAGGCACCGTTGTGGCAATTACCCACGACCGTTACTTCCTCGACAACGTTGCGGGCTGGATCCTGGAGCTTGACCGCGGTGAAGGTATCCCGTGGGAAGGTAACTACTCTTCCTGGCTTGAGCAGAAAGATGCTCGTCTGGCTCAGGAAGCCTCAACGGAAGCGGCTCGCCGTAAATCCATTGAGAAGGAACTGGAGTGGGTTCGTCAGGGCGCTAAAGGCCGCCAGTCTAAAGGCAAGGCCCGTCTGGCTCGCTTTGAAGAACTGAACAACACCGAATACCAGAAACGTAACGAAACCAACGAACTGTTTATTCCACCAGGTGCACGCCTGGGTGATAAAGTCGTTGAGGTTACCAATCTGCGTAAATCCTACGGCGACCGCCTGCTGATTGAAGACCTGACATTCTCTGTACCGAAAGGTGCAATTGTCGGGATCATCGGTCCGAACGGCGCGGGTAAATCTACCCTGTTCCGTATGATGTCTGGTCAGGAACAGCCTGACAGCGGCACCATTGAACTGGGCGAAACCGTGAAACTGGCGTCTGTCGATCAGTTCCGTGACGCGATGGACAACAGCAAAACCGTGTGGGAAGAAGTTTCCGGCGGCCAGGACATTATGCGTGTCGGTAATACCGAGATGCCAAGCCGTGCGTACGTGGGTCGCTTTAACTTTAAAGGCGTTGACCAGGGTAAACGTGTTGGCGAACTGTCTGGTGGTGAGCGTGGCCGTCTGCATCTGGCGAAACTGCTGCAAGTTGGCGGTAACGTATTGCTGCTCGATGAACCAACAAACGACCTGGATATCGAAACCCTGCGCGCGTTAGAAAACGCCCTGTTGGAATTCCCAGGCTGTGCAATGGTTATCTCACACGACCGTTGGTTCCTTGACCGTATCGCCACGCACATTCTGGATTACCAGGATGAAGGCAAAGTGGAGTTCTTTGAAGGTAACTTTACTGAGTACGAAGAGTACAAGAAACGCACCCTGGGTGCGGATGCGCTGGAACCTAAGCGTATTAAGTACAAGCGCGTAACGAAGTAATAAAAAAGGGGCGCTTAATGCGCCCCTTCTTTTGACAAGCCCGATTATCCCCGCTCGCCAATCATGTTCTTCACCAAATCCACACAGCGCAAGAAACGCGAATCATAGTCCGACTCTTCCACGTGCACATAGCTGATGTTGTTTTCATCAAGCATCGATACCAACAAATTCTGGAAAGACTTCCGATCCGTATCACTACCAAGGCTGCGCAAGCCATCGGCTACCCACGGCGTGTTGTTTTCCAGCAAAATCACCAGATCAAAGCGGTACTCATCAATCAGCGCCTGCACAAACGGGTGTTCGCGGCCTTCATACTTTTTACAGAATGCCTGAGTGGTAACAAAGTCAGTATCGATAAAAGCCACTTTATTCGCATACTTCACTGCAAAATCAACGTACTGCGCGTGACCGATAGCAATCTTGTCATAATCAGAATATTGCAGCGCCATCTCATCCCCACCCAGATGGGAAAAGACGTAATCACGCCCGTATTCCCAGGCACTGGTGGTATTGAAAATATTGGCGAGCTTATTCACCATCCACGACTTACCGCTCGACTCACCGCCCAGAATCGCGACCGTTCGCACAAAGAACGGTTTCACTTCCGTTGGAATATATTCCCAGTAGCGGAACGGATTTTCGCGAATCTGCCCACCGCTGATATTCATGAACGTGCGCTTCGGGTCTATCAGCACCGTTTCAATGCCGAGTTGTTCGATAAACCGTGGCGCATCGCCCTCTTCAGAGGTGTAGATGCAATCGGGATTGATACCTTTGCTTTCCATAAAAGTTTTGATGCCACGGCTCCAGACATCCCAGCCGTGCGGATACGGCTCCATCCCCTCTTCGTTAAACGAATGAATGCGGATGTTTTTCTGATATTTGAAAGTCTGTAGCAGCCAGCGCAGACGGTCGCCCGTGGTGGGTTGTTGAGACATGGCGCTGTCTTCAAACAATAAACGGTCGCGGGTTTCGTCATAACCCATAATGATGTGCAGTTCATCAACCTGGCTTGCCGCGCGTTGAATCAAATAGATATGGCCGGTATGCAGCGGGTAAAACTTACCAAACACCACGCCGACTTTTTTCTCACGGCGGGGAAATTCAAGACCCAGAAAACGGTGTAACGCCTCCAGCTTCTGCGCGCTTGGACTTTTGATTTTGGCGTTCAATAGCTGGCTAAGGTAGCCCTTAGTCATGCCGCAGGATTCCGCAACTTGTTGCAGCGTAACGCTCTGCTGACGAATAGCGGTCTTCAGATACTCAAAAGACGACATGCTGTGCCTCCTGCGAAATAGGTCATTATAAGTCGTCAAACACCGACAGCGCATCAGCAAGTTTTTTCACGCCGAAGACCTGCATCCCTTCCGGTAGTTTTTTCGGCACATTCGCCTGCGGCACAATGGCACGTTTAAAGCCGTGTTTTGCTGCCTCAGAAATACGTTCCTGCCCGCTTGGCACCGGGCGAATTTCGCCTGCCAGCCCAACTTCACCAAACACCACTAAATCTTGCGGTAAAGCGCGATTTCGCAGACTGGAAACCATCGCCAGCAGTAACGCCAGATCAGCACTGGTTTCCGTGACTTTCACACCACCCACCACATTCACAAACACATCCTGATCAGCCATTTGCAAACCGCCATGGCGGTGTAAAACGGCCAGTAAAATTGCCAGGCGGTTTTGCTCAAGACCCACAGCCACACGACGTGGGTTGGACATCATGGATTGATCCACCAGCGCCTGGATTTCTACCAGCAATGGCCGCGTGCCTTCCCACACCACCATCACCGAGCTGCCGGGAGTCACTTCATCACCACGGCTCAGGAAGATGGCTGAAGGGTTGCTCACTTCACGCAGCCCTTGTTCCGTCATGGCGAACACGCCCAATTCATTCACCGCACCGAAGCGGTTTTTATGGCTACGCAACGTGCGGAAACGGGAATCGGCATCGCCATCAAGCATCACCGAGCAGTCGATACAGTGCTCAAGGACTTTTGGCCCGGCAAGTGAACCGTCTTTAGTCACGTGACCGACCATGATAATTGCCACACCGCGCGTTTTGGCAAAGCGCGTCAGGTAAGCGGCGGACTCACGCACCTGCGCCACACTGCCCGGCGACGATTGCACATCCGCCATGTGCATAACCTGGATGGAGTCGATAACCATCAGCTTCGGCGCTTCTTCTTCGGCAATCATGCAGATTTGCTCGATGCCGGTTTCCGAAAGCATATTCAGGTTATTGGTCGGCAAACCCAGGCGGTGGGCGCGCATGGCGACTTGTTGCAGCGATTCTTCACCCGTGACATACAGTGTTTTCATCTGTTCACTGAGCTTGCATAACGTTTGCAGCAGCAGCGTGGATTTACCCGCGCCCGGATTACCACCAATCAGAATGGCGCTGCCAGGCACCACACCGCCGCCTAACACACGGTCAAATTCTTTAAAGCCGGTGGAAAAACGCGGCAGTTCCTCGAGGCTAATATCTGAAAGTTTTTGGACTTTGCTTACGCCCGCACTGCCAGCATAACCCGACAAACGCTCGTTACGCGCAACGGTTGGAGACGCGGCAATCCGCACCTCAGTAATGGTGTTCCAGGCATGACAAGCGCTGCATTGCCCTTGCCAGCGAGGATAATCTGCACCACATTCGTTACAAACAAATGCGCGTTTCGGAGCTTTCGCCATTAGCGTTCTTCCTGGATAAGGCTGCCGGAAAGAATACAGAACACACCCATCAAATCTGCGTGACGGATAGTTATTTCAGTTTTCTCATTCACCTTTGGTTTCGCGTGGTAAGCGATGCCCAGGCCAGCAGATTGAATCATCGGTAAATCATTGGCTCCATCGCCAATCGCGACAGTTTGCGCGGCAGGAATTTCATATTTATCCGCCAGACGCTTGAGCGTTTCGGCTTTGAATTGTGCATCAACAATTTGCCCGATCACTTCACCGGTTAGCTTGCCGTCACAAATTTCCAGTTCATTCGCCACCACCGCATCAAGATGCAGTTTATCGCGCAGGTATTCTGCAAAGAAGGTGAAACCGCCGGAAGCAATCGCGACTTTCCAGCCCAGCGATTCGAGTTTTAACACCAGAGAAGTCAGCCCCGGCATTAACGGCAGTTCATCACGCACCTGACGCAGAATAGAAGCATTGGCTCCTTTAAGGGTGCCTACGCGCTGCTTCAGACTGGCCGTAAAATCTAACTCGCCACGCATGGCGCGTTCTGTCACTTCGGCGACCATTTCACCGGTTCCCGCCAGTTTGGCGATTTCATCAATGCACTCGATTTGAATGGCGGTTGAGTCCATATCCATCACCAGCAGGCCTGGCGTGCGCAAATGCGGAATCTTACCCAGCGGCGCGACATCCAGCCCGGCGTCGTGCGCAAGTTTGGTCGCTCGCGGTGTTAATGAACCTGCCAGGCGAATAACCTGATAATCTTCAACACACCACGCAGTTACGATTACCATGGCGGCGCCAAGTTTACGCTGGTAGCGGTTCAGGCATTCTTTATCCAGGTTCCGACCATACAGAAGCCAGCCACTGCGGCCAGCACGGTAATCGAGTGGCATAACTTCATCACCACTTAGCGATAGCGGCAACCCAGGCCAAAGAGAAACATCGGTCGGTAGGTCGCACCAGGTCAGACTATTTGGCATCACAGCTCCAGAATAAAGATAAAGGCCAGAGTAAAACAACGCATGAGGCTACCCTGTCCACGCTGCTTCTGGCAACATTAAAGTAAGCAATTTATTGAAGGTGCATTATGGCTCGGGCAAAAATGAAATTCAGGCTGCATCGTGCAGTGATTGTGCTTATCTGCCTCGCACTTTTAGTCGCACTGATGCAAGGCGCATCGTGGTTTAGCCAGGGGCATCAGCAAGCCCGAAATGTGCAGCTCGAAGAGCTGGCAAGAACGCTGGCACGTCAGGTCAGCTATAACCTGACTCCGCTAATGAAATCTGAAAATCCTGATGAGAAAAAGATTTCAGCCGTACTGAAGTTACTGACTCAGGACAGCCGCATTCTGGATGCAGGTGTTTATGACAATAACGGTGATCAAATCGCCCGTGCCGGCGAAGGGATCGGCGTGCGCGACAGACTCGCGCTGGATGGCAAAAAAGCGGGCAGCTATTTTAACCAGCAAATTGTGCAACCCATTGAAGATAAAGATGGGCCAGTCGGTTATCTGCGTATCACGCTCGATACGCATACTCTCGCCACCGAAGCCAAACAGGTGGATAACACCACAAACATTCTGCGCCTGATGATGTTGCTGGCGCTGGCGATTGGCATTGTCCTGACACGCACGCTATTGCAGGGCAAACGCACCCGCTGGCAGCAGTCACCTTTCCTTCTTACCGCGAATACCGAAGTGAAGGAAGATGAAGATGAACAGAGCGCGAATAAACCTTAGAGAGAAAGGATTTCTACGATGACGACACTACGACTGCTTATTTCTGACTCTTACGATCCGTGGTTCAACCTGGCGGTTGAGGAGTGCATTTTCCGCCAGATGCCGGCCACACAGCGCGTACTCTTTTTGTGGCGCAACGCTGATACGGTGGTTATTGGCCGGGCGCAAAACCCGTGGAAAGAGTGCAATACCCGCCGCATGGAAGAAGATAACGTCCGGCTGGCAAGGCGCAGCAGCGGCGGTGGCGCGGTATTCCACGATTTAGGCAACACCTGTTTTACGTTTATGGCCGGAAAGCCCGAATACGATAAAAGCATTTCTACCGCCATTGTGGTGAATGCGCTTAATTCTCACGGGATTAATGCAATGGCTTCCGGGCGCAACGATCTGGAAGTTGCTACCGCTGACGGGGTGCGTAAAGTTTCTGGTTCGGCATATAAAGAAACGCTGGATCGCGGCTTCCATCACGGCACTTTACTGCTTAACGCGGATTTAAGCCGTCTTGCAAATTACCTGAATCCTGATGAGAAGAAACTTCAGGCCAAAGGGATTACGTCGGTTCGGGGGCGAGTGACCAATCTGAGCGATATTCTGCCTGGTATTACGCACCAACAAATTTGCGATGCGGTTCGCGAATCATTCTTTGCTCACTACGGCGAACGCGTAGAAGCGGAACATATCTCTCCAGATGCCCTGCCCGATTTGCCAGGTTTTGCCGAAACGTTTGCCCGTCAAAGCAGTTGGGAATGGAATTTTGGCCAGGCTCCAGCCTTTAGCCACTTACTTGACCAGCGTTTTACCTGGGGTGGCGTTGAGCTGCACTTCGACGTTGAAAAAGGGCATATCACCCGCACGCAAATATTTACCGACAGCCTGAACCCCGCCCCGCTGGAAGCGCTAGCGGCACGCTTGCAGGGTTGTCTGTATCGTAGCGATATGTTGCAGCAGCAGTGTGAAACGTTGATTGCGGATTTCCCAGAGCAGGAAATGGAGCTGCGTGAACTGAGCGCGTGGATTGCGCAGACGGTGCGTTAGGCAAGGCGTTTAACGTTGGCTTCAACCGCATCCAGCTCTGAAGCCATCGCTCGGCTCAATTCCCGGAAACTTTCGCTAATCCCTTGATTCTGGCTTGCCTCGAGCCAGAACTGGCGAGCATAGGGCAGCATTTCCAACCATACTTCTCGTGGGACAACGGGATCAATCTGCGGTTTTACCGGTTCTCTGCGCATATTCCCGGCACTGTTTGGGGCAAAAGCCATAGGTAGCATGTCGTAGACAGGCGCCAGACGCAGTGGCATATCAGACAGATAGAACGAAAGATTCCCTGCATGCATATCGCTGTTGGCTATCAATCGGCCAAACGCCCAGATGCGCTGCGTCAGGCGTAGGGTTGCTGGTTCAACCGACTTTTGGGCGAGTAATTTTTCCATCGTGATGGGCCAGGGCTGTGCCCCGCTGGCAAACTCACTCTGAACAGCCTCTAGTGAGACAATTCCTCTGCGGCCCTGCGCACCCATGCAGTCAAAACGCATGACCTCAAGGAATGTTTGTCTTTGCGTATTGGTCAAAACTTTTGCCGTCGAGGCGGGGATACCGACCTGAGCCAGGATGTTGAGCGCTAAAGCTTCGGCATAAAGCAAATCAGACCAGCGCTGACTATTCTCGTTTTGAAGCGACGGGGTGAATTTAACGATGACATGCGCCGGCCCGGTCGTCGTCTGTGCATAACAGGTAAATTTAGGCTGTTCGCCCCCCGCTGAAGACCCCACGATATCGCCCGCGAGTGCGCTACTCGCCAGTTCGCTATAAACCGATAATTTATCAGCATCGGCAATCACCGGCGGCAAAGGCGTATCAAACCAGCGTCGATAGCTTTCCTCGCCAACCAGCCAGCCACCAAGGTTTTCCGATACTTGCTGAGACAGTGCCAGGAGAACATCTTCTTCCTGCCACAAGCGGATATCTTCCGGTAGCCCCGCCTGCTGGGCTAATTTGCGACCCCACGTTCTTCCCAAAAAACCCTGTGGGCGAAGGTCAGTCAAATACCAGGGGATCCCGTCAAACCACTGCGCGGTACCATTATTTAAAATGACCAGGCAACTCCCCTGCGGCCAAATGGGATACAACTCACCGAAGCGCCATGCCTGCCCGACATCATCAATTTGCCACAACGGGAACTGCTGAATCTGACGAACAGGACGCCGCAGCGCGTAGCGAGTCGCTCTGGCGGCCCCCGCTTTAATCACATTGCTCTGAGCATTTACAAGACGTGAAAACGTCGCCTGGCTGACACCCAAACGCTGCCGCAAGGAGTTTGCAGTTTGTGGCCCGTGGAGTAACAAATCAGTCAGCGCGCTCATATGAATAGATTCGTGAATAGATACTTGAATAGATTTATAGCGCTATATATTTGAAAGGTAAAGCAGGTGTGAAGAATGAGAGGGTTTCAGTGAATAGATACTATGAACAATATATGAACGATAAAGGGTGCCGAAGCACCCTTTTGAATCTTACTCTTTGTCGCCCAGTAACACAGATTCAAGAGCAATCTTGATCATGTCGTTAAAGGTAGTCTGGCGTTCTTCAGCAGTCGTCTGCTCGTGAGTACGGATATGGTCAGATACGGTGCAGATGGTCAGTGCTTTCGCACCGAATTCTGCTGCCACGCCGTAGATACCAGCAGCTTCCATTTCCACGCCCAGGATGCCGTACTTTTCCATGACGTCAAACATGGTTGGGTCTGGCGTGTAGAACAGGTCAGCGGAGAAGATGTTGCCTACGCGAGCGTCAACGCCCAGCGCTTTAGCTGCATCAACGGCATTGCGAACCATATCGAAGTCTGCGATAGCCGCGAAGTCGTGGTCTTTGAAACGCAGACGGTTCACTTTAGAGTCGGTGCAAGCACCCATGCCGATGACCACATCACGCAGTTTCACATCAGCACGTACCGCGCCGCATGAACCCACACGAATGATTTTCTTCACGCCGAAATCAGTGATCAGCTCTTTGGTGTAGATGGAGCAGGATGGGATCCCCATACCGTGACCCATTACAGAGATTTTGCGGCCTTTATAAGTCCCTGTGAAGCCCAACATGCCACGCACATTGTTCACTTCACGGACATCTTCGAGGAAAGTTTCTGCAATGTGTTTTGCACGCAGCGGGTCGCCAGGCATCAGTACGACGTCAGCGAAATCACCCATCTCAGCATTAATATGTGGCGTTGCCATATTTTTATTCCTTGTTAAAAGAGGTTCAACGCGGGTGGTGATTCCACCACCCGTCGAAATCACAGCATGTTCTTGCCGTAGTCCATCGGAGAAGTACCGAAATAGCTAGCAACCGTCTGACCGATATCGGCAAACGTTTCACGGTGGCCCAGCGAGCCAGCTTTCACTTTCGGGCCGTAAATCAGGACCGGAATGTGTTCGCGAGTATGGTCTGTGCCTTGCCAGGTTGGGTCACAACCGTGGTCAGCCGTGAGGATCAGAATGTCATCCTCTTTCAGCAGTTCCATCAGTTCTGGCAGGCGGCGGTCAAACAGTTCCAGTGCGGCAGCATAGCCTGCAACATCACGACGGTGGCCGTAAGAAGAGTCGAAATCAACGAAGTTGGTGAACACGATGGTGTCGTCGCCCGCTTCTTTCATCTCTTTGATGGTGGCATCAAACAGCGCATCCAGACCGGTCGCTTTCACTTTTTTGGTGATACCCACTTCAGCATAGATATCCGCAATTTTGCCCACGGAAACAACCTGGCCATTTTTCTCATCAACCAGTTTTTTCAACACGGTCGGCGCTGGCGGTTCAACAGCCAGATCATGACGGTTGCCAGTACGCTGGAAGTTACCTGCTTTGTCGCCGATAAACGGACGCGCGATAACACGACCAATGTTGTAGCCGCCTTCGGTCAACTCTTCACGGGCGATTTCGCACAGCTCGTAGAGTTTATCCAGGCCGTAGGTTTCTTCATGGCAGGCAATCTGGAACACCGAGTCAGCAGAGGTATAGAAAATCGGCTTGCCGGTTTTCATATGCTCTTCGCCCAACTCATCCAGAATTACCGTACCGGAAGAGTGGCAGTTACCGAGATAACCCGGCAGATTTGCACGCTTAACCAGTTTATCCAGCAATTCCTGCGGGAAGCTGTTTTGAGTGTCAGAGAAGTAGCCCCAGTCAAACAACACAGGAACACCGGCGATTTCCCAGTGACCAGACGGCGTATCTTTACCTGATGACAGTTCATGCGCCCAACCGTATGCACCGATAACTTCTGCGTTACCGTCCATACCTGCCGGGATTTTACCGGTAGAACCTTCGGCCGCTTTCACCAGACCCAGACGGGTGAGGTTTGGCAAACTCAGCGGGCCTTTACGGCCTTTGTCTGCTTCGCCTTTGGCACACGCCTGCGCAATGTGCCCGAAAGTATCAGAGCCAACATCGCCAAATTTTGCTGCATCTTCTGTTGCGCCGATACCGAAAGAGTCCAGCACCATAATAAATGCACGTTTCATAATTTCTCCTGCGTCATTGCGCCTGAAACGCCCGTAAGCGTTTCAAAAAGTGATCAGATCAGTATGCCAGCATTTAGCTGATACGGCGATATACAACTGGCGTTTCTGCGGGCTGTGTATCGTTCACTTTGATTGCCGCTTTTACCGCTCGAGCGGCTTCCTGCCATTGGTTTTCGCTGGCGGCGTGAATAATGGCCAACGGGCGAGTAGTGTCAACGCTGTCGCCCAGGCGAGCCATATCAGTGAAGCCCACGCTGTAATCAATGGTGTCAGATGCCTGACGACGACCACCGCCCATGGAAACCACCGCCATGCCTAAAGCACGGGTGTCCATTTCGCCCACGAAACCTGCACGATCGGCATAAACAGCTTTGCTCAGTACCGCAGTTGGCAGATATTTCGCATAGTTTTCAACGAAGTCAGCCGGGCCTTTTTGCGCCGCAACCATGCGACCAAAGACTTCAGCCGCTTTACCGTTATCGAGCACCGCTTGCAGTTTCTGGCGTGCTTCGGCGTCATCTTTTGCCAGATTGCCGGAAAGTAGCATTTCCACGCACAGTGCCATGGTGACTTCATGCAGACGCGGGTTAACGTATTCGCCGGTCAGGAATTGCACCGCTTCGCGAACTTCCACCGCATTACCCGCGCTGGAAGCCAGCACCTGGTTCATATCGGTCAGCAGTGCTGTGGTTTTCACGCCTGCGCCGTTCGCCACGCCGACAATCGCTTCGGCGAGTAATTCAGAAAGCTCATACGTTGGCATAAATGCGCCGCTGCCGACTTTCACGTCCATCACCAGAGCATCCAGGCCTTCGGCAAGTTTCTTCGCCAGAATCGATGCGGTGATGAGCGGAATGGAATCTACGGTCGCGGTAATGTCACGCGTGGCGTAGAAACGCTTGTCAGCCGGTGCCAACGAGTTTGTCTGGCCGATAATCGCCACGCCGACATTTTTGATGATGTCGCGGAAACGGTTATCGTCCGGGAAAATATCAAAGCCTGGGATTGCTTCGAGTTTATCGAGCGTACCACCAGTGTGGCCTAAACCACGGCCAGAAATCATTGGGATGTACCCGCCACATGCCGCCACCATTGGGCCAAGCATTAAGGACGTCACATCACCCACGCCGCCCGTTGAGTGTTTATCAACGATAGGGCCGTTCAGATTAAGGCTCTTCCAGTCCAGCACGGTTCCTGAATCTCGCATCGCCATGGTCAGTGATACGCGTTCTGGCATAGTCATGTCGTGGAAGAAAATGGTCATTGCAAGTGCTGCAATTTGCCCTTCGGAGATGGTGTTATCGCGAATGCCATTAATGAAGAAACGAATTTCATCATCACTAAGCGCATGACCATCACGTTTTTTACGAATAATTTCTTGAGCGAGGAACAAGGTAACCCCCTGAGTTCATCAGGTGAAATGCGGCGGGGAAACCGCCGCAAAGGAAGAGATTAGTAGCCGCTAGCGCTTTTGCCGTCGCCGTGGCCCAGAGCTTTTAACAGACTCGCGAGCAGGCTGGATGCGCCAAAGCGGTAGTGACGGGAATCCGCCCAGTCAGCACCAAACAGGTCATCAGCGATAGACAGGAACAGTGCTGCATCTTCAGCAGTGCGCACACCGCCCGCAGGTTTGAAACCAACCGTTTTCGCGACATTCATATCACGAATCACTTCCATCATGATGCGAGCGCTTTCTGGTGTAGCGTTGACTGGCACTTTACCAGTAGAAGTTTTGATGAAATCAGCACCTGCTTTGATAGAGATTTCAGATGCTTTGCGAATCAGTGCTTCTTCTTTCAGCTCACCGGTTTCGATAATCACTTTCAGCAGAACGTTCGCCGCTGCACAAGCTTCTTTGCAGGCTTTCACCAGCTCAAAACCGACTTGCTCGTTACCCGCAATCAACGCACGGTATGGGAACACAACGTCAACTTCATCCGCGCCGTAAGCGATAGCCGCACGTGTTTCCGCCAGGGCGATTTCGATATCATCGTTGCCATGCGGGAAGTTGGTGACGGTTGCAATACGGATATCAGGCGTACCCTGTGCATTCAGAGTTTTACGCGCAATTGGAATGAAGCGCGGATAAATACAAATCGCCGCAGTATTACCCACCGCTGTTTTGGCCTGATGGCAAAGTGCGACCACTTTTTCATTGGTGTCATCGTCATTCAGGGTAGTCAGGTCCATCAATTTCAGGGCGCGTAAGCTGCTTGCAGTTAAATCGGTCATAACACTCTCCAACAAAAGATATAGAATCAGTTGCGATGTTATAATTATAACATTCACAATCCTGATGGTTTTGTGTATAGCATCACAAAAGCCAAAGATGTAATTACATGCTTTCTACAGTATATGTGATTTAACAACGTTGGATAACGTAAAAATGCCGTTCAAAAATAAAAAATGGCCGACGCAAGCGTCAGCCATTGATTTCACAGGGATGTTATAATTTTAACATCGCCGTTTTTATAGTGACAGGAAGACCCCGGCAATGGTTGCACTCATCAGGTTAGACAACGTACCTGCGGCGACCGCTTTCAGACCCAACTGCGCGATATCATGACGACGGTTTGGCGCCATGCTTCCCAAGCCACCAATCAGAATGGCGATAGAAGAAAGGTTAGCAAAGCCACACAGTGCGAAGGAAATAATTGCTTTGGTGTGATCTGACAGAACTTGCAGGCCTGCTGCCGCAACGGTTGCATCATCTTTCAGGTATTCACCGAAGTTCAGATACGCAACAAATTCGTTGATGATAAGTTTCTGACCGATGAAGGAACCCGCGACATTCGCTTCACTCCATGGCACACCGATAACCCACGCCAGCGGTGAGAACACCCAGCCCAGAATCAGTTCCATAGACAGTTGCGGGTAGTTGAACCAGCCGCCAATGCCAGAAAGCATACCGTTGAGCAGAGCAATCAACGCCACAAACGCCAGCAACATTGCACCCACGTTCAGGGCCAGCTGCATACCTGACGCCGCACCTGATGCCGCTGCATCCAGCACGTTTGCCGGGCGATCAGGATCGTTTTTCATCGATTCCAGTTCAGGCGCATCGTTTGGCGTTTCAGTTTCAGGCAGGATGATTTTAGCGAACAGCAAGCCGCCAGGTGCCGCCATGAAGGACGCGGCAATCAGGTATTCCAGTGGAACGCCCATTTGCGCGTAACCCGCCAGAACAGAACCAGCAACAGATGCCAGACCACCACACATGACTGCGAACAGTTCTGAACGCGTCATGGTCGCGATATAAGGACGAACCACCAGCGGAGCTTCAGTCTGGCCCACAAAGATGTTTGCAGTTGCGGACAGAGATTCGGTGCGAGAGGTTTTCAGAACCTTACGCAGGCCGCCGCCCAGAATGCGAATAACTAACTGCATGATGCCCAGGTAATACAGCACAGCAATCAGTGAGGAGAAGAAGACGATAATTGGCAGAACGCGCAATGCAAAGACAAAGCCACCGCCGCCAAAGACTTCGAACATTTTGTCCGAAACCAGCCCGCCAAACAGGAAAGAGATACCCGCGTTACCGTAACCGATAACGTTCGCCACCCCTTCGGACATGGCCAACAACACTTTACGACCAACCGGAACATACAGAATTAAGGCCCCGATACCGACTTGAATGATCCAGGCGCCAATAACAGTGCGGAGATTAATCGCTTTGCGATTACTGGAAAGTAAAACGGCGATCAGCAACAGAACGATCATGCCGATCAATCCCATGAGTAGTTGCATACAGAATCCCTGTGTATAAGTTGAAAAAGGAAAGTGATCTAAAGCCCTTAGCGGGCGGGATTATAGCGGTAGGGAGGCCAGGAAATGGAATGGCAATCACGTATTTATAGACATTCACAGAAACGTTTGTCTTATAAAGTGAGCTACGTCACATTTTGTTACTGACTATTTCAATTTGAATAATTCATCGCAGTTATGAATGATCGTACTCGCGATAACTTCGGGAGGTTCTGAACGCAATGTACAAAGCGTCTGAAAAACGTCGGCAATTCGTTCCGGGCGATTAGGTTGCCCCTGCCAGCCGTTAAGCGGCATATCGGGTGCATCCGTTTCCAGCACCAGAGCGCTAAGGGATAAGCGTGCTATAACATCGCGCGTTTTACTGGCGCGCGGGTAAGTGATCGTTCCACCCACACCAATTTTGTAACCCATCGCCACAAAACGCTCGGCCTGTTGCAGGCTGCCCGAGAAGCCATGTACCACACCGGTGCGCGGTAAATTATGGCGTTTTAAATGCGCGGCAAGTTTGTCGTGCGTGCGACGAGAGTGAAGAATGACCGGCAAATCATAGCGTTTTGCCAGTTTTAGCTGTGCATCCAGTATCGCTTCTTGTTTATCAAAAAGCGGATTTTCCATATACAGATCAAGCCCAATCTCACCGATGGCGACCAGTTTAGGTGGCCGTTGTTGCAGGTGATGTTCGAGTAAGGCCAGCGACGCATCCTGGTGCTTATGAATCACAATCGGATGCAAACCCACTGCGGCATAGAGCGCCGGGTAGTTGTCTGCCAGCGCCAGCACCGTACTAAACCGATCGGCTTCGATTGCCGGAACAATGATTTTTGTTACGCCCGCTTGCGCGGCAAGTGAGATGCTGTTGGCTTGATCATCGCTAAACGGCGGGAAATCGAAATGACAATGGGTATCGTAAAAGGTCATTGTCACGCCGTATCCTCGTTGTTGAAAGTGGCGTCGTTGGCTTCCGGCGTTTCAATCACCGCTTTAGACAATGGTTCCTGAGTGACCACAGTCTGCGGAACGACCACCTGCCCTGGAACCACAATACGCGGAAGGTGGCGCTTAATTGGCGGCTTATCCGTGAGCAATTTCCCGACGGTTGCGAGGAAGTAACGTCCGCACAAACGCCCGATTTTATAGTCGGTATTCAGCGCCGGTAATCGGCTGCCCAATGCGGAGCTCATCAACGGTTTCGGCGGGTAAATTTCAAAAATGCGCAGCTTTCCCGGTGGCTTTTCGATGAAGCTCTGTATTTCGCGATAGCTGGCTTCATGGTGATGCACCAGGTTGAGCAACGGTTGCAGGCTGCTGTCACCAAGCCAGCGCTCCATACGTTTAAACCATTCTGGCGTGTAATACATTTGCGAAGGTACGGTACGAATCACCACCAGCGTATCAGCACCTAAACGCACCGCTTCTCTCACCGGGATCGCATCACTGATTCCGCCATCCTGATAGCCAATACCATCAATTTCTACGCCCGTGCGGTAAAAGCCAGGAATTGCGCTTGAGGCTTTCAGAAGATTCAGCCACGTACCGCTGTCTGGCGAAAAATATCCCGGCGTGTAGTCATCGCTGCGGCAAGCACACATGTAGAACGCTTTGCCAGACTCAAACATTTTTTCCGCCGTGCCCATCGAGAGCGGAATTTTTGCTGCGGTCGATTCCACCAGCCAGTCGAGATCGATGAGATGCCCGCCACGCACAAAGCGCAGCGGATCAAAAAATTCGCGTGTGGTTGTAAAGCGGGTGATCACTCTTCGGGCGTAACCCGGCTGGTGGCAAACGTAAGCTGAGAGATTTTGTGCGCCCGCGGAGGTGCCTAAGAAGAGATCGAACGGGTTGAAGTTAGCGCGCATAAACTCATCCAGCACGCCGGCTGTAAATATCCCACGCTGCCCGCCGCCTTCACAAACAATGGCGAGTTTTCCGGGACGAAACTTTGGAAGCGCAAGCGGCGAAATATTGCCGAGCGTTACGGGTATTCTTTGTCCCACCCTGCTTTCCTTAATCTAAAGGATATTTATTATTGGTTATTTATTAGTCGCTTAAAAACGCAAGAGCCAGTCTAAATAGACTGGCTCTTTGGTCTGTCTCTAATTGTTATAGCACGTAAATATTGCTATGGGCGTTTTCGACCCATAAACAGGCTAACCAGGAACAGAATAATACCTACCACGAAGACAATTTTTGCTGCACCTGCTGCAGTACCCGCGAGAGTACCAAAACCCAGTGCTGCTGCAATCAACGCAATGACCAGAAAAATAATGCCCCAACGAAACATAAGCTTCTCCTTAACCATATTGAACCCGAATCGCTTCTGGAAGAGTGCCAGATGCGCACTCATTGGCGATATTTGAGTAACGATGTTGCTGACCTACTTCCCCGGTGGTTGTCACCGGAGAAGAAAGTTTCTTTCTTTCTATTACTTCACTTTCAGGTCGTTTTTGACGCTTTTCACGCCATCAACAGCTTTAGCGATACTTTCAGCACGTGCAGCCTGTGCATTCGATTCGACAGTACCGGATAGCTGAACAACACCTTCAGTGGTTTCCACTTTCACGTGACGTGAAGGGACGATGTCATCTGCTAAAAGTTTAGCTTTGATTTCACTGGTGGTTGCAGTATCGCCTGCATAACCGCTTACAGATTTGTCAGCGCCATTACGCACATGCAGTTTGTCGCTTACGGAAGAGACGCCTTCCACACCTTTTGCAACGGTAACTGCCTGCTCAGCCTGAGCCTGGCTTTCTACAAATCCACTTAACGTCACCACTTTTTTCTCAGTTTTCACAGAGATGTCAGTGCTTTTAATATCTTCGTGATCGACAAGGGCGGCTTTCACTTTCGCGGTGATTGCGCTGTCATCCATGAAATTACCGACGTCTTTTACAGAACTATCAATTTTTTCGCCTGCTGTGTCCGCTGTCGATTCGGTTTTGTTAAGCATCTTGTCTTCTGCTAAAGCGCTACCGCTTGCCAGCACAGAGCCAAGAACAACAGCTAACAGAGTTTTAGAAATCTTAGTCGTAGTCATAGTCATCGATTAATTCCTATAGTTTTGCTCACAATTTGAGCACAAGCCTTAATGTAACGGCTTTCCTTAAACCTCAGGCCAAGTGTTACGGCCCAAAAATTTTCCGTTCAGTTTTTAATAACGCCAATAAAAATTAGAGTGGATGAACCCGCCAGAAAGCTTCGTTTACATGGCATATTCGACCAACCAATTTGTCACTGGTTTGTTAAATATAGACAACAATCACAGATTTGCATGCTGTGAATGGAGGAACGTAAGGAAAATGCAGGAAATTAAGAACAATCCGTAAGGGATTAATAAGACGGGAAAAGTAGCAGGACGCGACGGCTGCCGCGCCCTGAGAGACGATTAGTGCTCGCGAGTTTTACGGAACGTTACTTCTGGGTAACGATCTTGTGTCAGGTTCAGGTTGACCATGGTTGGAGCGATATAAGCAAGGTTATCGCCGCCATCAAGCGCCAACTGCATTTCGTTTTTCCGTTTGAATTCTTCAAACTTCTTCACGTCAGTGCTTTCAACCCAACGCGCCGTCGAAACGTTTACCGACTCGTAAATTGCTTCCACGTTGTATTCGCTTTTCAGGCGCGCCACAACGACGTCAAACTGCAGCACACCGACCGCACCAACAATCAGATCGTTGTTAGCGATTGGGCGGAACACCTGTACCGCGCCTTCTTCAGAAAGCTGCACCAGACCTTTGAGCAACTGTTTCTGTTTCAACGGATCACGCAGACGAATACGACGGAACAGTTCCGGCGCGAAGTTCGGAATACCGGTGAACTTCATCATCTCGCCCTGGGTGAAGGTGTCACCGATCTGGATGGTGCCGTGGTTATGCAAGCCGATGATATCGCCAGGGAAGGCTTCTTCAACGTGCGAGCGGTCACCGGCCATAAAGGTCAGCGCGTCAGAAATTACCACATCTTTGCCGGTACGAACCTGGCGCAGTTTCATGCCTTTTTCGTATTTACCAGAAACCACACGCATAAACGCAACGCGATCACGGTGTTTCGGGTCCATGTTGGCCTGAATCTTAAACACAAAACCGGTGAACTTATCTTCCGCCGCTTCCACGACACGCGTATCAGTTTTACGCGGCATTGGCGCAGGCGCCCACTCAACCAGGCCATCGAGCATATGGTCAACACCAAAGTTACCCAATGCAGTACCGAAGAAGACCGGGGTCAGTTCGCCTTCCAGGAACAACTCGCGGTCAAATTCGTGAGAAGCACCCTGAACCAGTTCCAGTTCGTCACGCAATTGCGCCGCCAGATCTTCACCTACAGCCGCGTCCAGCTCAGGGTTATCTAACCCTTTAACAATGCGCACTTCCTGGATGGTGTGGCCTTTACCGGTCTGGTAGAGATAGGTTTCATCTTTATAAAGGTGATAAACGCCTTTGAACAACTTGCCACAACCGATTGGCCATGTGATCGGTGAACAGGCGATTTTCAGCTCACGTTCAACTTCATCCATCACTTCCATCGGGTCGCGAATATCGCGGTCGAGTTTGTTCATAAAGGTGAGGATCGGCGTATCACGCAGACGGGTAACTTCCATCAGCTTACGGGTACGATCTTCTACACCTTTCGCGGCGTCGATAACCATCAAACAGCAGTCAACAGCAGTCAGAGTACGATAAGTATCTTCGGAGAAGTCTTCGTGCCCTGGGGTATCGAGCAGGTTAACCAAGCTGTCGCGATACGGGAATTGCATTACCGAGGTGGTAATCGAAATACCACGCTGCTTTTCCATTTCCATCCAGTCAGATTTTGCATGCTGGCTGGAGCCACGGCCTTTTACCGTACCTGCGGTTTGAATGGCCTGTCCGAACAACAACACTTTTTCAGTGATGGTCGTTTTACCGGCATCGGGGTGAGAAATGATCGCAAAAGTGCGGCGTTTCCCCACTTCTTGCAAAAAAGGAGACAAAGTCATAATAGAATCTTCTGTGAATTGCGCACAGGCAAAGCTGCGCGGCAAATGAACATTACCTGACGGCTATTTTACCTATCAGGTCAGGTTTAACAATCTGCGTTGTACCCAAGGGTTGATGCAATTATGAATTACACAACAATCGCTCCAGTTCACTTAGTGAGGCAACTTCCCAGGTCGGTCGGATGCCTTCCGGCAAACTTCTTGCGTGGGCATTGAGCCAGCAGGTCGCGATTCCCGCATTCATGCCGCCTAAAATATCGGATTCTGCGGTATCGCCAACCATCAATACGCGATCGCGCGGCGGATGGCCCATTTGCTCAAAGGTATAGTCAAAAATTTTACGATCGGGTTTTGCGACACCCACTTGTTCGGAAATCACCAACAAATCGAAGTAATCCCGCAGGCCGGTACGCTCAAGTCGAATTTGCTGCAACGCCGTAAAGCCGTTGGTGATAATGCCTATTTTTACTTTATCTTTTAGGGCATTAAGCAAAGACACCGCGCCAGGCAATGGCACACAAATCTCAGCCATCGCGTTGAGGAAAGCGGCATTTAAATCGCCAGCAGGCACTGACAATCTTTCCGACCAACCCTGAAAACGCTGATGCTGCAAATGAAGGGCGCTAATGGCACCGTTCTGATAATCGACCCACAAAGGTTTGTTAACAGCCTGGTAATCCTGGAAATCTTCAGCGGTAAACGTCACGCTATAATCAAGAAACATCCGCTGTAGGCCGCCGAAAGCGTCGAAGGTAAATAACGTTTCGTCAGCATCAAATAAAATCCAGTCCCAGTTCATCAACACACCTTTTTCAAATTAGCCTAACGGTAATGCCATGATGATGGCATCTTCGCGACCCTCTTTTGTGGGGTAGTAGTTACGGCGAATCGTCGCCTCGTTAAACCCCAGGCTCTCATAAAGTGCAATCGCTGCCGTGTTCGACGCGCGCACTTCAAGCCAGAGGGTAAACACATCTCGCTTTTCCAGTTCGCTGATTAAATGCTCCAGCAACTGGCGGCCCAAACCCTGACGTTGAAAATCAGGATCGACCGCAATATTAAACAGCGTCGCTTCATCCAGTACGACTTGCGTCACTGCAAACGCCGCCATCTTGCCGTCTACGTCGAGACGTAAATTTAAATAGCGCTCACCTTCGTTACTGGCGAAGGTCTTTTCACTCCATGGGAAAGCATGGCTGCGAAGTTCAATGGCGTATGCCTGGCTCAAGTCACTGGTGGTGAGGGAAGAAATCGTTTTCATGTTCGCAAATTTGCTGCCACAGCGCCTTTCGCGCCGCGCCATTGTGATAAAGCTCGTTTAACTCGGGAGTCGCTAACTGCGCACCTGGAATGGGGAGCGTTTCACTCACACCCAATCGCCAGCTATTACAGCGGCTGTCAGTTGGCAGCATTGCAGCTCGTTCAGGCGTCAGTTGCATAACCTGCTGTACGCTCAGATTTAAACTGCGCAAAACATCGTTTACCAACGGATCGCTGAGATCCGGAAGGTCTTCGGCAACCATCAGTAATTTGACGTTTTCATGCAGTGAGACGGCAATTTCGCCCTGTAACGCGGCCGGGCGTCGCAGCTCCCATTGGGTAATGCCCAGTTGTTGTAACAACCAGTCACGTCGCAAAGGTATATGAGGCATAGCGAAACCTGTTGAGAGTGCCAATTGGGGCGCAAATATAGCAAATTCATCGAATATGCGCCATTAAAGCTCTATAATCGCCGCTCTGCTTTAATAGGAGTGTCCTGATGTCTGCGTTAACCCCGGCAAGTGAAGTGCTGCTGCGCCATAGCGATGATTTTACCGAGAGCCGCGTGCTGTTTGCCGGTGATTTACAAGACGATCTGCCGGCCCGTTTTGAAACGGCTGCAAGTCGCGTCCATACACAACAATTTCACCACTGGCAGGTTTTAAGCGCACAGATGGGCGAAGACGCGCAATACGGCCTGGTTGCTGATGCCAGCACCCTTGGCGATTGCAATACCCTGATTTATTACTGGCCGAAGAACAAGCCAGAAGCTCAGTTCCAGTTGATGAACATTTTGTCGTTGATGCCGGTTGGCAGCGACATTTTTGTGGTCGGTGAAAACCGCAGCGGCGTTCGTAGTGCTGAGCAAATGCTCGCAGAATTCAGCCCGCTCAATAAAATCGACAGCGCGCGTCGTTGTGGCTTCTATCACGGTCGTCTGGAAAAACAACCGCAGTTTGATGAACATTCCTGGTGGGATGAATATCAACACAATGATATGACGATCAAAACTCTGCCAGGCGTGTTTAGCCGTGATGGTCTGGATACCGGCAGTAAACTGCTGCTTTCCACGCTCACTGCGCATACTAAAGGCAAAGTGCTGGATGTCGGTTGTGGTGCGGGTGTGCTGGCAGTAACGCTTGCCAAACACTCTCCAAAAGTCCGTCTGACTTTATGTGATGTTTCTGCTCCAGCTGTTGCTGCGAGCCGTGCAACGCTTGCTGCCAATGAAATCGAAGGCGAAGTTATCGCCAGTAACGTCTATTCCGAAGTGAATGGTCGTTTTGATATGATTATCTCTAACCCGCCATTCCATGATGGCCTGCAAACCAGCCTTGATGCAGCTCACCAGCTGATTCGTGGTGCGGTTCGTCATCTGAATATGGGCGGTGAATTGCGTATCGTGGCTAACGCCTTCCTGGCGTATCCAGACGTGCTGGATGAAACGTTTGGCAACCACGAAGTTATCGCCCAGACAGGTCGTTTCAAAGTTTACCGCTCAGTTGTTATGCGTGGCGTGAAGAAGCGCTAACACTTTGTTGTGCCGCTTTTTGCAGCGATTAGAAAAGCGGCGCTAAATTAACTGTTGACGACGCGCAGAAAACATCTAGAATGCGCCTCCGTGGTTACAATACTTCGGTGTTGTGGGTATGCGAAGGTGGCGGAATTGGTAGACGCGCTAGCTTCAGGTGTTAGTGTTCTTACGGACGTGAGGGTTCAAGTCCCTCTCTTCGCACCATTAACCACGCAAGATATCGTTCGCACTGCGCGAAGGTGGCGGAATTGGTAGACGCGCTAGCTTCAGGTGTTAGTGTTCTTACGGACGTGAGGGTTCAAGTCCCTCTCTTCGCACCAATGCGAAGGCGATATCTTAGATAAGACTTGATTTGCGAAGGTGGCGGAATTGGTAGACGCGCTAGCTTCAGGTGTTAGTGCTCTAACGGGCGTGAGGGTTCAAGTCCCTCTCTTCGCACCAACTCTTATCACCCTCTTCTCGCTTCACTTTTGTCATTCTCAGTTTTACTTCCCTATTTCATTACTTCCAGATTCATCATCACAAGCGCAAGCCCACTGGCAAATGCAACGCATGATGGCAACAGCACAAAATGACGTAACCGTTTATGGTACAACATGCCCGTGGTCGCCAATAATCCCAATACAATCAGTACCCGCCACTCGCTAAACGTAAGATCAAGACACAGCAAAGCAGAGACAATCCCTCCAGGAATCAATACTCCCCACCCGCTTTCTAACCGCCGTTGTAAAATCATAGCTATTGCACCAAGTGGTAATGATAACCAATATCATATGATATAATTTCTCGTTTGTCAGCATGGTGTATTCACCGTTTTACATTAGAAATGTTAAGCATTCCTCATCATCTGATGACATATTTTCCTTAAGGTGATAGATTGAGCAGCGATGTTAAATCCATAAATAAAAACTATATAATCACATTGAATCATCACTTCACCTGTATCTTTTTATAATATTATTCAACAACATAACGTTGAGCATGAGTGTAAGAACTATTTTGATATGACAGCAACAACCTGGCGCGCATTACTCAAAGGGAAGCATCAACTCTCGTTGCGTTTATTTTTATTACTGAACGCATTCTCTGCGGGATTTAGTATCGTGTCGCCGTCAGCCAACACTCAACATTTCACCGTGCCCATCATCATGGTGCTGGTGATCAGCATGTCGTGTCTGCTTTGGCAGTTCATTAACAAAAAGAAACTAATTAATATTAATATGGTTTCGTTAATTATTGGGCTGCTTTGGGCCTGGCATATCTATATAAAAGTCAGTGCGATGCCTGTCGTCGATCTTAATTTCCTCATTATCGCTTTATTGGCGATATTATTTATTGGCTCGATTTCTTTTATTAATAATATCCAGGCCTTTTTCGCATCATGCTTGCCCGCAACCGCCGTCATTTTATGGCTCGACCATGGCGCAAACTGGCCACGTGTATTGTATTCAGTCGTCCTCCCCGGTATTGGCATCACGATTCAACATATCATTCAGAAACGTAATGATAATTTCACCCGTCGATTGATGGATAAATTACTCGAAGAAAAAGAAACGCTTAATGATTTGAGTATGCTCGATCCACTCACGGGTTTGTATAACCGCCGTGGGTTCCGTAACCGTCTTGATACCATCCTGGCGTTAGGCTCAGGACAGCATTTCGTTCTGCTGTTAGATATTGATCATTTCAAAGCCTACAACGACAACTACGGTCACAGCATGGGCGACCAGGCTCTGACGCATGTTTCAGCCGCGATTCGCGATGCAGTTCGCTCACGTGATGTCGTTACGCGCTATGGCGGCGAAGAATTTATGATATTGCTGACGGATATTGATGCCGAACGCGCCATTCAAACGGCAGAGCGAATTCGCCAACGCGTGTACGATTTGAAAATCCCTCACCTGTTTAATGACGACGTCGCCACTCATGTGACCGCCAGTATTGGTATCGCAGCACTTGAGCAGTCCGATATTGAAGAAGCACTCCGCCAGGCGGATACCGCACTCTATCGGGCAAAACGTCAGGGTCGTAATAGCATCCTGATTAGCGATTCACTGCTACCGGCTTAAACCAATACCGCATGACTTCCTCCCTTTTTTATTGCGCATAAAATGGCCTTGCCAAAGGCATTATCTATAGATAGGATTGGCAATCATTATCATTTGTATTAGTGGTCTTGTTTGTCGATGGCGTTTCAATCTACACAGTTTGATGATTATCTGGCGTGGCAACCGCCTTTTGCGAGCGTACAACCCACGCTTGCGGATGAGCTACGGGCATCATTCACCGCGCACAAACCCTATTTCAACGACATCATCAAACTCAACGAATCTGCGCCCGCAAACAGCCTGACTCTCCGCCAATGGTCGCAACCCGCAACCCTTGCCTCCCTTCTTGCCAGCTACAGTGACCATATTTATCGTAATCAGCCGCAGCTTGCCCGTGAGGGAAAACCGCTAAAGTCTCTTTGGGCGCAATGGTATCTGGGTTTACTGGTCCCGCCGTTGGTGATGGCGCTCGTGACGCAGCCACGGGCGTTGGATATCGATCCTCAGCGCATTCAGGTGGAATTTCACGAAACGGGTAGAGCCGCCACCTTCTGGTTAGATATTCAGGAAGACAAAGTTGCCACCACCCAGCCGTTAGTTCAACGCCTGGAAAAGTTGCTTGTTACCGGGCTAATGCCGGTGGTTGATGCTCTGGAAAACAGCGGCGAAATTAACGGGAAACTTATCTGGAGTAATACTGGGTATTTGCTGAACTGGTTTTTTGGTGAGCTTAGAGAACTGCTGGATGAATCGACCATTGCCGAATTACGCCACGCCTGTTTCTTTGAAAAACAGCTGAAAAATGGCCAGGACAACCCGCTCTATCGCACCGTTATCCTTCGTGAAGGTTTGTTGGTTCGCCGTACTTGCTGCCAGCGCTATAAACTGCCGGATGTTCAACGCTGTGGTGATTGCACTTTAAAGTCATAAAACAAAACGGCGGGTTTCCCCACCGTTTCATCTCATTTCTCACTATCCAATTAAGCCGCCTGTTGACTCTCTTCTCCAGACGCTTTTTGTGCTTCTTCTGCTTCTTGTTCCAGCAATTGCTTCTCGTACACTTTGAAGAACGGGAAGTAAATGATGGCAGAAACAACGGCCAGCAGAATTACCAGAATTGCTGCGCGGAAGTCCCAACCCAGTGCCCATGCAGCGCCGATAGGTGCCGGAGCTGTCCATGGTACAACTGAAATCACACGCCCGATTAAATCCATCTTCATTGCTCCCCAGGCCAGAACGGCGTTCACCATTGGTGCCAGCAGGAAGGGAATAAAGAACACTGGGTTCATGACGATTGGTGTACCGAAAATGACCGGCTCGTTAATGTTGAAACAGGTAGGAACGATACTCAGGCGGCCAATTGAGCGCAGATGCGCTGACTTACTACGCAGGTAGCAAATCACCAGCCCCATCGTTGCACCCGAACCACCCACTACAATGAAGAACGTCCAGAACGCTTCCATAAAGATATGTGGCAGCGGTGCACCTTGCGCCAGTGCGCTCTGGTTCATACCCAGGTTGGTCAGCCAGAACATTTGCAGCATACCGGAAACGATAGCCGCACCGTGAATCCCGGCAAACCAAAGCAGGTGGCCAATCAGCACCGCCAGCAGAATCGCAGGCAATGAGTCAGCCGCAGATACCAGCGGTTTAAACACCGACATAATCGCTTGTGGAATCAGCATATCGAACTGCGACTGAATAAACAGACTCAGCGGGTAAAGCGTCAGCACCACAACCAGAACCGGAATCAGGAGATCAAATGAGTTTTTGATCATCGGTGGCACCTGGTCTGGGAGTTTGATCCCAATATTGTGCGCTTTAAGGAAACGCATCATCTCAACGCAATAAATCGCAACCAGGATCGCAGTGAAGATCCCCGTTCCGCCAAGGCTATCCATTGGCATAACGCCTTTAGTTTTCGGTGCCGCCACCAGCAAAAATGCCATCAGCGAAAGCATCGCGCACATGAACGGATCAAGGCCGTGCGACTTCACATAGTGTTTACCGAGGTTGTAGGCAATAGCCGCACAAATGTAGATAGACATAATGCCCATCGTCATATCAAACGGCGTCAGAATTTGCCCTTCAAACTGTTTTGCCATGTCCAGCCACGCACGCGCAAAACCCCAGGTGGTGGTTGGCGAGAATGGAGGATATGCAAAGACCAGCAGGAACGAACCGACAATCATAAATGGCATCGCAGAGATAAACCCATCACGGATCGCCATCACGTGGCGTTGTGAGGAGATTCGCCCGGCGACAGGGCTAACGTAGTTTTCTACAAAGCGAAATATCAAATTAAAGGCTGCATGATTCGTAGACATAGGCTGCTCTTATTATTGGATACAGGAAGGTGACCGTTTCAGTATTCATCGCTATTTCACGCACTGCAACCGGTTACTGAAACCGGTTGCAGTGATTGTGAAGAAGATCGAGAAATCACCGAATCTTTAGCTTCTTTAGGCATTTCACATCACAACATCACCCTTTCACTCAGCATCCAGAGGGCGAATTTCACTGGTTTACATATAGCACAGACTTATGCCAAATTATTTGCTGGCTAAAATGGGAGAAAAGCATGAGCCTGCAGTCCGTCCGGCAATTTTTTGCCGAAAACGCCCCTGATATCGACATCATAGAACTGAACCAAAGCACGGCAACGGTGGCCCTGGCTGCAGCGGCTCATAATGTTGAACCGGGTCAAATTGCTAAAACATTGTCGTTGAAAATAAAAGATCAGGTCGTGCTGGTTGTCGCGAAAGGTGATGCACGTCTGGATAATAAGAAACTCAAAACCGTATTTGGTGCCAAAGCTCGCATGTTAAGCAGCGACGAAGTGGTTATCTGGACAGGCCACCCCGTAGGCGGCGTTTGCCCATTTGGCCTGGAGAATCCTTTAACGGTTTATTGTGATATTTCACTGAAACAGTACGAAGAGGTTTTACCCGCGGCCGGGGCGACTCATAGCGCGGTACGGATTTCCCCAACTCGCATGGCAGAACTCACCGCCGCACATTGGGTCGATGTTTGCCAATAAACAGAAAACTGAGGATAGGCTAACTCTCCTCAGTCATACCTGACAAACTTCACATTACCGGGTTGCGCGGCGACAAATTCAGCTCCTGCATACCCTGTTCGCTGATCATCCACGCATACATTTCAGCATCACTTTTCAATGACAGACGACGCAGCGCACTGCTTTTTTGCGCACTGACGGTTTTATAATTCTTCTCGAGCAGTGTCGCAATTTGCGTCAATTGCCAACCTTTGCTGATTAGCCGTAACACGCGACGCTCAGAAAAAGTCAGATTCGTACTGACCACTTCCGCACGAGTTGATTGCGCCGCTTTCTCTTGCAATAACAGCCTGCTAATTCTTTCGACTTCGCCGCCGCAATTAAAGACATGCTCAATAATACTGCCCATCGGCTCATGCAAAGAAAGTAATGACGTTCTGGAAGTCAGCAGGCGTTCAATAGCGATATTTGTCAAATGGGCGGGCAAGGTAATAACCCAGTGAACCTGTCGATACTGATTTTGCAGTGAATTAAGGAGTTCACATTCATTGAAAATTTCTTGCAGCGAACTGTCTAACTCAAGTACCACGACATCAATCTGGAGCAATACTTCGGGTGTAAGCTGTGAGTAATCAGACAGTAAAACCAGCGATGACTGCGGCGCTTTCTCCGCCATAATCACCTGTAAACCCTCACACATTAATGGCCGCTTACTCACAATGGCAGCGCGACAGAATGGATTACGCAAAAAAATCCTTGTTTTGCTTTCCTGCATTTTTATCTCCTTATAAAACCGCTATTTTCCTGACAACGCACAACCTAAAACGTGAAGATCTTTCTCGCAGTTTAGTCCCAGTTTTTCCATGGCATGCCTTTTGTGCGCACTCACCGTTCTGATATCGCGCCCTAAGTTATGCGCCACCTGGCTAACATTATGTCCAAGGAATAATTGCCCAATGACCTGAACTTCGCACACCGTTAACTCAGTGGTAATTCTTTCTTCCAGGATACTTTTAACGATCGGGCTACACAGCATTGACTTGGAATTAAAAGATTTACTGACCAGATCGGAGAAAGTCGCGGTTGGCTCATATTGGGAAATAATGACTTTTACCCCCAAAGCGGCAATATAATTCAGCACGCTGACTTTATGATTACGAGTGTAAGCAATGATATTCGCTGAAGGTTGTACCGTTCGGCACCAGTTAATAAATTTTATCTCTTCGGCAAGTTGGCTGGTTGATTCACTGATATTTAAAAGGACCATGACGTCAGGTATTTTTAAAACCACCGAGTAAGCTTCATCCAGTCGTTTGATAACCTTAACTAATCCATTTATTTTTAACTGAGTCTGTAGCGTATTGACGATTCCTGCTGCGGTTAATACACAAGGCATCACAACGATTACGGGGCTGGAAATATTATTTACAGTGATATTATTTTCCATATCATTCCTTTGACTAATATATAATAAACTATAAAAAAGGAAGGATAAGACTTCTCAGTAAACATTTAAAACAGAAAGAGATATTTATGATGAAATATTATTTCTGTTAGTGACATTATTTACATATTGCTTTTTATTTTAAATTAGCCATAGTTAATAGTGCATTAATTTTCATTAAATATATTACATTTCATGAATGGGATGATTGCGAAAATCTTTTGGTGTCGTCCCGGTATAGCGGCGGAAAAAACGAGAAAAATAAGTCGCATCACTGAATCCAAGATATTCCGAGATCTGGCTTATCGTCATGCTGGTATAAAGCAAACTACGCCTGGCTTCAAGCAACACGCGCTGATGCAGAACGTTAAGGGCGCTACAGCCATAAAACTCATGGCACAAGTTGTTCAGATGAACGCTCGATAAACCCACCACCGTTGCATAATGCGTTACCGATAATTGCTCTCGATAGTGACGTTCCACTAATTGATTAAACTGATGAATAACAGAACGCTTTCGTTCAACACGCGAACTACCACTCGGCGCAGGAGCGCACTGGCGATTAAGCCAGACCAACAGCGCACCGATCAGCGAATAAAGCATCATATCTCGTGCCTCGCCCTGCCCTTGATACTCGTTCTGTAACGTGCTGAACAACGTATTAATTTGCCTGCGCGAATCCTTCACCGGGACGCAAGCAGCTTGCGCTAACACTTGTAAAGGTCGGCCAAATTGCTGTTCAAACTGGGCGATCAAAGGCGCTGAAAACGAAAGAATGTAACCCTGAGCGCCGGGTGAAAATTTAAAACCGTGTACGCACAATGCAGGCACCACTTGCAGACAGGCATGAGCCACATGATGCTTTTCACCTTCAATATCTATCTCTACCTGTCCTTTATGCAGATACAGCAACTGAACCAAATCGGCATGCTGATGAATACGAATATGCCATTCATAAAGACTGCTGCGACTGTGAATAGACTCACAATGCAGCAAATCCGCCGCAGGCCAAATGCGGCTTTCACCATAAAGTTTAAAGACCGGAATACCGGTGTTCAGACTCATACCATCCTCTTGTCCAATGTTGCGTCGAACAAGTGTAGTTTATTCAACGGATTCGAAAGCAAGCCCAACATAGTTTTCTGCAATCGTCGTAAGCCCGGCGCGTGATTTCAGGTAATACTCCCGGTCCGCCTGCTGCATCTTGCGATCAAACGCGTTCATGCCTGCAAAATCATGCAGCAGATTGGTCATAAACCAGCTAAAACGTTCGCCTTTCCAGACCCGGCGGAGCGCTATCGGTGAATAAGTTTCCAGCAGATCAGTTCGCCCTTCGTGATAAACCTTTTTCAAAATCCGGTACAGATAATTAACATCAGACGCCGCCAGATTCAGCCCTTTCGCACCAGTTGGCGGTACGATATGCGCAGCGTCTCCCACCAGGAATAGGTTGCCATACTGCATCGGCTCGACCACGTAACTGCGTAGCGGCGCGATACTCTTCTCAAGTGAGTGACCAGTCACTAATTTTTCTGCCAACTCTTGTGGCAAACGCTGTTTTAGCTCGCCCCAGAAGCGTTCATCGGGCCATGCTTCCACGTTATCGCTCAGCGGAACCTGCAAATAGTAGCGGCTTCTGGTTAGTGAGCGCTGACTACACAAAACAAACCCGCGCTCATGGTGAGCATAAATCAACTCATGATTCACAGGAGGTGTGTCAGATAACAGGCCTAACCAGCCAAAGGGATAAACACGTTCGTACTCTTGCGTGACTTGTGCAGGAATGGCTTTGCGTGAAACGCCATGAAACCCATCGCAACCCGCAATATAGTCACAATCAATACGGTAAGTTTCTCCCTGCTTTTCAAAAGTGACGTATGGGGAATCACTTTTGACATCAAACAATTGCACATTGCTGACGCCATACATTGAGACGGCATCCGTTGCCCGCCGCGCATCCATTAAATCTTGCGTGAGTTCAGTCTGGCCGTACACCATAACCGTCTTTCCCCCCGTCAATTCTTTGAGCGGAACAGGGATTCGCTGACCATGAACCAAAAATTCAACGCCTTCATGAACCAATCCTTCGGCATCCATTCGATCACTGACGCCCGCTTCCCGCAGTAAATCCACAGTCCCGCTTTCCAGAACTCCCGCCCGGATACGCCCTAAAACATGTTCGGGGGTTTGTCTTTCGAGCACGATATTGCTGATGCCTGCATTGTGCAACAATTGCCCTAACAACAAACCCGACGGGCCAGCACCAATAATGACGACTTGAGTTTTCATAGAATACGCTCTCTGCCCTACGGTTATATGAATGTTGCTTTTATGTTTCATAAATGCGCATTCATGCATTTTTATCGTCATCAGAGGGAAAAAGAAGGCCAAAATCGGACTGAAACGTGCACTTTTCGAAACTCACACTAAGAGTGTGGGCGAGTTCATATTTCGCCGAAATAGTGTGCGAAATAGGTTATCTGGCTAAATGTTGATCTGGCCCGCCTGAGTACGGGGGGTGGCCTATGTTAATAATGGGAGATGTTAAAATTTGAGCGGCGTCACCGCTTTCATCTATTAAAGGACAGGCATGTCGACAGAAGTAAACTTACAGCGCGATGTCACCCGCCTCTGTATTCAGTGCGGGCTTTTCTTGCTGCAACACGGTGCGGAAAGCGCACTGGTTGAAGAACTTTCCAGCCGTCTGGGCATCGCTTTGGGGATGGATAGCGTTGAAAGCTCCATTTCAGCGAACGCCATTGTTCTAAGTACCATCAAAGATAACCAGTGCCTCACGACCACGCGCAAGAACATCGACCGCGGCATCAACATGCACGTGGTGACGGAGGTGCAGCACATTGTGATCATGGCCGAACACAAGCTATTGGATTGCAAAGATGTTTTAAAACGCTTCGAGCACATTAAACCGCTGCGTTACCCACGCTGGTTGGTAGTGTTGATGGTCGGCCTTTCCTGCGGCTGTTTCTGTAAGCTCAATAAGGGCGGTTGGGATGGCGCATTTATCGCGTTTCTGGCAGGTTCAGTGGCGATGTATGTCCGACTGATACTCACCGCACGCCATTTACATCCACAGATTAACTTCTGTATCACGGCTTTTGTCGCCACGTCGATTTCAGGCTTGCTGATTGCCAAAGGGCCATTTGCCACCACATCAAATATTGCGATGGCGGCCAGCGTGTTGCTGCTGGTGCCAGGGTTCCCATTAATAAACGCCGTCGCCGATATGTTTAAAGGCCACGTCAATACCGGGCTTGCCAGGTGGGCAATGGCCAGTTTACTCACGCTTGCCACCTGCATTGGTGTGGTGATGGCGATGTCGTTATGGGGGCTGAAAGGATGGGAATAATCGACTTTTTGCTGGCGCTATTACAAGACATGGCGCTGGCGGCCATCCCCGCCGTGGGTTTTGCGTTAGTGTTTAATGTTCCGCAACGCGCACTGCCGTATTGCGCTCTGCTCGGGGCGATTGGTCACGGCTCCAGAATGGCGATGATGACCGCTGGTCTGAACATTGAATGGAGCACATTTATTGCTTCACTGCTGGTCGGGAGCATCGGCATTCAGTGGTCGCGCTGGTACCTGGCGCACCCCAAAGTCTTTACCGTAGCCGCCGTGATCCCGATGTTTCCGGGAATTTCAGCCTACACCGCCATGATTTCAGCCGTAAAACTCAGCCACTTTGGTTACACCGAAGACCTCATGATCCAGCTGCTTACCAACTTCCTGAAAGCGTCATTTATTGTGGGGGCGTTATCGATTGGCTTATCTATTCCGGGGCTTTGGCTTTACCGTAAACGCCCGCGAGTGTGATGTGTTTCAGGGCTTCGCTAACTCATCAGTGCTTTGCCCGCGCAAACTTGTTTTAATGTCATCTGGCCTGGGCGGTACCAGCGGCCTGATGACATTAAGGAGCCTTGCGTGGAAACCCACGAAATTTATCTTCCTGAGCGTTTTGATGACGCCAGTCTGAAAGAAAAGATTTTCTTCAGCGCCATTAGTTTGTTCGCTGAATTTGGCCTTAACGGCGCACGCATGGAGCAAATCGCAGAAAAGGCCAACACCACAAAACGCATGGTGGTTTATCACTTCAAGAGCAAAGAACTGCTTTATGTTCAGGTGCTTGAATATGTCTACACCCAAATCCGTAGCTGTGAGCGCCAGCTAAATCTTTCCCATCAACCGCCGGTCGAAGCCATGGTGGAATTGGTGGAATGGACATTTGATTTCCACGCTACCCATCCGGATTTCATTCGTATTATTTGCATGGAAAACATGCAGCGCGGGCGCTTTGTGAAAGAATCAGCCTACCTGCGTGAAATAAACCGCAGCGCCCTGGAATTACTCGAAGATGTGTTAACCCGCGGCCAGGAAAAACAACTGTTTAATAAGCTCGTGACGGCCAAAGACGTACACCGCCTGATCAGTAGTTTTAGCTTCTACCATGTCGCGAACAGCTACACATTCTCGAACTTCTTTGAAGATGGTTCAGAGCCGGTTGATAGCACCGCGCATTACCGTGAAATGGCGGTAAAAGTCGTGCTGCGCTACATCGGGCCATAAAAACCCCGCAATCTGGAAGCTTTAAGAACTCTCTGAACTCTAATGAGTTCAGAGAAAGCGCTATACTCGACGAAAATTCTCCTGCAACGCAGGTTATCGAAAAGAGTATAAACAGATGAAAGCAAGCAAAAAGGTTTTATGCGCTCTGGCGCTGGCAACATCCGTATTTGCCGGTCAGGCGATGGCAGCAAGCTGGCAGGATCAGCTTTCGAGCGCGGCAAATGAGTTAAGTAAATCTACCAGCACCAGCAATACCGGCACCACTGGCAACTCTGTTGCCTCACTGACCAGCCTGCTCGGCGGCGGGACTAACGCCCTGAGTGCTGACACCATGACCAACGCCGCGGGCATCTTGCAGTACTGCATGAAGAACAAGCTGGTTTCCGCCACCAATACCGACAACGTGAAGAACCAGCTTCTCGATAAGCTGGGCTTAGACAGCGGCACCAAAGAAAGCCAGCCACAAGATTACACCCAGGGTTTGATGGGGCTGCTCAATACCGGTAAAGACCAGCAGGTGAATCTGAATACCATCGGCAATTCATCCCTGGCTGAAAAAGTGAAAACTCAGGCGTGTGATTTTGTGCTGAAACAAGGCATGAATTACCTGTCTTAATAAGATGGCCTGCTCATTTCTTAATAAAAGTCTGAGCAGGTTTATTGCTTCACATTGATTTCCAGCACTGCATAAACCCCATCGCTCGGTAATGTCACCGTGACATTTTGCAGACTGATTCCCGCCGCCAGAACAATATCCCTTAGCTCGAAAAGCGTTCGTGGATATATCGTCGTCCAGCCCACGCAACGCAGCGCGAAATCAATTTGCGGACTGGTTTTAAGCATATTTGAAACGATCAATACACCGCCTGGTTTGACCAAACGTAGCGCGTGGCGAATAAAATGCACCGCTTCGGATTCCGAGAAATATTCAAATATCCCCAGACCATCAACCAGCTCCGCAGACTGTTCTCCTAACTCCTGAACCAGTTTGTCGCTGACCACCATCCGGTCGAATAAATTGCGCATCAGTAACTGAAAATGATGCCCTTCCACCAGCCCATATTGTGTCGCAAGGCCTCGGGCAAATTTCAGCGATTGCCGGTCGTGATCAATCAGCAACAAAGTGAATTTTTGCGCCTTGAGTTTTGCCCCGCGCAGCGTCTTTAAAACCGGTACCGCCGCGCCACAGGCCAGGCTCACCCAATTTCCTGAGACACTATTATTAAGATGAATATCCGCAATACTCGCCATCACTTTAGCGCGTGAGCGAATCCCTCGCGCATCATTGGCATGAATAAACCAGGGTCGGCTGTGGATATCCATTTCCCCGCCGCTTATCAGGCGCTCCGCCAGCGGATGCTGTACAGCCCAAAGTGCCAGCGCGGTAGGAACCAGCTGGCAACGCCATTCTTCGAGGGCAGGACGATGATGGAAAGCGAGTTCCGAGAGTTTATTGCGACAGCGTATTCGCCGCTTTCCCTCGCTATCTAAGAAAATCTCCGGCGCCTCAAGCGTCGGATCGTTGACTAACTGCAGGTTAATATCATCGATCTGTTCTGAAACCTGATCCTTCATCGGCCAGTCATCACTTATGTCGCTGTAAGTGATATTTTTTACGGCGAGATCCACAGGCACAGCTCCTGGGATCACTGAGAGAAAAGGTTGCCAGGACATGTATAACCTCTGCTGACGTTTTCTTTCAGTCTAGAAAACCCAGGGTTATTCACCGTCAGCAGAAAGTTGTAATTTACGAGCGTAAGAATGACTCAGTCAGCTTGACCCAGTAGGTCGCGCCGCTGGAGATGGTGGTGCGGGTTTAAACGTTTTATTGCGGCCAGGCTTCAAAGCCAGGCCGCATGACTCACAATCAGCTTAAATCAGCGCCGTTGCTGGCAATCACTTTCTTATACCAGTAAAACGATTTTTTGCGCGTGCGGGCCAGAGTACCGTTGCCCTGATCGTCACGATCTACGTAGACGAAACCATAACGTTTGCTCATTTCGCCGGTGGATGCCGCGACTAAATCTATGCAGCCCCACGAGGTGTAACCCATAACCGGAATGCCGTCGTCGATGGCGTCGGCCATGGCTTTGATGTGCTCGCGCAAGTAGCTAATACGATAGTCATCGTTGATTTCGCCCTGCTCGTTAACCACATCTTTCGCACCGAGGCCGTTTTCCACCAGGAACAGCGGTTTCTGGTAGCGGTCGTACATCATGTTCATGGTGATTCGCAGACCCAGCGGGTCGATTCCCCAACCCCATTCGCTCGCCTGAATGTGCGGGTTTTTCAGGGATTTCACGATGTTTGCCGCATTACTGTTGTTATCGTTCATATCAGCCGACGCACAACGCGAGGCGTAATAGCTGAACGAAACAAAATCGACGGTATTCTTGAGGATTTCATCATCGCCCGGCTCGATTTCTAGCGTAATGCCTTTCTCGCGGAACACGCGTTTGGTGTAAGACGGGTATGCGCCACGCGCCTGCACATCAATAAAGAACAGGTTCTCACGGTCTTTTTCCAGCGCCGCCCACACATCTTCAGGCTTGCAGGAGTACGGGTAGAAATTCCCCCCCGCCAGCATGCAACCCACCTGATTGTCCGGATTCACTTCGTGGGCGATTTTCGTCGCCAGCGCACTCGCCAGCAGTTCGTGGTGCGTTGCCTGGTATTTAACTTGTTCTTTATTATCACCTTCTTCGAATACCAGACCTGCGCCAGAATACGGGCTATGCAGCAGAATGTTGATTTCGTTGAAGGTCAGCCAGTATTTCACCAGCCCGTCGAACGCTTCAAAACAGGTGCGCGCATAGCGGGTGAAAAACTCCACCATTTTGCGGTTACGCCAGGAGCCGTACTCTTTCACCAGATGCATCGGCACGTCGAAATGACACAGCGTCACCAGCGGTTCGATACCGTACTTTTTGCACTCGGCAAACATGTCGCGGTAAAACGCAATGCCTTCCGCATTCGGCGTGAGTTCATCGCCATTAGGGTAAATACGGCTCCAGGCAATGGAGGTGCGGAAGACGGTAAAGCCCATTTCCGCCATCAGCGCGATGTCTTCTTTGTAGCGGTGATAGAAATCAATGCCGACGTGGCTTGGGTAATATTCGTCATCACGCAAACTAAAGCGCTTCTCGATACCCAGTTTTACCGATAAACGGTCTTTGCCATGCGGGATAGTATCGACGGTGGTCAGCCCTTTGCCGCCTTCAAGATAAGCGCCTTCAGCCTGGTTCGCCGCAATCGCACCGCCCCATAAAAAATCCTTCGGAAATAGAGATTCGCTCATGAGATTCCTCTTCTTAATTAGTTAGCGCTTGCAGATGCAACAACGGCGTTTGGCTGTACCTGTTCTTTCTCGTTACCTTGCTCTTGTTCAACCGGGATATCTTCAAAGCCCAGCAACAACGTCAGGAAGAAAGAGAGCACCACTGCCAGGATCATCACGCCAAACACCCATACAATGCTCATCGGATTTGCGGGGTCAAAGAACTGCACGCTGGTGAATAATCCCGGTGACGCCATGGAGTGGCTCGCCAGCCCGCCGATTCCGGCCACCGCACCACAAACAAAACCGCTGATTAATGCCGCAATTAATGGGCGTTTCAGGCGCACTGCCACACCGTAAAGTGCTGGTTCGGAAATACCCGCCACAATCGCCGAAGCCGCAGCGGCCAGCGCAGTCTGGCGCAGTTCAGGGTTTTTAGTTTTCCACGCCACTGCCAAAGATGAACCGCCAAGTGACAGGTTGGCACCAATTTCAGAAGGCATAACCATCCCTTCTTTGCCCGTTTCAGCAATGGTTTGAATAATAGATGGTGTGAATACACGGTGCATGCCCGTCATCACCAGCAGTGGCCACAGCGCGCCCATAATCGCCACCGACAACCAACCTAAATAGTGGTGAATGGTATAAACCAGGGAAGAAATACCGGTACCAATCCAGATACCCAGCGGGCCAATCAGCATGATGGCAATCGGGGCGGAGATCAGCACAATCAGCATCGGTTTGAGGAAGTTTTTCGTCACCGCAGGCGTAATGCGGTCAACCCATCTTTCGATATAAGAAAGTATCCAGGTCATGCAAAGTGCCGGAATCACCGTATAGGTGTATTTCACCGCCGTGACCGTCATGCCCATAAATTCAACGTGTTGGCCCTGGGCGGCTTTCGCCATCAGGTCAACAAAGTTTGGGTGAACCAGCACACCAGCAATGGCAATCGCCAGCGACATATTGGTTTTGAATTTTATCGCGGCAGAGGCCGCAACCATGATTGGCAGGAAGAAGAATGCGCCGTCGCCAATCACGTTCAGAATAATCAGCGTGGAAGAGCCTTTGCCGAATACACCGGTCATATCCAGAATCATGGCCAGCAGTTTTACCATCGAACCGCCGATAATCGCCGGAATCAACGGCGACATGGTGCCAATCAGCGCATCCAGAATCCCGGCACCAATCCGTTTCAGGGTGATTTTATTTTTGCCATTTGCCGGAACCGCTGGCTGCATCCCTTCTGGCAACAGTTTCAGCACTTCAGCATAGGCCTGAGAAACGGTATTACCGATGATCACCTGGCACTGGTTTTCGCTGCGAACAACACCCAGCACGCCATTGATAGCTTTCAGTTTCGCGGTATCCACGATGCTGTCGTCATTTAAAACAAACCGCAAACGCGTCATGCAGTGTGTGACTGCGCCAACGTTTCCTGCGCCACCAATTGCGTCCACTATCGACTGAGAGACTGCCGCGTAATTCTTAGCCATGAGTTACCACTCTTTCTTATTTAAATTCATGCAGTTGCAAATATCATTACCGGTAATATCACGCCAGGCTGTAGGGTTCTGAGAAATAGGTAACCGGTTCCACATTAGATTGAACAGGCAAAACAAACAGATCAAACACTAATTTTTCATATTGTTAATTTTGTGATTGCGATCGCCATAATCAGCCTTTTAAGGCCACTAACACCGCTTTCATACCCTAAATAATTCGAGTTGCTTCGAGGCGGCAAGGGAACGAGTCCCTGGGAGCTTACTTAAGTAAGTGACCTGGGCGAGGTCACGCAGCCAACAAAGAAGCGGCTTGAAGTATGACGGGTATAGGGCAGTATTTTGTCGCTGCGGAATGTGTAAAATGGGCGCAATCATCAAAGCCAGGAAGCTCCCATGTCGACAATGCTAGAAGTGGCAAAAAAAGCCGGTGTCTCAAAAGCCACCGTTTCACGTGTTTTATCCGGCAAGGGATACGTGAGCGACGCCACCAAAGAGCAGGTTTATAAAGCCATTGAGGAAGCGGGATATCGGCCAAATTTACTGGCACGTAATCTGGCGTCTAATAAATCGGAATGTATTGGGCTGGTCGTGACGAACACGTTATATAACGGCAGCTATTTCAGCGAAATTCTTTCTCAGGCCGCCAAGAAATTAGAAGACAACGGTCGCCAGCTTATTCTGGTGGACGGTAAACACAGTGCGCAGGAAGAACGCGAAGCCATTCAATTTTTGCTCGATTTACGTTGTGATGCGGTGATTATTTATCCGCGTTTTTTATCCATTGATGAAATGGATGAAATTATCGATCAATACAAACAGCCCATCATGGTAGTGAATCGAAAATTAAGAAAACACCAAAGCCACTGTATTTGTTGTGACCATAAAGGCTCCAGCTATCTGGCCACCAAACATCTTATTGAGCGCGGTCATCGTGATATTGCTTTTATTACCGGATCGATGGATTCCCCTACCGCGATCGAGCGTTTAGCCGGATATAAAGAAGCGTTAAATCAATATGATATTGGCATTAACGACAACTTAATCGTGCAAGGGAAATGGACGCCTGGCAGTGGAGTCTCAGCGGTAGAATCGCTGTATCAACGGCAGGATAAGATCAGCGCGATCGTCGCCAGTAATGATGAAATGGCGATCGGTGCCATGAAGAAATTAAACGATCTGGGAATTTCGGTTCCCGGTGAAATATCAATTATCGGCTTCGATAATATCCCTACCGCACCTTATCTCTCCCCGGCGTTATCCAGTGTTAGAGATCCAGTCAGCGAAATGATCAGCGAAGTGATCAACCGTTTAATTTCAATGCTGGATGGCGGGTATTTATCCAAAGAGAATATATTTACCTCGGATTTATTAGTGCGGAATTCGGTAATAGACGGGCCATATAAAAAGTAAAAAAATGGGTGGATAAGCGTTAACCTCATCCACCCTTTTCACTTTATTCGGCGACTTTCACAATCACCTTGCCAAAGTTCTTGCCGCTTAATAAGCCGCGGAATGCTTCAACGCTATTCTCCAGACCGTCGACAATATCTTCACGGAACTGAATTTTACCTTCCGCCAGCCATTGGCTCATCTGCTTAAAGAATTGCGGATAACTGTCGCTGTAATCCTGAGAAATAATAAAGCCTTGAACACGCAGACGTTTTTTCAGAATGGTGCCCATCAACAGCGGCAAACGATCCTGCTCAAAAGCGCTGTTAGCGCCGTTGTACTGGCTGATAACGCCGCACACCGGAACACGCGCTTTGGTATTAAGCAGCGGCAGAACCGCATCAAACACCGCACCGCCGACGTTTTCAAAATAGACATCAATGCCTTTGTTACAGGCTTTTTTCAGCTGTTCGGCAAAATCTGGCGCTTTGTGGTCAATACAGGCGTCAAACTTCAGCGTTTCTGTGACGTAACGGCACTTCTCAGCCCCACCTGCAATCCCGACGACTTTTGCACCGAGCAATTTCGCCACTTGCCCAACCACTGAGCCCACGGCACCGCTGGCCGCCGCAACAACCACGGTTTCTCCGGCTTTCGGTTGGCCGATATCGGTCAGCCCCATGTAACCGGTAAAACCTGGCATGCCGAGCAAACCGAGCGCATACGACGGGTGCTGCATATTCGGGTCGAGTTTCTGCACGTCGCTGCCATCAGACAACGCGTAATCCTGCCAACCGGTGTAGGCCAACACCAGCTCACCCGCTTTATAGTCCGCGTGTTCAGATTTTTCGACACGGCAGACAGTGCCTGCACCAATGACATCGCCAATGGCCAGCGGCGCGGAATAAGACTCGGCATCATCCATGCGCCCGCGCATATACGGGTCGAGGGATAAATAGAGTGTGCGCAGCAGCAACTGGCCTGCCGCAGGCTGTGGAACGGGCTCTTCTTCCAGGCGAAGATCCTGATCGGTTGGCATACCTTGCGGGCGCTGCGCCAGGACAAAGCGGCGGTTAATTTGGGACGACTGCGTCATAATTCTCTCCATAGATTTGGGTCGTGAATAAACGGTCAATCTGTCCCAGACTAGCTAAAAAAAACCATCCCAGGGGTTAAAACGTGCGGTTATCGATTTTTTAACCCTAATGCAGAACGGTTACCGCATCTTCGAGGCGCGTCGCCCGGTGCTTCACCATTGCCGACACTTCCGCACTTTCTTCGACTAGCGCCGCATTTTTCTGTGTGATAGCGTCCAGTTCTGCGACCGCGCGCGTTAAATCAGACAATCCTTCGGCTTGCTCAGAAGTGGCGAGGCTTATCTGCCCCAAAAGCTGAGTCACATTGCGCACCTGCTCGACAATATCATTCATGGTGCGCCCCGCTTCGTGAACCTGAATGGTGCCGGACTGCACTTTGCTGGCGCTGGCATCAATCAGTTTGCGGATATCGTTGGCCGCCGTCGCGCTGCGTTGTGCCAGGTTTCGCACTTCACCAGCAACCACGGCAAAACCTTTACCCTGCTCTCCGGCACGTGCGGCTTCCACCGCCGCGTTCAGAGCCAGAATATTTGTCTGGAACGCAATGTCATTGATAAGGCTGGTGATAGAGCCGATACGTTGCGTACTGTCGGCAATGTCATCCATAGTGGTCACCACGGTTTCCATCGCTTTCCCGCCATGCGCTGCGGCCTTGCTCGCAGAACTTGAAAGTTTATCTGCGGCGGCAGCGGTTTCTGAATTGTTCTGCACCGATACCGCCATCTGGCTCATGGTGGTGACGGTTTGCTGCACATTTTCCACGGACTGGCGCGTGCGTTCATTCAGTTCCACATTCCCCTGCGCCAGCGTTTCACTCCCGCTACGCACGTTCTCAACCTGGTGGCTGACATCATGAATCAGCCAGCGGCACATCAACCCAAGCTGGCCGATGGCACGTAACGTCATGCCGATTTCGTCGCTTCGCGCCAGATGCTGCACGCTCTGCTGGTTTCCGGTTGCCACTTCCAGTGCCTGGCGCGCGACATTTTCCAGCGGACGGGCAATTTGCCACTCGAGTAGCAGACAAGCCAGCACGCTCGCCAGGGCGCTCATCAGCACCGGCAGTGCGCCAAGGCCAAGCGATGCAGAAGCCGCCATCATCAGCAAAAACACGGCGCTTATAATCAAACGAATACGTCCACGCAACGGCAAGGCCGGGATTTTCCCCAGCCAGGTTTTGCCAATAACCAGCCCCTTAAACAGACGGCGCTGGCAACGCCCTTCTTTAAGCGCCTTGTAGAGCGGCTCGGCGGCGGCAATTTCTTCCGGTTTCGCTTTAGTGCGAATCGACATATAGCCGGTTGTTTTCCCGTTTCGCACCACTGGGACAACGTTCGCCCGCACCCAGTAGTGATCGCCATTTTTACGCTGGTTTTTGACGATACCGGTCCACGGCTCGCCTTTTTGCAGGGTAAACCACATATCAGCAAAGGCGGCTTTGGGCATATCAGGGTGGCGCACCAGGTTGTGCGGCTGGCCTGTTAGCTCGTGAAGTTCGTAACCACTCACCTTCACAAACGCATCGTTCGCATGGGTAATGATGCTTTTCAAATCGGTGGTCGACATCAATGTCGTGTCGTCGTCGAGCAGGTATTCATGCTGTGTAGCAGCCGTGCGCGCAGTCATAGCAACTCCCCTGTCAGGTTATCCAATTGTTAATATTTTTAGTGGCATTGTTATTTCGGCGCTGCAAAAATTTCCTTTAGCGGTTAAACTTGACGACGATCACACTTTTTTAACTAAGCCATATTTTTTATAATGATTTTGGATGGGGAACACATTTCCCATTAATTTCATAAAGTTATTAATGAAAATGTCATAGTGACGCTAAGTGCTGGAGTTTTGACCTTCAATTTGCAATCGGCACACTACACTTAGTACGGGACCGTTTAGCGCCCGCAAGGAAAAAGAGGATAATAATGTTAAAAAGGAAAAAGAAAGTCAGACCTATTAAGGTCAGTGACGTCACCATCATCGACGATAGCCGTCTTAAAAAGGCGATTACCGCCGCCTCGCTTGGCAATGCGATGGAATGGTTTGATTTCGGCGTATACGGCTTTGTTGCTTACGCCCTCGGTAAGGTTTTCTTCCCGGATGCCAGCCCAAGCGTGCAGATGATCGCCGCACTGGGTACGTTTTCCGTTCCCTTCCTGATTCGCCCGTTGGGTGGCCTGTTCTTCGGGATGCTCGGCGATAAATACGGGCGTCAGAAGATCCTGTCCATCACCATTATCATTATGTCATTGAGTACCTTCTGTATTGGCCTGATTCCGTCGTACGCGACAATTGGTATCTGGGCGCCAATCCTGTTGTTGCTTGCGAAAATGGCGCAAGGGTTCTCAGTGGGTGGTGAATACACGGGGGCTTCAATCTTTGTTGCGGAATACTCACCAGACCGTAAACGCGGCTTTATGGGCAGCTGGCTGGACTTCGGTTCGATAGCCGGTTTTGTCTGTGGTGCGGGCGTGGTGGTGCTGATTACGGCGATTGTCGGTGAAGCTAACTTCCTCGAATGGGGCTGGCGTCTGCCGTTCTTCCTGGCATTGCCATTAGGGATTATCGGCCTGTATCTGCGCCATGCGCTGGAAGAGACTCCTGCGTTCCAGCAGCACATTGATAAACTCGAACAGGGCGATAAAGAAGGCCTGGCTGATGGCCCTAAAGTCTCCTTCAAAGAGATTGCGACCAAACACTGGCGCAGCCTGCTGACCTGTGTCGGCATCGTGATTTCCACCAACGTCACCTACTATATGTTGCTGACGTATATGCCAAGTTACCTGTCGCACAACCTGCATTATTCCGAAGAACATGGCGTGCTGATTATTATCGCCATCATGATTGGGATGCTGTTTGTGCAGCCGATGATTGGCCTGCTGAGTGACCGTTTTGGCCGCCGTCCGTTTATCGTCTTCGGTAGCGTGGCATTGCTTGTTCTGGCGATTCCGGCCTTTATTCTGATTAACAGTAATGTGCTGGGGCTGATATTTGCTGGGTTACTGATTCTGGCGGTCGTGCTGAACTGCTTCACCGGGGTGATGGCTTCGACTCTGCCCGCCATGTTCCCGACGCATATTCGTTACAGTGCGTTAGCCAGTGCCTTTAATATTTCGGTGCTGGTTGCGGGTGTGACCCCAACAGTTGCGGCGTGGTTAGTGGAATCCACCGAAAACCTGATGATGCCCGCTTATTATCTGATGGTGGTGGCGGCTATCGGTCTGATTACCGGTCTGACGATGAAAGAGACGGCAAATAAGCCGCTGAAAGGCGCAACGCCTGCGGCGTCTGATATTGCCGAAGCGCGTGAAATTGTTCAGGAACACCACGATAACATCGAGCAAAAAATCGAAGATATCGACCGTGAGATTGAAGAATTACAGGCGAAGCGCACCAACCTGGTGGATCAGCACCCGCGCATCAACGAGTAATCTTTAGCAGCATCGCAAACGCCGGGTTAATGCCCGGCGTTTTCATTTCAGGCTTTAACCCTCATTCCTGGCAGGAATTGGTTATGTCTAAAATTTATAAGCAAAGTATTTTTTGGACTTTGCGAATATTCATAACTCACCTAACGTAATCCAGTCCGCGAATAACAACTCATAAAGAATTCTTCTCTTTTACGCAGGGTGCCACATGCAAAGAAAAGCACTGCCGTTACTGCTATTGGCTGCAATCTCCGCCAGCAGCTATGCCGTTACACCGCCAAATACCTTGATTGTCGCCCAGGGGCTGGACGATATCGTCAGCCTTGACCCTGCTGAAGCGAACGAGCTTTCGAGCATTCAAACCGTACCAAGTTTGTATCAGCGCCTGGTTCAGGCCGACCGTGATGACCCGGCGAAAGTGGTCGCGGTACTGGCCGAAAGCTGGCAGGGCGATGCGGCGAATAAAAAACTGACCATTAAACTGCGCCCGGATGCCAAATTCTCCTCGGGTAATCCGCTGCGTCCGGAAGACGTTATCTTCTCTTATACCCGTGCGGTGACGCTCAACAAATCCCCGGCGTTTATTCTCAACGTGTTGGGCTGGCAGCCAGACAACATCGCCAGCCAGTTGAAAAAGGTCGATGACCACACGCTGGAATTACACTGGACGGCAGACGTTAGCCCGGCGGTGGCGCTGAATATTCTCTCCACGCCGATTGCCTCTATCGTGGATGAAAAAGCGGTTTCCCCAAATGCTAAAGCCGGTGACTTCGGCAACGAATGGCTGAAGATGCACTCGGCAGGCAGCGGCCCGTTCAAAATGCGCGTTTACCAGCCGCATCAGGCGATTGTTCTGGATGCAAACCCGACATCTCCAGGCGACGCGCCAAAAGTTAAAAACATCATTATCAAAAACGTGCCCGATCCTGCTGCTCGCCGCCTGCTGATTCAGCAAGGCGATGCCGATATCGCACGTGATTTAGGTGCGGATCAGACCAGTGCTCTGGAAGGCAAACCAGGCGTGAAAGTGTTGAGTATTCCGTCTGCCGAGCAGAATTACATGGTGTTCAACGCCGGTAACAATGCTAACCCGCTGCTGAAAAACCCGGCCCTGTGGGAAGCGGCTCGCTACCTGGTCGACTACGAAGGCATCACCAAAGACTTGCTGAAAGGCCAGTATTTTATCCACCAGAGCTTCCTGCCGGTGGGCTTTGCTGGGGCGCTGGATAACAATCCATTCAAATTTGACCCGGCAAAAGCGAAAGAAATCCTCGCTAAAGCAGGCATCAAAGACGCGCACTTCACGCTGGATGTAGAAAACAAACCGCCGTTTATCACCATCGCGCAGTCGATGCAGGCGAGTTTTGCCCAGGGCGGCGTGAAGATTGATCTTCTGCCAGCCGCAGGCAGCCAGGTCTACGCTCGCGTTCGTGCTAAACAGCACCAGGCGGCGATTCGTTTGTGGATCCCGGATTACTTTGACGCTCACTCAAACGCCAGCGCTTTTGCCTATAACGACGGTAAAGCGAGCACCGTGGCAGGCTTAAACGGCTGGCAAATTCCTGAGTTGAATAAGCAAACTCTGGCGGCTGTCGCCGAAGCTGACCCGGCAAAACGCCTGGATCTGTATAAGAAAATACAGGAAGAAGTGCAGCATAACTCGCCGTATGTGTTTGTAGATCAGGGCAAAACCCAAATCGTGGTCCGTGAAAACGTGAAGGGTTATCAGCAAGGGTTGAATGCGGATATGGTGTATTACGATCGCGTCAGTAAATAAGATTGCCCCTCACCCTAACCCTCTCCCCCAGGAGAGGGGATTGACCCGTTTCCCCCTCTCCCTCAGGGAGAGGGTCGGGGTGAGGGTTGCTTTATCCAACACCAGCAAAAGAGTTACCCATGTCTGAAGTCTCATTTCGCCGCCCGTTGCTCACCCTGGCCCAGGGATTGTTTACCCTGGCGCTCACGCTTGTCGGCCTGCTGCTTATCACCTTTGCCCTTTCGGCACTTTCGCCTGTCGATCGCGTGCTGCAAATCGTCGGCGACCACGCAAGCCAGGCCACTTACGACCAGGTCCACCACCAGCTTGGCCTAGATAAACCGCTCCCGGTTCAGTTCTGGCATTACCTGACCCAACTCGCTCATGGCGATTTAGGCACCGCCAGCGCCACCGGCCAGCCCGTATTACAAGATTTGCTCGCCGCCTTTCCGGCAACACTTGAGCTGGCCACCCTCGCGCTGATTATTGGCAGCGTGCTGGGCGTATTTTTTGGTGTGCTGTGTGCCCGTTTTGCAGGCTCGCCATGGGATTTAGCGGTACGCACCTTCACCCTGCTGGGCAACTCCGTGCCCATCTTCTGGCTCGGTTTGCTGATGCTGGCGCTGTTTTACGCACGCCTGCAATGGAGCGCGGGGCCAGGTCGTCTGGATGATATTTACCAGTACAGCGTCGAAGCCAAAACCGGTTTTGTGCTGATAGACACCTGGCTTTCTGGCGACCGTGACGCGTTCATGAATGCCATCAACCACCTGACTTTGCCGGTTTTGCTGCTGGCCTATTACTCGCTGGCAAGCATTACCCGCCTCACGCGCACCGCCTGTTTAAGCGAAATGAACAAAGAGTACATTACTCTTGCCCGCGCCAAAGGTGCTGGCGACATGACAATTCTGGTGTGCCACGTGCTGCCCAACATTCGCGGCACGCTGTTTACGGTTATCGCGCTGGCTTATACCGGCATGCTGGAAGGGGCGGTACTGACCGAAACCGTCTTTTCCTGGCCGGGAATCGGGCGTTACCTGACCACCGCGCTCTTCGCCGGAGATACCACCGCGATCATGGGCGGCACGCTGCTGATTGGCGTGTCGTTTGTCATTATCAACAACCTGACTGACGTGCTGGTGCGTGTCACCGATCCGAGGGTGCACTGATGCCGTCTTACCTGTTTTTACGCCGTACATTGCGCTCACCCGCCGCCCTTTGCGGCCTGGTGATTATCACGCTGCTGGTGCTGATTGCGGTTTTCGCCCCGCTTATCGCGCCCTTCGACCCGAACTGGCAAGACGCCGCCGCACGCCTGCAAGCGCCCAACGCTCACCACTGGCTGGGAACCGATAGCTACGGTCGTGACCTGCTTTCACGCCTGGTTTATGGCGCGCGTCCAGCAATCGGGCTGGTGCTGCTGGTGACGGTAATTACCCTGCCCGTCGGCTTGCTGATTGGCATTCTGTCTGGCTACTACGGCGGCTGGCTTGAGCGCGTACTAATGCGCTTTACCGATGTGGTGATGTCGATGCCGCGTCTGATTCTGGCCTTCGCTTTTGTGGCGATGCTTGGCCCAGGGCTTGTGAATGGCGCTCTGGCGCTGGCGCTCACCACCTGGCCTGCGTATGCCCGCCAGGCGCGCAGTGAAATCCAACGCCTGCGCCATAGTGACTATCTGGCTGCCGCCGAAATGATGGGCATTCGCGGGCTACGGTTATTGGTGGGGCATATTCTACCGCTCTGTTTGCCGTCGGCGATTGTGCGTCTGGCGCTGGATTTGGCAGGCATTATTCTCGCCGCCGCCGGGCTGGGTTTCTTAGGTTTGGGCGCAAGACCACCGATGTCCGAATGGGGTTCAATGATTGCCGACGGTATGCAGGTCATTTTTGACCAGTGGTGGATTGCCGCCATTCCTGGCACCGCCATTTTAATTAGCAGCCTGGCATTTAACTTATTGGGCGATGGTTTACGCGACGTGCTGGAGCCGGGTCATGAGTGAGAATCGTATTGAAGTTCGTGAGCTAAACATTGATTACCCCGGCGCACGCGTGGTGAATAACCTCTCGTTTACGCTGGGTAACGAGCGCCTGGCGCTGGTCGGGGAATCAGGCTCCGGTAAATCCATGACGGCGCGAGCGCTGATGGGGCTGGTGCGCAAACCGGGCAAAGTCAGCGCCACTCAGCTCAATGTGTTGGATAACGACCTGCTGACGATGCACAACCGTGGCTGGCAAAACCTGCGCGGGAATGACATCGCGATGGTGTTACAAGACCCGCGCTACGCGCTCAATCCAGTCAAAAATGTCGCCCAGCAGATTGACGAAGCCCTGCGACTGCATCAGAAACTCTCAGCGGCACAGCGTCGTGAACGTATTCTCGAAGTGATCAATTCAGTCGGGTTGCCGGAAAACGTGCTGCCACGCTATCCGGCTGAACTTTCCGGCGGCATGGGGCAACGCGTGATGATTGCTATCGCGCTGGTCAACAACCCGAAAGTGTTGATCGCCGATGAACCCACTTCCGCGCTGGATGCGCGTCTGCGTAACCAGATTCTGGAACTGTTGGTTGAACAATGCGAGCAACGCCAGATGGCGATGTTGCTGATAAGTCACGATTTACCGCTAGTTGCCCAACATTGCCAACGCGTGCTGGTGATGTATCAGGGTCAAAAAGTCGATGAAATGGCCGCCGACCAACTTGCCAACGCCACCCATCCGTACACCCGCACACTCTGGACATGCCGCCCCAATGCAACCACTTACGGCATGATGCTCCCCACGTTAGACCGCAGCCAGAACCTGCAAGGAGATAGCCATGGCTCTCGTTGAAGTCAATAATTTACGCGTGCAATTTCTGGCAAAAGGCCAGCTTAAAACCGCCGTACGCGATGCCAGTTTTACCCTTAATCAGGGTGAAACGTTTAGTTTGATTGGCGCTTCAGGTTGCGGGAAATCCACCATTTTACGCGTGCTGGCGGGGTTACAACGCGAGTGGCAAGGCCATGTGAAATTACTGGACGGCGCGATTAAACCCGGCGTGCGGTTTCAGGGCGATTTACGCCGCAACGTGCAAATGGTGTTTCAGGATCCCTACGCCTCTTTGCACCCAAACCATACTATTTACCGGACGCTGGCCGAACCGCTGAAAATTCATGGCGAGTCGCAAATTGTACTGCGCGTAGAAGAAGCATTGCAGCAGGTCGGGTTGCCCGCAGACGCCTTGCAGCGCTATCCGCATCAGCTTTCCGGCGGGCAACGCCAGCGTGTGGCTATTGCGCGTGCGCTGTTACTGCGCCCTAAAATTCTGCTGCTCGATGAACCCACTTCCGCGCTGGATATGTCGGTACAGGCGGAAATTCTCAATTTGCTCAACCGCCTGAAACAACAGTTTGGCATGACTTATTTGCTGGTCAGCCATGACGCGGACGTGATTGCGCATATGTCAGACCGTGCGGCGTATATGGCGGACGGCGCGATACAACATGAGTTCAACCGCGCCGCTCTGGTTCGCGGAGAACACCGCATGGACGCCGCGTAAGCGGCAACATGGCGTCATCGCACCAATAAGCAGCACGACGCATGGTTATGGTGCAAAAAAACCAGATATCCCATAGCAAAGCCGCTCCTGACCAGGATATTTAACCGCAAAACGTGACTCTTTGTGATTAATTATTACGCAATCGCAATTCCCCCAGATCGTTTATCCCGATTTTGTTTAGGGGAAGCGAAGTGGCGTATTCCCTGCAATACTTATTTTGTGTATCGCGTGATACGTCATTCCCAGGAGCACATTTTGAACAGGTTACCTACTAGCGCTTCGGCTCTTGCCTGCACAGCGCACGCTCTGAACATCATCGAAAAGAAGACACTCAGCCATGAGGAGATGAAAGCGCTAAATCGAGAGGTTATCGAAAACTTCCAACAGCATGTGAATCCGGGTTTTCTTGAGTATCGCAAATCAGTGACCGCCGGCGGGGATTACGGAGCCGTAGAGTGGCAAGCGAGCAGTCTGAATACGCTTGTCGACACCCAGGGTAAGGAATATTTAGATTGTCTGGGTGGGTTCGGCATTTTTAACGTGGGGCACCGTAATCCAACAGTGGTATCCGCCGTACAGCATCAGCTAGAAAAACAACCCCTGCACAGTCAGGAGCTGCTCGACCCTTTACGGGCGATGCTTGCCAAAACGCTTGCGACACTCACTCCGGGCAAACTCAAATACAGCTTCTTTAGCAACAGCGGGACAGAATCGGTTGAAGCGGCGATTAAACTCGCCAAAGCGTATCAATCTCCGCGTGGGAAATTTACCTTTATCGCAGCCTCAGGCGCGTTTCATGGCAAATCTCTCGGGGCATTGTCCGCAACAGCAAAAGCCGCTTTCCGTAAACCGTTTATGCCGCTGCTTCCGGGCTTCCGGCATGTGCCGTTTGGCAATATCGACGCGTTACGCATTATGCTCAGCGAATGCCGTAAAACCGGTGATGATGTCGCAGCCGTGATCCTTGAGCCTATTCAGGGTGAAGGCGGCGTGATTATCCCGCCAGTCGGATATTTGCCAGCGGTTCGTAAACTTTGCGACGAATTTGGCGCACTGCTGATTTTTGACGAGGTGCAAACCGGCATGGGACGTACGGGCAAAATGTTCGCCTGCGAACACGAAAACGTACAGCCTGATATTTTATGCCTCGCCAAAGCACTCGGCGGCGGCGTAATGCCGATTGGCGCAACGGTTGCGACAGAAGAAGTGTTCTCTGTGCTGTTTGATAATCCTTTCCTGCACACCACCACCTTTGGCGGCAACCCGTTGGCCTGTGCGGCAGCGCTTGCGACTATTCATGTTCTGCTTGAGCAAAATCTTCCCGCTCAGGCGCAGCAGAAAGGGCAACTTTTGGTGGATGGCTTCCAGGCTCTGAAACGTGAGTTCCCGGAACTGGTTGTCGATGCGCGTGGACAAGGTTTGTTGATTGCCATCGAGTTTAGCGACAACGAAATTGGCTATAATTTTGCCAGTGAAATGTTCCGCCAGCAGGTGCTGGTCGCCGGGACGCTCAATAATGCGAAAACTATTCGCATTGAGCCACCGCTGACTATCACGATTGAGCAGTGTGAGCATGTGTTGGGCTGTGCGAGGAAGGCCCTCGCGAGTTTGAGAGTGACTCAGCCAGATGCGGTTGTGACAGAAGAACATTAATCCGATTCTTCATCCTTAGACATTGTCTTATACAGATCTCAGTCTGGCAATTTGCCAGGGTGAGATCTGTAAGATGAGGTGTTTTTCCGCTCACCCGAACGTCTGGTTATCTCTGCAACCACTGTTAACGGTGACCGTATCAAGGAGAGAACACCCTCTCCTTGATAATCCTGGCGCCGGGGCAATTTTTACCGGGAACAAGGTCAAAACCGGTTCGGCTTTTGACGTTGACCTTTTAGTCCGGCATAAATCGCCTCCGTTTTGACTGGAAGGCCGGGTCGAGCCGTCGGGAACGGCGAGAGGTTGTGATCGCCGGGAGCGAGTCACAACCGACCCTGGGACTGAAAGGAAAAATGGAGGTTTACCGCGCAGCGGCGATTTAAACGCCGGGAGCCGGGATTGCAAAGGGTGCTGCGGTAGCACCCTTTGCACGTTCACCGTTTCGGTGGCTTCATAAACCACTGAAAATTAAGTGAACGGAACTTTCACCTGGCTCATATAGATCTGACTAAGAGACAGCCATCTCCTATGGCAATAACCCCACAAAACTCCGTTTCTTACGCGGCTCCGACATCATCCCATCCAGCTTCTCAACGCACGCTAAGTAATGCGGCGTCTGCTTATGCGCCAGCACTGCTTCGTCGTTTTGATACGCCTCGTAGATATAAAACCGTGTCGCTACATCCGGATCCTGCAACACATCAAAACGCAGATTCCCCGGCTCGTTGATTGACCCTTCGTGATTGGCGCGGAACACATCCATAAACTCATCGACCCGTTCCGGTTTGATATTAATCTCCACCAGCGTCACATTCATGCCTTGCCTCCATGGTGTTTTTCATCGAGCCAGAACTGATACGCTTCCCGGGCCGAAACATTCTCATGCACCACCTTTTTCACCGCTTTTAACATCGCAAGCGGCGCGTCTGACTGGAAGATATTGCGCCCCATGTCCACGCCCGATGCACCCTGGTCAATCGCCCTGAAGCACATATCCAACGCTTCTTGTTCCGGCAATTTTTTACCTCCGGCGATAACAATCGGCACCGGGCAACTGGCCGTCACTTTCTCGAACCCTTCTTCAACAAAATAGGTTTTCACAAACTGCGCACCGATTTCTGCGGCAATTCGGCTGGCGAGGGAGAAATAGCGCGCATCTCGCGCCATCTCTTTACCCACACCGGTCACGGCCAGAGTCGGGATCCCGTACCGCGTGCCTTCGTCCACCAGCTTGATAATGTTGTTGATCGACTGATGTTCGTATTCGCTGCCGATATAAATTTGCGCTGCCACCGCGCAGGCATTCAGGCGCAGCGCATCCTCCATGGTCACCGCCACACTTTCCCGCGACAGTTCGCTGAGAATTGAATTCCCGCCCGAGGCCCGCAGCACCACTGGTTTGTTCGTGGCTGGCGGCACCACGCTGCGTAAAATACCGCGCGTGCACATCAGCACATCGGTTTCCGGGAACAGCGGTGCAATAGATAAATCGATACGTTCAAGGCCGGTGGTCGGCCCCTGGAAATAACCATGATCGAAGGCCAACATGACGGTGCGCCCGGAGTCGGGGTTAAATATCCGCGCCAGGCGCGATTGCATCCCCCAATCCAGCGCCCCGCTGCCCTTCAGGTAAAACGCTTTGTTCTCCTGAGGGCGGCCAATGCCGTAATCTTTGCCTTCTCTGATATCGTCAAGATCTGCCATTTTTCCTCCCTCAGAAATCGTATTTGCCGATGTTGTCTTTGGTGAACACCACGCGCTCCGGCAGCAGCACAATGCCGTTGCCTTTGGCTTCATATTGATAACCCTGCACGCTATTAGGCTCGACTTTCAGACTGCCGATTTTCGCCACTTCCACGCTATCGCCCACGTTAAGATCGCCCTTTTTCAGCATGGTATTTGCGACGTTGACCGCAATTTCACCCTGCTGTACCACGTCCCAAAGGCCGAAGGCTTTCACCGTTCCGCGCTCAACATACGGGCGCATCACGTTTGGCGTACTGAAGCCGACGATCGCCACATTAGTGCGTTTCAGGTTTTCAGCTGCCTGCGCGGCGGCAGGCAGTGCGTTCGCATCCGGGGCAATGATCGCATCCAGATCCGGGTACGCTTTTAGAATACCCTCAGCGGTTTGCAACGATTTAGTCGCGTCGTTATAGCCAAACTGAGTGGTGACGATTTGCCATTCTGGATGATCCTTCGCAATTTTGGCTTTCGCCTCTTTCACCCACTGGTTTTGATCCGTCACCGTCGGGCTTGAGTAGAAGAACGCCACTTTGGCGGCAGGTTTTGTCACTTGTTTAGCAGCCATATCCACCAGCATGCCGCCAAGCTGTTGCGGCGTGCCCTGGTTGATGTAAATACTGCGGCACTCAGGTTTGGTGTCAGAATCCCAGGTCAGCACTTTTACCCCGCGCTGCATGGCGCGTTTCAGCGCCGGGCATAAACCGTCTGGCGATACCGCCGAGACAATAATCGCGTTGTAGCCCTGGTTGACGAAGTTGTTGATAAGCTGCACCTGGCCGGAGACGCTCGGTTCAGTTGGGCCGTCATACGTCACCGGCACGCCAAGGTCTTTACCCGCCTGCATCGCGCCATTACCCCCGCTGGTAAAGAAACCTACGCCGACCAGTTTTGGGATAAAGGCGATTCGGTCGGCGGCCTGCGCGCTCACCACACCAAAGGCTAAGGCCCATGCACTGAGTTGCAGGGCGCGTTTTGTTGTCTGCTTCATAATCAAACTCCCGTTAGTTTTCTGTTGCCGCGCAAACGACGCCACGTCGCCTGTAAATATTCGCGGTGCAAACTCACCGAACGACCAATGACCACCACAATCAACAGCGCACCGGACAACGCACTCGATACCTGATTAGGCACGCCAGCCATCTGTAAACCTTGTTGCAAATACCCCACTAATAACGCCGCCAGCGCGGTCCCTAAAATCGAACCGGAACCGCCATAAATATTCGCCCCGCCCAACACCGCCGCCGTTAACGCAGGCATCAACAGGTCACGCCCTAAATCAGAACGCGCCGAGCCGAAATATGACACCAGCACGATGGCGGCAATCGCCGACGCCAACCCCACCATGCCGTACACACCGTACAGCGAGCCGTTGACTGGCAACGCGGCATAACGCGCCGCACGCGGGTTTTGACCAATCAAGAAGATATGGCGACCAAAGCGTGCGCGATGTGTCAGCAGCCAGAACAGCAGCGTGATCACCGCGAACATCACCAGCGGAATCGGCAGGCCGAAAAGTGTCAGGTTGGCGTAATTAGTGAAGGCATCCGGGAAGCCACCGATGCCTTCATAACCCGTCGCTCCCGCCATACCCGAAAGCAAAAGTGCCGCGCCGCCGTACAGATAAAGCGTGCCGAGCGTGATAACCAGCGGGCTGATACCGGTGTAGTGAATGAGTGCGGCGTTAAACAACCCGCACAACAGGCCGACGGCGAGCGTGAGAATAATCGCCAGCGAGATTGGCAAGCCCGCCTGGAGCATCACGCCCAACGCAATGGCGCACAGGCCGATAGTGGAGCCAAGCGAAATATCAATGCCGCCGCTAATGATCACAAGTGTTAGCGGCAGCGCCACAATGCCAATGCAGATAAAATCGCTGGTGCTAAACAGCAGCATATTGACGTCCAGCATGCGCGGATTAATGGCCCCGAACAGCAGAATTTCTGCCACCAGAATCAGCAATAGCGCCACTTCCCAGTTAAGTTTCAGCTTGCTCATTTAGGCCACATCCTTCTTCTTGCGGGGAAAAGGCCGCACGTTTTTAGCCCCCGGCAACGGCGGCACAAAGCGGCTGTATTTCTGCGCCCGCTGATGACGCGCGAGGGCCTGGCGTAAGCGCCCGTCAAGCACCAGAACGCCGAGCAAAACGAGTCCGGCGATAAAGTCATTCCACCAGGCCGGGAGTTTGAACAGCACTAACACGGTGTCGATTTGCGTGAGGAAAAACGCGCCAAGAAACGCCCCAATCACGGTGCCAGTGCCGCCGAGTAATGAAATCCCGCCCAGCACGCAGGCAGCGATGGCTTTCATTTCCAGCCCGCTACCGGTTTGGTTGGGGACAAAACCAATTTGCGCAGCAAAAATAATCCCGGCGATGGCCGCCAGCATGCCGTTGAAAGTGAAGGCTAAAAGACGGGTACGATTCACCGCGACCCCAAGCTGGCGGGCGGCGGCAAGATTATCGCCCACCGCGTAAAAATCGCGCCCGAAGGCCGTCCGGGCGAACATCCAGGCGGCGACAGCGACCAAAAACAGCACCATAAAACCGAGCGGCGAAATCCCGATAGCGATGGGTTCGGAGAGCGATTTCAGGCTGGCGGGTAAACCTTCAATCCATTTCCCACCGGTCCACAACAACATGCCGCCGCGATACAGCCCGAGCGTCCCTAACGTGGCAACGATCGCCGGAATGCGCAGCCAGACAACTAACACCCCGTTGAAGAAGCCCGCCACCGCGCCAATCCCCAACGCAAAGAGCATCGACACCGGCAAGCTGTAACCACTGTTGAGCGCCACTCCAACGGCGATCGCACACAGGCCAACGGTCGATCCTACCGATACATCGATATTGCGCGTCAGCATCACCATTGAAGCGCCCACCGCCAGCAGGATCAGGATCTGTGCGCTGGTGAAGATCATGCTTAAGGTTTGCAGACTGAAATAGCTGTGGTTGAGCGCCACCAGCACGCCAAACAAAATCACGATCGCCAGTAGCGCGCTCAGTTCGCGGTTACGCAGCAAGGTTTTCATGCTTTACCTCCGCCAAACGCCATGCTCATCATTCTCTCGACGGTGATCGACGGTTTGCGTAACTCGCCATTCATCGCGCCCTGATGCATCACCAGCACTCTGTCCGCCAGCCCGCTGAACTCATCGAGATCGGAGGAGATCATCAGCACCGCCACGTTTTGTGCCGCCACACTTTTGATCAGCTGATAGATATCTGCCCGGGCGGCGACATCCACGCCACGGGTTGGCTCATCAATGATCAGCAGCAGCGGGTTGGCTTCGAGACAGCGTGCCAGCAGGACTTTTTGCTGGTTGCCACCGGACAGCGTGCGCACGGTTTGCTCGGCGTTATTGAGTTTGATCCCCAGCGCCCGGTGGTAACGTTCCACCACCGCCGCTTCGCGTTTGCTTTGCTGCCATACGCTCGGCTCGTTTAGTGCGACGGTGTTCCAGCGGATCGGCGCATCGAGAAATAATCCGGAAACCTGCCGGTCTTCGGGGAGATAAATTAGCCCGCGATCGAGGCGTGATTTGGTGCGATCGCCGCTGATTTCACGGTTTTCTAAATAGATGCGGCCACCGCGTACCGGGCGCAAACCGTAGAGCGTTTCCGCCAGTTCGGTGCGCCCCGATCCCACCAGACCCGCCAGGCCGACGATCTCGCCTGCATACAACTCGAAGCTAAGATCGATAAATCCTTCGCCGGTGAGTTCTTCTACGCGCAGCACCGGGAAATCCTGCGCTTCGGTGCGGCGGTTTCCCGGCAGCGCCAGCCACAGTTTTTGCGTATCACTGAGTTTGTGCTGCTTATCGCCAGGGGTCATGGCGTTGATCAACTGCTCATCGAGCAGCTCCGCCGTTTCACCCTGTAGCACCACGGCACCGTCGCGCATCACAGAAATGTGGCTGGCGATCTGGCGAATTTCGGGCAGCTTGTGGGAGATAAAAACAATGCCGACGCCCAGATTTTGCAGCGCGCGGATCTGGCGGAACAAGCGATCGGTTTCACCGGGAGTCAGGGATGCGGTAGGTTCATCGAGGATCAGGATCTTCGCTTCATGCATCAAACCGCGCAGGATCTCGACCATTTGTTGATCGGCAACTTCCAACGTACTGGCTGCGGCATGAAGGGGGATCTGGCATTCCAGCTGCGTCATTTTCTCTTGCAGGCGTTTTTCCACATCGCGCGCCCTGGGCAGACGAAACAGAATGTTTTCGCGCACGGTGAGGTTAGGAAATAACATGGGTTCCTGCGGCACCAGATAGATTCCCAGTTCGTGCGCCTGGCCGGGTTTCAGTCGCCCAAATGCTTTGCCGTGGATATTCAGTTCACCGCTATCCGGCGTTTCGACGCCAGCGAAAATCTTCATCAGGGTCGATTTCCCTGCCCCATTACCGCCCAACAATGCGTGGACTTGCCCGGCATAAAGAGCAAAATCAATACCTTTCAGAACATTCACGCCTGAAAACTGTTTGTTAATTTTGCGGGCTGCAAGCATTGCGGTGGTGTTGGGCATTTTCACTCCACAATTGAACAAAAGAGATTTTGAATTAATAATGTTCAAAAGCGTAGACGCCGGATAATTTTTACAACAGGGCGGAGATCACAAAATTTTTAAATAGATCAGCTAAACCATTTGCATCTGAAAATGATCTTTTTGCCGTGCGCTTCACATTTTCTTATCCCGCACTCTCGAACATATGATCTAAATTTTAATAAGAGTTCACTTATGAGCGATAAACGAGCAGCAGAAGAAGGCAAGTTAGCCGCCTTGCCGATGGCAGAAGAAGAGTTGCTGGCGCGTGTGGCCTGGTCTTATTACCACGATGGCCTGACGCAGAACGACATTGGTGAAAGGCTTGGGCTACCTCGTTTGAAGATTTCACGCCTGCTGGAAAAGGGACGTCAGTCGGGCGTCATTCGGGTGCAGATTAACTCGCGTTTTGAGGGCTGCCTGGCGCTGGAAACGCAGTTGCAGCAGCGTTTCGGTCTCAAGATTGCGCGAGTGCTCCCGGCGCATAACACGCCGCCGATGAATACGCGTTTAGGTATTGGCGCTGCGCAATCGCTGATGGGAATTCTGGAACCGGGGCAATTACTGGCGGTGGGTTTTGGCGAGGCGACCATGAATTGCCTCCAGCATTTGAGCGGATTTATCGGTTCGCAGCAGATTCGCCTGGTGACGCTTTCCGGCGGCGTTGGCCCATACATGACCGGTATCGGCCAGTTAGATGCGGCGTGTAACGTTAGCATGATCCCTGCCCCGCTGCGGGTTTCATCGCCGCAGGTGGCTGAGATCTTACGTATGGAATCGAGTGTGCGCGACGTGATCCTCGCGGCGACCGCCGCAGATGTTGCGGTTGTCGGCATTGGCGCTATCAACCAAAAACGCGATGCCACAATTTTGCGCTCGGGTTATATCAGCGAGGGCGAACAACTGATGTACGCCCGCAAAGGTGCGGTGGGCGATATTCTGGGTTATTTCCTGCAAGCGGATGGCGAACTGGTGGAAGGTCTGGAAATCCATCGTGAATTGCTTGGCGTAACGCTCGACGACCTGGCGCATCTCCCGACGATTGTCGGTGTCGCGGGGGGCGTGGATAAAGCGGACGCTATTTATGCCGCACTTCGTGGCCTGCGTATTAACGGCCTGGTGACGGAAGAAGAGACTGCGCGGGCGGTGTTAGCGTTAGCTGATTAACCCCGCGCCATAAGCTGCGGGGATGTGTTCATGAGTTATTTATTAGCATTGGACGCCGGAACGGGGAGTATTCGCGCCGTTATCTTTGATACTTCAGGCCACCAGATTGCCGTCGGCCAGGCTGAATGGAAGCACTTAAGTGTTGCCGATGTTCCCGGCTCGATGGAGTTTGATCTCACCACCAACTGGCAGCTAGCCTGCCAGTGCATTCGCGATGCGCTGCAAAAAGCGCATCTTCCACCTGGTGCTATCAGCGCTGTTTCCTGCTGTTCAATGCGCGAAGGGATCGTGCTTTACGATCGTAACGGCGATCCTATATGGGCATGTGCCAACGTTGATGCCCGCGCCAGCCGCGAAGTAAGCGAACTTAAAGAGATCCACGATTTCCAGTTTGAATCCGAGGTTTATCATGTTTCCGGCCAGACGCTGGCGTTAAGCGCTATGCCGCGCCTACTGTGGCTTGCACACCATCGGCCTGATATTTATCGCCAGGCGGCAACCGTCACGATGATCAGCGACTGGCTGGCGGCGAAACTGAGCGGCGAGCTGGCGGTAGATCCTTCTAACGCGGGTACGACTGGCATGTTGGATCTGGCGACGCGTGACTGGCAGCCTGCCTTAATGGATATGGCCGGATTGCGCGCCGACATTCTCTCTCCGGTAAAAGAAACCGGCACCGTGCTGGGTGGCGTGACGCAGGAAGCTGCACAACAAAGTGGTTTGCTGGCAGGTACGCCGGTGGTGATGGGCGGCGGCGATGTGCAGCTCGGTTGTGTGGGGCTGGGCGTGGTTCGCGCCGGGCAAGCGGCAGTTTTAGGCGGCACATTCTGGCAGCAGGTGGTGAATCTGCCCACGATCAAAACCGATCCGGATATGAATATTCGCATTAATCCACACGTTATCAGCAACATGGTGCAAGCGGAGTCCATTAGCTTCTTTACCGGTCTGACGATGCGCTGGTTCCGGGATGCCTTTTGTGCCGAAGAAAAGCTGCTGGCAGAAAGGCTTGGCGTGGATACTTACGCCTTGCTCGAAGATATGGCAGCCCGAGTTCCTGCGGGCTCTCACGGCGTGATGCCGATTTTCTCCGACGCGATGCATTTCAAGCAGTGGTATCACGCCGCACCATCGTTTATTAACCTCTCCATCGACCCGGAAAAATGCAATAAATCGACGCTGTTCAGGGCACTGGAAGAGAATGCAGCAATTGTTTCGGCCTGCAACCTCGAGCAAATTTCTGGGTTTTCAGGCATTAAATTTGAATCACTGGTGTTTGCTGGCGGCGGATCTAAAGGCGCTTTGTGGAGCCAGATTCTTAGCGATGTGACCGGTTTGCCGGTGCGCGTGCCGGTGGTGAAAGAGGCGACAGCGCTGGGTTGTGCGATTGCGGCGGGTGTCGGTGCCGGGATATTCAATAATCTGGCAGATGCTGGCGAACGGCTGGTGCAATGGCAACGCGAGTTTACGCCGAATCTGGCGCATCGTGAGTTGTATGACGAGATGAAACGCAAGTGGATGAAGGTATATGCCGATCAGCTCACGCTGGTTGATAGCGGTTTGACGACGTCAATGTGGCAAGCTCCGGGGTTGGTGATGCCCTCTCCCCGACCCTCTCCCTGAGGGAGAGGGTGAGTTTTGTCGGATGACGCGGCTGCTTATCCGACCTACGAAGAGCGTTGTGCTTAACATTCAAATTAGAAGTAATATTTGAATCTCACACGCCCGCCATAGCGGGTGTTATCACTGCCATCGCTGGAGTCCTGATCCGCACTGACCCACGACACATAAGTCCCCAGATAAATATTAAAGTTCTTCATGCCCATCACGTTCGGGAAGAGATACGAAGAGTGAATAGTATGGATGTCATAAGTCCCGGCGTTGGTTATCCAGCAATCGCTGTCGCAGTTTTCCACCGCATTGGTCACATCAAACTTATCAATATCGTTGTGCGCATAAATATAGCCAAGCTCGAAATTCTGCCATAAAGCGTTCACCCCTGCGGTGAAGTCGGTTTCATCGCTGGCGTCCATATAGGCGGTATTCAGGTTGGCGACAATGCCGTTGTCCGGGTCGTTTTTCTGCCCGTTCCAGGTCATCGTCAGGCCGTAACCGGTGCGGCTGGATTGATCAACCATCTGACCGTTAGCATCTTTATAACCATATGCGTTATCAACCACTTGTGCTTCCATGGCCGCTGCAGCAGAGAACGCGCCTTCAGACCAGGAAATGACGGGGCGGACATACGCCACGTTTTTGTCATTCTCCAACTCATTACCGTGATATGACTTGTCCTGATAGAGAGAAGTACCATTTTCCAACAGGGTATTAAGCTCAAAATACCAGTTGTCGATAGTTTTACTCATGAGGAAGTTGCCGCCAGTATCACTACGCCCGCGCCCTTCTTTCATCATGTAAATGTAGCCATAACCATCGCCGTAAAGATCGTTTGCCGTATTACCGGAATATTCAACAAAGGTATCCTGGTTAAGCGGGAACATATCGTAGGCTTCAAAACGGCCTACTTTAATTTTCCAGTCGTTCTCATGGCCAAAGAAGAATGTCGCATCATCAAGATTCATATGGCCGGTTAAATCGGCTAACGGCTGCGCGCTGAACCCAGCAAAATTACCATCATCCATGCGGCGATAACCATCAAAGCCAAGCAGAATACGGCCATTAATATCCCAACGCTCGTTAGTGCCATCGGCCCAATTAGTATTGGCACTGCGGCGAACAGATGTCAGGCCATTACTGTGGCTGGCGGCATCCATATTAAATTCCACATCACCATATATTTTAAGGTCGCCATAACCGCTTAAGCTTAATTTAGGCGATTGATTATCGGATTTACTATTAACAGATTGTTCGCTCACTACAGCAACCGGTGCAGTTACAGCAACTGGCGGCGGCGCTTTCATTTTCTGGATTTCAGCCTCTGCACTGGCAGCGCGGTTTTCGGCGGCTATTAGGCGTTTCTCTAATTGGTTCAAACGTTGTTCTAAAGCTGATTCATTTGTTGAGGCTATTGTACTATTTGAAAAAAATGCGGCTATTAACAGTGCTAATGCTGTTATTTTCATTACATATCCTTATCAGTTTTATATAATCCATGCGAATGCCTGAGCACTCATTGATAAATTAATTAAAATAATAAAAAGCGCATTAATGATTTTGACGAAAAATAACATAGCAATTTTACCAGGCCATCTCAAAACTGTAATTGGTCATAATTGTAGCTTTATCACACTCAATTAAATAAAAAATAAAAGAGTCTGATAATGCATAACTGGTGGAAATGAAAAACCGACATATATAATAAATACCCCATTTAAAAAGGTTATTTATGAATAGAGAAACGTAAATTCATAACTTTGACGGAACCAGGCAGGAAAAGTCATCAGTCAAAAAACATCTGCGTTTTTTGATTCCCATCACAATCATTCGACAACTTTCCCCCATTTTCTCTGCTTCCCGCTAAATTACTAACTCATCCGACCACATAATAATAATGACCCTGCAGGAAGAGAATATGAGCTATCCGTCGCTGTTTGCCCCGCTGGACCTGGGTTTTACCCAGCTTAAAAACCGAGTGCTGATGGGTTCGATGCACACCGGGCTTGAAGAGCACCCGAACGGTGCCGAACGTTTAGCCGCCTTTTATGCCGAGCGCGCGCGCCATGGTGTGGCGTTGATTGTCACGGGTGGAGTTGCCCCTTCACCTTCGGGCGTTGGCGTGGAAAGCGGTGCGGTGCTCAATGACGCAAGCCAACTTGCCCATCATCAAGTTGTGACCGAAGCCGTACACCGTGAAGGTGGCAAAATTGCGCTGCAAATCCTGCATACCGGGCGTTATAGCTACCAACCCAATCCGGTTGCCCCATCTGCAATTCAGGCACCAATCAACCGCTTTAAGCCACACGCGCTGAGCCACGAAGAAATCCTGACCCTCATTGAAGAGTTCGCTCAATGCGCGAGCCTGGCGCAACAGGCTGGATACGATGGCGTCGAAATCATGGGTTCCGAAGGCTATCTGATTAACCAGTTTCTGGCAGCCAGAACCAACCAGCGCGACGACGAATGGGGCGGCGATTACTCGCGTCGTATGCGTTTTGCCATCGAAGTCGTGCGTGCGGTTCGCGAAAAAGTCGGTGCGAATTTCATTATTATTTATCGCCTGTCGATGCTGGATTTGGTCGATGGTGGCGGCACCTTTGACGAAGCCGTCGAGCTTGCCAAAGCTATCGAAAAAGCAGGCGCGACGTTGATCAACACCGGTATCGGCTGGCATGAAGCTCGCATTCCAACCATTGCCACGCCGGTTCCGCGCGGGGCATTTAGCTGGGTGACGCGCAAACTGAAAGGGCTTGTTTCGATCCCGCTCGTCACTACCAACCGAATTAACGATCCCCAAACAGCCGAGAAGATCCTTGCTGATGGCGATGCCGATATGGTGTCGATGGCGCGGCCATTCCTCGCCGATGCTGAGTTTGTTTCTAAAGCGCAGCAAGGTCGCGAAGATGAAATAAATACCTGTATTGGCTGCAACCAGGCATGTCTGGATCAGATTTTCCTCGGCAAAGTCACCTCCTGCCTGGTGAATCCTCGTGCCTGCCACGAAACCAAAATGCCCGTTGTTCCGGCATCAGTTCGTAAAAATCTGGCCGTGGTTGGCGCTGGCCCGGCGGGATTAGCTTTTGCCGTCAACGCCGCAGCACGCGGCCACAAAGTGACGCTATTTGATGCCGCTTCGGAAATTGGCGGGCAATTTAACATCGCCAAGCAAATTCCCGGCAAAGAGGAGTTTTACGAAACGCTGCGCTATTACCGTCGTATGTTAGGGATTACGGGCGTTGAAGTTCGCCTGAATCAGTATGTCACCGCCCCGCTGCTTAAAGATTTCGACGAGATTATTCTCGCCTGCGGTATCGAGCCGCGTCTGCCGCTTATTGACGGGATCATGCATCCTAAAGTTCTGAATTATATTGATGTACTGCGTGAGAAAGCTCCGGTGGGTGACCGCGTGGCGATTATTGGTGCCGGAGGTATTGGCTTTGATACGGCGATGTATCTGAGCCAGGAAGGAGAATCCACCAGCCAGAATATTGCTGAGTTTTGCGTGGAATGGGGTATCGACACCAGCTTACAACATGCGGGTGGGTTACGCCCTGAAGGTGCTCAACTGCATAAAAGCCCGCGCAAGATTGTCATGCTGCAACGCAAAACCAGTAAACCGGGTGAAGGGTTGGGCAAAACGACAGGTTGGATCCACCGCACAACGCTGCTGGCACGTGGCGTAAAAATGCTGGCAGGAGTCACTTATGAACGCATAGACGACGAAGGTTTGCACATTACGGTAGGCGGAGAGCCGCAGACATTAGCCGTGGATAACGTGATTATTTGTGCCGGACAAGATTCGCGTCGTGAACTGGCGCAGCCGTTGCGCGAACTGGGGAAAACGCTGCATTTGATTGGTGGTGCGGATGTGGCGATGGAACTGGATGCCCGACGCGCAATTGCGCAGGGCACCCGTTTAGCGCTGGAAATTTAGCGCTAAACGTCGGATGACGCTGCGCTTATCCGACCTACAGGCCAGGTTTTGTAGGGTGGATAAGCGAGAAGCGTCATCCACCACTTTTAGCAGAAGTGACCAAACGCTTAGCGAAGACGGCCTAGTTTCACCGCTTTAAGCACCACAAATTTCTTGTTGGTCGCAACGGTGTCGCAGTTACCGAAGATCTTTTTCAGTTTGTGGTAGTAATCCAGATGGCGGTTAGCAACGATGTACAGCTCGCCGCCATTTTGCAGGCAACGACGCGCATGGTGGAACATTTCCCACGCCACCTGATCGGTCAAAGAGTGCTGCTGATGGAACGGCGGGTTACACAGAATCGTGTTAAAGCGGTAAGGCTCCACACCAGACAATGCGTTGTTAATCATAAACTCGCAGCGATCCAGATTTTCCGGCATGTTGGTTTCAACATTCAGACGGCTAGATGCAACGGCCATTGGCGATTCATCAACAAATACCACGTTCGCTTCTGGGTTTTGCTCAAGCAAGTGCAGGCCAATCACGCCATTACCACAACCTAAATCGACAATTTCACCTTCCAGATTGGTTGGCAGATTCTCGATAAAGAAGCGTGCGCCGATATCCAGACCGGTGCGGGAAAAGACGTTTGCGTGGTTGTGAATCGTCCACGGCGTGCCTTCCAGCTTCCAGCTCAGGGTTTCCGCGGTGTCTTTCAGAACCGGTGCGCTGAACGTTGCGTTGATCAAACGCGCTTTTTTCCACGCCAGAGTGGTGGTGGTCGGCCCGATGATTTTCTCAAACAACTCGATGGTAGAGTTGTGAATATCACGCGTTTTAGCACCCGCAATAATGCGAGTTTCAGGCGTCACGACTTCATGCAGGGCACGCAATTGCTGTTCGAGCAAAGCTAAGGTTTTAGGGATCTTAATCAGAACCACGGCCGGAGCTTGCGGATATTTCGCGGTGCTATCGAGGAACGTGACGCTGGACTCAACGATGCCGTTCTCGCGCAGGTTCTCACGGATAGCCAGTTCGCTAAGATACGAGTCGCTGATGCTATACGGCTTGTGTTCAGCCAGCACGCAAGACAGCGCCCCGAAATTGTCATTAAAAATCAGGACCGGGCCACTGATTTCGATTTCGTCCAGTTGCTGCAAAAGATAATCATCGGCAGCTTCCCACGCCTGTAGTGGGTTAACGTCGTCCGTTTCTGGAAAACGTTTTAGTGTCAGTGAACGGAAACCGTTGTCTAATTGGCTCATCGGCCCTCCTGGATGGTAAAATTTCGGCTAATCCCCGAATGGGGGCGTGAGTATACCCTTTTTTTTCCAAACTGCCTTTTGAAAGACGTCAAGCAAGAGAGAACTCATGAGCAATTTAACTTATCTGCAGGGATATCCGGAACATTTGCTCTCGCAGGTTCGTACCCTGATTGCGGAACAACGTCTGGGCGAAGTGCTGCAAAAACGCTACCCGGATACGCACAACATCACCACCGACAAAGCGCTGTATGCCTGGACGCAAGATTTAAAGAGCCAGTTTCTGCGCAATGCGCCGCCGATTAATAAAGTGGCGTATGACAGCAAAATTCATGTGCTGAATAATGCGTTGGGTTTGCACACGGCGGTATCGCGCGTTCAGGGAAATAAGCTGAAAGCTAAAGCGGAGATTCGCGTGGCAACGGTGTTTAAAAATGGTCCAGAAGCCTTTTTACGCATGATTGTGGTTCACGAACTCGCGCACCTGAAAGAGAAGGATCACAACAAGGCGTTTTACTCGCTGTGCTGCCATATGGAGCCGCAATATCATCAGCTTGAGTTTGATACGCGGCTTTGGTTGACGCAAATGGCGTTAAGCGGCCAGGCTTAACCTGGGAAAATGGTGGATGACGCTAGCGCTTATCCACCCTACAAAATCGACACAATCACTTCATTCCTGCAAACACCGCCGCAATCGCCACCGCTCCAGGGTCTTTCACCCCGTTCAGGTTTTCGCTGTTCACATATGATGAGCGCCCGGCGTTGGCTTTTTGCATCTGTGCGGTAGCTTCAGCCCCTTTATTCGCAGCCGTCACCGCAGCGCTCAGGTCGCTATTTTTCAAGGCTTCGAGCGCGGGCTGCAACGCATCGATTAAGGTACGATCGCCTAAATCAGCGCCGCCGTAGCGTTTCATCTGCTCAAGCCCAAACAGCAAGGCGTCTGCAAGAGGCTGCTTTTTAGCGACTTCCTGCCCGCTGGCGGTAAAGAAAATCGACATCAACACGCCGCTCGAACCGCCCATGACCGTTGCTAAACGCTCGCCTATTAATTCCAGCAGTGCCGCCGTGTCGTTTAATGGCAGCTTGCCGTCTTCGTTAAGCTGCGCGATTTCCCTCGCCCCCAACGCGAATGTCGAACCGGTATCGCCATCGCCCACTTTGGCATCCAGCGCATTCAATGCATCTTCCTGCTCGATAAGCGTGCGGGTAATGCTGGCAACCAGCGCTTTAACGGCGTCGTTTTCTGACGGTTTCGCATGGGTTCCGCCGTGGATCACACGATGCTTTTGCAGCGGCATTGGGTTGAGTTTCACCAGCGGTTGCCAGCCCGCGGTTTCAACATCGGCCTGCAACGCTTCGATAAATGTCTCATTGAGCGCGATGGCAGAAAGCGAGAACCCTTTCATATCTAAGGCAGTCACCAGTGCGGCAGGGCCAATCAAATAGTCGATTTGCTCTTTGAGTTCTGAATGCACCAGCTCTTTTGTCAGCAGAGCCATTTCCAGCGCAGACGTTCCACCAAGGTTATTGATGAGCACCGCAAGCCGGGCTTCCGGCCCCGTAGCCTTACGCAGATGTTTAACCAACGCGGCAATCATCTTCTGGCTGTTTTGGCTATCAACTGTGCTGGCTCCAGGCTCGCCGTGAATCCCGAGGCCCAACTCAACATGACCCCTTTTGATGCGCCCTTCTTCATCATTTTGGCCCGGCAGATTGCAGGTTTGCATGGCGACACCCATGCTGGCAATGCTGTCGCAAGCAAGTTGCGCGATGTCTCGAACATCGCTTAATGACTTGCCCTGCTCTGCGGCATAGCCCGCAATTTTGTGCACTAAAACCGTTCCGGCAATGCCTCGCGGCTGTTTATTGTCGGGCAGAGAAATATCATCGCCGACGATAACCATCTCGACTTTCAGCCCATGTTTTTTAGCGCGTTCAGCGGCGAGGCCGAAATTAAGACGATCGCCGGTGTAGTTTTTGACGATGAGCAGACAACCCCGGTCGCCAGTCACTGCCACAATCGCGTTCAACACAGCGTCTACACTCGGCGAGGCAAATAAATCGCCACACACTGCCGCAGTTAGCATCCCTTTACCGACAAATCCTGCATGTGCCGGTTCATGGCCAGAACCACCACCAGAAATTATCGCGACTTTGCTTTTGTTCCAGTCTTTGCGCACGACGACGCGGATGGCGGGGTCAGTATCTAAGCGGGTCAGATTGCGAAAACGAGAGCTGATGATGACGCCTTCAATGGCGTCGTCGACCATTTGCTTACGGTCGTTAAAGAAGAATCTGGACATAGTTTCCCAATAATAAGTAATACATATGCAAAGCATAGCCTTTGCTGCGAGAGCTGCCGCAATCCTGGATTTTGGCTAATGACGAACGTCTGCCGCTTGCTATGCTTATGGAAATGTCGCCACAGGGAATTCATCATGATTGCGCCGCTCCTGATTGCCAGAACCACCGAACAAGAACTGCATTTGCTGCCCAGTATGGCGAACCGTCATGGGCTGATAACCGGCGCTACGGGTACGGGTAAAACTGTCACACTGCAAAAGCTGGCCGAATCGTTTTCCGAAATTGGTGTGCCGGTATTTATGGCGGATGTTAAGGGCGATCTCACCGGAGTTGCACAAGCTGGCGTCGAGTCTGAAAAGCTGCTCGCAAGGCTTGCAAAAATAGGGGTGAATGACTGGTCGCCACATGGTAATCCAGTGGTGCTGTGGGATATCTTCGGCGAGAAAGGCCACCCGGTGCGGGCAACGGTTTCTGACCTCGGGCCACTCCTGCTTTCACGGTTACTCAACCTCAACGACATTCAGGCCGGGGTGCTGCAAATCATCTTCCGTATTGCTGACGATCAGGGCCTGTTACTTCTCGACTTTAAAGACCTACGCGCGGCGACTCAGTATATCGGCGATAACGCCAAATCGTTCCAGAACCAATACGGCAATATCAGCAGTGCGTCTGTCGGTGCCATTCAGCGCGGGTTGTTGCAGCTTGAACAACAAGGTGCCGAGTATTTCTTTGGCGAGCCGATGCTGGATATCAAAGACTGGATGCGCACCGATGCCAACGGCAAAGGCGTTATCAATATCTTATCCGCCGAAAAGCTCTATCAAATGCCAAAGCTATATGCTGCCAGTTTGCTCTGGATGTTGTCAGAAATCTATGAGCAATTGCCCGAAGCGGGGGATCTGGAGAAACCGAAGTTGGTGTTCTTCTTTGATGAAGCGCATTTGCTGTTTAACGATGCACCGCAAGTGCTGCTCGATAAAATCGAGCAGGTGATTCGCCTGATTCGTTCTAAAGGCGTTGGCGTTTACTTTGTTTCCCAAAATCCATCAGATATTCCGGATACGGTGCTGGGGCAGCTCGGTAATCGCATTCAACATGCACTGCGCGCCTTTACTCCCAAAGATCAGAAAGCGGTGAAAGCAGCAGCGCAAACCATGCGTGCTAACCCAAAATTTGATACTGAAAAAGCGATTCAGGAGTTGGGTACTGGCGAAGCCCTTATCTCTTTGCTGGATGAAAAAGGCAGCCCGACGGTGGTCGAACGCGCGATGGTTATCGCCCCTTGTTCACGTATGGGGCCAGTGACTGATGATGAACGAAATGGGCTGCTGAACCACTCGCCACTGTACGGGAAATACGACGAAACCGTTGACCGTGAATCAGCTTATGAGCGCCTGCAACAAGGTGTTCAGGCCGCAGGTGAGCAACAAAATGCACCACCCGTGAAAGGTGAATCAGTAGCCGTTGATAACGGTATTCTTGGGGGGCTGAAGGATATTCTGTTTGGCACCACCGGGCCACGCGGCGGCAAGAAAGATGGCGTCGTGCAAACCGTGGCGAAGAGCGCTGCGCGCCAGGTGACGAATCAAATAATACGCGGTGTGTTGGGGAGCATTATGGGCGGGCGTAAACGGTAAATATTGTATGGAACTCTTCCACTTAGAACAGAGTTCCATACAGAAAAACAATATCTTATGAGCGCTTCATCATTAACCATAAGCTAATGAGGAAGAACGTCGCACTTGGCAACAACGCACCGAGAATCGGCGGAATGTTATACACCAGGCTCAGTGGGCCAAAGATTTGGTCAAGCACGTAGAACACGAAACCGAAGCTGATACCGGTGACGACACGCACACCCATTGGCACGCTACGCAGCGGCCCGAAGATGAACGACAAGGCCATTAACATCATCACCGCAACAGAAAGCGGCGCAAAGATTTTGCTCCACATGTTGAGCTGATAACGCCCGGCATCTTGCCCGCTGGACTTCAGGTATTTCACGTAATTATGCAGGCCGCTTATCGAGAGCGCATCCGGGTCAAGAGCAACGACACCTAGCTTGTCGGGCGTGAGCTTGGTTTTCCACTCACCGCTCACAGTCTGAGCACCGGTAATTTGCTTCTCATTGCTCAGGTTAGATTCATCAACCTGAGACAATCGCCATACTTTATGTTCCGCGTCGTACTGTGCGGAGGCGGCATAGCGAACCGATTGCAACCGACGATCCTGGTTAAAGCTGTAGATACTGATTCCCGCGAGGTCGTTGTCGCTTTTCACGCGTTCGATATAGACGAAGTTCTGGCCATCTTTCGCCCACAAACCTTGCTGCGTGGTTAACAACGAACCGCCGTACATTTGTTGTGCACGGTAGTTACGTGCCATTTGTTCGCCTTGCGGGGCAACCCATTCACCAATCGCCATCGTCAGCAACACTAGCGGAATCGCCGTTTTCATTACTGACAATGCAATTTGCAGACGCGTAAAACCCGATGCCTGCATGACAACCAGTTCACTACGTTGCGCCAGCATCCCCAACCCCAGCAATGCACCAAGCAGTGCAGCCATTGGGAAGAAGATTTGAATGTCTTTTGGCACACTCAGAACGGTATACACACCCGCGCCTAAAGCGGAATAACTGCCCTGCCCGGCTTTTTTGAGCTGGTCGACAAACTTAATAATGCCCGACAGCGACACCAGCATGAACAATGTCATCATGATGGTGGTGAAGATGGTTTTACCGATATAACGGTCGAGAACACCAAACATTTATGCCGCTCCTCGTGTTTTGCTAAAGCGTGCACGTAGCTGGCGCATCGGCACCGTGTCCCACACGTTGAGCACCACTGCGATGGCAAAATAAACCAGGTTAACCAACCACATCCAAATCATCGGGTCGATTTTCCCCTTCGCTGCGTTAGATTTCAGCGAGGTCTGAAGCAGGAAGAAGACCAGATAGAGCAACATGGCAGGCAACATAGAAAGCACGCGACCCTGTCGCGGGTTGACCACGCTTAACGGAACCACCATCAATGCCATAATAAATACGGTCACAATCAGCGTTAAACGCCAGTGCAGTTCGGCTCGCGCATTTGGCGCATCGCTTGCCCATAAAGTACGTAGGTACATCTGACTGGAATCATCAGGGTCAAGCGCTACGGTCTGGTGCCCCACAATCGCCTGGTAATCCTGGAAGTCGGTAATGCGGAAATCGCGCAATAACGCGGTCCCTTCAAAGCGTGTGCCGGTGTTTAGCGTGACAACCTGCGAGCCGTCCGGGCGTTGAGATAACTGGCCGGAATCTGCCACCACCACGGAAGGGCGCGCATTGCCTTTCGGGCGTAATTGCGCAAGGAACACATCTTTGAAGCTGGCGCCGTCTACGCTTTCAATAAACAGCACAGAATTACCGTCAGTCGCTTGCTGGAACTGCCCCTGAGCGAGTGCCGCCATTCCAGGGTTAGCCTTGGCTTCCGCCAACACTTCGTCCTGGTGACGAGAGGACCATGGTCCTGCCCACATCACGTTGACGGTTGCGACCACGCCGGTAAAGAGTGCGAGAATCATTGCAGCTTTGATAAGCACCGCTTTACTCAAGCCACAGGCATGCATTACCGTGATTTCACTCTCGGTATACAAACGGCCAAGCGTCATGAGTAGCCCAAGGAAAAGGCTAAGAGGCAGGATGAGCTGCGCCATTTCAGGCACACCCAGTCCTAAAAGGGAAAATACGAGATTTGTCGGAATTTCGCCGTCAACCGCCGCACCCAGTATCCTGACCAGCTTCTGACAAAAAAAGATCAGCAGCAGGATGAAAAGGATCGCAAGTTGGCTTTTGAGCGTCTCCCGAACCAGATATCTTATGATAATCACATTAAATACGCCTGTGAAAACGAGTCTTTTTGCAGGAAAATCGCTTGTTTCATCGCTTATACGTCATTTATTCTCTTGAGTCGTCGAAAACATCGCTAAGATTAAAAAGCCCGGCATGATTATGGCGCAGGGTGATTTAAATGACGTCGCCGAAACTGTAAAAACATACTCGTAAGATTAACACGAAGTCATCGCAACCGCGGAGATGAGTTACGAAAGCTTGCAATTCTAGCCGTAGCCACCGCCGTTGTCTTTAAGATTCAGGAGCGTAGTGCATGGAGTTCAGTGTAAAAAGCGGTAGCCCCGAGAAACAGCGTAGTGCCTGCATCGTTGTGGGAGTCTTTGAACCGCGTCGCCTGTCCCCGGTCGCCGAACAACTCGATAAAATCAGCGATGGCTACATCAGCGCACTTTTGCGCCGTGGTGAGCTTGAGGGAAAACCCGGTCAAACTTTATTGCTTCACCACGTTCCGAACGTGCTCTCCGAGCGCATTCTGCTGATTGGGTGTGGCAAAGAGCGTGAGCTGGATGAACGTCAGTATAAGCAAGTTATCCAGAAAACAATTAATACTCTAAATGATACTGGCTCGATGGAAGCCGTTTGCTTCCTGACCGAACTGCACGTTAAAGGCCGCAACACTTACTGGAAAGTACGCCAGGCAGTGGAAACGGCAAAAGAGTCTTTGTATAGCTTCGATCAGCTGAAGACCAATAAAAGCGAGCCACGTCGCCCGCTGCGTAAAATGGTCTTCAATGTGCCAACTCGCCGCGAGCTGACCAGCGGTGAACGTGCGATTCAGCACGGCCTGGCGATTGCTGCGGGCATTAAAGCCGCGAAAGATTTGGGCAATATGCCACCAAACATCTGTAATCCTGCGTACCTGGCTTCTCAGGCGCGCCAGTTAGCGGATGCTTTCAGCAAAAATGTAGTGACTCGCGTGATTGGCGAACAGCAGATGAAAGAGCTGGGCATGCACTCTTACCTCGCGGTAGGGGATGGTTCCCAGAACGAATCGCTGATGTCCGTCATCGAGTACAAAGGCAGCACCGATCCTGAAGTGCGCCCAATCGTACTGGTGGGTAAAGGCCTGACGTTCGACTCCGGTGGTATTTCCATCAAACCTGCCGAAGGCATGGACGAGATGAAATACGACATGTGCGGTGCCGCTTCTGTTTACGGCGTGATGCGCATGGTGGCCGAACTGAATCTGCCGATTAACGTGATTGGCGTGCTGGCTGGCTGTGAGAACATGCCTGGCGGGCGTGCTTATCGCCCAGGTGATGTACTGACTACCATGTCTGGCCAGACGGTAGAAGTGCTGAACACCGATGCCGAAGGCCGCCTGGTGCTGTGTGATGTGCTGACCTATGTTGAGCGCTTCGAGCCTGATGTGGTTATCGACGTGGCAACGTTAACCGGCGCGTGTGTGATTGCCCTTGGCCATCACATTACCGGTTTGATGTCTAACCACAATCCGCTGGCGCACGAGCTTATCGGCGCGTCCGAACAAGCGGGTGATCGGGCATGGCGTCTGCCAATCAGTGATGAGTATCAGGATCAACTGGAATCTAACTTTGCTGATATGGCAAACATTGGTGGCCGTCCTGGTGGCGCAATTACCGCAGCCTGCTTCCTGTCGCGCTTTACCCGTAAGTACAATTGGGCGCACCTGGATATCGCAGGTACGGCCTGGCGTTCTGGTAAAGCCAAAGGTGCAACTGGCCGCCCGGTTGCGCTGCTGTCACAATTCTTGTTGAACCGCTCAGGGTTTAACGGCGAAGAGTGATTTAGCGCCCTCACCCTCTCCTCCGGGAGAGGGTAAAACCCATTACCTGGAAAAAGCTGGCTCAATGAAAAACGCGACGTTCTACCTGCTCGACAACGACACGCCTTCCGGTGAGTTGAGTGCCGTTGAAGCGTTGGTTTGTGAACTGGCGGCAGAAAGCTTTCGCGCAGGCAAGCGCCTGCTGATTGCTTGTGTTGATGAACAACAAGCTATCCGTCTGGATGAAGCACTCTGGCAGCGCGATGCGCACGCATTTGTCCCTCATAATCTTGCCGGTGAAGGGCCACGTTACGGCGCCCCGGTGGAACTGGCCTGGCCGCAACGACGTGGAAGTTCACCACGCGATGTACTGATTAGCCTGTTGCCGCAGTTCGCAGATTTTGCCACCGCTTTCCATGAAGTGATAGACTTCGTACCTTACGAAGACACTCAAAAACAACTAGCCCGCGATCGCTACAAAGCCTATCGCGTTGCTGGTTTCCACTTGACTACGGCGACTCATACCCCGCCGGGAACGACATAGCAGACAATGGAAAAGACATATAACCCGCAAGATATCGAACAGCCGCTTTACGAGCATTGGGAACAGCAGGGCTACTTTAAGCCAAATGGCGATACCAGCCAGGAAAGCTTCTGCATCATGATCCCGCCGCCGAACGTTACCGGCAGCTTGCATATGGGTCACGCCTTCCAGCAAACGATCATGGACACCATGATTCGTTACCAGCGCATGCAGGGTAAAAATACTCTGTGGCAGGCGGGTACTGACCACGCCGGCATCGCAACGCAAATGGTCGTTGAGCGCAAAATTGCCGCCGAAGAAGGCAAAACACGCCATGATTATGGCCGTGACGCCTTTATCGACAAAATCTGGCAATGGAAGGCAGAGTCTGGTGGCACTATCACCCGTCAGATGCGTCGTCTCGGCAACTCCGTAGACTGGGAGCGCGAACGCTTCACCATGGATGAAGGTCTGTCCAACGCGGTGAAAGAAGTGTTCGTCCGCCTGTACAAAGAAGATCTGATTTATCGTGGCAAACGCCTGGTAAACTGGGACCCGAAACTGCGCACCGCAATTTCCGATCTGGAAGTTGAAAACCGCGAATCTAAAGGTTCTATGTGGCACCTGCGTTATCCGCTGGCTGACGGCGCAAAAACCGCTGACGGCAAAGATTACCTGGTTGTCGCAACTACCCGTCCGGAAACCGTGCTCGGTGATACCGGCGTGGCAGTGAACCCAGAAGATCCGCGTTATAAAGATCTGATCGGCAAATTTGTTGTGCTGCCGCTGGTTAACCGTCTTATTCCGATCGTGGGCGATGAACACGCCGATATGGAAAAAGGCACCGGCTGCGTGAAGATCACGCCTGCACACGACTTTAACGACTATGAAGTTGGCCGCCGTCACGCTCTGCCAATGATCAACATTCTGACCTTCGACGGTGATATCCGCGAAGCCGCAGAAGTGTTCGATACCAACGGCGAAGAAGCTGACGTTTACAGCAACGACATCCCGGCTGAATTCCAGAAACTGGAACGTTTCGCCGCTCGTAAAGCTGTGGTCGCTAAGTTCGACGAAATGGGCCTGCTCGAAGAGATCAAACCACACGATCTGACCGTTCCTTACGGCGACCGTGGCGGCGTAGTTATCGAGCCAATGCTGACTGACCAATGGTACGTGCGCACAGCCCCGTTGGCGAAAGTCGCGGTTGAAGCGGTTGAGCAAGGTGACATTCAGTTCGTACCTAAGCAGTACGAAAACATGTACTTCTCCTGGATGCGTGATATTCAGGACTGGTGTATTTCTCGTCAACTGTGGTGGGGTCACCGCATCCCGGCCTGGTACGATGCCGAAGGCAACGTATACGTTGGTCGCAACGAAGCGGAAGTTCGTGCTGAAAACAATCTGGGCGACGACGTTGCACTGAACCAGGACGAAGACGTTCTGGACACATGGTTCTCTTCCGGTCTGTGGACATTCTCCACCCTCGGCTGGCCTGAGAACACCGAAGCACTGCGCACCTTCCACCCAACCAGCGTGATGGTCAGCGGCTTCGACATTATCTTCTTCTGGATTGCGCGCATGATCATGCTGACCATGCACTTCATCAAAGATGAAGACGGCAAACCACAGGTTCCGTTTAAAACTGTCTATATGACCGGTCTTATCCGCGATGACGAAGGGCAGAAAATGTCTAAGTCCAAGGGTAACGTAATCGATCCACTGGATATGGTTGACGGTATTTCCCTGGAAGACCTGCTTGAGAAGCGTACCGGTAACATGATGCAGCCACAGCTGGCTGAGAAAATCCGTAAGCGCACCGAGAAGCAATTCCCGAACGGTATTGAACCACACGGCACCGATGCGCTGCGCTTTACGCTGGCAGCTCTGGCGTCAACCGGTCGCGACATCAACTGGGACATGAAGCGCCTGGAAGGTTATCGCAACTTCTGTAACAAGCTGTGGAACGCCAGCCGTTTCGTGATGATGAATACCGAAGACCAGGATTGCGGCTTTAACGGCGGCGAAATGGTTCTGTCTCTGGCAGACCGCTGGATTCTGGCGGAATTCAACCGCACGGTGAAAGCGTACCGTGAAGCGCTTGACAGCTATCGCTTTGATATCGCTGCCAATATTCTGTATGAATTCACCTGGAACCAGTTCTGTGACTGGTATCTGGAGCTGACCAAACCGGTGATGAACAGCGGCACAGAAGCGGAACTGCGCGGTACGCGTAATACGCTGATTAACGTGCTGGAAGGCCTGCTGCGTCTTGCGCATCCGATCATTCCATTCATCACCGAAACCATCTGGCAGCGCGTGAAAACCTTCAAAGGCATCACCGAAGATACCATCATGCTGCAACCGTTCCCGGCGTATAACAGCGCACAGGACGATGAAGCTGCGTTTGCAGATACCGAGTGGCTGAAGCTGGCAATCACCGCAGTACGTAACGTTCGTGCTGAGATGAATATCTCTCCGGGCAAACCACTACCAGTTTTGCTGCGCAACGTCAGTGCAGAGGCGGAACGTCGCGTTAACGCGAACCGTACCTTCCTGCAAAACCTGGCGCGTCTGGAAAGCATCACCCTGCTGCCTGCTGATGATAAAGGCCCGGTTTCCGTGACCAAAATCATCGAAGGTGCAGAGCTGCTGATCCCAATGGCAGGCCTGGTCGACAAAGCCGCTGAGCTTGCGCGTCTGGACAAAGAGATGGCTAAGCTGGATGTTGAAATTACATCCATCGAAAACAAGCTGTCTAACGAAGGTTTCGTGGCGCGCGCGCCAGAAGCTGTTGTCGCAAAAGAACGCGAACGTCTGGCGGCATGTGGTGAAGCTAAAGTGAAACTGGCTGAGCAGAAAGAAACTATCGCTGCGCTGTAATTGAGTGCTTTGATATGAGAAGGCCGGGAGATTCCCGGCCTTTTTTATGAGTATAAATATTGGTTAAAAACTAATGTTTGGAGTCAGGCCTCGAGAAAGACGGCTCACAATATCGTTGGCAATTTTTTCGTTATGATCCTGCAAATCTAATTCGTCCAGATCACCATCAACCCAGGTATTTCGTGCCAAATATTTACAATAGCGTACTCGCGCCCATGGGTAGCCCACGCCTAAAGTACAACCTGTTATCAATGCATTGATTATTAATTGGCTTAAAAAACCGGCTACCGTCAGCGTTGAGCGAAAGGTAAAATGATCGCTAAGCGAGACGGTTTTATAATAATAATTACGCATTGTGACATAGAGATAGCTTGCCCAAAGTAATATGCCAAACATATAAATCAAATAGCCAATAAACATTGTTGTTCCTGATGACTGAAGTTCATTGGCAATAGCCTCAGGATCGCCCTGACTGGATAATATTTTTATATAAGCAGGGACTTCCAACTTCAAGACTATCAAAAGAACAGGAATCAACATCAACATACTAATAAGGCTAATACTGACGAGTTTTTTGATACTTATTTTGGCAGTGAAATTGTTCTTACCAAAACTTAAATGGTTGAATAATAAATTCAACCAAAGTGCCGAGGAAACGCCCTGCACAACGGCCATCCCCAAAACTCCCACGACTAAAGCGACAACACCGGTAATGATGATCCGATCAAATTCAAAAATCGAAGCCGACCGGCAAGTCAGCATGATAAGAGTACAAACCAGAAGCACACCCAGCATCATTATTAACGGACAACCCAGCATCACCCACCATGCTTTAAAGCCTGAACACCGAAAATTAAAACGCACATTATTGAGGGTGGTAGACTGCAACTGATAACGTAAACTTTGCACCAATAAATATGGCAAAAACAGTATTAATGCGGCCCCCAAACACACGGCAACGAAAGTGTGTCTACCAATAACAGCGCCTTCTAAAGCGAAAATATAAATCAACATACACAGCCAACTGGCAAATAGAGAACGCCCTGTTGCATGGTAAGCAAAGCATGAGCCATATAATTCTGTATGGCTATAAAGGTATCGCTTAGAACGCACCAGCGCCCATGCACCAAAAATGCCAAATGTAATTATTATTAATAATAAATTGACTATGCACACTCTAAAATAGCCACTACCTGTCCCATTAAAAACCAGATTTTTGGTTTGTTTTTCTTTTATTACGACTTGCTGATCTGACATATATCTCCCTCAGGATTGCATCCCTGTCTCTTCGTAAATGATTTCTTTTCATACTCTTGCCGACTGTTATCTAACCACACCTCTTCGTGTTTAAATAATCCGAAACGGGAGTAACAAAACAGCTTAGAAACTTGCTTGTTAAGTTTCACAGTGGTATTAAAATGAGCTGTCTTTACCCCATCATTAATGAGTCACGCTATGAATCTTGCTGCTCCGGTTGAAATCGCTCTGCGCCGGATAACCGCCCACGACAATGCGCCTATCGCGAGTGTCATCCGCGAAGTCTCTGCTGAATATGGTTTAACTGCCGATAAAGGCTATACCGTTGCAGACCCTAATCTGGATGAACTGTTTCAGGTTTACAGCCAGGCAGGGCACGCATTCTGGATTGTGGAACTGGACGGCAAAGTGGTTGGTGGCGGAGGCGTCGCGCCGTTAACCTGTAGCGAGCCGGATATTTGTGAATTGCAGAAGATGTATTTCCTGCCGGTCGTGCGTGGCAAAGGGCTGGCAAAAAGGCTGGCATTGCAGGCGATGGATTTCGCCCGCGAAGAAGGTTTCAAGCGCTGCTACCTCGAAACGACGGCATTCCTGACAGAAGCCATCGCGCTGTATGAACGCTTAGGGTTTGAACATATTACTGAGCCGCTGGGCTGCACCGGGCATGTTGATTGCGAAGTGAGAATGCTCAGAACGCTTTAAGTCGGCACGCCACTATGAAAACGGAATTCGCTATCAGGGCTGCTAATTAAAGCGGCCTCAACTTCCCCAAAGAAACGCACCCGATCGCTGATATCACTCCCGGCAATTTGTTCGGCTAACGCTAAATAATCCTGATAATGCCGGGCTTCTGAACGCAATAGCGACAAATAGAATTTCTGTAGTTCTTCATCCAGATGCGGTGCCAGTGCGGCAAAACGCTCACAGGAACGCGCTTCGATATACGCCCCGCAAATCAGTTTATCCACCAGCATGACAGGCTCGTGCGTTCGTGTTTCGCTCAGCAAACTTTTGGCATAACGGCTGGCGGTCATTTTCACGTAGGGAATGTTGCGGGCGAGCATAATCTCGCGTACCTGCCAGAAGTGATGCAGCTCTTCTTTAATCAACAAAACCATGCTGTCGATAAGCTGCTGGCCCCAGGCGCTGTCCGTTTTGGGCATCACGCTTTTGCTCAGGGTTTTATGCAGTGCAATAAAATCAGGTTCTGCCCCCTCACGGAAAGCGAAGTCCTCGTAGGGTTTTAGCCAATCAAGTAAAAACTGCGCACTGCTTTTATCGGCAACGTATTTGCGAATCAAAAACATCGCGGTTTGTGCAGCTTTGAGTTCACACACCAGATGGTCAGTCAGCAATAAAGGTAAATGCTCCGGCTGGCGGGCTTTTTCAATCCAGGCTTCTGGCGTTGGACAATGCAGGAAATTCAATACCGGGGAGAGGAGTTGCGGATAGTTCATAAGGGTTGTTATTGATCCTTGATGTGCAGCGGCATCACACCGCTGCACGGAAGAGATTAGTGGCGCACGCCGTCGTCGTCTTCGTCGACTTCATCCTCGTCATCGCCTTCTTCACCGTCTTCGCCGTTCGGGTCTTCGAAGTAAGTGCCCCAACCGTCATATTCCACACCGAATTTCTCGGCGAGGTTCAACAGTTGTTCGACTTGCTCGTCCAGTAATTCAGCCTTCAGCGCAGATTCGCTCAGCACGTCACAGCAGATTACCGTTTCACCCTCTTCAACTTCCAGCTCTTCCGGGTCAGTGACTTCGTAACCCATTTTGAATGCTTCAACAGCGGCTTTCTCAAGAGTTTCGAAATCATCTGCGGAAAGGTGATGCTCGATAGTGTACAGCGCATCAGGATCGCTGCCGTCTTCCAGTAATTCTTCAATAATCAAACGCGTTTCTTCGCGTTGCTCTTCCAGCAGTTCTGGATTTGCCATGGCCCTTTCCTCAATTTGTAGGCAGATACTTCTATTTTCACACACGGCTGAGTTTGCCTCCACCTTTCCCGCTAAAGTTTTTACGCGAGGGGTTGCAAATGAATAACCATACATATAAATTGAATTTATATTCAATAAATGGCGTGTGCCATGTGAGGAAAATATGAGTCACTTTTATCAAAAGCATTTTCTGAAATTACTGGATTTCACCCCTACCCAACTTCACGAATTACTCGCCCTTTCAGCCAGCCTGAAAAAAGATAAGAAAAAAGGCACTGAAGTTCAGCACCTTACTGGTAAAAACATCGCGCTCATCTTCGAAAAAGACTCGACTCGTACGAGGTGCTCTTTCGAAGTTGCCGCATTTGACCAGGGTGCACGAGTGACTTATCTCGGCCCAAGCGGCAGCCAGATTGGGCATAAAGAATCAATTAAAGATACGGCGCGCGTTTTGGGCCGCATGTACGACGGTATTCAGTATCGTGGCTTTGGCCAGGAAATCGTCGAGACGCTGGCGCAATACGCGGGTGTGCCAGTATGGAACGGGCTGACGAATGAGTTTCACCCCACCCAGTTACTGGCCGATTTACTGACGATGCAAGAGCAATTGCCGGGCAAGACATTCCAGCAGATGACGCTTGTTTACGCCGGTGATGCACGTAATAACATGGGAAATTCAATGCTGGAGGCTGCCGCACTCACCGGGCTTAACCTACGCCTGGTGGCCCCACAAGCCTGCTGGCCGGATGAAAAACTGGTAACGGAATGCCAGGCACTGGCAGCTCACAATGGCGGGAACATTACGCTGACAGAAGATATTGCGGCGGGCGTAAAAGGTGCCGACTTCATTTATACCGATGTGTGGGTGTCGATGGGCGAAGCCAAAGAAAAATGGGCTGAGCGTATCGATCTGTTAAGAGCATATCAGGTAAACAGCAAGATGTTGGCACTGACCGGTAATCCTGATGTGAAATTCATGCACTGTCTGCCTGCTTTCCACGATGACCAAACGACGCTGGGCAAGCAAATGGCGGAGCAGTACGGCATGCATGGCGGAATGGAAGTGACAGATGAAGTGTTTGAGTCGGCTAATAGCGTTGTGTTTGACCAGGCTGAAAACCGGATGCACACCATTAAAGCGGTAATGGTCGCCACGCTGGCTGACCTTTAATAGTTAATGGCGGAGGGCGCTAGCCATCCGCCACCATCATTGATTATGCCATCAACATCTTCACTACGACTTTACGCACGGTCGCAGGTTTCTCCACCGCGCACAACGGTTTGTGCACCTCACCTGGATAGAACACCACAAAATCCCCTTCATTCAGGATGACGGTTTTTTCCTGCTCACCTTCTGGCAAGAACGCGATGTCTTTATCAGCCAGCCAATCAGTTTCAGGCGTGCCCGCAGGGAGGCAGCTAAAGGTCATGCCTTCCTGGCCGCGCATCACAATCTGAATGTCCAGGTAGCGCTGGTGAAATTCAGCCGGGCGCTCTGCGATGGGCTGCGTGCTGTCTTCTGAAACCAGCATAAACAGGCGGTTGCCGTCGATATCATGCTTGCCCAACGGGGTTTCTGGGGTGATGTGCTGTTTAACATGCTCAATCGCCAGACGCAGTTCTTCCGGAAGCCAGGATTGCAAAGCATGAATGTTGCCGATAATCATAATCAATACCTTTTTTTTTGAAACGATGTTTTATTACGGTATTTATACGAGCATTCATCTTTTGCCGCCACGAGTTTTTTTAGAAAACCGGTGTTGTCTCCAAAAAATGCACAAACAGATGATTAAAACCTCCGAGGGATGACAGCGTAGAGAGATGATTCAAAAAATGGCGAGCAAATAGCATTTATTGCTAACATCACCCCCGTGAATAAAAATGCACCAACTAATACAAAATAAGCATTTTGATGAATATCACCGCCTGCCTGACATGAAGGGAATTCATTAACAATAGAGCTTCATTTTGTTAGCAAATTTAAATCTCAACCGCTGCAGGCTAAACATTGATGCGATTAATCCCGCTCCAGCGAAGTTTATTTTTCAAGTATCGTCTATTTTGCAATTAATAATTTCACATATTAATAACCCGGGCTATTGATAACTTATTCAGTAGTTTTCAAATAAAACGATGTTTTGTTATTTACACAAAAATCAAAAGTGACTGACATCACAGTTTTATAAATTGACCTGATTACAATAGCCCCGATTTCCAAAAATGAAGGGAAATAGAAAATGGAAAATAATAATAAGGCCATGCCACACATCCGACGTATTACGCATATTATGATGCTGATACATCGTAGCTGCTTTGACTTCCACCTTTTCAACTCTAAGTAATCTCCCCCCTAACGGCATCTGCTTCTGCGGATACTCGTTCCTGCTTGTCACCAAACACTGATAAACCCAGTAAACCATTGAACAGGGTTACTATTATCCATTGTTTTGCGTGCGGCATTTGACTATCCAAATTAACAGACAAGCCTGACTGGTGAAGCAATCACCTGGCATTTATCGACTCTTATCAATAATTCCATATTAAGAATTATTGCGGGTAGCTATTGCCTTTAAAAAATAATAAAGCATCGGAATCCCATCAGGGAATATCTGACGGCTATGCCATATCTAAATTTTACGCATTACAAACATTAGAGAACATAAGCAAAATGGAAAAATTAAAAATAGCGGTTAATACCAGCACAACTGAATGCTTTAGTACCGATCGCGAAATCGTCGATATTACTCATACTAATTTCACTGATGTGTCTGCTGCTGTTATTTCCGTGAAAGATGCTATCTCAGGGATGTTGAATACTATTGAACAAACTGGCTTCGGCATTCCAATTTTTGTCGCGGTTTGTTGTGAAGAAGAGTTGCCTGCTGAAGTGCTTCCACGCGTCACCGGCGTGTTTGAACTGTGCGATGGAAATGTAGATTTCTACGGTAAACAACTGGAAGCCGCAGCGGTTAAATATGAAAAAGAAGTGCTACCGCCGTTCTTTGGCAGCCTGGTGGAATATGTGCAGCAAGGCAATGCCGCTTTTGACTGCCCAGGGCACCAGGGTGGCCAGTTCTTCCGCCGTCACCCAGCCGGACGCCAATTCTTTGATTACTTTGGCGAAACGCTCTTCCGTTCGGACCTATGTAACGCTGACGTTTCGATGGGTGATTTACTGATTCACGAAGGCGCACCATGCACCGCACAAATGCATGCGGCGAAAGTATTTAACGCCGATAAAACCTACTTCGTTTTAAACGGGACGTCTTCCTCAAACAAAGTGGTGCTCAATGCGCTGCTGGCACCGGGAGATTTGGTGCTGTTTGACCGTAACAACCATAAATCAAACCACCACGGCGCATTGATTCAGGCAGGTGCCACACCTGTTTATCTGGAAACAGCTCGCAACCCGTTTGGTTTTATTGGCGGTATTGATGCCCATTGTTTTGAAGAAAAATATTTGCGTGATTTAGTGCGCGAAGTGGCTCCAGATCGTGGCGCTGAAAAACGCCCGTTCCGCCTTGCGGTTATTCAGTTAGGCACCTACGACGGCACCATTTATAACGCGCGTCAGGTTGTCGATAAGATTGGTCATCTGTGCGACTACATCTTGTTTGATTCTGCCTGGGTAGGTTACGAGCAATTCATTCCGATGATGAATGACTGCTCACCGCTGTTGCTCGAACTGAATGAAAACGATCCGGGGATTCTGGTGACGCAGTCTGTGCATAAGCAACAAGCGGGCTTCTCCCAAACCTCACAAATTCATAAAAAAGATAAACATATCAAAGGCCAGGATCGTTACGTGAATCATAAGCGGATGAACAACGCGTTTATGATGCACGCCTCCACCAGCCCGTTCTATCCGTTGTTCGCAGCCCTGGACGTCAACGCCAAAATGCATGAAGGCGAAAGCGGGAAACGCATGTGGATGGACTGCGTAAAAGTGGGGATCGAGACGCGTAAGTTGCTGTTAAAACTCTGCAAACATATTCGTCCGTTTGTGCCAGAAACAGTTGAAGGCCGCAAATGGGAAGATTTTGATACCGAGGTGATGGCGAACGATCTGCGTTTCTTTAATTTCATCCCCGGCGATCGCTGGCACTCATTTGAAGGCTACGCAGAGCATCAATATTTCGTTGATCCTTGCAAACTGATGCTAACCACGCCAGGTATCAACGTTCAAACCGGTGAGTACGACAAGTTTGGTGTCCCTGCGACTATCCTCGCCAACTTCCTGCGTGAGAACGGCATCGTGCCGGAAAAATGCGACCTGAACTCCATTTTGTTCCTGATGACGCCTGCGGAAGACATGGCAAAGATGCAGCATCTTGTTGCCCAAATTGCGCGTTTTGAACGCCTGATTGAAGAAGATGCTCCACTCTGCGACGTTCTACCTTCCATCTACAAAACCTACGAAGAACGTTACCACGGCTACACCATCCGCCAGCTGTGCCAGGAAATGCACGATTTGTATGTCAGCCACGACGTGAAGCAGCTGCAAAAAGAGATGTTCCGTAAAGCTCACTTCCCGAAAGTCGTGATGAATCCTCAACAGGCAAATATTGAGTTTGTGCGCGGAAACGTTGAATTAGTGGCGTTATCGCAAGTTGAAGGTCGCATCGCCGCTGAAGGTGCGCTGCCCTATCCTCCAGGCGTTTTATGTGTGGTTCCAGGGGAAATCTGGGGCGGCTCTGTGCAGCGTTATTTCCTGGCGCTGGAAGAAGGGATCAATTTGTTACCTGGCTTCGCGCCGGAGTTACAAGGGGTATATATCAAGCTGGATGAGGACCGCAAAAAACGCGCTTATGGCTATGTTATTAAACAATAAATCTGAAATCAAAAAGCGTCAGGGTTACTGGCAAAAATTGATTCTTCCATAAAAAAGAAACAGCGAAGAAGTGTGACGTTTCCGGTTCTTCGCTACTCAAGTTTATACAAGGAACAGATTATGAGTACGTCTAAGGCAAACAACAAAATGGGCGTCGTTCAGCTCACGATTTTAACCGCGGTAAACATGATGGGTTCAGGGATCATCATGCTGCCGACCAAATTAGCGGAAGTGGGCACGCTGTCGATTATTTCATGGTTAGTGACCGCTTTGGGTTCGATGGCACTGGCTTACGCGTTCGCGAAATGCGGGATGTTTAGTCGTAAATCAGGCGGGATGGGCGGCTACGCAGAGTATGCCTTTGGCAAATCTGGCAACTTTATGGCGAACTACACCTACGGGGTTTCGCTGCTGATTGCCAACGTCGCGATTGCTATCTCAGCCGTGGGTTACGGCACCGAATTACTGGATGCGACCTTATCCCCAATCGGGATTTGTGTCGCCACAATCGGGGTGTTGTGGCTCGCCACGGCGGCAAACTTTGGCGGCGCACGCATTACCGGACGTATCAGCGGCGTCACCGTCTGGGGCGTCATTATTCCGGTGCTGGGGATTTCAGTCATCGGCTGGTTCTGGTTTAGCCCGACGTTGTATATGGAGTCCTGGAACCCGCACCACCTTCCTGTTTTTGAAGCAGTCGGTTCTTCTATCGCCATGACGCTGTGGGCATTCTTAGGTTTGGAATCTGCCTGCGCAAATACTGATGTGGTGGAAAATCCTGAGCGTAATGTGCCTATCGCGGTACTCGGCGGCACGTTGGGCGCGGCGGTTGTCTACATTATTTCTACCAACGTGATTGCCGGTATCGTGCCAAACATGGACCTGGCCAATTCAACCGCACCGTTTGGTTTAGCCTTTGCGCAGATGTTCACACCTGGCGTAGGTAAAATCATCATGGCGTTGATGATTATGTCTTGCGTCGGTTCGCTGTTGGGCTGGCAGTTCACCATCGCTCAAGTGTTTAAATCCTCTGCTGACGAGGGCTATTTCCCTAAAGTTTTCTCCAAACTGACCAAAGCCGATGCGCCTGTAAAAGGCATGATTGTTATCGTGCTTATCCAGACCGGGCTGTCGTTAATGACCATTAGTCCATCGCTGAATAAACAGTTCAACGTGCTGGTTAACCTGGCGGTAGTCACCAATATTATCCCTTACATCCTGTCGATGGCGGCGTTGGTGATTATCCAGAAAGTAGCCAATGTGGCACCGAACAAAGCGCGCATTGCCAATATCTTCGCGTTCATTGGTGCGATGTATAGCTTCTACGCCCTGTATTCATCTGGTGAAGAAGCGATGATGTACGGTGCCATCGTGACGTTCCTCGGCTGGACGTTGTATGGCCTGATTTCACCGCGTTTTGAACTGCGCAATAAGAATGCCTGATAGCAACGCCTTCGGCGGGATTGATTGCGGATAAGTATTCACAGCAACCGATTGCTAAGAGGTAAAAACTGTGAATTATTCGCTTGAAGTGTCCTCTTACATGCGTATAATGCGCCACAATTTGCCGGAGGAAACATGGTCCAGTGTGTTCAAAAAAATGCCACACAACGTCGTCTGAAAGACGGCGCTAACCTGTTTTTCTTTCCGTTGCTTCAATCAATTCCAAAGGCCCCTCATTGAGGGGCTTTTTTTTTGCCCGACGCCCGAGAGCAGGAGATAAACATGGCTAACCCCCTATATCAGAAACATATCATTTCCATAAACGATCTCAGTCGTGAAGAACTTGAACTGGTGTTGTCTACTGCGGCAAAACTGAAAGCGAATCCGCAACCTGAATTACTCAAACACATCGTTGTTGCCAGCTGTTTCTTTGAAGCATCAACGCGCACGCGCCTCTCTTTTGAAACCGCCATTCATCGCCTGGGGGCGTCGGTGGTCGGGTTCTCGGACAGCAGCAATACTTCGCTGGGCAAAAAAGGCGAAACCCTGGCCGATACTATTTCGGTTATCAGCACGTATGTTGATGCCATTGTGATGCGCCATCCGCAAGAAGGTGCCGCCCGTCTGGCGACGGAATTCTCAGGCAATGTACCTGTGCTCAATGCGGGTGACGGCGCGAACCAGCACCCAACACAAACGCTGCTGGATTTGTTCACCATTCAGGAAACGCAGGGTCGCCTGGAAAACCTGAATATCGCCATGGTCGGCGACCTGAAATATGGCCGCACCGTGCATTCCCTGGCGCAGGCGCTGGCGAAATTCGAAGGCAACCGCTTCTACTTTATCGCACCAAATGCGCTGGCGATGCCGAAGTACATTCTCGATATGCTGGACGAAAAAGGCATCGAGTGGAGCTGCCATGAAGCCATCGACGATGTGGTCGGTGAACTGGATATTCTGTACATGACTCGCGTGCAGAAAGAGCGCCTGGACCCGTCGGAATATGCCAACGTAAAAGCTCAGTTTGTGCTGCGCGCCGCAGATTTGGTGGATGCCCGCACCAACATGAAAGTACTGCACCCGCTGCCACGCGTTGATGAAATCACAACCGACGTTGATAAAACCCCACACGCCTGGTATTTCCAACAGGCAGGCAACGGTATTTATGCCCGCCAGGCTCTGCTGGCGTTAGTTTTGCAACCTGAACTGGTTTGAGTGAGAGGAAGATTAAGATGACACACGACAACAAATTACAAGTTGAAGCGATTAAACGCGGCACCGTTATCGACCATATTCCTGCGCAGGTTGGTTTTAAATTGCTGACGCTGTTCCAGTTGACGGAAACCGACCAGCGCATCACCATCGGCCTGAACCTGCCTTCACGCGAGCAAGGCCGTAAAGACCTGATTAAAATAGAAAATACCTTCCTGACTGATGAGCAAGTCAACCAGCTGGCGCTGTATGCCCCGCACGCCACGGTAAACCGTATTGATGAATATGAAGTGGTGGGTAAAAGCAAACCGAGCCTGCCTTCGCGCATCGATAAAGTTCTGGTTTGCCCGAATACCAACTGCATCAGCAGAAGTGAACCGGTTCATTCTTCATTTGCAGTGAAAAAGCGCGACGAGAACATTAGCCTCAAATGTAAATATTGTGAGAAGGAGTTCTCACATTACGTTGTGCTGGCAGATTAATCATTGCTGCTTAAGCTCTCGGCCCTATAATGGACGCGAGCTTTATCACTTCTCATAAGGAATGAAAATGTCTTCTCGTACCATCAGCACCGAAAACGCACCTGCAGCAATCGGCCCATATGTTCAGGGCGTTGATCTTGGCAGCATGATTATCACTTCTGGTCAGATTCCTGTTGACCCGAAAACGGGCAGCGTGCCAGAAGATGTGGCAGCACAAGCGCGCCAGTCTCTGGAAAACGTGCAGGCGATTGTTGAAGCCGCTGGCCTGAAAGTAGGCGATATCGTTAAAACGACCGTTTTCGTGAAAGATCTGAACGACTTCGCGACCGTGAATGCGACCTACGAAGCTTTCTTTAACGAGCATAAAGCCACCTTCCCTGCGCGTTCTTGCGTGGAAGTTGCCCGCCTGCCAAAAGATGTGAAGATTGAAATCGAAGCGATTGCCATCCGCCGCTAACGATTGAGCTTTTGAAGCATCAATGAAAAGGCCGCAATTGCGGCCTTTAAAATAATTATGGTTTCACACTCGCCCGCAACAATTTCTGCAATGGATACACTGCCGCGATCACCACTTCATCTTGCGTTTGTGCCGCATCGTCGAGCTGTTTTTGAATTCCCTGAACTTCGTCAGCGCTCAGGTTTCCCTGTTTAGCCACCAAATCCGTTAGGCGCAGCCCAATTCCCGCCAGCTTATCGACGTTTTCCGCCACCGGTTTTAACGCCTTGAGCTGATAATTACCGTTGATTAACTCCAGCACATCCGGTGTATTACTCTGCCAGCGCGCAAAAGTGTGGCGCAGCGAATCCGCGCTGTTGCCATCTTCCGGGTCAGCAATCAGTTTATCGACCCACGTATCCATGGCTCGCACCTGGTTGCTTTCGGCACCCAGCGCATCGGCAAAGCGGTTGAGTGGCTCGAAGTGATGGTAGTTTCCAGCCTGGAATTTCAAGTGTTGGCGCGTGTAATACTGCGCCGGTTCTACCGCCTGAGCGAGTATTTGCAACGGCATAATCTCCGTCGAACCTGCCAGACGCGTCATTTGTTGCGCTGCCGCAGCATGTTGTTCCAGGCCGACGGAAACCGTCGACCAGGCGTCTATCGCCTGCAAGCGCTGGTACATGTTGTCGATGTCTTTGACATCTTCTGCCGACCACAAACGCTCGGCAACCGCAAACGTACGCGGCCACAGTTTGATATCCAGCAGCGGCGATGCAACGTTTTCAGCCCACAGAGCCGCTTCGCCGCCGATAATATTGTTCATTTGTTCAGGCGTCGGCACCACCGGCTGGATGCCATCCGGCACAGCATCAAGCTTCTGCCCGGTAGCTGGGTAGCGGACGTTACCCACCAGCAAATAACCGCTCAGTTTGTCCTTATCCAGTGTTAAAACGGGGCGCGTTTCACCCATCCAGGTGTCGACGGTAAACGTCACCTGCGTTGGGCTTAACCACTCAATATCACGCACCGCACGGCGGGATTTTCCTTTGAAATCGATAAATCCGCGCCAGGTTGTTTTACCATTCACCAGCGTAAAACTTCCTTCCACAGCACTGCCTTTCAGGCGCGGCATACTGAAGAACCAGCTTTGCGCGCTATCGGCTTCCGCAATTTCATCAACGCCATTCAGCCCTTGCGGCAGGACTTCGTTGCGATAGTGGTAAGCGGTAGATTGCGGTTGATCCAGATAGAAACCTGTCGAGAGGATGCCTTTGTAACCGTTAGCTGCAACGGCACCCAGCGCATCCTGACCCTGCCAGGATTGGATCAAAATGCTTTTTGGCAGGTCGGGATGGTAGATCTCATCCCAGCCCATCATCTGACGATGATGTTTTTCGAGGAGCTTCTCCAGGCGTTGGTTGAAGTAGGTCTGTAAGGCGTGGGTATCCGCCAGATTATGCTGCTTCATAAATGCCTGGATTTCTGCCGATTTTTGCCAGTGCTCATCGTCCACTTCATCGCCCCCGATGTGCAAATAGCTGTCAGGGAAAATCGCGGTGAGTTCACCAATCAAGGTATCGACAAATTTATAGGCCGCATCGTTGGTCGGGTTGAGTAACGGTTTTAACACGCCCCAATGGCGCTCCATTTGGTATGGCCCCGGCGCACTCATCAACTCAGGATAGGCCACCGCAATCGCCGAGGCATGTCCCGGCAAGTCCATTTCCGGTACGACGCGGATGCCGAGCGAAGCCGCATAGCGCACCACTTCTTTCATCTGCGCCTGAGTGTAAAAGTCACCATCGCTGGCCAGTTGCTGCAATTTTGGGTACGCAGTGGAAGCAAAACGCCAGCCCTGGTCGTCTGTTAAATGCCAGTGCAACACGTTCATTTTGGCCGCCGCCATGCCATCTAACTGGCGCAAAATATCTTTAATCGGCATGAAGTGGCGGGCAGAGTCGATAAGCAAACCGCGCCACGGGAAACGAGGCTGATCTTTGATTGCGACAAACGGAATGGCGGTATTATCAGGCCCGTTCTGAATGAGCTGTAAGAGGGTTTCCATGCCGCGCATCGCGCCAAAGCGCGTGTTTGCCGTGAGCTTCACACCGTCAGCCGTGACGCTAAGTTCATAGCTTTCATCGCTGTCGAGTTTAGGTAAGGGAGCAACAGCTTTTTTGATTTGAATATCAATGATGGGTTTTGCAGGATTGGCCTGCGCGGGTTGTAACTGCCAGCCCGTTTGCTGGGAGATTCTCTGCCGCCAACGATCAATAGCACCTGGCAGCTTGTCACCGCTTATTTTTATGGAAATGGCATTATCAATTTGCAGCGAGCCTTCCGCAGCCGGACGATTCACTTCTTGCGGCCAGGGCATTAACGGTAAGTCGCCAGCCGGTGCAGCCCAAGCCTGACACGTTGCCGCGATGCAACCTGCCAGCAGGCTCAAACGAATGGATTTAAACATGAATATTCCTTTAACAGTGACGGGCCAGAAAAAAGCAAAAACAATCTGGTAACACGTGTAGAAATATTCATCAAGATTATGGGCGGGAAACGCGGGATGCAGATCACATCCCGCTGATTTTTACTCTACCCATTAGCATTCGAGTTGCAGCCAGGCGGCCAGGACGAGAACCCCAGGAGCTTACTTGAGTAAGTGACTGGGGTGAGCGTCTGCAGCCAACGCCGCTGCAGCTTGAAGGATGATGGGTATATTACTGCCAGCCGTAACGACGGCTGTAGAACCCTTTCACACACTGAGTCAGCGTCATGTATCCGGCAAGGATCGCAATCAGCCATGGGAAGTAGCTCAGCGGCAGCGCCTGAAGTTGCAGATAACTTGCCAGCGGCGAGAACGGCAGGCCAATCCCAACCACCATCACGACCAGGGTCATGATCATCAACGGCCACGCAGCACGGCTCTGAATGAACGGGATGCGACGGGTACGAATCATATGCACAATTAATGTCTGCGACAGTAACCCCACCACGAACCAGCCAGACTGGAACAGGGTTTGTGCTTCCGGCACGTTAGCCTTGAACACCCACCACATCACGCAGAACGTCAGGATATCGAAGATGGAGCTTATCGGCCCGAAGAACACCATAAAGCGGCCTAAATCCGCCGGGTTCCAGCGCTGCGGTTTTTTGATTTGCTCGTCATCGACGTTATCGAACGGAATCGCCACCTGGGAGACATCGTACAGCAGGTTCTGAATCAGTAAGTGTAACGGCAGCATCGGCAAGAACGGCAGGAAGGCGCTGGCCACCAGCACGCTGAACACGTTACCGAAGTTAGAACTGGCGGTCATTTTGATGTATTTGAGCATGTTGGCGAAGGTTCTGCGCCCTTCAATCACACCCTGCTCCAGCACCATCAGGCTTTTTTCCAGCAGGATGATATCTGCGGCCTCACGCGCAATATCCACCGCGCCATCCACGGAAATCCCAATGTCTGCGGCACGCAATGCCGGGGCGTCGTTAATGCCATCACCCATGAATCCAACCACATGACCTTCGCCACGCAGCAGGCGCACGATGCGTTCTTTGTGCATTGGCGTCAGGCGGGCAAACAGCGTAGTGCGCAGAGCCAGTTCCGCAAGCTGGTCATCAGGCATGTTTTCGATTTCGCTGCCTGTCACCAACTCGCCCACCTCCAGACCCACTTCGCGGCACACTTTCGCGGCCACCAGCTCGCTGTCTCCGGTGAGAATTTTCACCGTGATACCACTTTCTTTCAGCGCTTTAAGAGCCGGAGCGGTGGTTTCTTTTGGTGGATCGAGGAACGCAATATAGCCTTCAAGGATCAGATCCGATTCATCCACGCGGCCATAATCTTCGCAACGCGCGGGTAAGAATTTGGTCGCAACGGCCACCACACGCAAACCCTGGCGATTCAGATCGTCAGTCACACGGCGAATACGCGCCAGCAAGGATTCGCTGAGCGGCACGATCTCGTCGCCGTAACGAACCTGGGAGCAAACGTTCAGGATCTCCTGCAATGCGCCTTTGCAGATCAACTGATGCACTTCCGGCTGTTCGGAGACTACTACCGACATGCGGCGACGTTCAAAGTCGAACGGGATCTCATCCACTTTCTGCCAGCGGGCGGCAGCATTACGCGCATGATCCTCGTCAACACCTTCCAGCACCGCGACATCCAGCAGGTTTTTCAGGCCCGTCTGGTAATGGCTGTTCAGCCAGGCGGTATGCAGAACATGGTTGCTGACCGCACCGAGAATATCGGTGTGAGTTTCCAGAACAATACGATCCTGGGTCAGCGTGCCGGTTTTGTCGGTGCAAAGGATATCCATCGCCCCGAAGTTTTGGATCGCGTCGAGGTGCTTGACGATCACTTTTTGCTTAGAGAGTTTCACCGCGCCGCGAGCCAGCGTCGAAGTGACGATCATCGGCAGCATTTCAGGTGTTAAACCCACCGCCACAGAGAGCGAGAACAGCGCCGCTTCCCACCAGTCGCCTTTGGTGAAGCCGTTAATCAGCAGCACGACAGGCGTCATCACCAGCATGAAGCGGATGAGTACCCAGCTCACACGGCTGATGCCTTTCTGGAATGCATTCGGTTCGCTTTCTTGCTGGGTGACGCGCCCGGCCAGTTGCCCAAACCAGGTATTGCCACCTGTTGAGATGATCATCGCGAGCGCCGTGCCGCTCACCACGTTGGTGCCCATAAAGCACAGCGTGTCGCATTCCAGCGGGTTGTTATGCGACAGATCGCGGCTGACCGCGACTTTTTCTACCGGTAAGGATTCGCCAGTGAGCGAAGCCTGGCCGACGAAAAGATCGCGTGCCTGGATGACGCGCAGATCCGCCGGGATCATGTCGCCTGCCGCCAGTTTGACGATATCGCCCGGCACCAGTTGGTCGAGTGGGATTTCGATAAACTCGTTTTCACCGTTTTCATTGACGACACGCAGCACGGTCGCGGTGTTGCTGACCATTGCTTTTAGCGTGTCCGCCGCTTTGGTGGAACGCGCTTCCTGAACAAAATTCAGCAAGGTGGCAATCACCACCATCAGTGCGATGACGCCTGCAGCAAACAAGTCTTCAGTGGAGTAGGAAACAATACCGAGGATTGTCAGCAAGATATTGAAAGGGTTGCGATAGCACAGCCACAAATGGACCCACCATGGCGACGCTTTTTGCGCCGGGATTTGGTTCAGGCCATGTTGCTCTAGCGCACGCTCAACTTCACGCGCATTCAGCCCTTCCGGGTGGCTCTGGAAATCGCGGTACAGTTGTTCTTCTGAGGCTCGCGCATATTTCAGGCAGGCTTCGCTTAATGAAGCCGGGACGTCCTGAGCATGAGCAACGGTATTGTCATCCGGCATCAGGTCGCGTTGGATCAAGCGACGTGGCAGGTGGCGGCTAAGTTGTGCAAACAACTGCCGGGTCAGATTTTTTAACAGCATAATAGTCCCTCGGCCCCACGTAATGCGGAGCCTGGTGACATGCAGGCGCGGCTAATCCTTGCCTTGCAGGCCAAATAATTTTTTCAGCAGGGATATCGTTGATTGATACAAGATAGATCTCTGCCTTACGCAATCCGGTAAGGCAGTCACTTCAAAGGCAGTTGCTTCAAAGAAGGGAGTCTTACCGGATTATTCCTGTCATTACAGGGCTTGGACTGGGATCAGGTTCCATGTCGCCTCCGGTTAAAAGAAAATGTCATTACACTAGTCGCGGGCATTCTACGCCTTCAAACCTAAACCTGACGTAAACCAGATTTTTTCCATTGTGGTATCGTGGGCAGACCTTACTCTATAAAAAACGATTGCAGGGAAGAACGATAACGATGCAAAGCCGCCTCACCATTAAAGACATCGCCCGTTTAAGCGGTGTCGGTAAATCGACTGTTTCTCGCGTGTTGAATAACGAAAGCGGCGTCAGCGCCCGCACGCGAGAACGCGTGGAAGCGGTGATGCAGCAAGAGGGCTTTTCACCTTCCCGCTCGGCGCGGGCGATGCGTGGGCAAAGTGACAAAGTCGTCGCCATTATCGTGACGCGTCTGGACTCGTTATCGGAAAACCTGGCGGTACAAACCATGCTGCCGTCGCTCTATGAGCAGGGTTACGACCCGATCATGATGGAAAGCCAGTTCGACCCGGAACTGGTTGAAGAGCATCTGGGTATGCTCAAGCGACGCAATATCGACGGCGTGATTCTGTTTGGTTTTACCGGCATCAATGAAAAAATGCTCGCCCCCTGGCAATCGACGCTGGTACTCATGGCGCGGGATGCCAAAGGATTTGCCTCGGTTTGTTATGACGACGAAGGGGCAATTAATATTTTGATGTCACGCCTTTATGAGCAGGGCCATCGCCACATCAGTTTCCTCGGCGTGCCCCATAGCGATGTGACAACTGGCTTGCGCCGCCATGAAGCATATCTCGCGTTTTGCAAACAACACCAACTGACGCCAAACGTGGCGCTACCGGGGTTGGCGATGAAACAAGGTTACGAACACGTCGCTGAAGTTTTGTTACCAGAAACCACCGCCCTGCTTTGCGCGACCGATACCCTCGCTCTGGGCGCCAGCAAATATCTCCAGGAACACCAACGCACCACGCTGCAACTGGCGAGCGTCGGGAATACGCCGCTGATGAAGTTCCTGCACCCGGAAATCATCACGGTCGATCCAGGTTATGCTGAGGCAGGTCGCCAGGCGGTTTTGCAGTTGATTGGGCAAGTCACGCAGGCTCGCGAGCTGCGCCAGATCGTTATCCCCAGTACTCTCCAGTAACACCCCTCACTTCAGGTTTATTGTGATCGTCGATTGATTTCGGGAACGTTCCCATTTTCGAGATGAAGATTAAAAGATAACCTTGCGGCAGATAAAAAACCTCACTCCTTACTCTGGGACCTCATCATGGCCAAAGTGAAACAACAGGATATTGATAAGCTGATAGAACTGGTCGGCGGGCGCGAGAATATTGCCACCGTCAGTCACTGCATCACTCGCTTACGGTTCGTATTAAACAATACTGCGATTGCGAAGCCGAAAGAGATTGAAGAGCTGCCGATGGTTAAGGGCTGCTTTACAAACGCCGGGCAGTTCCAGGTGGTGATTGGTCCGGAAGTGGGCGATTACTACAAGGCATTGATCGCCGCGACAGGCCATAGCACCGCAGATAAAGAGCAAGCGAAACTCGCTGCGCGCCAGAATATGAAGTGGCACGAGCAATTAATTTCACACTTCGCCGAGATCTTCTTCCCACTTCTACCTGCATTAATCAGCGGGGGTTTAATCCTCGGCTTCCGAAATGTGATTGGCGATTTGCCAATGAGCAACGGGCAGACACTGGCGCAAATGCACCCGTCCCTGCAATCGATTTACGACTTCTTATGGTTGATTGGCGAAGCTATTTTCTTCTATTTACCGGTCGGTATTTGCTGGTCAGCAGTGCGAAAAATGGGTGGGACACCTATCCTTGGTATTGTGCTTGGCGTCACGCTCGTGTCACCGCAGTTGATGAATGCCTATGAATTGGGTAGCAAAATTCCGGAAGTCTGGAACTTTGGCTGGTTCACCATCGAGAAAGTTGGCTACCAGGCGCAGGTGATTCCAGCATTGCTGGCGGGGCTGGCTCTGGGCTTTATTGAGACGCGTCTGAAACGCATCGTGCCAGATTACCTCTATCTTGTAATAGTGCCTGTGTGTTCGCTGATTCTGGCGGTGTTCCTGGCGCATGCGTTTATCGGCCCGTTTGGACGCTGGATTGGTGATGGCGTGGCCTTTGCGGTTCGCCATTTGATGACGGGAAGTTTTGCCCCTGTCGGCGCTGCACTGTTTGGCTTCCTGTACGCACCGCTGGTGATTACCGGTGTGCATCAGACAACACTCGCCATCGACATGCAGATGATTCAGAGCATGGGCGGAACGCCGGTGTGGCCATTGATTGCGCTGTCTAACATTGCGCAGGCATCCGCGGTTGTCGGCATCATTATTTGCAGCCGTAAGCATAACGAGCGTGAGATTTCAGTTCCGGCGGCGATTTCTGCCTACCTCGGTGTAACTGAACCGGCGATGTATGGCATCAACCTGAAATACCGCTTCCCGATGCTGTGCGCGATGGTTGGCTCAGGTCTGGCAGGCTTGCTGTGTGGCCTGAGCGGAGTGATGGCGAACGGGATTGGCGTGGGTGGCTTGCCGGGAATTTTGTCCATTCAGCCGCGCTATTGGGAAGTTTATTCCCTCGCCATTCTGATTGCAGTCGTGATTCCAATCGTGCTGACCAGTGTGATGTATAAGCGCAAATACCGTCAGGGCACGTTGTTAGTGGTTTAGTCGGTTCACAATCGGTGGTGGATGACGCTAGCGCTTATCCACCCTACAACGGCTTTTCGTAGGTCGGATAAGCGTTAGCGTCATCCGACAACAGAGGTCACATTGGCCTCACTGGTTTTAGGAATGATTTATGAATACAACTCCTCCCTGGTGGCAACATGGTGTCATCTACCAAATCTACCCGAAGAGTTTTCAGGACACGACTGGCAGCGGCACGGGCGATCTGATTGGCGTCATTAAGCGTCTGGACTACCTGAAGCTGCTGGGTGTTGATGCCATTTGGCTGACACCGTTTTATGTCTCACCGCAGGTGGATAACGGTTACGACGTGGCGAACTACTGCGCCATCGACCACACCTACGGCACGCTGGATGATTTCGATTTGTTAGTCGCCGGCGCCCACGAGCGCGGCATCCGCGTCATTCTGGATATGGTTTTTAACCATACGTCCACCCAGCACGCCTGGTTCCACGAAGCGCTGAACAAAGAAAGCCCCTTCCGCGAGTTTTATATCTGGCGCGACGGTACGCCTGATGTTCTGCCTAACAACTGGCGCTCTAAATTCGGTGGTAACGCCTGGCGTTGGCATGCAGAAAGTGGCCAGTATTACCTGCATTTATTTGCCCCAGAGCAGGCGGATCTCAACTGGGAAAACCCGCAGGTTCGCGCTGAATTGAAGAAGGTTTGCGAGTTCTGGGCCGATCGCGGCGTGGATGGATTACGCCTTGATGTGATTAACCTGGTTTCGAAAGATCAAGATTTCCCAAGTGATATTGAAGGCGGTGACGGGCGTCGTTTTTATACCGATGGGCCGCGTATTCACGAATATCTGCAAGAGCTGAGCCGCGACGTGTTTGTGCCACGCGAGCTGATGACGGTGGGCGAAATGTCGTCAACGACGCTCGATAACTGCCAGCAATATGCCGCGCTGAATAGCAATGAACTGTCGATGACGTTTAACTTCCATCACCTGAAAGTGGATTATCCCAACGGGCAAAAATGGGCGCTGGCGGCTCCGGATTACGTGGCGCTTAAAGCTATCTTCAGCCACTGGCAGCAAGGCATGCATAACGTGGCGTGGAATGCGTTGTTTTGGTGTAACCACGACCAGCCGCGCATTGTGTCGCGTTTTGGTGATGAAGGCGAACTGCGTGTTCCGGCGGCAAAAATGCTGGCGATGGTGCTGCACGGTATGCAGGGCACGCCGTACATTTATCAGGGCGAAGAGTTGGGGATGACCAATCCGCACTTCAAACGCATCATTGATTACCGTGATGTGGAAAGCCACAACATGTACGCAGAGCTACGCGCGCAAGGCCGTGACAGTGAAAACCTGTTGGCTATCCTTGCCAGTAAATCGCGTGATAACAGCCGCACGCCGATGCAGTGGAATGACGGCGAACACGCTGGATTCACTGACGGCACCCCGTGGATAAACCTGTGCGATAACTATCAAACCATCAATGCCAAAGCAGCCGTTGATGACCCGGACTCTGTATTTTATGCCTATCAGAAACTGATTACGCTGCGTAAAGCGAATCCTGTTTTCACCTGGGGTAGCTATCAGGATTTACTGCCTGAGCATCCGTATTTATGGTGCTATCGCCGCGAATGGCAAGGCCAGACACTGGTGGTTGCGGCAAACCTCAGCCGTGAAAACCAATGGTGGGTGCCTGAAGCCTTAGAGGGTGACTGGGATGTGCTAATGAGTAATTACGCTGATGCGGCGGGCAAACCGGGTGAAATGAGTTTACGACCATTTGAAGCGGTTTATTGGTTGCAAGGTTAAACTTCCCTCAATTTCTCCCTCTTATTTGAGGGAGATCTCTTCCCCATAATTTTAAGATTTCTTCTTGTTGCCCATCCTTCCTGCTACGCCCGATTTACCTTGTCCTGCATCAATAAAATCGCAAACTTGTTTGATGCAAATCACTACATATAGACCTTAAAATGCACCCCGCCCCTACATCTTGTATTAATCGACTATTATAGCAACAAGAGCCACAGCCACTTCTGGGGATTATCTGTGGATAAAGCCAGGGGCAAAAACAGAAAGCCTATGGCAATGCGAGCAAAACCCGGCTTGCAGACAATGACATCCCTTTGTGGATAACCTTTTTTAGATGGAGAGATCATGACACCGCATGTGATGAAAAGAGACGGGTGCAAAGTACCTTTCACTTCAGAGCGCATTAAAGAAGCTATTCTTCGTGCAGCTAAAGCAGCGGGAGTCGATGACGCAGACTATTGCGGCCGCGTCGCAGATATTGTCCGTGCACAGATGGAAGGCCGCAGCCAGGTTGATATTGGTGAAATCCAGACTGCTGTAGAAAACCAGCTGATGGCTGGCGACTATAAGCAACTTGCACGCGCTTACATCGAGTATCGCCATGACCGTGATATCGAGCGCGAAAAACGTGGCCGCCTGAATCAGGAAATCCGGGGTCTGGTAGAACAAACCAACTCCGCTTTGCTCAACGAAAATGCCAATAAAGACAGCAAAGTTATCCCGACTCAGCGTGACCTGTTAGCCGGTATCGTGGCAAAACACTACGCTTCTCAACATCTGTTACCGCGTGATGTGGTGCTGGCGCACGAGCGCGGTGATATTCACTATCACGATCTGGATTACTCGCCATTCTTCCCGATGTTTAACTGCATGCTGATTGATCTGAAAGGTATGCTGACGCACGGTTTTAAGATGGGTAATGCGGAGATTGAACCGCCGAAATCCATCTCTACGGCGACCGCCGTCACGGCGCAAATTATTGCCCAGGTTGCCAGCCACATTTACGGCGGCACCACGATTAACCGTATTGATGAAGTGCTGGCACCGTTCGTCACTGAAAGCTTTGAAAAACATCGCCAGACTGCTGAAAAGTGGCAGATCCCGGATGCCGAAGGCTATGCACTTTCTCGCACCGAGAAAGAGTGTTACGACGCTTTCCAGTCGCTGGAATATGAAGTGAATACGCTGCACACCGCTAACGGTCAGACACCGTTCGTGACCTTCGGTTTTGGTCTGGGGACCAGTTGGGAATCTCGCCTGATTCAGACTTCTATTCTGCGTAATCGCATCGCGGGTCTGGGCAAAAACCGTAAAACAGCGGTGTTCCCAAAACTGGTGTTTGCGATTAAAGACGGCCTGAACCACAAAGCTGGCGACGCAAACTACGATATCAAACAGCTCGCGCTGGAGTGCGCCAGCAAGCGCATGTACCCGGACATTCTGAACTACGACCAGGTTGTGAAAGTGACCGGTTCGTTCAAAACGCCTATGGGCTGCCGTAGTTTCCTCGGCGTGTACGAAGAAAATGGCGAGCAGATCCACGATGGCCGTAACAATATCGGCGTTATCAGCCTGAACCTGCCGCGTATTGCGCTGGAAGCAAAAGGTGATGAATCTGCCTTCTGGAAACTGCTCGATGAGCGACTGGAACTGGCATACAAGGCCCTGATGACGCGCATTGCACGTCTGGAAGGCGTTAAAGCTCGCGTGGCACCTATCCTGTATATGGAAGGAGCTTGCGGCGTGCGTCTGAAAGCAGACGACGACGTTTCTGAGATTTTCAAAAATGGCCGCGCGTCGATTTCCCTGGGTTACATCGGCATTCACGAAACGGTGAATGCACTGTTTGGCAATCAACACGTATACGATAGCGAAGAGTTACGCGCTAAAGCCGTCGCAATTGTTGAGCGTCTGCGCCTGGCGACCGACACCTGGAAAGATGAAACCGGCTACGGTTTCAGCCTTTACAGTACGCCAAGTGAAAACCTGTGTGACCGTTTCTGCCGTCTTGATACCGCCGAATTTGGCGTAGTTCCTGGCGTGACCGACAAAGGTTACTACACCAACAGCTTCCACTTAGACGTTGAGAAGAAAGTTAACCCATACGACAAAATCGACTTTGAAGCGCCATACCCACCAGTGGCTAACGGCGGTTTCATCTGTTACGGCGAATACCCAAATATTCAGCACAATCTGCAAGCGCTGGAAGATGTCTGGGATTATAGCTACAAACACGTTCCGTATTACGGCACCAACACGCCAATTGACGAATGCTACGAGTGCGGTTTTACCGGTGAGTTTGAGTGCACCAGCAAAGGCTTCACCTGCCCTAAATGTGGCAACCACGATGCAGCTCGCGTATCCGTAACGCGCCGCGTCTGTGGTTATCTGGGTAGTCCGGATGCACGTCCATTTAACGCCGGTAAGCAGGAAGAAGTTAAGCGCCGCGTGAAGCATTTGGGTAACGGGCAGTTAGGCTAAGTGAATATTCACCAGTACTACCCGGTCGACATAGTCAATGGGCCGGGAACACGCTGCACGCTGTTTGTTTCTGGCTGCGTGCATGAATGCCCCGGGTGTTACAACAAAAGCACCTGGCGGTTAAATTCAGGTATGCCGTTCACCAAGGAAATGGAAGATCGGATAATCAACGATCTGAATGACACGCGTATTCGCCGCCAGGGGTTGTCGCTTTCGGGCGGCGATCCGCTTCATCCGCAAAACATCGCGGATGTGCTGAAACTGGTGCAACGAGTGAAAACGGAATGTCCCGGCAAAGATATCTGGATGTGGACGGGTTATACGCTTGGTGAGTTAACGGCAGATCAGCGTGAAGTGGTAGATTTAATTAACGTGCTGATTGACGGTAAATTTGTTCAGGAGCTAAAAGACCCGTCGCTTGTCTGGCGCGGCAGCAGCAACCAGGTTGTGCATCATTTGCGATAAAGCCCCTTAAGGGGCTTTTGCTATTTCCCGCAACTGCCGCGAGTCCAGAATGTTCACGCCTTCGCGAGAGGTGGCCAGCGCTTCTCGCAACATTGCCTTTGCCACGTCTCTGGCTTCAATGGACTTCCATTTCCCTGGCATGATTTTAAACAGCGGCGCAAACAGCGATTCATTAAAGCGTTGCGATTCACGGTGCCCAAGCAACATGGACGGGCGAGCAATAGTTAAATGTGGCCAGTCTTGCGCGATCAACGCCTCTTCCATTTCACCTTTCACACGATTGTAGAAAAACGGTGATTTACTATTAGCGCCAATCGCGCTCACCACCAGCATATGCTTCGCGCCAAGGCGTTGACCGGTTATGGCGGTATCTACCACCAGCGTGTAATCCGCCAGCACAAAAGCTTCTTTGCTGCCCGCTTCTTTCATCGTGGTGCCGAGGCAACAAAACACGGTATCAAGTGGCTCGGTTAATTGTGTGAGTGCATCACTCAATTGAGGATCGTGGGGATTGGTGACTTTATTCATTGCAGGTAATGGACGCCGTGTCGCCGCAGTGATGTGGCTGACTTGCGGCGCCTCGATCAACATGCGTAATAGATGCCCGCCAATGAGGCCCGTGGCCCCTGTTAACAAAACCCGGCTCATAAGTTCTCCTGTCGCTTATTCACCAAGCTTAGTGTTATCTCGCAGCCAATGCAGTTTTTTCCCAAAACCGAGTGTGTTATCTGTCATTTTCAGCTCATCGAGCCGAATTTCCCAGACCGGAGCAGACATCACTCTCGCCACCGGGAAACGTTTGCAGTAAAGGTTACGAATATTTGCCGCTTCAGCTTCTTCAATCAGCGTAATCTCCCCACGGAACTGCACGCCACGAATAAGTGCGACGGTTTTCGGCTGCCCGTTAACGGTTCCGGCCACCCTGGCTTGTTTACCAATCAACTCGCCATGGCGGGTGTGGGATTCGCTTAACAGATAAAAAGCCACGCGCTGCGCATCGTATAAATAGAACGCATTGGCGCACCATAAATCACTATGACCGCCAGCGCAGTAAGTCAGTACATGCTGTTTGTTCAGCCAGCGACTGATGGCATTGAGAGTTTCCATGGACAACCTGAAGAGTGATATTCTGCGTAAAACGTTAATTATGCGCCTGACCTATGTCTCCCTGGTATCTCTATTTAGTTCGCACCCTTGATAACCGTTTATATACCGGTATAACCACCGATGTGGAACGCCGCTTCTCGCAGCATCAGGCTGGAAAAGGCGCTAAAGCATTGCGCGGGAAAGGTGAATTGACGCTGGCATTCAGCCATCTGGTTGGCGATCGTTCAAGCGCCTTGCGCCTGGAATATCGCATCAAGCAGCTAACTAAAGCGCAGAAAGAGATGCTGGTAAAAGGAGCATTGTCGTTTGAAGACCTGCTGGCAAGCCTTCAAACGTCATCAGAGATCAAAACTCTCGGTTAAAATGCTCGTGATATTCCACTAATCCACTTACGCCATTAAGCGCGTCATCAGCCAGTGGATGAATCAGGAAATAGGCTTCGGTATCAGGCCACGCACAACGCAAATCGAATTGTGCAGCAGGAACAAAACCAAAACGCCCGTACAATGCCGGTTCGCCTAATGTGACAACCGCCGCGTAGCCAAACTCATTGAGTGAATCCAGCCCTTCATAGACCAGCTGTTTTGCCAGCCCCTGACCACGATAAGCTTCATCAACTGCCAGCGGCGCTAAACCAACCCACTGAAGCTCTTCACCTTCTACCGCAACCGGGCTAAAGGCGGCATAACCGACAACCTGACCTTCGTCATCTGTCGCCACAACGCCAAGTGTTAACAGGCCGTCTTCTCGTAAATCCTTCACTAAATCTGCCTCACCATTGCCCTTAAAGGAACGGCGAAGTAAAGCGTCGATGCCGGGAGCATCAATAGGTATTTCTACACGAATTAGCATGGCTCACCTACCGAGTTACTTTCTGGAACAGGTTTGTGTTTCATACCTGCTTCGACAAAATCAGCCAGTTGCAGCAGCAGTATGCGTAAAGGTTTCGGCATCGCATCCAGCTCAATGGCATCCATTAAATTTTTGACGTACAGACCCAATTCGGTGTCCCCTTCAATAACCAGGCGACGTTGGAAAAACAGGGTATCGGGATCTTGTTTGCGTGCAGCGATCATCAACAAATCATTCGCCGTTGCGCTAAAGCTGACATCAGCAGGAGCGTCTTCACGAACCACCAGTTTATTATCTTGTACCGAAGTAAACCACTTCAGGCCGAGATCGCGGACTTCAATGCTTAACCAACGATCCTCAAGAAATTCGAGCTCACCCTCTTCCATTGCCTGACGAAACTGCCAGCCCAGAACCTGTTCAAGTACCTGGCGCTTCAGAGTAAAGGGCGTCAGTTTAACCGGTGTTCTTAACAATGACGGGCCTAAATGGACCAGGCGTGAACGCAATTTATCCAACACGAGCTTTACTCCTTGAGAAATTTGAACGCTATTTTGCCACACCAGCCATTCTCCGTAGCGGTGCAAATCAACAATTACGCGGGTTATCGATACCTCTATATTGATGTCATCAATACGCCATTAACTGCCTTAAATCAAAATTTGTCGTGGACGGGTTAACTAAAATCCCAGTTCGTTAACAATTTTGTGGCCCTTGCCCTGGGCTGCATGGGTTTCCTCAAAGGTTACCCGATGATTCAGGATAAATTATGGAGTTGCTTTGCCCAGCCGGAAACTTACCGGCGTTGAAAGCGGCCATCGATAATGGTGCCGATGCGGTTTACATTGGTCTTAAAGATGACACCAACGCCCGCCATTTTGCTGGACTGAATTTCACGGAGAAGAAACTGCAAGAAGCGGTGAGTTACGTGCATCAACATGGCCGTAAATTGCATATCGCTATCAATACGTTTGCGCACCCTGACGGCTATGTGCGCTGGCAACGAGCAGTGGATATGGCAGCGCAACTCGGAGCCGATGCATTAATTCTCGCCGATCTGGCGATGCTTGAGTACGCAGCAGAGCGTTATCCGCACATTGAGCGCCATGTTTCGGTACAGGCCTCCGCCACCAATGAAGAAGCGATTCGTTTTTATCATCGCCATTTCGATGTCGCACGAGTGGTTCTGCCGCGCGTGTTATCCATTCATCAGGTAAAACAATTAGCCAGGGTAACGCCAGTGCCGCTGGAAGTCTTTGCTTTTGGCAGCCTGTGCATTATGGCTGAAGGCCGTTGCTACCTTTCTTCTTATCTGACTGGCGAATCGCCAAATACGGTGGGCGCGTGTTCTCCGGCACGGTTTGTGCGCTGGCAGCAAACGCCGCAAGGGCTTGAGTCTCGTCTCAACGATGTACTAATTGACCGTTATCAGGATGGTGAAAACGCAGGTTATCCGACGCTGTGTAAAGGTCGCTATCTGGTTGATGACCAGAAATATCACGCGCTTGAAGAGCCAACTAGCCTGAACACGCTTGAACTGCTCCCTGAATTACTCGCGGCAAATATTGCTTCGGTGAAAATTGAAGGCCGCCAGCGTAGCCCGGCGTATGTCACCCAGGTCGCCAAAGTCTGGCGTCAGGCTATCGACCGCTGCATGGCCGATCCGGAAAACTATCGCGCTCAACCTGCGTGGATGGAAGCGCTGGGCGAGATGGCTGAAGGCACGCAAACCACACTCGGTGCCTATCACCGTAAATGGCAGTAGGAAAACCCATGAAATATTCATTAGGGCCGGTGCTTTACTACTGGCCAAAAGAGACGCTGGAAAAATTTTATCAGGCTGCCGCAAACAGCAGCGCTGAGACTATTTATCTTGGCGAGTCAGTGTGTAGTAAGCGTCGTGCGACAAAAACTGGCGACTGGTTAGATATGGCGAAAAACCTCGCAGACCAGGGCAAACAAGTGGTGCTTTCGACCCTCGCCCTGGTTCAGGCTCCGTCTGAACTCAACGAGCTAAAACGTTACGTTGAGAATGGCGATTTCCTGATTGAAGCCAATGACCTGGGTGCCGTGAATATGGCGGCAGAGCGCAAGCTGCCGTTTGTCGCCGGTCATGCGCTTAACTGCTACAACGCGGTGACTCTGCGTCTGTTACTCAAACAAGGCATGATTCGTTGGTGCATGCCTGTGGAGCTGTCACGCGACTGGCTGGCAAACATGCTGACTCAGTGTGATGAGCTGGGTATTCGCAACAAGTTTGAAGTGGAAGTCCTGAGCTACGGTCATTTACCGCTGGCCTATTCTGCGCGCTGCTTTACCGCTCGTTCTGAAGATAAGCCAAAAGATGAATGCGAGACCTGCTGCATTAAATATCCTGTCGGGCGCAATATGCTTTCGCAGGAAAACCAGCAAGTGTTTGTGCTCAACGGCATTCAGACCATGAGCGGCTATGTGTACAACCTCGGTAATGAACTGGCGTCGATGAAAGGCCTGGTCGATATGGTACGTTTATCGCCGATGGGGATGGAGACATTGCGCGTACTGGAAGCCTTCCGCAAAAATGAGAATGGCAATGCGCCTTTGACGCTAGCGCAGCAAAGTGATTGCAATGGTTACTGGCGACGCGTCGCTGGATTAGAACTGGTGACTCAGAGCTGAGAAAAGGCTCACTTTGTTACTTAATTGTTGATGGTTCTGCGCAATACTAAGGCTAATTATCAGCAAACGAAGTTACCCACTTCGTCTAACAAAGTGAGCCGTTATGTCTGACATCACCCAAGTTCCTTTCTCTCTACTCGATTTAGCCCCGATTCCACAAGGCTCCCAGCCTCGTGATGCGTTCCATCGTTCTCTGGATTTAGCTCGCCTTGCCGAAAAGCGTGGCTACCATCGCTATTGGCTGGCTGAACACCACAATATGACCGGTATCGCCAGTGCGGCGACATCCGTGCTGATTGGCTATCTTGCGGCGAATACCGAAACTTTGCGCCTGGGTTCAGGCGGCGTGATGTTGCCAAACCATTCGCCGTTAGTGATTGCTGAGCAGTTTGGCACGCTTGAGACGCTCTATCCGGGCCGTATCGATCTAGGCCTGGGGCGCGCACCGGGAAGCGACCAGCGTACAATGATGGCGTTGCGCCGCCATATGAGCGGCGATATCGACAACTTCCCACGCGATGTCAGTGAGTTGGTTTCGTGGTTTGACGCAACCGACCCTAACCCGGCGGTACGCCCGGTTCCGGGTTACAACGCGAAAATCCCCGTCTGGCTGTTAGGTTCCAGTTTATATAGCGCGCAACTTGCCGCACAACTTGGGCTGCCGTTTGCCTTTGCTTCACACTTTGCTCCAGATATGTTGTTCCAGGCGCTGCAACTTTACCGCGCTCAATTCAAACCGTCTGCGCGTCTGGAAAAACCGTACGCGATGGTGTGTATAAATATCGTCGCCGCCGACAGCAACCGTGATGCTGAATTCCTGTTTACCTCTATGCAGCAGGCTTTCGTTAAACTCCGTCGTGGTGAGACTGGCCAACTACCGCCACCAATTGAAAATATGGATAATTTCTGGAGTCCCGCCGAGAAGTATGGCGTTCAGCAAGCGTTGAGCATGTCGCTAGTTGGCGATAAGGCGAAGGTGCGCCACGGGCTGATTTCACTCCTGCGGGAAACACAGGCCGATGAAATCATGGTGAACGGGCAAATATTTGATACCGAAGCCCGACTACATTCATTTGATTTAGCGATGGATGTGCATGAAAGTCTGACGAGTTAATGATGTCGCCCCTCAATGGAGGGGCGACAAATTTAATGATAAACCGGTAATAGATCGAAGCTTGAAAGGATATGAATTGCTGCGTTTGTCACACCAAAGATCAGAATCAGCGCAATCATTTTATTGCCGCCCCACACCCGATAAATTGGGCTGCCAAACTTTTTACGTGAGGCTTTTGCCAACAGTGCGGGAACGATAGCCGCCCAGATAGTCGCAGCCAGCCCGGCAAAACCAATCGCGTAGATAAACCCATCAGGCCAGATTACACCGCCTAACATTGGCGGGATAAATGTCACCAACGCGGTTTTCAGGCGCCCCATCGGTGAGTCATCGAACTTAAATAAATCAGCCAGGTAATCGAATAATCCTAACGTCACGCCCAGGAAGGAACTCGCAACCGCAAAGTTAGAGAACACGATCAGCAGCAAGTCCAACGTACGGCTATTCAACACACCACTTAACGCCCCAACCAGCACATCAATATTTCCACCTTTGTCGGCAATGGCAATAAAATCACTGCGCGGAATATTTCCCATGCTGCCCACCAACCAAATGATGTACAGCACCAATGCCATCAGCGTTCCCCAGACAAGGCAACGTTTAATAGTTTGCGGATCTTTGCCGTAATACTTCATCAGGCTCGGCACATTACCGTGATAGCCAAATGAGGCGAGACAAAATGGCAGTGTCATAAATAGATACGGCAAATAGCTCGGATTAATCGCTTTGCTATCCAGTAATGTTGCCGGTTCGACGTGCCACATCAAGCCGCCAAACGTCATAAAGAAAGTGAGTATTTTTGCACCGAGAACGATCGTGGTCATGCGGCTAACGGCGCGCGTGCTCATCCAGACAATAAACGCCACCACCAGGGCAAAGATCAACCCGGCAAATCTTGCAGGGAAATCGACAGACATTTTGCCAAGCGTGTGATGGATAACTGAACCGCTCGCCGAAATATAGGCGTAGGTCAGGATATACAGCACAAACGCGATGGACAGGCCGTTAATCAGATTCCAGCCTTTGCCCAATAAATCTTTAGTCACGGTATCGAAACTCGAGCCGACTCGATAATTAAGATTGGCTTCGAGAATCATCAAACCAGAGTGCAGCATACAAAACCACGTCACCAGCAGCGCAGCTAGTGACCAGAAAAACCACGCACCAGACATAACCACTGGCAGAGAAAACATCCCCGCACCAATAATTGTGCCGCCAATAATCATGACCCCGCCGAAAATAGACGGCGATGCGTGAGTGGTAGATAAGGTTGCCATACGAATTCCTGAAACAATGAACGACTGTCGAAGCGACAGGTTTGCTGCGCAACATTGTACCAGTACATGAGTACAATTTGGATAAAAAAAATCCCGGTCGCAATAACCAGGATTTTTATCACTGCCTGCTGATAAACAGCAGGCATAAACTTCTGTCAATTAAGCTTCAGTTGTACGACGACGAGTTGGAGCTGCACCATCTTCACGACGTGGGCCACGACCGCCTTCACGACGTTCGCCGCTGAAGCTACGTGGAGCACCAGCACCTGCAGGGCCATCACGACGTGGACCGCGACCGCCTTCACGACGCTCACCACCACCGAAGCTACGGCCAGCACCTGCACCAGCACCACCGCCACGACGTTCGCCGCCACGATCAGTACGAGGTTGTGCATCACCCATCAACTGCATATTCATTGGTTTGTTCAGAATACGAGTACGGGTAAAGTGCTGCAGGATTTCGCCCGGCATGCCTTTTGGCAGTTCGATAGTAGAGTGAGTACCGAACAGCTTGATGTTACCGATGTAACGGCTGCTGATATCACCTTCGTTAGCGATAGCGCCAACGATATGACGAACTTCAACACCATCATCACGGCCAACTTCAATACGGTACAGTTCCATATCGCCAACATCACGACGTTCGCGACGTGGTGCATCGCCATCACGCTGTGGACGATCTGAACGCTCTGGACGGTCACCGCGTGGTGCACGATCTGGACGATCGCCACGTGGTGCACGGTCTGAACGTTCGAAACGCTCATCACGTTCACGGAATTCACGACGTGGACGCATTGGCGCATCTGGTGGCAGGATCAGAGGACGTTCGCCCTGTGCCATTTTCAGCAGTGCTGCAGCCAGTGTTTCCATATCCAGCGCTTCTTCTGATTCAGCAGAAGGTTGGATTTTCGCCAGCAGACCACGGTACAGATCCAGATCGCTGCTTTCCAGTTGCTGCTGAACTTTAGCGGCAAACTTAGCCAGGCGACGCTCGCTCAGCAGTTCACGGTTTGGCAGTTCAACTTCAGGAATAGTCAGCTTCATGGTGCGTTCGATGTTACGCAGCAGACGACGCTCGCGGTTCTCAACGAACAGCAGAGCACGGCCAGCACGACCTGCACGACCGGTACGACCGATACGGTGAACGTAAGATTCAGAGTCCATCGGGATGTCGTAGTTAACAACCAGGCTGATACGCTCAACGTCCAGACCACGAGCTGCAACGTCGGTTGCAATCAGGATGTCCAGACGACCGTCTTTCAGACGCTCCAGAGTTTGCTCACGCAACGCCTGGTTCATGTCACCGTTCAGTGCAGCACTGTTATAGCCGCTTTGTTCCAGCGCTTCTGCCACTTCCAGAGTTGCGTTTTTGGTACGTACGAAAATGATCGCCGCATCAAAATCTTCAGACTCAAGGAAACGAACCAGTGCTTCGTTCTTACGCATACCGTGCACAGTCCAGTAGCTCTGGCTGATGTCCGGGCGAGTAGTAACGCTAGACTGAATGCGAACTTCCTGCGGATCTTTCATGAAGCGACGGGTAATACGACGAATCGCTTCTGGCATAGTTGCAGAGAACAGAGCGGTCTGATGACCTTCTGGAATCTGAGCCATGATGGTTTCAACGTCTTCGATGAAGCCCATACGCAACATTTCATCAGCTTCGTCCAGTACCAGACCTTTCAGGTTGGACAGATTCAGCGTACCGCGTTTTAAGTGGTCAAGCAGACGACCTGGGGTACCCACAACAATTTGTGGTCCCTGACGCAGGGCGCGCAACTGCACGTCATAACGCTGGCCACCGTAAAGGGCTACAACGTTTACGCCGTGCATATGTTTAGAGAAATCCGTCATGGCTTCAGCAACCTGAACCGCCAGTTCGCGGGTCGGTGCCAGCACCAGGATTTGTGGTGCTTTCAGCTCTGGATCAAGGTTGTGCAGCAGCGGCAAAGAAAACGCTGCAGTTTTGCCGCTACCCGTCTGGGCCATACCCAGCACATCGCGGCCAGCCAGCAGCTGTGGGATACACTCTGCCTGGATTGGAGATGGTTTTTCGTAACCCAGATCGTTCAGGGCTTTAAGGATGGAGTCGTTAAGACCCAGATCAGAAAAAGTAGTTTCGATAGTAGTAGTCTCGATGATGTCAGTCATGTAGTACACGTGCCTCGTAGATGGCGGCCAGTCTACATAACTCATCGTGAAATTGACCTGCAATTTTCATTGAAAAGTGTGAACCGGCTCAAATTTGGTTGATTAACGAACAAAAACGCCCTCACCCGTTAAGGTGATGACTTTAATAAAAAAGTTTATGGGCTGATCGATGTTCGTCAGCTATTGCTGGTCCGATTCTGCCAGGTCATCTTGCTCCTGGCCCAAGAGCGCTAATTCCAACAATGCATAACGATGCTCAACGTAGTTGTGTACGTTGTTAGCGACCGCTAACTTGAACAGTGCCGTGGCGCTGTCCTTTTCCCCCAGACTTAGGTAGTACTTACCTAAATAGAAGTTGGTTTCACTGAGATGCTCAGCGAGCGAGGTGTTATCCGTTGCGTCCGCCTCGAGGCGTTCCATTAACGTTTTTTCGTTAATGTTCCCCAGGTAGAACTCGACAATGTTCCATCCCCATTGCTCTTTATCCGATTTATCGAGGCGTTGTTGTAACGCCACCTTAGCCTGCTTTGCATCTAAATTGCTTTCAGCAATGTAGAGCCACAGACTACGGAAAGGATCATTGGGATCGTCTTGATAAAACGCTAGCAGATCATCTTGCGCTAAACGATAACGACCACCGTAGTAGAGGGCGATACCGCGATTTAAATGCGCGTAGTTGTAAGTTGGATCAAGCTCAAGTACAGAATCAAACGCTTCATAGGCAGCATCAAAATTGCCTGCCTGCGTTAAATATATACCTAAGTAATTGAATACTTCAGGCATATCGGGGCGGATTGCCAACGCTTGTGAAAAATCATTTCGCGCCAGAGCCCGCAAGCCGAGGCTATCATACAACACTCCGCGCTCATATAAAAGCTGTGCGCGTTCATCATCGGTTAAAGCCCTGCTGGCAAGTATCTGTTCCATGCGTGCAAGAATGACTTCTTGCTGCAAAGTCGGCTGCAAAGGCACCGCCAGGACTTCACTTTTACGCCAGGCAGAGTTGCTGCATCCTGCCAGCGTGAGAGCTGTCGCAACGAAACACCAGCGCAAAAAAGGCTTCATTTCCCACTCCCGAAGACAACAATTGGATGACGTCCTGTCCGCCGGCCCTAAAACGAGACTCCCTGCCCCGTAATAAACAGCTCCCCATGTTGCCACGGGGAGCTTAATCGGTATCGCTTACTCAGCTTCTGGTGCAGCAGGTGCTGCGCTTTCTGCTGGAGACTGCTCAGTTGCTTCTTTGATGCTCAGACGTACACGGCCCTGGCGGTCAACTTCCAGTACTTTAACTGGAACTTCTTGACCCATTTGCAGGTAGTCAGTCACTTTCTCTACACGCTTGTCAGCGATTTGAGAAATGTGCACCAGACCTTCTTTGCCGCCGCCGATAGCAACGAATGCACCGAAATCTACGATACGAGTAACTTTACCCTGGTAGATACGGCCGACTTCGATCTCAGCAGTGATCTCTTCGATACGACGAATTGCGAATTTCGCTTTGTCGCCGTCGGTTGCAGCAATCTTAACTGTGCCGTCATCTTCGATTTCAATGGTAGTACCGGTTTCTTCGGTCAGTGCACGAATCACAGAACCACCCTTACCGATCACGTCTTTGATCTTGTCCGGGTTGATTTTGATAGTGTGAATACGTGGAGCGAACTCAGAGATATCACCACGTGGTGCATTGATAGCTTGTTCCATCACGCCAAGGATATGCAGACGCGCACCCTTAGCCTGGTTCAGAGCCACCTGCATGATTTCGCGGGTGATACCTTCGATTTTGATATCCATCTGCAGTGCAGAGATACCCTCACGGCTACCAGCAACTTTAAAGTCCATGTCGCCCAGGTGATCTTCGTCACCCAGAATGTCAGACAGAACAACAAAGTTTTCGCCTTCTTTGACCAGACCCATCGCAATACCGGCTACAGCGGCTTTGATTGGCACGCCTGCATCCATCAGTGCCAGAGAAGCACCACATACGGAAGCCATGGAAGAAGAACCGTTAGATTCAGTGATTTCAGACACTACACGCACGGTGTACGGGAAGCGGTCAGCTTCTGGCATAACAGCCAGTACGCCACGCTTAGCCAGACGACCGTGACCAATCTCACGACGCTTCGGTGAACCGACCATGCCGGTTTCGCCTACGGAGTACGGAGGGAAGTTGTAGTGGAACAGGAAGTTGTCGGTACGTTCGCCCATCAACTCGTCCAGGTTCTGTGCATCACGAGCAGTACCCAGAGTTGCTGTAACCAGCGCCTGAGTTTCACCACGGGTGAACAGTGCAGAACCGTGAGTACGTGGCAGAACGCCAGTACGCACATCCAGACCACGGATCATGTCTTTTTCACGGCCATCGATACGCAGCTCGCCAGCCAGAATACGGCTACGAACAACATTTTTCTCGATAGCGTGCAGAATGTCGCTGACTTCGCCAGCATCAATTGAATCGTCTTCAGCTGACAGTGCAGCGATAACGTCAGATTTGATGATGTCGACTTGTGCGTAACGCTCTTGCTTATCAGTGATACGGTAAGCATCGCTCAGGCGGGATTCAGCAAGTGCAGCAACGCGCGCATTCAGCGCTTCGTTAACAGCTTCTGGCTGCCAGTCCCAACGCGGTTTGCCAGCTTCAGCAACCAGAGAGTTGATGTTCTGGATAACAACTTGCTGTTGTTCGTGGCCAAACACTACCGCGCCGAGCATCTGGTCTTCGCTCAGCAGTTCAGCTTCTGATTCAACCATCAGCACAGCACCTTCGGTACCGGCAACAACCAGATCCAGCTTGCTGGTTTTCAGTTCGTCAGCAGTTGGGTTCAGCACGTACTGGTCATTGATGTAGCCCACGCGAGCAGAACCAATTGGACCATTGAATGGAATACCAGACAGGCTAAGAGCTGCAGAAGCACCGATCATGGCAACGATGTCTGGGTGAACTTGTGGGTTCACAGAAACAACGGTCGCGATAACCTGAACTTCGTTCACGAAGCCTTCCGGGAACAGCGGACGCACTGGACGGTCAATCAGACGCGCAATCAGTGTTTCGCCTTCGCTTGGACGGCCTTCACGACGGAAGAAGCTGCCTGGGATACGACCAGCAGCGTAAGTACGCTCCTGATAGTTAACAGTCAGTGGGAAGAAGTCTTGACCTGCTTTCGCTTTTTTCTGACCGACTACGGTCACGAATACAGCTGTGTCGTCCATGCTTACCATTACTGCTGCGGTAGCCTGGCGAGCCATCATACCGGTCTCTATTGTGACCGTATGCTGACCGTATTGAAATTTACGGACAATCGGAGTTAGCAAAATAATATCCTTAATAATCTTTGGTAGCAGGTGATTGCACTTGCTCCGTTTAACCCGACCTTCATCGCATCCTCGCGACTAATGACAACCCTGACCCGCCCATGCGGATAAAGCCTCTCATTAGCCGCGCGAACCTCTGCAACAAAGATCACACCCTGCAACAATACATTAGTTTCCATAGAATTGCTGCCATATGGTTGAAAAAAGGGGCCTTAAAAGGCCCCTTTTTCTGAAACTCGCAAGACTTAGCGACGCAGACCCAGACGCTCGATCAGGCTGGTGTAACGTGCTACATCTTTACGCTTCAGGTAGTCGAGCAGTTTACGACGCTGAGAAACCATACGCAGCAGACCACGACGGCTGTGGTGATCTTTTTTGTGCTCTGCAAAGTGACCTTGCAGGTGGTTAATCTGTGCAGTCAGCAGTGCAACCTGAACTTCGGTAGAACCGCTGTCGTTAGTACCACGACCAAACTCAGAAACGATCTTAGCTTTAGCTTCAACGCTTAGAGACATTTTAAACTCCAAAATTATAGATAAAAAGATAGAGTGCCGATCTCTAATTCAGCAACTCCAGTGCACTTTCACAACAATGTTAAACAAAGGTATGAAAGTTAAGCCGCGCCATTTTACCTGTAGCCACCGCTTATCGCAAGGCAACTCCAGGTGTCAGAGCGGATACTCAACGACCAGACGACGAGGCGCAACGCGTCCATCATCGTCTATTTCGGCCATGCCGATAAATTTGCCTTCATCACCTTCGGTGACGCGGACTAGCCCTTCTGCTGGGCTACCCGAGACTTGCACCGGCTGCCCATTCTTGAAGTAACCCGCAACAGCAGGTAATAAATTCACGATTGGGAAATCCGACGCAGGGCTATCCATTGGCATCAATAACGGATCTAACAGCACGGATGACTCAATTTCTTGCGCTTGTGCTTGCTCTACCAATGCATGCAATTGCTCAAGCGTTACCATGCGTTCGACTGGATACTTGCTTACTGCAAGGCGACGCAGGAAAGTCACATGGGCACCACAACCGAGTTTCTCACCTAAATCATCAGTGATGGTCCGGATGTACGTTCCCTTAGAACAGTGAATTTCCAACTCAAGTTCATTGCCTTCATGGCGAATAAACAGAAGTTCGTAAACCGTGATAGACCGCGCTTCACGCGGCACTTCGATACCCTGACGCGCATACTCATAAAGTGGCTTGCCTTGATATTTCAGTGCAGAGTACATTGATGGAACTTGCTGTGTTTCACCACGAAAGCTTTCTAACGCTTGCGCCAGCTGTTTCTCGGTAAAGGCTACCGGACGCTCCTGAACGACTGTGCCATCAGCATCAGAAGTATCAGTGCGCTGCCCAAGGCGGGCAATAACACGGTAACGCTTATCGGAGTCCAGCAGATAGCGCGAGAATTTTGTCGCTTCACCGAGGCAAATCGGCAGCATTCCGGTTGCAAGCGGGTCAAGCGCTCCGGTATGACCGGCACGGTTAGCGTTATAAATACGCTTAACTTTCTGCAACGCATCGTTGGAAGATAAGCCCTGAGGTTTATCTAACAACAGCACTCCGTGGATATCACGACCACGACGACGAGGACGACTCATTAATCCTCCTTGCTGTCATCCGTATCGTTTACACGGCGCTCATCATCATTTCTGATGACGTTGGAAACCAGATTCGACATGCGCATACCTTCTACTAACGAGTTATCGTAGAAGAAGGTCAATTCAGGCACGATGCGCAGGCGCATTGCTTTGCCCAGCAAAGAACGAATGTAACCAGAAGCATCTTGCAGAACTTTGATGCCTTCTTTAACAGCCTGTTCGTCTTTATCGTTCAGGAAGGTTACAAACACTTTGGCATAAGCCAGGTCACGTGACACTTCGACACCAGAAACGGTGGTCATCATGCCCAGACGCGGATCTTTAATTTCGCGTTGCAGGATGATTGCGATTTCTTTCTGCAATTCCTGAGAAACACGCTGCGGGCGACCAAATTCTTTCGCCATAATAAATTCTCCATAAAATCAGGGGGCGCTCGGCCCCCTAAAGATATTAGCTATGTACTCGGCTGATATCAGGCGATAGTACGCTGGATTTCGATGATTTCGAATACTTCGATCACGTCACCAACACGCACATCGTTGTAGTTCTTCACGCCGATACCACATTCCATACCGTTACGAACTTCGTTCGCGTCATCTTTGAAGCGGCGCAGAGATTCCAGCTCGCCTTCATAGATAACAACGTTGTCGCGCAGTACACGGATTGGGTTGTGACGTTTGACCACACCTTCGGTAACCATACAACCTGCGATTGCGCCAAATTTAGGCGATTTGAACACGTCGCGAACTTCGGCCAGGCCGAGGATCTGTTGTTTCAGTTCCGGAGACAGCATACCGCTCATTGCTGCTTTAACTTCGTCAATCAGATGATAGATGACGGAGTAGTAACGCAGATCCAGGCTTTCAGATTCAATTACGCGGCGTGCAGATGCATCAGCACGTACGTTGAAGCCAACCAGAATAGCGTTAGAAGCTGCAGCAAGCGTTGCGTCAGTCTCAGTGATACCGCCCACGCCTGAACCGATGATTTTAACTTTAACTTCATCAGTAGACAGTTTCAGCAGGGAATCGCTGATCGCTTCAACAGAACCCTGAACGTCTGCTTTGAGCACAACGTTCACTTCAGACACTTCGCCTTCGGTCATGTTGGCGAACATGTTTTCCAGCTTAGATTTCTGCTGGCGAGCCAGTTTAACTTCGCGGAATTTACCCTGACGATACAGAGCAACTTCACGAGCTTTTTTCTCGTCACGAACAACTGTTACTTCATCACCCGCTGCCGGAACACCGGACAGACCCAGGATTTCAACAGGAATAGACGGACCCGCTTCAGTCACTTCACGACCCATTTCGTCACGCATTGCACGAACACGGCCATATTCGAAACCACAAAGAACGATGTCGCCTTTGTTCAGGGAACCTTCACGAACCAGAACAGTTGCTACCGGACCACGACCTTTATCAAGGAAGGATTCGATAACCACACCGCTCGCCATACCGTCACGCATTGCTTTCAGTTCAAGAACTTCAGCTTGCAGCAGGATTGCGTCCAGCAGTTCGTCAATACCTGTACCTGCTTTAGCAGACACGTGGATGAACTGGCTTTCGCCGCCCCACTCTTCTGGCATGATGCCGTACTGAGACAGTTCCTGCTTAACGCGGTCTGGATCAGCTTCTGGCTTATCGATTTTATTCACCGCAACAACTACCGGCACCTGCGCCGCTTTCGCGTGCTGGATAGCTTCGATAGTTTGTGGCATTACGCCATCGTCTGCAGCAACAACCAGAACAACGATATCCGTCGCCTGAGCACCACGAGCACGCATAGAAGTAAACGCTGCGTGGCCCGGAGTATCCAGGAAGGTAACCATACCGTTGTCAGTTTCTACGTGGTATGCACCGATGTGCTGGGTAATACCACCCGCTTCGCCAGACGCTACTTTAGTAGAGCGAATGTAGTCGAGCAGTGAAGTTTTACCGTGGTCAACGTGACCCATGATGGTAACAACCGGCGCACGTGACTCAGCAACTGCGTCAGTGTCACGGTCGCTCATCAACGCTTCTTCCAGTTCGTTTTCACGACGCAGGATTACTTTGTGGCCCATCTCTTCGGCAACCAGCTGTGCGGTTTCCTGGTCGATGACCTGGTTGATGGTTGCCATTGCACCCAGTTTCATCATTGCTTTGATGACCTGAGAGCCTTTAACAGCCATTTTGTTAGCCAGTTCTGCAACAGTAACGGTTTCGCCGATTACGACGTCACGGTTAACTGCCTGTGCAGGCTTGTTGAAGCCCTGCTGCAGTGAACTTGGTTTACGCTTGCCTTTACCACCACGAACTGCAGCACGAGCTTCTTCACGGTCAGCTTTAGACTCGCCGTGTTTGCCGCCTTTTTTCTGGCGTGGTGCTTTAGTTGTCGCAGTGCGAGCGCGAGTACGACCTGCTTCAACTTCACGGTCGTTTTCGTCTTCAGCCTGGCGAGCATGCTGAGAGGTGGTGACATGGTAATCAGATTTGTCGTCTTCCACTTTCTCTTCTTCCGTCCATACACCTGCGTTAGCTTCAGCCATTTTACGGGCCTCTTCAGCTACACGGCGGGCGTCTTCTTCTAATTTGCGACGGGCTTCTTCTTCAGCAGCGCGCTTCAGCTCGGCAGCTTCTGCTTCGCGGCGGGCTTTGTCGGCCTGGGCGCTTTTCGTCATATCGTCTTGTTGATTGCTCACTTTGTCTTTTTCCGCAGCTTCACGTTTCGCTTTATCAGCGGCTTCACGCTTAGCTTTATCTTCAGCTTCACGTTTAGCTTTTTCTTGCGCCTGACGATTGGCAGCTTCCTGCGCCTCACGTTGGGCTTGCTCTTCCGCTTCACGCTGCGCCTGTTCTTCCGCGGCAAGACGTTCAGTCTCTTGCGGATCACGTTTCACAAAGGTGCGCTTCTTGCGGACTTCGATTTGTACCGATTTACTTTTCCCACCGGTACCTGGAATGTTTAAAGTACTGCGCGTTTTGCGCTGTAATGTCAACTTATCTGGCGCAGAACCATGTTCACGGTTCAGGTGCGCCAGTAATGTTTGTTTCTCCTGGGCCGAGACAGAATCATCAGCAGCCTTAGGGATCCCTGCATCAGCAAATTGCTGTACCAGGCGGTCCACGGAGGTCTGAATCTCTGCGGCCAGCGCTTTTACGGTTACATCTGTCATGCTGTTCCTTCCTGCTACAGTTTATTACGCTTCGCCGCCAAACCAGCAGATATTGCGAGCAGCCATAATCAATTCACCGGCCTTCTCGTTAGTTAAACCTTCAATATCTGACAGATCGTCGACACCTTGCTCAGCCAGGTCTTCCAGCGAGCTCACACCGCGCGAAGCGAGTTTAAAGGCCAGATTGCGATCCATACCTTCGAGGTTCAGCAGATCCTCTTTAGGTTTGTTATCGCCCAGGCTTTCTTCCTGCGCCAATGCCAGCGTGGTGAGGGCGTTTTTGGCGCGATCACGTAATGCTTCCACTGTATCTTCATCAAGGCCATCAATTTCCAGCAGCTCTTTCATTGGCACGTAGGCCAGTTCTTCGAGAGTGGAGAAACCTTCTTCTACCAATACAGTGGCGAAGTCCTCGTCGATTTCGAGGTATTTAGTAAAGGTATCAATGGCCGCATGTGCTTCAGCCTGATGCTTAGCTTGCAGGTCATCAACAGTCATAACGTTGAGTTCCCAGCCGCTCAGTTGAGCAGCCAGACGTACGTTCTGACCATTACGACCGATAGCTTGTGCCAGATTGCCTGCCTCTACCGCGATGTCCATTGTATGTTTGTCTTCATCAACAACAATGGAAGCTACGTCTGCTGGAGCCATAGCATTGATAACAAATTGCGCTGGGTTATCGTCCCACAACACGATATCAATACGCTCGCCACCCAGTTCAGTAGAAACAGCCTGGACACGCGCACCACGCATGCCAACACAAGCCCCTACTGGGTCGATACGCTTATCGTTGGTTTTCACAGCGATTTTCGCACGAGAACCAGGATCACGCGCCGCAGCTTTAATTTCAATAACTTCTTCGCCGATTTCCGGCACTTCAATGCGGAACAGTTCGATCAGCATTTCAGGCTTGGAACGACTAACAAACAGTTGAGCGCCGCGAGCTTCCGGACGCACAGCATAAAGCACACCGCGGATACGGTCACCTGGGCGGAAGTTTTCACGCGGTAACATATCTTCGCGAGGAATTACTGCTTCAGCACTCGTGTTAGAGCCATCGATCGGGCGAACTTCAAGCGAAATATTATCACGGTTAACTTTCTTAACCACGCCTGTGATGATCTCACCTTCTAGCTCGCGGAACTGATCAACTACCATTGCGCGTTCAGCTTCACGTACTTTTTGTACGATAACCTGTTTTGCGGTCTGAGTAGTGATACGGTCGAAAGTCACAGATTCGATCTGGTCTTCAACGTATCCGCCAACATTCAGCTCTGGATCTTCGAATTGAGCTGCATCAAGGGTAATTTCACGCGTAGGTTGGGTCACTTCTTCAACAATAACCCAGCGGCGGAAAGTATCGAAGTCACCACTTTTACGATCGATGCTGACACGCACATCAATCTCTTGTTCGTATTTTTTCTTGGTCGCTGTTGCAAGTGCACTTTCCAGCGCTTCGAAAATCTTCTCGCGCGGCAGTGATTTTTCATTGGAAACTGCTTCTACAACAGCCAAAATTTCTTTGTTCATCCTGGGTTTTCACCTCAATCCAAACTATTAAAAGTGGGGTACCAGGTTCGCTTTCTGGATGTTGCTCAGCGCGAACACTTCATCTTTACCTTCCACCGTGACCGTGATCATCTCACCTTCTACGGCTTTAATTATACCCTGCCATTTACGACGGTTTTGCACAGCCATTCGCAACACAATGCTCACTTCTTCGCCGGTAAAGCGAACGTAATGCTCTGCGGTGAACATTGGGCGATCAAGGCCTGGTGAGGAAACTTCCAGGTTGTAAGCTACAGTGATAGGGTCTTCGACATCCAGAACTGCACTTACCTGGTGACTGACATCAGCACAATCATCAACATTGATGCCAGCTTCACTATCAATATAGATGCGCAGCGTAGATTGGCGACCTCGAACGAATTCGATACCGACTAATTCATAGCCCAGCGCCTCGACCGGTGCTGAAATCATCTCTGTTAATTTTTGCTCTAATGTGGACAAGCCCACCCCCGAGAAATAAAAAAAGGGCATATAGCCCAGTTATTCTGAAGTCAGATAACAAAAAACCCCGATAAATCGAGGCTTTATATAACTGAACCCTGTACACCGCGATTGCGGCCCGGACACCATCCAGGAGAATTTTTTTCTAAATTCTTCGCGAGGCACCAACTGGTGTTCACAGTATATTTGAAAAATAACTCTCAGGGAAAGTGGTTGCGGGGGCCGGATTTGAACCGACGACCTTCGGGTTATGAGCCCGACGAGCTACCAGGCTGCTCCACCCCGCGTCCGAAAACGTGGCAAATATTACGCCGATATTGCATAAAATGCAAGAAATGCAGATATTTTGGTACCGAGGACGGGACTTGAACCCGTAAGCCCAATCGGGCACTACCACCTCAAGGTAGCGTGTCTACCAATTCCACCACCTCGGCACTTTGCGTACGGTAATCATTTCTTACCGTACAGAAGCTTACTACTTACTGCGGGATATCGCTGCTCGGCTTGGTAGGTGCCGCTGGCTGTGACTCAGTTTTTGTTGGCTGAGTTAAGTTATCCCACACACTTCCTTTATCGGTTTTGTTGGTATTGAGGTTACCCAGTACCAGGCTGATGATAAAGAACAGCGTTGCTAACACAGCGGTCATACGGGTCATGAAGTTACCAGAACCGTTAGAACCAAACAGCGTAGCGGAAGCGCCTGCTCCGAAAGAGGCTCCCATATCAGCGCCTTTACCTTGTTGCAGCATGATAAGACCCACAAGGCCCAAGGCTACAATAAGGAAAACAACTAAAAGAGCTTCGTACATATTATCAACCTGTTCCTTGCGGTATTACCGCATACCAAAGCTTCAAACCAGTCAAGCGGATACGTTTAAGTTTACCCACTGAAGCGGGTGAGAATACTAACCAAAGCCTTCGAACTGCGCAAGGGCAATTTATTCACATTTCGCTGACTGCGGAAAAAAACAGCAACACACCCGCTTTCGCCTGGAAAACAGGCGGCAAATGCCGCCTTTTCACACAATAACCAAACGTGACTTTACACTGCTTTTACAGCATCAGCGATACGGTTGGCATATTCAATGACCAACGCTTCATCTTCACCTTCCACCATTACGCGGATGAGAGGCTCTGTGCCGGATTTACGCAGTAACACGCGGCCACGATTGCCTAGCGCCTCTTCAACTTCAGCAGTCACTTTTTTCACTGAGTCGTGTTCAAGTGGATCACCGCTGCCTGCGGTAAAGCGTACATTAACCAAAATTTGCGGGAATAATTTCATTCCGCTGCACAAGTCATGCAAGCTCATATGGTTACGCACCATTGCTGTGAGTACTTGCAAACCTGCAACGATACCGTCGCCAGTAGTGGTTTTATCCAGAAGAATTACGTGGCCTGAGTTTTCAGCGCCAATTCTCCAGCCTTTTTCCTGAAGTTTTTCCAGAACATAACGGTCGCCCACTTTTGCGCGAGCAAACGGAATACCCAGCTGTTTGAGTGCCAGTTCCAGTCCCATATTGCTCATCAGCGTACCGACAGCGCCACCGCGTAATTGGCCCTGACGCAAACCTTCGCGAGCAATGATGTAAAGAATTTGGTCGCCATCAACTTTATGGCCCAGGTTATCCACCATGATGACACGGTCGCCATCCCCATCAAGCGCGATACCAATATCAGCCTTTTCAGCCAGCACACGCTCCTGAAGCATACGCACGTCAGTCGCACCGCATTTTTCGTTGATGTTGACGCCGTTAGGCTCACAGCCCACAGTAATAACCGTTGCACCCAGCTCGCGCAGCACATTTGGCGCAATGTGGTACGTTGCACCGTTGGCACAATCGACAACAATTTTCAGGCTGTTGAGGCTTAATTCGTTCGGGAATGTGCCTTTACAGAATTCAATGTAGCGACCCGCAGCGTCAACGATTCGGCTGGCTTTGCCCAGTTCCGCTGAATCCACGCAGGTAATTTCTTTTTCCATTTCCGCTTCGATAGCTTCTTCGACTTCGTCCGGCAATTTAGTACCGTCGATGGAGAAGAATTTAATTCCGTTATCATAGAACGGGTTATGGGATGCAGAGATAACGATCCCTGCTTCAGCACGGAATGCACGGGTCAGATAAGCAACGGCAGGCGTTGGCATCGGGCCAGTGAAAGAGGCAGACAGCCCTGCTGCCGCCAGACCGGCTTCCAGAGCAGATTCCAGCATATAACCAGAGATACGGGTGTCTTTACCGATAATAATTTTACGCGAGCCGTGGCGCGCTAATACCTTACCTGCAGCCCAGCCGAGCTTGAGCACAAAGTCAGGGGTAATTGGAGAATCGCCTACACGACCGCGGATGCCATCTGTGCCAAAATATTTACGGTTACTCATAGCGTTTTTTTTCCTTCGCTGAAAGTGTGGCTTCCACCACGCGCATCGCTTCGACTGACTCTTTTACATCGTGAACTCTAATGATATTAGCCCCTTGCATTGCAGATATTACCGCGCAAGCAAGACTGCCGCTCAGACGTTGATCCGGTCCGACGTTCAGCAATTGGCCAACCATTGATTTACGCGACATCCCCACCAACAGCGGTAAGCCAAAGTGGTGGAATTCGGAGAGTCGGGCTAAAAGTTGATAATTATGGGTTAGATTTTTACCGAAACCAAAGCCCGGGTCGAGCAACAATTTTTCTTTTGGGATTCCGGCTGCTTCGCAGCGAGCGATTTGGTCGATAAAAAAGCGATTCACATCGGCAAAGACATCATCGTAATGCGGCGCTTGCTGCATATTTTTAGGTTCGCCCTGCATGTGCATCAGGCAAACAGGTAACCCTGTTTCTGCGGCGGCTTCAAGTGCGCCAGGTTCTTGCAAGGAACGAATATCATTGATGATATGCGCACCGACTCTTGCTGATTCACGAATCACTTCAGGTTTCGACGTATCCACAGAAATCCACACTTCAAAGCGCTGGGCAATGGCTTCCACAGCAGGAATCACACGGGATAACTCTTCGTCGATACTCACTTCAGCCGCACCGGGGCGCGTGGACTCACCACCAATATCAATAATCGTCGCGCCAGCGTTAATCATCGCATTCGCGTGTTTCACGGCTTCCACTAATGAATTGTGCTGCCCACCGTCAGAAAAAGAATCGGGTGTGACATTTAAGATCCCCATGATATGAGGGTGCGAGAGATCGAGCGTAGTGCCCTGTGCGGTGAGTTTCATCAAAATTCCCTGCATAGACTTTGGTTAAAACAAAAAAACAAAAAAACAAAAACCCCGGGACAAGCCCAGGGTTTTATAGATTACTGCATTAACATCTGGCAGTGACGACTTATTTATCGCCCAACTGCTCTGACATAGTATTTCCAGGATTCGGCGTGCGCGGTTCATCGACCGGACGCGGTGCACGTGGTGTACCGTTATTATCAGAATTGTTGTTGCCGTTGTTTGAATCTTCCCAACCTGCTGGCGGACGCACATCGCGACGATTCATCAGGTCATCAATCTGAGGCGCATCGATGGTTTCATACTTCATCAATGCGTCTTTCATGGTGTGGAGAATATCCATATTTTCATTCAGGAGCTGGCGTGCGCGAGCATAGTTACGCTCAATCAACAGCTTCACTTCCTGATCGATGATACGCGCAGTTTCATCGGACATATGTTTTGCTTTCGCCACGGAACGACCCAGGAATACTTCGCCATCCTCTTCCGCATACAGCAACGGACCGAGTTTCTCAGAGAAGCCCCATTGGGTGACCATGTTACGGGCAATAGATGTCGCTACTTTGATGTCGTTAGACGCACCGGTAGAAACATGCTCAGCGCCGTAAATAATCTCTTCAGCAAGACGACCGCCGTACAGCGTAGAAATCTGGCTTTCCAATTTCTGGCGGCTGGCGCTGATTGCATCACCTTCCGGCAAGAAGAACGTTACACCCAACGCACGACCGCGAGGAATAATCGTTACTTTATGCACTGGATCGTGTTCTGGAACCAGGCGACCAATAATCGCATGCCCTGCTTCATGATATGCGGTGGATTCTTTTTGCGCTTCCGTCATCACCATGGAGCGGCGTTCCGCACCCATCATGATTTTGTCTTTCGCTTTTTCGAATTCAACCATCGACACTACGCGCTTGTTGCCACGGGCAGCAAACAGAGCAGCTTCGTTGACCAGGTTTGCAAGGTCAGCACCGGAGAAGCCTGGAGTACCACGTGCAATAATTGCTGGATCGACGTCTGGAGCCAGTGGCACTCGGCGGCTATGCACTTTCAGGATTTGCTCACGGCCACGCACATCTGGCAGACCAACCACAACCTGACGGTCGAAACGGCCCGGACGCAGCAATGCTGGGTCAAGTACGTCTGGACGGTTAGTCGCAGCGATAACGATGATACCTTCGTTACCTTCGAAACCATCCATTTCAACCAGCATCTGGTTCAGTGTTTGTTCACGTTCATCGTGACCACCACCCAGACCCGCGCCACGCTGACGGCCTACGGCGTCGATTTCATCGATAAAGATGATGCATGGTGCCGCTTTCTTGGCTTGCTCGAACATGTCACGAACACGGGATGCACCCACACCGACGAACATTTCTACGAAGTCAGAACCGGAAATAGTAAAGAACGGCACTTTCGCTTCACCTGCAATAGCTTTCGCCAGCAAGGTTTTACCGGTACCAGGAGGGCCAACCATCAGCACGCCTTTCGGAATTTTACCGCCCAGTTTCTGGAAACGGCTTGGCTCACGAAGGTACTCAACCAGTTCAGCAACCTCTTCTTTTGCTTCGTCACAACCAGCAACATCAGCAAAAGTGGTCTTAATTTGGTCTTCGGTGAGCATACGCGCCTTGCTCTTGCCGAACGACATGGCACCTTTGCCACCCCCGCCCTGCATCTGACGCATAAAGAAGATCCAGACCCCAATTAGCAATAGCATTGGGAACCAGGAGATGAAAATAGAAGCCAGCAAGCTTGGCTCTTCAGGCGGTTCGCCTACTACTTTCACATTTTTGGTCAGCAGGTTATCAAGCAGTTTAGGATCGTTAACGGGGATGTAAGTCGTGTATCGGTTACTATCTTTCTTGGTAACTTTGATTTCACGTCCATTGATACTCGCTTCACGAACCTGGTCCTGATTCACTTCAGACAGGAAAGTGGAGTAATCCACCCTACGGCCGTTTGACTCGCTGGGCCCAAAGCTCTGGAACACAGACATCAGCACAACCGCGATGACCAGCCAGAGTATTAGGTTTTTCGCCATGTCACTCAAGGGATTAACCTCATATTACAACTGTGTTAACAAACAGCGTCAGGGGACTATAATTTTCGCCCAGTCGCTACAATGTACACTTCACGTGAGCGGGCACGAGAAGAGTCCGGTTTACGAACCTTAACTGTCGTAAACAGGGAGCGAATTTCTCGTAGGTATTCATCGAAACCTTCGCCCTGAAACACTTTCACTAAAAAACTACCGCCCGGTGCCAGAACATCACGACACATTTCCAGTGCCAGTTCTACTAAATACATGGCCCGAGGAATATCAACTGCCGGTGTCCCGCTCATATTTGGAGCCATATCTGACATGACAACCTGAACTTTACTGTCACCAACACGATCCAGCAGAGCTTTCACGACTAGTTCATCACGAAAATCGCCCTGAAGGAAATCAACACCAACGATAGGATCCATTGGTAAAAGATCGCAAGCAATGATTCGCCCCTGGTTCCCGATTTGAGTCACAACATATTGTGACCAGCCTCCGGGAGCCGCACCAAGATCAACAATAGTCATTCCTGGCTTAAAAAGTTTGTCACTTTGCTGTATTTCATCAAGTTTAAACCAGGCACGGGAACGCAACCCTTTTTTATGCGCCTGAATTACATATTTATCGCTAAAGTGTTCCTGCAGCCAGCGACCAGAGCTGGCAGAACGCTTTTTACCTGTCATCTCATTTTCCAACTTTGTTCATCGTGAGTAGCAGGCTGTAGAGTTATCAGCACAGCCGATTTGGCGATACAGTAGAGATGGCGGTAGAATGAACCGTTTTCAATCCCAACGTAAGCAAATAATACGATGAATCTGAGTACTAAACAAAAACAGCACCTGAAAGGTCTTGCACATCCGCTCAAGCCTGTAGTCATGCTTGGCAATAACGGTTTGACCGAAGGGGTACTGGCCGAGATTGAACAAGCGATCGAACATCATGAGTTAATCAAGGTGAAAATCGCAACTGAAGATCGCGAAACTAAAACCTTGATCGTGGATGCCATCGTGCGTGAAACCGGCGCCTGTAATGTACAGGTTATCGGTAAAACGCTGGTGCTCTATCGCCCGTCTAAAGAGCGCAAGATTTCTCTGCCGAAATAAGCAGAGAGTGTGCAAAATGCCACGCTCTGTTAGTTGATAAAAGGCCGCGGTGCGGCCTTTTTCCTTTCTTTACAATACTCCACGCCATAAAAAAGCGTAGCAGAAATTATAAATATTCCACTTTAACTATCTCAAACTCTACATCGCCACCCGGGGTCCGGATAACAACAACATCATCCTGCTCTTTACCCACAAGGCCACGAGCAATCGGTGAGTTCACCGAAATAAGATTCTGTTTAAAATCAGCTTCATCGTCGCCAACAATGCGATAAGTCTGCTCTTCGTCGTTGTCCAGGTTCAAAACAGTCACACTCGCACCGAAAATAACGCGGCCATTATTTGGCATTTTTGAGATATCTATAACCTGAGCGTTGGAGAGCTTAGCTTCGATGTCCTGGATACGGCCTTCACAAAAACCCTGTTGCTCACGCGCGGCATGATATTCAGCGTTTTCTTTCAAATCGCCGTGTTCGCGGGCGTCAGCAATCGCGGCAATAATTTGCGGGCGGCGTACGGACTTCAGGAAATCCAGCTCTTCACGTAATCTTTCTGCGCCACGTAGGGTCATCGGAATAGGTTGCATTGTTATACCTCTTCAAAACTATCCTGTTCAGAACTGCCCTGCGGCACTCCTGAATCCAGAGCCGAGTCTGCATTAATAAGGCAAACCCCTGGCACTAAGCAAAATAAAACTGACCCGGCGCAAAGCGCCAGGTCAGGAACGGTTTCCAACTTGACCTGTATTTTACCCTGGAGTTCCCTGAGGGTCATCGTTTACTTTGCACTGCGATGCACCGTAGTATGACGGCACGTTTCCAGGTTGTTACCGCGAGATTATGCGATTTTTTAGATTTGTCATTGGATTGACCAGTGCTGTGGTGTTTACCGTCCAGGCTGCCAACATTGAAGAATATACTTCCCAGTTGCCTGCTGGTGCGAATTTGGCTTTGATGGTGCAAAAAGTGGGTGCTCCCGCTCCGTCGATTGACTATCACAGTCAACAGATGGCGCTGCCTGCCAGTACCCAGAAAGTCATTACTGCGCTAGCCGCACTGCTACAACTCGGTCCAGACTTCAGGTTTACTACCACCCTTGAAAGCCGGGCTCAAGTGAGCAACGGTGTTTTACAAGGCGACCTTATTGCACGATTTGGCGGCGATCCGACGCTAAAACGCCAGGATATTCGCAACATGGTTGCGGTTCTGAAGAAATCGGGCGTCCAGCAAATTCAGGGCAATGTGCTCATCGATACTTCCATTTTTGCCAGTCATGACAAAGCGCCTGGCTGGCCGTGGAATGACATGACGCAATGCTTTAGCGCCCCACCGGCGGCGGCCATTGTTGACCGAAATTGTTTTTCCGTTTCGCTCTACAGCGCACCTAAAGCGGACGATTTAGCCTTTATCCGCATTGCCTCTTACTACCCTGTCGTGATGAATAGCCAGGTTCGTACCCTCGCCAAAGGCTCTCCGGACGCACAGTATTGCGAGCTGGATGTCGTTCCTGGGGATCTGAATCGCTTTACGCTCACCGGCTGTATGACTCAACGCGCCGACCCACTGCCACTCGCATTTGCGATTCAGGATGGCGCAAGTTACGCAGGCGCGATTTTAAAAGCCGAGCTTAAGGAGGCGGGAATCAGCTATAGCGGAACTCTATTACGTCAGACGCTATCTAATACCCCAGGAACTGTTATCGCCAGCAAACAATCGGCACCCTTGCACGATTTGCTAAAGGTCATGCTGAAGAAATCAGACAACATGATTGCCGATACCGTTTTTCGTACCATCGGCCATAACCGCTTTGGTGTGCCGGGAACCTGGCGTGCCGGCGCGGACGCAGTGCGTCAAATTCTGCGGCAGAAAGCAGGTGTCGATTTAGGTAACAGTATTGTTGTGGATGGTTCAGGCTTATCTCGCCACAATCTCATTTCTCCAGCCACGATGATGCAAGTGTTGCAATACATCGCGCAGAATGACACTGAGCTTAACTTTATTTCAATGTTACCGTTAGCGGGTTATGACGGGTCATTACAGTACCGCGCAGGTCTTCATCAGGCGGGTGTTGATGGAAAAGTTTCGGCGAAAACAGGTTCACTGCAAGGGGTCTATAACCTTGCAGGATTTATTACCACTGCCAGCGGCCAGCGCATGGCCTTTGTGCAATATTTGTCAGGTTATGCTGTAGAGCCTGCCGATCAACGTAACCGTCGTATCCCGTTAGTGCGCTTTGAAAGTCGCCTCTATAAGGATATCTACCAGAATAATTAAGTTATGAAACTGCTGATTGTTGAAGACGATTTACTGTTACGGGAAGGCCTGGTGCTGGCACTGAACAGCGAGGGTTATGCTCTGGATTGCGCAACAACAGCTGCTGAAGCAGATGCGCTGATTGAAAGCGGTGAATACGGCTTGGTAATCCTTGATCTTGGCCTGCCGGACAAAGATGGCGCTACGCTGCTCAGGCAGTGGCGCCGTCGCAGTATTAGCACGCCAGTGCTAATACTTACAGCACGTGATGCGCTGGAAGACCGTGTTAATGGCCTGGACTCAGGCGCTGATGATTATCTGGTTAAACCCTTTGCTTTAGCCGAATTACAAGCCCGCACCCGGGCACTGATTCGCCGTTATCAAGGCCATAGCGATAACCTTCTCCAGCATGATGACCTGACTCTCAACCTGCAAACTCAGCAGGTATTATTGCAAGATAACCCCGTCGAGATCACGCCTAAAGAATTCGCATTACTGACACGCTTGATGATGCGTATCGGGCAAACGGTACACCGCGAGACATTACAGCAAGATATCTACAGCTGGCAGGACGATCCTGGCTCCAATACGCTTGAGGTACATATTCACAATCTCAGGCGTAAATTAGGCAAGGACAGAATCAAAACCGTACGTGGCGTGGGCTATCGGCTGGAGAGTCGAAAATGAACAGTATGCGCCAGAGGTTAATGATTCTCCTCGCGCTTATCTTACTGTTTTTCCAGTTAATCAGCGTTATTTGGTTGTGGCATGAAAGCCGTGAGCAAATCAGTTTTCTGGTCAGTGAAACGCTATCAGCCAAAGCTCGAAACCAGCATGTAGAGAAGGAAATCCGGGAGGCGATTGCATCTCTGTTGGTTCCTTCCCTGGTGATGATTGGATTCACGCTATTCTTCTCATTCTGGGCAATCACCTGGATTACACGTCCGTTGAATCGCCTGCGCACCAGCCTTGCTAATCGATCGGCCGACAACCTGTCACCTCTGCCTATGTATTCAGACATGGATGAGATGGTGGCTGTAACTAATTCGCTAAACCAGTTGCTGGCACGTCTGGACAATACTATCCAGCAAGAACGTTTATTTACTGCTGATGCCGCCCACGAATTACGCACGCCACTGGCCGGACTGCGTTTGCACCTTGAGTTAATGGCCAACTCAGGCATTCAGCAAGCCCCTATGCTGCTGGAGCGCATCGATCAGCTCATGCATACCATTGAACAGTTGTTGATGCTCTCGCGTGCAGGGCAAGCGCTGGCAAGCGGTCAATACGATACATTGAACTGGAATCGCGACATCATCGCCCCGCTCAAAATGGAAATGGAGGAGATGGTTGCCCTGCGTGGGCAAAACATTATCTGGCCAAGCGAAAGTGCTGATATGGTGCAAGGAGATGCAGTGCTGCTTCGCCTGATGTTGCGGAACCTGATGGAAAATGCATCCCGCTATAGCCCAACAGAAAGCACCATCACGGTGTCATTAGTGACTCAGGGAAATGGCGCAGTGCTGGGGGTTTCCGACCAGGGACCAGGTATTGACGAAGAACATCGCCAGACGATAACCGATCCCTTCCGCCGTATGGATCAACGCTATGGTGGCAGCGGGCTGGGACTGAATATTGTCCAGCGTATTGTTCATCTTCATAACGGGAAATTGACGTTAGATAGCGGAGCGGATGGCATTGGGCTACAAGCTTGCTGCTGGATCCCAGCGCAAAACCAATAATTGAGACATAAAAAAGCCGGGAAACTTCCCGGCTTTTTATTGGATAACGTTTTATTTCTGATAGATGATTTCGACGCCTTCGTCGTCATCTTCATCCCAGTCGTCATCCCAGTCTTCGTCTTCCTCTGCTTCCACCGCATCGAGTTGCTGCTGATGATAATCATCCCACATAAACTCAACTTTCTCTGGCGCGACAGGTTGAAGCTCGGCAACTTTCGGGTTAGCAATGATAAAGTCCATCACATCCCAGCAAAGTGCATTAACGCCTTCGCGATTAACCGCTGAAATCAGGTAGTACTTCTCTTCCCAACCCATCGCAGTAGCAATTTCTTTCGCACGCGCTTCTGCGTCTTCTTTGCTCATCAAATCGCATTTGTTGAAGACCAACCAGCGTGGCTTCTCAGCAAGTTTCTCGCTGTATTTTTCCAGTTCACCAATGATGACACGGCCATTTTCAACCGGATCAGATTCATCAATTGGCGCGATATCGATGAGGTGCAATAACACACGGCAACGCTCAAGGTGTTTCAGGAAGCGAATACCAAGGCCTGCACCTTCAGCGGCACCTTCAATTAACCCTGGAATATCGGCAACCACAAAGCTCTTCTCGTTATCCATACGAACAACGCCAAGGCTTGGAATCAATGTGGTAAACGGATAGTCCGCTACTTTTGGTTTAGCCGCAGAGACAGAACGGATAAAAGTGGATTTACCCGCATTCGGTAAACCCAGCATGCCGACGTCAGCCAGCAGCAACAGCTCAAGCTGAATATCACGCTTCTCACCCGGCGTACCCATGGTTTTCTGACGTGGCGTACGGTTTACAGAGGATTTGAAACGGGTGTTACCCAGACCGTGCCAACCGCCCTTAGCTACCATTAGCTTCTGACCGTGCTGGGTCATATCACCCATGGTTTCGCCAGTGCCCTGGTCGATTACACGCGTACCTACTGGGACTTTTACGGTGATATCTTTACCACGTTTACCGGTGCAATCACGGCTCTGGCCATTTTGACCACGTTCAGCGCGGAAAGATTTTTCAAAGCGATAGTCGATTAAGGTATTGAGGTTTTCATCCGCCTCAAGCCAAACATCGCCACCATCGCCGCCATCACCACCGTCCGGGCCGCCCCTGGGAATATATTTTTCACGACGGAAGCTAACGCAGCCGTTACCGCCATCACCTGCTACGACCAGGATCGTTGCTTCATCAACAAACTTCATTTTACTTCTCCGTAAATCATTCGCCCGAACGTTGTACTGGAAGAACAGCTTCGGTTTTGCGCCAACGTCCCCAAAGACGGTGACCAATGGCTGAATACATTGCACCTGCAACCACGACGAACGCGCCGAAATAACCCACAAGGTTAAGTATCGGCATGGCGAAGAAATCGGGCCAGGCTAACGCTAATAAATCTGAAAATAGCAAAGTAAACAGCGGGGTTAGCGTAATAATGGCGCTAACCTGTGCCGCCTGCCACCGTGCCATGGCTTCTGCCAGTGCCCCATACCCAACCAGTGTATTCAGGCCACAGAAAACTAAACATGCCAGTTGCCATTGACTGAGTTGGAAGACTTTATCCAACTGAGCCAGCGGCAAAAGCGCAAGAGTACATAAAGTGTACAGCAAAAAGAGGATCTGTTGCGAGGCCAGGCGGCGTAATAATACCTTCTGCGCCACACCATAGGTGACCCACACTGTCGCCGCCAGAACACCAAAAATCACCCCAAGGGTGTAATCTGTCAGGCGGGTAAAAATTTCTATCAGGCTAGTGTTAAAGAACATCACCAAGCCACAAAGCAGCATTATGGCGCCGATGACCTGTGTGCCGCGCATTTTCTCTTTAAGCACAACCACACTTGCCACCATCATTCCCACAGGGGAAAGCTGGCCAATAACCTGAGATGCCGTTGGACTCAAGTACTGCAAAGACGAACTAAACAGCAAGAAGTTACCGAACAATCCCCCCGTTGCGATGGCAAGTAATACCAACCAACGTGGTTTTCGGAACAGGCGCAAGGGCGGTAATTTCCCGCGTATAGCGAGAATGGTACCTAAACCCAAACTTGCCATCAGGAAGCGATAAAAGACGACTGTCGGCGGTTCCATTACCGTCAGGACTTGTTTCATCGCGATTGGCAAAGCACCCCAGCATATTGCTGTAGTTAGTGCCAACAGAATGCCAATGCCTGCCTGCTGTTTCATTATCTATTCCTGCAACCCGAAATCTGAAGAATATACTTCATTGATTTACCGGTCGCAGAATGTAAAAAGCCCCGCAACGTGTTGCGGGGCTTTTATCCGTTACCGGGACGCGAAAAACTTATTCAGCAACGATGCTGATGAATTTACGGTTTTTCGGACCTTTAACTTCGAACTTAACTTTACCGTCAGTCAAAGCGAACAGAGTATGATCTTTGCCGCAACCTACGTTGGTGCCAGCGTGGAATTTAGTACCACGTTGACGAACGATAATGCTGCCTGCCAGAACTGCTTCACCGCCGAAACGTTTTACGCCCAGACGTTTAGCTTCGGAATCGCGACCGTTACGAGTAGAGCCGCCAGCCTTTTTATGTGCCATTTAATATGCTCCCCTGTATTAAGCGCTGATGCCGGTGATTTTCACATCAGTGAACCACTGACGATGACCCTGCTGCTTACGGTAGTGTTTACGACGACGAAACTTAACAATCTTAATTTTCTCGCCACGACCATGAGCAACAATTTCAGCTTTAACTACGCCGCCATCGACGAAAGGAACGCCGATTTTGATTTCTTCACCATTAGCGATCATCAGAACTTCTGCGAACTCAACTGCTTCGCCAGTTGCGATGTCCAGCTTTTCCAGGCGAATGGTTTGACCTTCGCTTACTCGGTGTTGTTTACCACCACTTTGGAAAACCGCGTACATATAAAACTCCGCTTTCCGCACGCACCTTACGTATGTTTCAGGTGGCGCTATAAATATTCACAATAGGGCGCGAATATTACGCAAAACGAGAGCCTTTGACAAGCCCTGTCATGAAACATGGTAGAAAAAAAACGCAACATCACACCAGCCGTTTATCTGCCTCGTTTTTTCAGTACAATCTGTACTACATTATTACTCCTCTACCCTCACGTGATTCCGTAAAGACATGTGGTAAACAGGACTTTAAGCCAGACTTTTGCGATGAATTTAGAAAAAATTAATGAGTTAACCGCGCAAGATATGGCGGGAGTCAATGCGGTCATCCTTGAGCAGTTGAACTCAGATGTCCAATTGATCAATCAGTTAGGGTATTACATCGTCAGTGGCGGTGGTAAACGTATCCGTCCAATGATCGCCGTTCTTGCTGCTCGCGCGCTGGGTTATCAGGGCAACGCGCATGTGAATATTGCTGCGCTCATTGAGTTTATCCATACAGCAACGCTGCTGCATGATGATGTGGTAGATGAATCAGACATGCGCCGCGGCAAGGCTACAGCCAATGCCGCATTTGGCAATGCTGCCAGCGTATTGGTGGGTGATTTTATTTATACCCGTGCCTTCCAGATGATGACGCAACTCGGCTCGCTCAAGGTACTTGAGGTCATGTCCGAAGCGGTAAACGTGATTGCCGAAGGTGAAGTTCTGCAATTGATGAACTGCAATGACCCCGATATTACAGAAGAAAGTTACATGCGGGTGATTTACAGCAAAACGGCACGTTTGTTTGAAGCAGCCGCGCAATGTTCCGGTATTTTGGCCGATGCCACTGAAGAGCAAGAGAAAGCATTACAGGATTATGGTCGTTATCTGGGAACCGCTTTCCAGCTGATTGACGACCTGCTTGACTACAGTGCCGACGGGCAAACGCTGGGCAAGAATGTTGGTGATGACCTGAATGAAGGCAAACCGACTCTTCCGTTGCTGCACGCAATGCGTAACGGTAACGCAGAGCAAGAAAAAATGATTCGTGAAGCCATTGAGCAAGGCAACGGGCGTCATTTACTTCAACCCGTACTGGATGCGATGGCGGCCTGTGGTTCTCTAGAGTGGACTCAATTACGCGCAGAGCAAGAAGCGGATAAAGCAATTGCGGCTTTAGCCGTTCTTCCAGAAAGTGAGCATAAAGAGGCTTTAATTGCTCTTGCTCATATGGCTGTTCAACGCGACCGTTAAACTTCCTGGCGCGCCATTTTAATGGCGCGCTAAGTTTCCAATAAATTTATCCACCACCTCAGTCACCAACCTCATAGCAATCTGTTTTCATTGGTTTTCATTCACTTTGTGTGGGCTCACACAGATTTAATTTTTTACGTTATTTATTGGAATCTTTTGGATGATTGTCATGTTATAAATGCTCTTGAGTAAACCGGTAAAACGAAGCGGTTTCAGGGAGAAACATGGAAAGTAAAAATTCTGACTGGCACCCAGCAGACATCATCGCAGGGTTACGTAAACGGGGAACATCTCTGGCAGCTGAATCAAGGAAAGCAGGCCTGAGTTCATCGACGCTGGCTAACGCGTTGACGCGCCCCTGGCCCAAAGGTGAGTTAATCATCGCACAAGCGTTAGATATTTCGCCGTGGGTAATTTGGCCCTCTCGTTATTACGATCCGCAAACCGATCAGTTCATTGATCGAGCTTGTTTGATGCGTAAACGATAAAAAAACCGGGCAAGCCCGGTTTTCTCTTTTTGAGTATCAGCAGAAAAATTTATTCGCCGCTGCCACTACCTTTCACGCGTTCAATCTGCGCACCTAACGCTTGAAGTTTATCTTCAATGCGCTCGTAGCCACGATCGATGTGGTAAATGCGGTCAACAACTGTCGTTCCTTCGGCGATACAACCCGCCAAAACCAGGCTTGCCGAAGCACGCAGGTCTGTTGCCATCACTTGCGCACCAGACAGTTTTTCAACGCCGTGGCAAATCACGGTATTGCTCTCGATTTCTGCATGAGCGCCCATACGGATAAGCTCAGGAACATGCATGAAACGATTTTCAAAGATGGTTTCAGTGATAACGCCCGTACCTTCAGCTACCAGGTTCAACAGGGTAAACTGAGCCTGCATATCGGTTGGGAAACCAGGGTGTGGCGCAGTACGGATTGTCACGCCTTTTGGACGCTTGCCGTGCATATCCAGGCTCACCCAGTCTTCGCCAACTTCTACATCAGCGCCAGCTTCGCGTAGTTTCGCCAGCACGGCATCAAGCGTGTCTGGTTGAGCATTACGGCAAACAATTTTGCCACCAGAAATGGCCGCAGCAACCAGGAAAGTCCCGGTTTCAATACGGTCAGGCACGACGCGATAAACGCCGCCACCGAGGCGTTCAACGCCCTGGATAGTAATGCGGTCAGTACCTGCACCGGTGATTTTCGCACCCAGAGTATTCAGGAAGTTCGCCGTATCAACGATTTCTGGCTCGCGGGCAGCGTTTTCGATGATGGTGGTGCCTTCAGCAAGCGTAGCAGCACTCATGATGGTAACAGTAGCGCCAACGCTTACTTTATCCATCACGATATGCGCGCCTTTCAGACGGCCATTAACGGAAGCTTTAACGTAGCCTTCTTCCAGTTTGATTTCTGCACCAAGTTGTTCAAGACCTGTAATGTGCAAATCGACCGGACGTGCGCCGATTGCGCAGCCACCAGGTAAAGAAACCTGACCCTGGCCAAAACGTGCAACCAACGGCCCAAGCGCCCAGATAGAAGCACGCATGGTTTTCACCAGGTCGTACGGCGCACAGAAAATATTAACTTCACTGGCGTCGATCCACACTGAACCGTTACGTTCAACTTTGGTACCCAACTGGCTTAACAGCTTCATTGTGGTATCAATGTCTTTCAGTTTTGGAACGTTTTGAATCTCAACTGGCTCTTCGGCCAATAGAGCGGCAAAGAGGATCGGCAGAGCGGCATTCTTCGCCCCGGAGATCGTCACTTCACCACTCAGTCGGGTTGGCCCGTGAACTCGAAATTTATCCATTGAAACTGCTCTCTATTAAATTCAAATCGTTACAACCCGCCGTGGCGAATTGCTCAAAAACCATTAAGTTTACGATCGCGATCCCACTCTTGCGGAGTATAGGTCTTGATGGAAACCGCATGAATACGGTTATCTGCAATCAGTTCCATCAATGGCGCATAAACTGTTTGTTGCTTCTTCACGCGACTTAACTCGGCGAATAACTCACCCACCGCAATCACCTGAAAATGGCTGCCATCGCCTGAGACGTGGACTTCCTGTAGGGGCAGTGCGTTCATCAGCACTGTCTGAATTTCATGATTTTCCATGGGATATAATTCGTCGATTAATGAAACAAGCCACACATCTTAGAGGAAAGTGGCGCTGGCTTAAATAAGCAAAAAGCCCCTGATCCAATTAGATCAGGGGCAATGATAGTAACGCTATGAAAACACTAGCCTGCAAAAGCAGGAAGGATGTCTTCAGGTAGGTTATAAAGTTTGGTCAAAGTCTGAAGGTTATCGCTTGCACCCTGAAGCTCAACCTCCACATTTTGGCGTCGAGCAAAGGCCACAAGATGAATCAGCAGCGCTAAACCTGAGGTATCTACGCGCGAAAGGCCTGAAAGATTCAAAACCTTGATACCCGCCATGATTTGCTCACGCTGACGCCATAACGGCCCCACGGTATCGCTGTCCAACTCACCTGTCAGATGCAAGGTTTCAGATTCACACTGCCAGCTAAGCTCGTCGGCCATTACTTTTTATTTTCCAGAGTGATTGGCAGTTTAGAGATTGATTGCAGTTGAGACGTCAAACCTTCAATCCCTTTGGTGCGTAGGATATCGCTCCACTCATTTTGCTTGGTGGTGATCATACTTACACCTTCAGCAATCATATCGTAAGCCTGCCAGTTGCCTGTCTGGCTGTTCTTACGCCACTGGAAATCAAGACGCACCGGTGGACGACCATTCGGGTCAATGATAGTGACGCGAATAGCAATAATGGTGGCATTACCCAGCGGTTGCTCTGGGGCGATTTGATAAGATTGCCCGTTATACATAGCAAGTGCCTGGCCGTAAGCCTGTTTCAGATACTCTTCAAATGCTTTGAAATAGGCCTCACGCTGCGCAGGCGTTGCATCTTTATAGTAACGACCTAATACCAGCGCACCTGCGTATTTAACCTGCACATACGGCAGAAGCTCCTGACCCACGATCTCGCGCAGATAGTCAGGATTTTGACGGATTTTAGGTTGTTCGTTTTTGAGACGATCAAACGTTTTTTGCGCCGCTTCGCCCATCAGCTTGTAAGGATTGCTCTGATCCACGGCATGCGCCAGTGGTGCGATAACCAACATAGCAATCATAATAAGTCGTTTAAACATAACACTCGTCCTCTTAGATTAGTGCGTCGTGCCAGGCTGTGGCTCTGCGCTATTATTCTCTGAATTCTGCGAAGGGGTATCCCCTGAATTCTTATTATCACCATTGCCGCTCTTATACAGGAACTGACCAATCAGGTCCTCCAGTACCAGCGCCGATTTAGTGTCCTGAATCGTGCCACCTTCTTTAAGGATAGATGACCCAAGCTCAGGGTCATCAAAACCGAGGTTTAGGGCAAGATATTGCTCACCCAGTAAACCCGAGGTGCGGATCGCCAGCGAGCTGGTATCCGGGATGCGGTCATAGCGTGTTTCGATATCCATGGTGACGCGAGGTAAGTACGTTTTCGGATCAAGTGTAATATCGTCAACGCGGCCAATCACCACACCACCGAGGCGCAGCGGAGAACCCGTTTTCAGGCTACCGATATTATCAAAAGTCGCGTAGACCCGGTATGTTGGCTCACTGCGTAACGAAGTGACATTTGCCACTTTCAGGCACAAGAAGACGATGGCAGCCAATGCGATAATTAAAAATGCGCCAACCCCAGTTTCAAATTTCTTAGTTTGCATGAACTTAATTCCCAAACATCAGTGCTGTGAGCACAAAATCCAGACCTAAAACGGCCAGTGAGGCATGCACAACGGTACGTGTTGTTGCCCGGCTAATCCCTGCGGACGTAGGAATGGCATCGTAGCCATTGAATAATGCAATCCAGGTCACTGTTATCGCGAACACCACACTCTTGATGACACAGTTAACCAGATCGGTACGCCAGTTGACGGCATTTTGCATCGCAGACCAGAAGAACCCTGCATCAATTCCCTTCCAGTTAACGCCAACCAATGCGCCACCCCAGATACCCACAGCGACAAAGATAAGCGTCAGCAGTGGCAACGAAATGACACCGGCCCAAAATCGAGGTGAAACGACGCGACGCACCGGGTCAACCGCCATCATCTCCATACTGGAGAGTTGCTCTGTCGCTTTCATCAGGCCAATTTCCGCAGTCAACGCTGAACCTGCACGCCCGGCAAATAATAGAGCTGCAACAACAGGCCCAAGTTCACGCAGTAGCGACAATGCGACCAACATGCCGAGACTTGATTCCGCACTATAAGTTGTCAGAACCAAATAACCTTGCAGACCTAGAACCATGCCGATGAACAAGCCTGACACAATGATGATTAGCAGCGACAAAACGCCAACATTGTAAATCTGGCGAATGAGTAATGGCGCATGTTTGCGGAATTCCGGTTTCCCCACCACCGCATTAACAAGCATTATCCCGGCCCGACCAAATGACGCGCAGGTTTTCAATCCCCGCCGCCCGAACGATGCCAGTGCATTAAAGAGCATGAGCAACTTAACTCCCTGTTTCTGATAATAAGTCATCCCGATAATCCGCTGCCGGATAACGGAACGGTACAGGTCCATCGGCAATACCATCGAGGAATTGACGTACACGTGGATCGCTATTTTCACGCAAAGCTGTTGGAGTCCCTTCGGCTACAATGTGCTGATCCGCCGCAATATAGGCATAATCGGCAATGCTAAGCACTTCAGGCACGTCGTGGGAAACTACAATACAGGTCACACCCAACGCACTGTTTAATTCTGAAATCAGTTTTACCAATACCCCCATAGTAATAGGGTCCTGGCCAACGAATGGCTCATCAAACATAATCAAATCGGGTTCGAGTGCGATGGCACGGGCAAGTGCTGCCCGTCGGGCCATACCGCCAGACAGTTCGTTAGGCATCAGTTTAGCGGCTCCACGTAATCCAACCGCTTCAAGCTTCATCATCACGGTGCTACGCAGCAACTCTTCCGGTAAGCGGCGGTGCTCCCGAAGAGGATATGCAACATTTTCAAAGACATTGAGATCGGTAAATAGCGCGCCAGATTGAAACAGCATACTCATGCGTTTGCGAACAGTGTATAAACGTGAGCGCGACATCGCGGGTACATTTTCACCGTCAAACAGGATTTCACCGCTGTCGGGCTGAATTTGTCCACCGATCAACCGTAGTAGTGTTGTTTTACCAATACCTGAAGGCCCCATTATGGCGGTAATCTTGCCGCGCGGCACGTTCAGTGAAATATTGTCAAAGATGCGCCGACTGCCGCGGGTAAAACTAACACCGCGAATTTCGACCAGATTCGTCTGCGTCTGGCTCATCATCTTTCCTTTTATCAAGTTCACGGACGAGGCATTGAACGGAAACTCAGTTCCAACCCATCATTTTTACAGAATATTACCCGTCCCGATTAGCGAAAACTGGCATTTGTTTTACTTTTCTGCCGCATAAAGTCAGAATTAAGAATTATGCTCAGCCCTACAGATCTGTACGCTCTGCCGGTACTTTCACAGCACAAGACCGGCGATTATACCTGAATAAAGGATTTTGAATGCTGTTAGCTACAGCTCTGTTAATCATTGGTTTGCTTTTGGTCGTCTATGGCGCCGACCGACTGGTGTTTGCCGCGTCCATTCTTTGCCGCAGTTTTGGGGTTCCACCACTGCTTATCGGTTTAACCGTCGTCAGCATCGGGACTTCGTTGCCTGAACTTCTCGTCGCAAGCTCTGCCGCCCTTCATGGTCAATTGAATCTGGCGGTGGGAACAGCACTGGGTTCGAATATCACCAATATTCTGCTGATTCTCGGCTTAGCTGCGCTTTTACACCCATTTACCGTGAATTCCGATATTCTTCGTCGCGAATTGCCCCTAATGTTAGTCGTGAGTGCAATTATTGGCTGGCTGCTTTTTGATAATCAGTTAAGCCGCGTCGATGGCTTAATTTTGATTGCTGTAGCGATAGCGTATCTGCTGTTTACCATTAAAATAGCACGCCTCGCCGGGCATGAAGGCTCTGACAATTTAACGCGCGAGCAACTGGCAGAACTTCCCAGAGAAGGTAATCGCCCTGTTGCATTTTTATGGCTGGCCGTCGCCCTAATCATTATGCCGATGGCGACACGCATGGTTATCGATAACGCCAGCGTGCTGGCTCATTACTTTGGTGTGAGCGAATTAGTGATTGGCCTGACGATTATTTCGGTAGGCACGAGCCTGCCAGAGTTAGCCACGACGATCGCTGGAGCCCGTAAAGGCGAAGATGATATTGCGATTGGTAATATCATTGGCTCGAATATTTTCAATATTGTTCTGGTGCTGGGCATTCCGGCGTTAATCGCGCCAGGCGAAATAGACCCGCTCGCTTTTGCTCGGGACTATTGGGTCATGTTGATTGTTAGTGCCATTTTCGCCGTACTTTGCTGGCGTAAGCCTCGCTCTATCGGCAAGACCGCAGGTGCTCTGTTAACATGTAGCTTCTTCGTATGGATTGCGGTGCTGTGGTTTCTTGCATCACCGGTCGTTGGGTAAAACGGAACGGAAATTATGTCACAGATTAATTTACAACCGGGTTTTGACTTTCAACAAGCAGGCAGAGATGTCCTGAAGATCGAACGTGAAGGCCTGGATCAGCTCGAGCAATACATCAATTCAGATTTCACGCAAGCCTGTGAAAGAATGTTCTATTGCCAGGGCAAAGTGGTCGTTATGGGCATGGGCAAGTCAGGGCATATCGGTAAAAAGATGGCCGCGACGTTTGCCAGTACCGGCACACCTTCGTTCTTCGTCCATCCTGGTGAAGCCAGTCACGGCGATCTCGGCATGGTGAGCGCGCAAGATATTGTCATCGCTATTTCAAACTCTGGCGAGTCGAACGAAATTCTGGCGCTGATCCCCGTTCTCAAACGCTTGCAGGTGCCACTCATTTGCATCACCAGCCGTCCCGAAAGTTCGATGGGCAAAGCGGCGGATATCCATCTGTGCGTGAAAGTGCCACAAGAAGCCTGCCCGCTGGGCCTGGCTCCGACATCAAGCACCACTGCCACATTGGTCATGGGTGACGCACTTGCTGTTGCGATGCTCAAAGCCCGCGGCTTTACCGCAGAAGATTTTGCACTTTCTCACCCAGGCGGCGCATTGGGTCGTAAACTGTTATTACGTGTCAGCGACATCATGCACAGCGGCGATGAAATACCGCATGTCAGTAAAGATGCTTCATTGCGTGATGCACTACTGGAAATAACGCGTAAAAATATGGGGATGACCGTAATCTGTGATGACCTGATGAAAATCGAAGGGATCTTCACGGATGGTGACTTACGTCGTGTCTTTGATATGGGCGTAGATCTCCACACCCTGAATATCGCAGATGTCATGACCGTCGGCGGAATTCGCGTTCGCCCAACAGTCCTGGCGGTTGATGCATTGAATTTGATGCAGTCTCGCCATATTACCTCGGTATTGGTTGCAGATGGCGACCAACTACTCGGTGTGGTACATATGCATGACATGCTACGCGCAGGCGTGGTTTAACAAAGGATTAGCCTTAATGAGTAACCATGAAGCGTCTCTTGCCACTTGTTATGGGCCGGTAAGTGCGCGCGTTATGGAGCGGGCCGCTAATGTGCGCCTGCTCATTTTAGACGTTGACGGTGTGATGTCTGATGGCCTGATTTATATGGGCAACAGTGGCGAAGAGCTGAAAGCATTCAATGTGCGTGATGGCTATGGTATTCGCTGTGCGCTGACATCAGACATAAACGTCGCGATTATTACCGGTCGTAAAGCAAAATTGCTTGAAGACCGTTGTGAAACGCTGGGTATCAAGCATCTCTATCAAGGTCAGTCCGATAAGCTTGTGGCTTTTCAGGATCTTTTAGATAAGCTCGCAATCCCAGCTGAACACGTGGCTTATGTGGGTGATGATTTAATCGACTGGCCTGTGATGGCAAAAGTCGGTTTGAGCGTTGCGGTATCGGATGCACATCCTTTACTCATTCCTCGTGCCGACTACGTGACGCGTATTGCTGGCGGCCGTGGAGCAGTGCGTGAAGTCTGCGACTTGCTGTTACTGGCACAAGGTAAGCTTGATGAGGCCAAAGGGCTATCTATATGAGTAAGACCAGACGTTGGGTTATCATCCTGCTTTCATTGCTGGTGCTGATTTTGATCGGTGTGAATCTGGTCGACAAAGACGCCGTTGCGCCTCCAACAGTGAACACGAATGAACCAACCTATAAAAGTGAACATTCCACGACTCTCGCCTACAGTCCTGAAGGGGCTTTAAATTACCGACTGGTTGCTGAGCACGTTGAATATTTTTCCGAAACCGCCGTTTCGTGGTTCACCAATCCGGTGATGACGCAATACGACGAAAACAAAGTCGCCACCTGGTCATTACGAGCAGATCGCGCCAAACTTACTAACGATCGGATGCTGTATCTGTATGGGAATGTGGTGCTTACAGCTCTGACGCCAGATTCGCAGCTACGCAAAATTACCACGGATAATGCGCAGGTTAATTTAGTCACTCAGGATGTTGCCTCTGATGACCAGGTAACCTTGTACGGAACCAGCTTTAACTCCACCGGCCTCAAAATGCGTGGTAATTTACGCAGCAAAAATGCCGAGCTGATTGAAAAGGTTAGAACATCCTATGAAATCCAGAATAAACAAACTCAGCCGTAATTTAGTACTGACCAGTACGCTTTTAGCCGCCAGTTTTTCGGCATTTGCGCTGACCGGTGATACCGATCAGCCGATTCACATTGAATCTGACCAACAGTCGCTGGATATGCAAGGCAACGTCGTCACCTTCACCGGCAATGTGGTTGTGACGCAAGGTAGTATCAAGATTAATGCCGATAAAGTCGTTGTCACACGCCCCGGCGGCGAGCAAGGTAAAGAAGTGATTGATGGCTACGGTAATCCAGCCACTTTCTATCAGATGCAAGATAGCGGCAAACCCGTTAGCGGCCACTCATCGACTATGCACTATGAGCTGCAAAACGATTTTGTCGTGCTGACCGGCAATGCCTATCTGGAGCAGGTCGACAGCAATATCAAAGGCGACAAAATTACTTACCTCGTTAAAGAGCAGAAAATGCAGGCCTTTAGCGAAAAAGGGAAACGTGTTACGACCGTTCTGGTTCCTTCTCAGTTGCAGAAAAAAGACGGCAAGGCTCCGGCCCCCGCCCCTGCGCAGAAAAAGAGTAACTAATTCGTTATGGCTACTTTAATTGCAAAAAATCTCGCTAAAGCCTACAAAGGCCGCCGCGTTGTAGAAGACGTTAGTCTGACTGTTAAATCAGGTGAGATTGTCGGTTTGCTCGGCCCTAACGGTGCAGGGAAAACCACCACTTTTTATATGGTGGTCGGTATTGTTCCGCGTGATGCGGGCAACATTATTATTGATGATGAAGACATCAGCCTGCTGCCGCTTCATGCACGTGCACGACGTGGCATTGGGTACTTGCCTCAAGAAGCGTCTATTTTCCGCCGTTTAAGCGTGTTCGATAACTTAATGGCCGTGCTGCAAATCCGTGATGATCTTTCTACCGAGCAGCGTGAAGACCGCGCCAATGAGCTAATGGAAGAGTTCCACATTGAGCATTTGCGTAATAGCCTCGGGCAATCTTTGTCCGGTGGTGAGCGTCGCCGTGTTGAAATTGCTCGCGCATTGGCAGCAAATCCAAAATTTATTCTTTTGGATGAACCTTTTGCAGGTGTTGACCCAATTTCCGTTATCGACATCAAGCGAATCATCGAGCATTTACGCGACAGCGGGCTTGGGGTGCTGATAACTGACCATAACGTACGCGAAACGTTAGCCGTATGTGAACGCGCTTACATCGTAAGCCAGGGCCATTTAATCGCCCACGGCACTCCAGCTGAGATCCTGGAAGACGAGCATGTTAAACGCGTGTATCTGGGCGAAGAGTTCAGACTCTGATAGGGTAGGAATAATTAACGATTACACCTGAGGAAGTTCGCTCTGAATATGAAGCAAGGTTTGCAATTACGGCTCAGCCAACAACTTGCTATGACGCCACAGTTACAGCAGGCAATTCGTCTGTTGCAGCTGTCGACGTTAGAATTACAGCAGGAACTTCAGCAAGCACTGGAAAGTAACCCACTGCTTGAGCAAACCGATCTGCATGAAGAAATTGAAACTCAGGAAGTTCGTGAAAATGAAGCGTTAGATACTCGTGAGGCGCTCGAACAAAAAGAGATGCCCGACGAGTTACCGTTGGATACCAGCTGGGACGAAATTTACACCGCAGGTACACCATCGGGAACCGGAACTGACTATATTGATGACGAGTTACCGGTTTATCAGGGAGAAACTACCCAGTCACTCCAGGATTACCTGATGTGGCAGGTCGATCTCACCCCGTTTTCTGATACCGACACCGCTATTGCAACGTCTATTGTTGATGCCGTTGACGAAATGGGCTATCTGACCGTTTCGCTGGATGAAATTCTCGAAAGCATGGGCGATGAAGAAATCACCCTCGACGAAGTGGAAGCGGTGCTCAAACGCGTGCAACGCTTCGATCCTGTCGGCGTCGCCGCACGCGACCTTCGTGATTGCCTCCTGATACAGCTTTCACAATTCGCGCGGGAAACACCCTGGTTAACCGAAGCTCGCGTGATTGTTAGCGAACATCTCGACTTGCTCGCCAACCATGATTTCCGCAGCCTGATGCGCGTCACGCGCCTGAAAGAAGAAGTACTGAAAGAGGCAATGTGCCTGATTCAGTCGCTTGATCCGCGTCCGGGCCAGTCCATTCAGACCAGCGAACCAGAGTATGTCATCCCTGATGTGTTGGTCAAAAAAACTCAGGGCCGCTGGACGGTAGAACTCAACGCCGACAGCATCCCACGTCTAAAAATAAATCAACAGTACGCTGCTATGGGCACCAATGCCCGCAATGACAGCGACTCACAATTTATTCGCAGTAACCTGCAAGAAGCGAAGTGGCTGATCAAAAGCCTTGAAAGCCGCAATGATACCTTGCTGCGGGTTAGCCGCTGCATCGTTGAACAGCAACAAGGCTTTTTTGAGTTCGGTGCAGAGCATATGAAACCGATGGTTCTTGCTGATATCGCCCAAGTGGTCGAAATGCACGAATCCACCATTTCCCGCGTGACCACGCAAAAGTATTTGCACAGTCCGCGAGGCATTTTTGAATTGAAGTATTTCTTCTCAAGTCATGTCAATACCGAGGGCGGCGGTGAAGCCTCCTCCACGGCTATTCGGGCTTTGGTGAAGAAATTAATTGCTGCGGAAAACCCTGCGAAACCGCTGAGTGATAGCAAGTTAACGACTATGCTATCGGATCAGGGGATCATGGTGGCACGCCGCACTGTTGCGAAGTACCGAGAGTCTTTATCCATACCACCGTCAAACCAGCGTAAACAACTGGTGTGACTTAACCGATAAGGAAGACACTATGCAGCTCAACATTACAGGACAAAACGTCGAAATCACTGACGCACTGCGCGATTTTGTGAGCACGAAGTTTGCCAAACTGGAGCAGTACTTCGATAGGATTAACCAAGTCTATATTGTGTTAAAAGTGGAAAAAGTCACGCATATTGCCGACGCAACACTTCATATCAATGGTGGTGAAATACATGCCAGCGCTGAAGGGCAGGATATGTATGCAGCGATTGACGGTCTGATTGATAAACTGGCGCGCCAGTTAACCAAACATAAAGATAAACTAAAACAACACTGATAATCCAGGCAACGGTTTTGGCATTCACGGCTCGTTACGGAAGTAACGGGCCGTTGCCACAACAGAGTGCTTAGGTGAACTTATGATGAACAACGATTCTGCTCTACAACTTAGTCATGTCCTGAACAAAGAATGTACCCGTAGCAATGTACATTGCCAAAGTAAGAAACGTGCGCTGGAAATTATCAGTGAACTCGCGGCGAAACAGCTCGGTCTGCCACCTCAAGTCGTCTTTGAGGCGGTACTGACGCGTGAGCGCATGGGTAGTACCGGTATCGGCAATGGTATCGCCATTCCTCACGGAAAACTGGAAGAAGATACCACCCGCGCCGTAGGGGTGTTTATTAAACTGGAAACCCCTATCGCGTTTGATGCTATTGATAATCAGCCGGTCGACCTGATGTTTGCGCTACTTGTTCCGGCCGATCAGACAAAAACACATTTGCACACTTTGTCTTTGGTAGCAAAACGTCTGGCGGACAAAACGATTTGCCGACGACTGCGTTCAGCGCAGAGCGATGAAGAGCTTTATCAGATCATTACCGAAACCGAACATGGTAGTGAAAGTGAATAATCTGGCTGCGGTCATGTACGTGCCACAGCAAGAGAAGTTGGGGGAGTGATAAAATGGTGCTGATGATTGTCAGCGGCCGCTCTGGTTCAGGGAAGTCTGTAGCCTTGCGTGCACTAGAAGATATGGGATTCTACTGTGTAGATAACCTGCCAGTGGTGCTGTTGCCTGATCTTGCCAAAACTCTCGCAGAACGACAAATTTCTGCGGCAGTCAGCATCGACGTGCGTAACATGCCGGAAAACCCGGAAATTTTTGAACAGGCGATGACCAATCTACCTGATTCATTTTCTCCGCAATTGCTGTTCCTCGATGCCGATCGCAACACGCTGATTCGTCGTTATAGCGACACACGCCGTTTACACCCGCTTTCCAGTAAAAACTTGTCGCTGGAGAGTGCGATTGATGAAGAAAGCGATCTGCTGGAACCGTTGAAATCCAGAGCCGATTTAATCATCGACACCTCTGAAATGTCGGTGCATGAACTCGCGGAAATGTTACGGACTCGTCTGCTCGGCAAGCGTGAACGTGAATTGACGATGGTCTTCGAATCCTTCGGCTTTAAGCACGGCATTCCGATTGATGCAGATTACGTATTTGACGTGCGCTTCCTGCCAAACCCGCACTGGGATCCAAAACTGCGTCCAATGACGGGTCTCGACAGGCCTGTTGCGGCGTTCCTTGATCGTCATACCGAAGTACACAACTTTATCTACCAGACGCGTAGCTATCTTGAGCTTTGGTTACCGATGCTGGAAACCAACAACCGCAGCTATTTGACTGTAGCGATTGGTTGTACTGGCGGTAAACACCGTTCGGTTTATATTGCAGAGCAGTTGGCAGACTATTTCCGCTCACGCGGGAAAAACGTGCAGTCCCGTCACCGTACGCTGGAAAAACGCAAACCATGACCGTAAAACAAACCGTTGAGATCACCAATAAGCTGGGCATGCATGCGCGCCCGGCTATGAAACTATTCGAACTGGTGCAAAGTTTTGATGCCGAAGTGATATTGCGTAACGAGGCCGGAACCGAAGCCGAAGCTAATAGTGTGATTGCACTACTGATGCTAGATTCAGCCAAAGGTGGCCACATTGAAATTGAAGTCACCGGGCCTGAAGAAGAACAAGCATTGAACGCGGTTATCGCGCTGTTCAATGCCGGTTTTGACGAAGATTAACTCACTTCAACTCATGCTGCGCCATAAACGATTCGCCACCTAGCTGGCGCATCTGGCGCAAAATCCATTGCTGGCGTTGCCGAACATAACCTGAAGGCGCATTCGCTTTAAAGCGGATTGGATTAGGTAATACTGCGGCAAGCAAAGCGGCTTCCGAGGCCGTCAGGCGACTTGCTGGTTTATGGAAGTAACGCTGCGAAGCTTCTTCCACGCCAAAAATCCCCTCTCCAAATTCTGCGATATTCAGATAAACAGTCAGGATCCGGCGTTTCGTCCACACCACTTCCATACCGAGTGTTAAACCCGCTTCCAGGCCTTTGCGAACATAGCTCCGCCCATCCCATAAAAACAAGTTCTTCGCCGTTTGCTGGGAAAGCGTTGACGCACCGCGAACGCGATTTTCATTGCGTTCATTGTGTGCAATGGCTTTTTCAATCGCGGAAACATCAAACCCCCAATGGTCCGGGAATTTCTGATCTTCTGCCGCAATAACTGCAAGCCCCATCCACGGTGAGATTTCGTCCATGCTGACCCAATCGGAATGCGCCACGTAACCAAAATCACCTGAGAACCAGGCGCTGAATTGCCGTTCGACCATAACTGCCGAAAACGGTACCGGCATAAAGCTGAACAGGATTATCCCTGCCAACCAAACTCCCACCAGCGCCAGCGCAAAGCGTAATAGCCAACGCTTGAGGGTGCCTAAGAGCGCAACACGCCCTTTCTTCATGCAGTCATACTCACAACGCGAGCCACCAGTTTTTCTATACCCAATGCCGCTTCATCAATGCGTGTGGCCAGCATATAAGCAGGCGTCGTCACCACTTTGTGTTCTTCATCAACCACGATGTCATCAACCGGGCACGGAACATGTTCAGCCCCCATCTCTTCAACAATTTCTGCCGTATCAATATCAGTGCCGATGGTCAAACGCACCGGAACATCGAGAATTTTTGGCAGCATCACCGGGGCAATACAGATAAAGCCGAGCGGCTTGCCCTGATCGTGGCAATCGCGAGCCAGGCGACGCAAATCAGCATCAACCACGCACTCGCTGCCAAGACTTGCAAAATTGCACAGGTTTTTCGCTGCCCCAAAACCACCGGGAACGATCAGCGCATCCAATTTGCTGGCATCGGCCTGCGCCAATGGCGTCACCAATCCACGGGTGATTCGAGCCGCCTCAACAAGCACATTTCGATGCTCTAAAGACTCATTATTAGCGAGGTGATTAATAACATCTGCTTGAGGTTTGTCGGGTGCAAAGCAAACAGCTTCAGCGCCAGAGCGAGCGATTGCTAACAGGGTAATAACAGCTTCCTGAATTTCGCTTCCGTCGTAGACCCCGCAACCACTGAGCACCACACCAATCTTCTTCATTCAGCTATTCCTTTTCATCACGCGACTTCCATCATTAGTTATGACGATTTGATCGCTATGCTTCACACATTTTACTGTTTCATGTAACAAACTATTTAAGATTTGCTATCTTAATGCCTGAGCAGCACACGAGATTATCGGCTGCGCCATTTGGATAAAGACTTATAACTCAACGGCGCAGCCTACTTTTTCCCTGGTGTTGGCGCAGAATTCGCGCACCCCGGTTTATCCGGGGTCATTTTTTGGGAGCGTTTGCGACCCAAGCCTTCAAAACGTCAACATCGTGCTGCCATTCTTGTTTCAACTCTTCAATCCATTCACCCACGTTTTCCGACCAGGCTGGTAGATCCGGTGACTGAATTTGCTGGGCAACTTGCTGCAAATGGCGCAACCCTACAGAACCCGCAGCGCCTTTAATCTTATGCCCCTCTTCCACAACCCCTTTCTGGTCGCGAGCCGTCATATTGGAGTCCAGCACACTCAGGTAGCCCGGCATCATTTTTTCAAACATCGCCAGCCCATCAGTAATCAGTTTTGGTCCGACAAGCTCCATATACTGCTCAAGCATGGGGATATCGAGCAATGCTTGCTGTTTTTCACTATTAACTTGAGGCACTTGAGACTCCTTCTTAGACTCTGACTGTTGGTTGTCCCAGAATTTTTGGATCATCGCCATTAACGCCGGAACCGAGAGGGGTTTGCTCAGCACGTCGTCCATGCCAGCATCCAGATACTCTTTTTTATCTTTCAATACGTTAGCAGTCAATGCCACCAGCGGTGGTAAATCTTCACGCGCATAACGCGTGGTCAGTTGCCGGGAAATATCCAGCCCAGTCATATCAGGTAACTGAATGTCCAACAGCACCAGGTCATACTCACCTGGGGTGAATTTTTCCAGCGCCTCTTTACCTGTCATCGCAACGTCTACGCTGTTGCCAAGTTTCTCGAGCACCGAACGCGCAACAATCACGTTGAGTTCAATATCTTCCACCAGCAGAACGTGCAATGCAGGCAGAGGCATTTCGTCATCGTCGAGCGTGTCTTCGATTTCATCCGCCACGCGAGGAGCCTGAATGGTCAAGGTAAATAGCGAGCCTTCGCCCGGCTTACTGCTGACGGTAATATCACCGCCCATACTCTTCGCCAGGCGGCGCGACACCGCCAAACCAATCCCGGTACCCGTTGCCGGTTTACCGCCGTGGCTATCTTTCACCTGATAGTACATAGCGAAGATTTTGTCCTGCTCATCCTGCGGGATGCCAATGCCAGAATCCTGGACTTCAAAGCGTAAGGTATTTTCTTCTTCATAACGCACGCGCACCGAAACCAGGCCACCTTTTGGCGTAAATTTCACGGCGTTGCTGATGAGATTCCAGAGGATCTGGCGCAGGCGCGTACCGTCCGTCACCACTTTATGTGGCAGCGGCAATGTCGGGTTCATTTCCAGCTTCAGTCCTTTTTGCTGCGCCTGCAAACCAGAAAGGTTTTCCAGGTCAGCAAGGAAACTGGTGAAATCGATTGGTTGGTTATCAAGCTGAACCTTGCGGCGCTCAAGCTTATCCATATCAATGATATCGTTGAAAATATTACCCAGAGTTATCGCTGAAACATGAATCGTTTTGAGGTAATTGGTTTGTTCCGGGTTAAGCTCGGTATCAAGCAATATGCGGCTTAAGCCGACGATACCGTTTAGCGGCGTACGCAGTTCATGGCTGATCGTCGAAATGAATGTGGTTTTATCACGGCTGGCGCGTTCAAGCGCATCCTGGTAACGCTTACGCTCGGTAATGTCGCGGCCAAAGCCCATTAAACCATGGCGTTTACCCACGCGGTCGTAATAAGGCACTTTACGAATTTCAAAACAGGCTTTGCGCCCATCCGGGTAATCCAGCCATTGTTCGTAAGTTAGCGACACATTATGACGGAACACTTTCTCGTCGGTTTCGATAACCTTCTGCGCCGCTTCTGGCGAATAGACATCTTCCGGTTTCAGGCTTATCAGCTGCTTCTCACTTTTACCGGTCAACAGTTCCATCGCGCGGTTACAGCCTGAGAACTCTTTGTCTTCGTTACGATAGAAAACCAAATCTGGAGAGGCATCGAGGAATGACCGTAAAAAAGAAGATTGTTGCTCAAGCTGGATTTGCGTCTCTTCGCGTTCCTGCATCTCAACTTTGAGCTGCTCAAGCATCGTCTGACGTTCGTCTTCCGCTTTCACACGGTCAGCAATTTCCTGGTTCAATTGCGCGATATTGTCTTTGAGCTGCACATTGAGTTTCAGATCTCGCTCGCGCATCTCTTCGAGTTTTTGCACCAGTTTTGACAGCCGCTGCCTCGATTCTTCGAGTTGTTCAACGACCACAGAAAGGAAATAGACGGCCCATGGCGTAATTAACAGGCCAAAAAAGATGGAGCGCACAACATCAATGCTTTCAACCTGGCCGCGCAACAGCATCGTCACGGCCATTTGCACCACGATAGCCAGCACCACCAGGGCGGAGGCCAGCAACAAAGAGAAGCGCACTAATCCGAGCTTCACCATCAAATCAACGTAATATTGTGCCAGTAACCGGATTTGCTTCATGGAACGTTTCCCTCGCCTTCAATCTGCTAAATATACCGCAAAAAGATCTCACGCTCAGGATTTACAACAGAATTGTCGGGTTCCACGGGGTACCGAGTGCCGAGCCTTGCGTACCGTGCTCATTGAGATAGCTATCAATCGCCCCCATTCCGCTCCAGCGGTTCTCACACCACAGCGGTGCCAGCAACGTGGGTCGGCGGGCATTAGCCGAAATACGATGGAAGACGACATCAAGCGGAGTATGGCGAATCATCTCCCCGGCAGTTGTCGCATACTCTTCTAATTCAATTGCCTGTAAGCGCCCTACCTGCCAGCTTTTAGCCATCGTGCTGCCACTCACTATGTGCAGAGGGTGGAGCTTGATGCCATCAATGCCGGTTTCAACCACTTTATCCAGCGTCTCCATGCAGTGCTCCTGCCCTTCACCCGGCAGGCCGACAATCAGATGGCTACAGACTTTCAGGCCACGTGCGCGAGCGCGGCGAGTGGTTTCCTGATAACAGGCAAAATCATGCCCGCGATTGATACGATGCAGCGTTTTATCATGTGCCGTTTGCAGTCCCAGTTCTAACCAGACCTCATAGCCTTTTTCATGATATTCACTGAGCAAATCCAGCACGCTATCCGGTACGCAATCCGGGCGTGTCCCGACGCATAACCCCACAATGCTCGCCTGGCTGACAGCCTGTTGATACATCGAGCGCAGCACCTGCACTTCGGCCCATGTGCTGGTGTATGCCTGGAAATAGGCAAGGTAGTGTTGAGCGCGATTGACGAGTTGCGACTGGCGCTCGAGTTGGTCGGCGATAGAGTGATTTTGTTGGGCTTCATCCGCAAATGACGCAACATTGCAGAAAGTACAACCGCCACGACCAATTGTGCCATCACGATTTGGGCAGCTAAAACCGCCGTGCAGCGTGAGTTTATGGACTTTATGACCATACCGACGCTGAAGATCGCCACCAAACATATTGACTAATTTTTGTAACTGCATAATCTGATGGGCCGCCCTGTAAAAGGGACGTAGCCTGCCATTATCTGCCCAATTTAGCGATGACCTGGATCAATCGCTCCGGCGCAGCTTTATCTATTGAATATAAATTCACAATTAGTGCAATTTTACGCATCTAAAAGATGATTACTTTTCCTTATGTTGACCCGCTATTTTTAAAGAATATGTCACCTTGTGAAAAACAGTGTCATACAACACGCGAAACCGCGTTGTTAGCATAAGATCCTGCCAATAACATCATTGCCAGCATGGTCTGGAATTTTGCAGCCTCTCATACAGTGAGAGAGATCACATAACCCAAGCGATTCCCCTGCCGTTTAAATACGATAAAAATGATAATAAAATGTTTAATTTCATAATGTTAAATGTCATTTAGCACATATTCGTATAAATAAGAATGCCATTTGACCTGTGTGCGCTTTCCCGATAACTTGGAAATCCGCTGGAAGCTTTCTGGATGGGTTCTGTGCCCATCATATTTATGCAGTAATTAAGATTCCCTCTAAAGCAAGTCCTCAATACTTGTGCAACCGGATGCGTTAGACATAAAGAGGGCGACACGCGAGGTAAGCGTAGATGCGCAAACCCCGTCGCCATGCCCTTGCTGCGTCTGGACGCAATCGGTATCGGGAATCACGTAGAGCCTGGGGAGGTTCACTGATATGTTGTACGATAAATCCCTTGAGAAGGATAACTGTGGTTTCGGCCTGATCGCCCACATAGAAGGCGAACCTAGCCACAAGGTAGTGCGTACTGCTATTCACGCACTGGCCCGAATGCAACACCGTGGAGCAATCCTCGCCGATGGTAAAACCGGTGATGGTTGTGGCCTGCTGTTACAAAAGCCTGACCGTTTCTTCCGAATCGTTGCGGAAGAGCGTGGCTGGCGTGTGGCAAAAAATTATGCCGTCGGCATGATTTTCTTAAATAAAGACGACGCTCTGGCGAGCGCAAGCCGCCGCATCGTTGAAGAAGAGTTGCAAAACGAGACCCTGTCGATTGTTGGCTGGCGCGAAGTGCCAACCAATGAAGACGTACTCGGTGAAATCGCCCTCTCCTCAAAGCCTCGCATCGAACAAATTTTTGTTAATGCCCCGGCTGGCTGGCGTCCACGTGATATGGAACGTCGCCTGTTCATTGCTCGCCGTCGCATTGAGAAACGTATTCAGGACAAAGACTTCTACGTATGTAGTCTTTCAAACCTGGTCAATATCTATAAAGGTCTGTGTATGCCGGCAGATTTGCCGCGCTTTTACCTGGATCTGGCGGACTTACGCCTGGAATCAGCAATTTGCCTGTTCCACCAGCGTTTCTCCACCAACACCGTGCCACGCTGGCCGCTGGCTCAACCGTTCCGCTACCTGGCACACAACGGTGAAATCAACACCATCACCGGTAACCGCCAGTGGGCGCGTGCACGTACCTATAAATTCCAGACTCCACTGATCCCAGACCTGCATGACGCAGCGCCATTCGTTAACGAAACGGGCTCTGACTCAAGCTCCATGGACAACATGCTTGAGCTGCTGCTGGCTGGCGGGATGGATATCGTTCGTGCAATGCGTCTGTTAGTGCCACCAGCCTGGCAGAACAACCCGAACATGGATCCCGAGCTGCGTGCGTTCTTTGACTTTAACTCCATGCACATGGAGCCATGGGATGGTCCGGCCGGTATCGTTATGTCCGATGGGCGCTACGCCGCCTGTAACCTGGACCGTAACGGCCTGCGTCCGGCGCGCTACGTCATCACTAAAGATAAGCTGATTACTTGCGCTTCTGAAGTTGGGATCTGGGATTACCAGCCTGACGAAGTGGTGGAAAAAGGCCGCGTCGGCCCTGGCGAGTTGATGGTTATCGACACGCGTATCGGTCGCATTCTGCATTCCGCTGAAACCGATGCCGATTTAAAAGGCCGCCACCCGTATAAAGAGTGGATGGAGAACAACGTTCGTCGCCTGGTGCCGTTTGAAGATTTGCCAGACGAAGAAGTTGGCTCGCGCGAGATGGATGACGATACGCTCGCAAGCTACCAAAAACAGTTTAACTACAGCAGCGAAGAGCTGGATTCTGTCATTCGCGTGTTGGGTGAAAATGGCCAGGAAGCGGTCGGTTCAATGGGTGACGATACCCCATTTGCCGTGCTCTCCAGCCAGCCACGTATTATTTACGACTACTTCCGCCAGCAGTTTGCGCAGGTGACCAACCCGCCAATCGATCCGCTGCGTGAAGCACACGTAATGTCTCTGGCGACGAGCATTGGCCGTGAAATGAACGTCTTCTGTGAAGCAGAAGGCCAGGCGCACCGCCTGAGCTTCAAATCGCCAATTCTACTGTGGTCTGATTTCCAACAGCTGACCTCGCTTGAAGAACAGCACTATCGCGCAGACACGCTGGACATCACTTACGATGCTTCTGCTCAGTCACTGCACGCAACAGTTTCAGCACTGTGCGATGAAGCTGAGCGCATGGTACGCAACGGTACTGTTCTGTTGGTGCTGTCCGACCGTAACATCGCGAAAGATCGCCTGCCGGTTCCTGCGCCAATGGCTGTGGGTGCGATTCAGACTCGCCTGGTTGAGAAAAACCTGCGTTGCGATGCCAACATCATCGTTGAAACGGCAAGTGCGCGTGACCCGCACCACTTCGCTGTTCTGCTCGGCTTTGGCGCGACGGCAATCTACCCGTACCTCGCCTACGAAACGCTGGCGAAACTGGTTGATAACGGCGCGATTGAAAAATCTTACCGCGCAGTGATGCAGAACTACCGCAACGGCATCAATAAAGGGCTGTACAAGATCATGTCCAAAATGGGCATCTCGACTATCGCCTCTTATCGTTGCTCGAAACTGTTTGAAGCGGTTGGCCTGCATAAAGAAGTTTCTGAGCTGTGCTTCCAGGGCGTTGTTAGCCGTATTGGTGGTGCAGGCTTCAACGACTTCCAACAAGATTTGCTGAACCTGTCTAAACGCGCATGGCTCGCCCGTAAGCCGTTGGATCAGGGTGGTCAGCTGAAATACGTCCACGGTGGCGAATATCACGCTTATAACCCTGACGTGGTTCAGACGCTGCAAAAAGCAGTTAACAGCGGCGAGTACAAAGATTATCAGGAGTACGCGAAGCTGGTGAACGAGCGCCCGGTGGCAACACTGCGCGATATGCTTGCACTCGATCCGCAAGGTGAAACAGTCAGAATCGAAGACGTGGAGCCAGCCACTGAGCTGTACAAGCGCTTTGACACTGCGGCGATGTCTATCGGCGCATTAAGCCCGGAAGCACACGAATCCCTGGCAGAAGCAATGAACAGCATCGGCGGGAATTCTAACTCCGGTGAAGGCGGTGAAGACCCTGCTCGTTACGGCACCAATAAAGTGTCCCGTATCAAACAGGTCGCTTCTGGTCGTTTCGGCGTCACTCCGGCTTACCTGGTGAATGCTGATGTTATCCAGATTAAAGTCGCGCAAGGTGCAAAACCAGGCGAAGGCGGCCAGCTACCGGGTGATAAGGTCACGCCGTATATCGCAAAACTGCGTTATTCCGTGCCTGGCGTTACGCTGATTTCGCCACCGCCGCATCACGATATTTACTCTATCGAGGATTTGGCGCAGCTGATTTTCGACCTTAAACAGGTCAACCCGAAAGCGATGATTTCCGTCAAACTGGTTTCCGAACCAGGCGTTGGCACCATCGCGACCGGTGTGGCTAAAGCTTATGCCGACCTGATTACTATCGCCGGTTACGACGGTGGTACAGGTGCAAGCCCGCTGTCATCCGTGAAATATGCCGGCTGCCCGTGGGAACTGGGCCTGGTGGAAACACAACAGGCACTGGTGGCTAACGGTCTGCGTCATAAGATCCGTCTGCAAGTTGATGGCGGCCTGAAAACCGGCTTAGACATTATCAAAGCGGCGATTCTTGGCGCAGAAAGCTTTGGTTTCGGTACCGGCCCGATGGTGGCGTTAGGTTGTAAATACCTGCGTATTTGCCACCTGAACAACTGCGCAACCGGTGTTGCAACTCAGGACGAAAAACTGCGTAAAAACCACTATCACGGCCTGCCGTTCAAAGTGACTAACTACTTTGAATTCATTGCTCGTGAAACCCGTGAGTTGATGGCGCAGTTAGGCGTGAAGCGTCTGGTCGACCTGATTGGCCGTACCGATCTGCTCAAAGAGCTGGATGGTTTTACTGCTAAACAGCAAAACCTGGATCTGTCTAACCTGCTGAAAACGGCTGAGCCTATGCCGGGCAAAGCGGTGTTCTGCACCGAGAATAACCCGCCATTTGATAAAGGCGACCTGAACGCGCAACTGCTCGCTCAGGCGAAACAGTATGTCGACGACAAGCAGAGCAAAACGTTCTGGTTTGATATCCGCAACACCGACCGTTCAGTGGGTGCCACGCTGTCAGGTTATATCGCGACGCATAATGGCGATCAGGGTCTGGCTGCCGATCCGATTAAAGCGCATTTCAGCGGCACCGCCGGGCAGAGCTTCGGTGTGTGGAACGCGGGTGGTGTTGAATTGCATCTGACTGGCGATGCTAACGACTATGTTGGCAAAGGTATGGCAGGCGGTCTGATTTCCTTGCGTCCTCCGGTTGGCTCGGCCTTCCGCAGCCATGAAGCGACTATCATCGGTAACACCTGTTTGTACGGTGCAACCGGTGGCAAACTTTATGCTGCTGGCCGCGCAGGTGAGCGTTTCGCCGTGCGTAACTCCGGTGCTATTACTGTGGTTGAAGGCATTGGCGATAACGGTTGTGAATACATGACTGGCGGTATTGTCTGCATCATCGGCAAAACAGGCGTGAACTTCGGTGCAGGTATGACCGGTGGTTTCGCTTATGTGCTCGATGAAGACGGCGATTTCCGTAAACGCGTTAACCCTGAGCTGGTTGAGCTTATCAATGTTGAAGAACTGGCCATCCACGAAGAACACCTGCGCGGTATGATTACCGAGCATGTGCAGCTGACGGGTTCCCAGCGCGGCGAAGAAATTCTGGCTAACTGGCCGGCATTTGCCTCGAAATTCACGTTGGTTAAACCGAAGTCCAGTGATGTCAAAGCATTGTTGGGTCACCGTAGTCGAAGCGCCGCCGAGTTGCGGGTGCAGGCGCAGTAAGAGGTCACGATGAGTCAAAACGTTTATCAATTTATCGACTTACAGCGCGTTGATCCGCCAAAGAAACCGCTCAAGATCCGTAAAATTGAATTTGTGGAAATTTACGAGCCGTTCTCAGAAGGCCAGGCTAAAGCGCAGGCAGATCGCTGCCTGTCGTGCGGCAACCCGTACTGTGAATGGAAATGCCCAGTACATAACTACATTCCCAACTGGCTGAAACTGGCCAATGAAGGGCGCATTATCGAAGCGGCTGAACTGTCTCACCAGACAAACAGCCTGCCGGAAGTATGTGGTCGCGTTTGCCCGCAAGACCGTCTGTGCGAAGGTTCTTGTACGCTCAATGATGAGTTTGGAGCCGTGACCATCGGTAACATCGAGCGCTATATCAACGATAAAGCGATTGAGATGGGCTGGAAACCAGACCTGACTGGCGTGAAACAAACCGGTAAACGCGTCGCTATCATCGGTGCTGGTCCTGCTGGCCTGGCATGTGCCGACGTGTTAGCGCGTAACGGTGTGAAAGCGGTAGTTTATGACCGCCATCCAGAAATTGGTGGCCTGCTGACCTTCGGTATTCCAGCGTTCAAACTGGAAAAAGAAGTGATGACTAAACGCCGTGAGATCTTTAGCGGCATGGGTATCGAATTCAAACTGAATACTGAAGTTGGCCGCGATGTTCACATTGACGACCTGCTGAAAGAGTTTGATTCGGTATTCCTGGGCGTGGGGACTTACCAGTCCATGCGTGGTGGTTTAGAAAATGAAGATGCGACAGGCGTATTTGATGCTCTGCCGTTCCTCATCGCTAACACCAAGAAAATTATGGGCTTCGGTGATTCACCAGAAGAGCCATATGTGGATATGTCAGGCAAACGTGTTGTGGTACTTGGCGGTGGTGATACCGCGATGGACTGCGTGCGTAGTTCGGTTCGCCAGGGCGCAACGCACGTTATCTGTGCTTATCGTCGTGATGAAGAGAACATGCCAGGTTCTAAACGCGAAGTGAAAAATGCGCGTGAAGAGGGTGTTGAGTTCCAGTTCAACGTGCAGCCACTTGGTGTGGAAGTGAATGCCAATGGTCGCGTATCAGGCGTGAAAGTTGCGCGTACCGAGCTGGGTGCGCCGGATGCCAATGGCCGCCGCCGTCCAGAGATCGTTGCCGGTTCTGAGCATGTTGTCCCTGCCGATGCCGTCATTATGGCGTTTGGTTTCCGTCCTCACGCCATGCAGTGGTTAGAAAAACACAGCGTTGAGTTGGATAGCCAGGGACGTATTCTGGCACCGGAAGGCAGCGATAACCCATTCCAGACCAGCAACCCGAAAATCTTTGCCGGTGGTGACGCCGTTCGTGGTTCTGACCTGGTGGTTACAGCTATCGCCGAAGGCCGTAAAGCCGCTGACGGGATCCTGAACTTCCTCGAAGTCTAACAAACTAAAATGCAAAAAAGCCCGGTGATACTAAAGTCACCGGGCTTTTTTATGCTTTGTTATTTCACCGCTTTTTGCATGACCCGACTCTTAGCCGTGCCCATCTTAATTGCTCCACTAAATGGTTTACCATCAATGGCATCGTGCGTTCGCACCGCCTGCGGATGGATCCAGCGCTGAACACGCGATGGCATATCCAGGCCAATCAACAAAATAACCACGAATGTCAGGCTAAACGAAAGCGATGCCAGTGCAGTCCCTAAATCAAGACGTTGCGCAATAGTGGCGCCAATAATCGGAGCGAGTGCCCCGCCTAATGCACCAACGTTATAGGTAAAACCAAGTCCCGCAGCACGCTGTTCAGTATCAAAGTAACCGCCAATCAACTTAGGCAAAATCCCTGAAATTCCCTGGCCTAACATCTGTTGGAAGAACAGCAGTAAACCCAGGACCCAGATATTTCCGCCGCCGATGGCGAAAACAGGAATGATCAGTAGTTGAGACACCAGCAGGCTACAGACATAGGCTTTACGTGTACCTAACCAATCCCCCAGGAATCCTCCCACGCAACAGCCGACAGCGGCACCAAATCCGCTAAAGAACAGAACATGCGCCACGGTTGTTGGGTTGTAGGCCAGTTCCGTTTTCAGATAGGTTGGCAGCAACGCCTGAATCGGCCAGGAGTAGAGGAAGGCAAAGAATACGACGACCATTAAGGTCACACCGGTCGGCCAGCGCTTGCCGCTGCTTTGCACCATGAAGCTAATGAATATGGCGGCGCAGATTAAACCCAATACTGCGACAAGTACCGCATTGCCAAGATTACCGGCGAAGCAGAAATAAAGCGCTGTTGCGACGACAATGGTCAGGCCGATATTTATAAACCGATGCTCGCCACGGTACAAAATGTCCACCATGGTTTTGGTCGGTTTTGTATCAGCAAACTTCTCTTTCCAGTCTTCAGCCTCAGGGATGTTTTTACGCAGCCACAGCGCGAAAATAATAGGCAAAATACCGATGAAAAATAGCGCGCGCCAACCCCATGCTGGAACCACAACGCTATATACCTGAGCGGCAATCACTGCGCCGACAGAAAAGCCAGATATCAAAAAGCCACTCGCTTTATTACGCAGGTGTTTCGGCCAGCTTTCAATCACATAGGTCGCACTGGAGCCGTATTCCCCCGCCATCCCCATGCCAATCAGTAGCCGGGCCAGGAACATAGTGGTAAAACCAGGAGCGAAACCACACGCCAACGTCCCGAAAGAAAACAACACGATACTGGTTATCATGGCGAGTTTGCGGCCATAGCGATCGCCCATCGCGCCTAATACCAGCCCACCAAACCAGCGTGAAATAAACGCCGCTGAGATAAGACTCGCCGCCTGAACAGTTGTCAGGCCAAATTCACTTTGAATTTCAGTCAGTACTAACGCTATCAAGACAAAATCAAAACCATCCAATAAGTAGCCAATCCATGCTGCTGAAAATGCTTTCCATTGCGGCTTAGTTAAATGGCGGTACCACGGGATCTGTTGGGCAGTGTTATTCATAAAGCACTCCCGGTGCGAGTTCGCAAAAACCCGCCCTCTGGTTAGGTCTGATTAGGTATGGTTTACGGCACCACGGTTTGCATATGCCATTCAGAGCGCGGCGCGTTCTTTCTGAAGCTGCGTCGCGAGTGCTTTAAGCTCAGGCAGATATTGCTCCTCAACCGGTGCAAAAGGTTTGCGACAAAGCGGCACTGCCAGCACATCCATATAATGCAGAATTGTTTTCAGCCCGCGGAAAACACCGACTTTAATCAGCAAATCAATGACCTTGTTGCACTCACTTTGAAGCTGTCTGGCTCGTTGAACATCGCCTTCCTGTAAGGCATTTTTAATGGCCATATATCGCCAGCCCATTACGTTGTAAGTGCTGCCAATACCGCCGTCAGCCCCTGCCAACAGGCCAGAGGCGAAGATCTCGTCATAACCGTTGTAGAGCACCAGATCCGGATGAGCACGACGGATCTGCTCCATCTGGTAGAGATCACCTGAGGTTTGCTTTAACGCCCCAACGCCCGGCAAGCTGATTAAAGTATCAATCTGTTCAAGCGAGAGCTTCACACCGCTCAGAGCCGGAATGTTGTAAACCACCATCGGCAGCCCACCCGACGAATCGATGACTGCGCGGTAGTGGTCGCAGTGTTCATTGAAGCTGAACGGATAATAAAATGGTGTGACCGCTGAGACGGCGTCGAATCCATAACGATGTGCGGCACTCGCCAGCGTCTGACTCTCATGAGTGCTGATACCCCCCACATGTGCAATTAACGTCACCTTGCCTTTCGCTTCTTCGGCGACAATTTCCAGCACTTGCTCACGTTCTTGTGTGGTCTGCAAAAATGCTTCGCCAGTGGAACCACCGACATAAAGGCCATCGATACCCTGCTCGATATTGAAACGAACCAGACGGCGCAAACTGTCGGTGTCGATCTGTTGTTGCGGGTTAAACGGAGTAAGCAATGCGGGCATCACACCGCGAAGATTCTGTGCCATAAACGCCTCTTTGTTGTCTGATATTTAAATGATACGGGATACCTTTATACCTGTTATACCAGATCAAAAAGTAAACACCACATATCGAAGAGGTCAGGATGAGATCTGGCTCATATGAAATAATGATGGGTGATCAGAAATTACTTACTTAGACGTGGGGAGGATCTCAAATTAGCACTGCTATTTTTTTGCGGTGCGTTTACGGGGCGTGGGGTAATAGGAGGCGAAAACGCTTTTTAAATGGGCTTTTAATGCACTGTCAGCAGCATCAGGATCGCGTGCCAGAATTGCATTATAAATTTCAATATGCTGCTGATAGCTCACATTATTATGGGCATGCAAAATATCCTGAGCAACCGTTGGCCGCGCGGCGATCAACCAGTCGAGCAAGGCAACATGCACGGCCATGAAGATCGGATTATCAGGGATCTCTGCCAGTTCACGGTGGAATTCGATGTCGGATCGAATAAAGAGTTCGTTATCATCCAGAGCCTGATTATTCAGCTCAAGCGCTTTTGCAAGGCGGGCTATTTGTTCATCTGTCGCGAATTCAGCGGCATAGCGGACCAGGCTGGATTCAAAGAACATACGTAGCTGTTCGAAATGGGCAATGCCACCTGGCCGCGAAAGGAAATCTTTTGCCACGCCAGATAACTCACCAATAATGGTATCTGCTGAAGGGCGAGATACGCGAGCGCGCTCGCCATTACTGATTTGCACCAAACCTTTTCGTTTTAGTGCTGCCAGGGCTTCACGCACTGAAGGGCGTCCAACATTAAAAAATGCCATCAGCTCACGTTCAGACGGTAATTGCTCACCCTCTGCAAACTCACGTCTGCGAATCATCTGCTCAAGTTCTTCTTCCACCATTTCCGAGAGTTTTTTACGCGCAAGAGGACGACGGCGCATCGTATGCCCGATGGTTTCTGTCATCTCAGATGGTTGCTCGTCAAATGTGCTCATAGCGTCGGGAATTGGCCGTTTTAGGGAAGAAGCATGACAAATAGTATTGTCGAATCATAACACAGCAAATCTTGGCTTACGTAAAGATGCAGTTGCCAGGTTTATTTAAGGCAATAAAAAGCCAGTCCTGAGACTGGCTTCGATTTGCATTTTTACTGGCAAGCTACGCGGATAATATCGTTGAATTACTTCACTACGCGCAGCGCCGGACGACCACCACGTGGAGGTGGCTCGTTATCCGGGTCGTTGTCATCTTCATCGTGATCGGGGCGTGAGCCATCAATCACTTGCATGACCATTTCTGAATCAGACGACAACTGCTCGTTATCATTATGACTTTCAACATCTTCGTCATAACTGGCTTCTGGTTCGAACATTGTGCCAGCGCCGTTTTCACGAGCATAAATAGCCAGAACCGCGGCCATAGGAACAAATACCTGGCGTGGCACACCACCGAAGCGCGCGTTAAAACGCACATCACCGTTGGCCAATTCCAGGTTTCCTACTGCACGTGGTGCAATATTCAGGACAATTTGCCCGTCGCGAGCATATTCCATAGGAACATGTACGCCAGGCAATGTCACATCCACCACCAGATGCGGTGTGAGCTGGTTATCCAGCAGCCACTCGTAAAAAGCACGAAGTAGATACGGACGACGTGGTGACAATTGTGACATATCCATCAATTAGCCCCGGGTTTGCAGACGCATTTCGCGCTCAGGCTCGGTCAGAGAAGCGAGGAATGAATCACGCTCAAATACGCGAGTCATATAACCTTTCATCTCTTTAGAACCTGCGCCTGTCAGCTCAATACCCATCTGCGGCAAACGCCACAGCAGTGGTGCCAGGTAGCAATCTACCAGACTGAACTCATCACTCAGGAAGAAAGGTTTCTGAGTAAATACAGGTGCGATTGCCAGCAATTCTTCACGTAATTGCTTGCGTGCAGCATCAGCTTCTTGAGCAGAACCGTTCATCACGATGTGCATCAGGGAATACCAGTCTTTCTGGATACGATGCATGTACAGGCGACTTTCACCACGTGCAACCGGGTAAACCGGCATTAATGGTGGGTGCGGGAAACGCTCATCAAGATATTCCATGATGATGCGGGATTCCCACAGAGTAAGTTCGCGGTCAACCAGGGTCGGTACGCTGTGATTTGGGTTGAGGTCAATCAGATCCTGAGGCAGGTTATCCGTTTCCACATGCTCAATTTCAACGCTAACACCTTTTTCAGCCAGGACGATACGTACCTGGTGGCTATAGATGTCAGTAGGACCGGAAAACAGCGTCATCACCGAACGTTTGTTGGCAGCGACAGCCATGAAAACCTCCAAGTTTATTCAGAAAATTACTGCTAATGGCCGCAGAAAGCGGCAACTAACCTGACCGTTTGATACCCAGATACGCCGGAAAACCACCAGTCGCCAGAAAACAAGGCGAAAACAACCGGATGCCGACCTTTGGGCAGAAAATTGGTTGATAGTTTACCAGATTTTACGGGTTTTGTGGGGAATGGATCTGGAATTCGTCTGAAATACATTCAACATCAAATAGTTAGCAACGCTAAATATAATTTTCAGGCATAAAAAAACCCGGTACAAGACCGGGCTTTTCGCGAATTGTATTCTGCAAGAGCAGAGGACAATTAACGTTTGGAGAACTGAGGACGACGACGTGCTTTACGCAGACCGACTTTCTTACGTTCAACTTCACGAGCATCACGAGTAACGAAACCAGCTTTACGCAGTTCGCCACGCAGGGACTCGTCGTACTCCATCAGAGCGCGGGTGATACCGTGACGGATCGCACCAGCCTGACCAGAAGTACCACCACCTTTAACAGTGATGTACAGATCGAATTTCTCAACCATATCAACCAATTCCAGCGGCTGACGAACTACCATGCGGGCAGTTTCACGACCGAAGTACTGTTCCAGAGAACGTTGGTTGATGATGATTTTGCCGCTGCCCGGTTTGATAAACACGCGAGCTGCGGAACTTTTGCGGCGACCAGTGCCGTAGTATTGATTTTCAGCCATTGCCATAATCCCGATTAAATGTCCAGAACTTGCGGTTGCTGTGCCGCGTGGTTGTGCTCGGTGCCCGCGTAAACTTTCAGTTTACGGAACATAGCACGGCCCAGCGGGCCCTTTGGCAGCATGCCTTTAACCGCGATTTCAATCACACGCTCAGGACGGCGGGCAATCATCTCTTCAAAGGTCGCTTGTTTGATACCACCGATGTGGCCGGTGTGATGGTAATACACTTTGTCAGTACGCTTGTTGCCGGTTACAGCAACTTTTTCTGCGTTCAGAACGATGATGTAATCACCAGTATCAACGTGCGGAGTGTATTCCGCTTTGTGCTTACCGCGCAGACGGCGAGCCAATTCAGTAGCCAGGCGACCTAAGGTCTTACCGTCAGCGTCAACAACGAACCAGTCGCGCTGTACGGTTTCTGGTTTAGCTGTAAAAGTTTTCATTAAAAGCTTACCCAATATATAGTTACACGTAGGTGTTCACCCAAACGTTTAAAATCAGTTCAAGGTTCACACGACAAAGTCCGGCAAACCTACCCCTTCGAATAGCCAATGCCAGCACGACCAAGTTTTGGGAAAAAAACTTTGGTTGTAACGTGGGGTCGCAAGATTATAGGGAAGTCGCCCCTAAAGGTCGAACCTTTTTGTAGTTTTTGTCACACTTTATGGTCACTCTGCGTTCAAACTGCGGTTCACGGCATATGCGACAAGCGTAAATACTCTTCACTTTGCATTTCTTGCAGACGCGACAGACAGCGCTGGAATTCAAAGCGCAATCTCTCCCCCTGGTAAATCTCGAACAGCGGAACCTGCGCTGAAACCACCAATTTGACGTGACGCTCGTAAAACTCGTCCACCAACGCAATGAACCGCCGCGCTTCATTTTCGTTACGGGTGTTCATCACGGGCACATTAAATAGAATCACAGTGTGGAAGAGGCGTGAGAGCGCGATGTAGTCATGCTGACTGCGGGCGTCAACGCACAGCGTATTGAAATCTACCGCCAGTGTCTGATTCGCCAAACCTAACGTGGCTAACGGGCGGTGGTTGATTTCGAGCACCGGTTCCCCTTCCCTCGCCGTACCTGCTAACGCGGCATAGAGTTTTTCCATCTGCTGCGCGGTTTCGTCGTTCAACGGAGAAAGCCAGAGGTGTGCCTGAGTCAGCGTTCGCAGTCGGTAATCAATACCGGCATCGACATTCATCACTTCACAGTGCCGTTTAATGGCATCAATCGCAGGGATGAAGCGCGGGCGCTGCAAGCCGTTACGGTACAATTCATCAGGCGGAATATTAGATGTAGCCACCAGCGTGATCCCACGCGCGAACAAAGCTTGCATCAGCGTGCCAAGCAGCATGGCATCTGTAATGTCAGAGACAAAAAATTCATCGAAGCATAGAACGTCTGTTTCTGCTTTGAAACGGTCAGCAATCACTTCCAGGGGATCGGTTTGCCCCTGAAGCGCCGCCAACTCTTCATGGACTCGCAGCATAAAACGGTGGAAATGCAGCCGTAACTTGCGTTCGCCAGGTAGACTCTGAAAAAACATATCCATGAGCCAGGTTTTTCCGCGCCCTACTCCGCCCCACATATACAACCCGCGAACCGATTCCTGACTCACCGCGACATTACGTTTGCTAAAGAGTTTGCCAAAGAAACCACCATTCACAGGCTCAGTCGGCTTTTGCTGGCTCAAAGCCTGCCAGATAGCGTCCAACCGGGTTACGGCCTCACGCTGAACATCATCAGGTTGGTAGCTGCCCTCATTCAGGGCTTGTTGATAGCGCGATGCTGGGGAGAGATTTTGCATGGTATTATGGTATTTCCTTAAAAATCGGATTGCCGTTTACTTAATGCTCAAAAAGGGACGGTTGTCGAAAAAAAGGCCGTTCTACCCTAAGCGATGCTGCGTCAGGATTCCACTTCTCTTAGGTTAACGGTTATAGTGGCTACATTACCCTACGGAAACACAAGACAACGGGAGAAGTTCATGACCTGGGAATATGCGCTAATTGGGTTAGTTGTTGGCATCATCGTTGGTGCAGTTGCTATGCGTTTTGGCAACCGCAAGCTGCGTCAGCAGCAGGCAATGCAGTACGAGATTGAGAAAAACAAAGCAGAACTTGAAGAGTACCGCGAAGAGTTAGTCAGCCACTTTGCCCGCAGCGCCGAGTTGCTGGACAACATGGCACATGATTATCGCCAGCTTTATCAACACATGGCAAAAAGCTCCAGCAGCCTGCTGCCTGAAATGTCAGCCGAAGAGAATCCATTCCGCAATCGCCTTGCTGAGTCTGAAGCCAGCAACGATCAGGCACCGGTGCAGATGCCGCGTGACTACTCTGATGGCGCATCCGGTTTGCTGCGTACCGAACGCGCAAAACGCGATTAATCACAAATCCAGAATATTTTCTTGGGGTACCGCTTTCGTACCCCAATCTCTCTCCAGCACAGCTATCATTTACTTGTGTTACTTCACTCTATAACAGCATTGTTACCCGGCTGATATTTCAATAACATCGGAGTGTTATCGGGTTTTCCTTTTCCAGGTTCAGGTCACGAGAGCAAGCCATCAATGAAGAAACAAACACTGTTGTTGAGTGCCTTAGCGTTAAGCGTCGGACTGACGTTCGGTGTGACATCTCAGGTGAATGCGGCGTTGCCAGCACAAATTCCGGGTCAACCGGCTTTGCCAAGCCTTGCACCGATGCTGGAAAAAGTTTTACCTGCCGTGGTGAGTGTTCAGGTAGAAGGGACAGCGGCAGCACCTGCCCAGAAAGTCCCGGAAGAGTTTAAGAAATTCTTTGGCGATGACATGCCTCCTTCAGAAGCCCAGCCTTTTGAGGGTTTGGGTTCAGGCGTGATTATTAATGCCGAAAAAGGTTATGTGCTGACTAACAATCACGTCATCAATCATGCCGAAAAAATCAGCGTGCAGCTCAATGATGGGCGTGAATTTGATGCCAAACTGATTGGCGGCGATGACCAAAGTGATATCGCGCTGATTCAAATTCAGAACGCGAGTGGCCTGACTCAAATCGCCGTTGCCGACTCCGATAAGCTGCGCGTTGGGGATTTTGCCGTTGCGGTCGGAAACCCATTCGGCCTGGGGCAAACGGCAACGTCAGGGATTGTTTCGGCTTTAGGTCGTAGCGGTCTGAACCTGGAAGGGCTGGAAAACTTTATCCAGACCGATGCCTCTATTAACCGTGGTAATTCCGGCGGCGCATTGCTGAATTTGAACGGCGAACTTATTGGTATTAACACCGCCATCCTCGCACCAAGCGGCGGCAGCGTCGGTATCGGCTTTGCTATCCCCAGCAATATGGCGCAGACTCTGGCCAAACAGTTGATGCAATTTGGCGAGATCAAGCGTGGCTTGCTTGGTATTAAAGGCACCGAGATGAGTGCTGATATTGCCAAAGCATTCAACCTGACCACCCAACGTGGCGCATTTGTCAGCGAAGTCTTACCGCAATCGGGTTCAGCAAAAGCAGGCGTGAAAGCGGGTGATGTGATTACCAGCCTGAATGGTAAAACCATCAGTAGCTTTGCCGAATTGCGCGCAAAAATTGCCACTACTGAGCCTGGAACCGTAGTGAAACTAGGCTTGCTGCGCGACGGCAAACCACTTGAAGTGAGTGTTACGCTTGATAAGAGCACCGCATCATCTGCGAACGCCGAGCTAATTATGCCAGCCTTGCAGGGGGCGACGTTAAGCGATGGTCAGCTCAAAGATGGTACTAAAGGCGTCAAACTCGACAGCGTTGAAAAAGGTACGCCAGCCGCACAAGCGGGACTGCACAAAGACGATTTCATCATTGGTGTAAACCGCGAAAGAGTTTCAAGCATTGCGGAGATGCGTAAGGTTCTGGAAACTAAACCAGACGTTATTGCTTTGCATGTGGCTCGCGGCGAAGAAAGTATCTATCTCTTAGTACGCTAATCTGCTCAGTAATCGGACATCTCTATACGATGTCCGATTAACTCATGCTATTCTGCTCCCGGCTTATTATTAACTAATACAAATCCATGTTTCTGAAGATATTACGCTCGGTGGTGATTGGCCTGATTGTGGCTGGCATATTGTTGGTATCGTTACCTTCACTGCGCCAGAAAATCATCCCCTTAGCACCCTCGAAGTTTGACAGTGCCGATGAAACTCCGCTGAGCTACAACACTGCGGTGCGACGCGCTGCGCCTGCTGTGGTTAACGTTTACAACCGTAGTGTTGGGAACAATTCACAAAATCAGTTAGAAATTAAAACCCTCGGCTCTGGCGTCATCATGGATGAACGCGGCTACATCATTACTAACAAACACGTCATTAATGATGCCGAGCAAATCATCGTTGCTCTGCAAGATGGCCGAGTGTTTGAAGCTTTATTGGTTGGCTCAGATAGCCTGACTGATTTAGCAGTGCTGAAAATTAACGCCACCAATCTCCCTGTCATCCCTATCAATAATAAACGCATGCCACATATTGGCGATGTCGTGATGGCGATTGGTAACCCGTATAACCTCGGGCAAACTATTACTCAGGGGATTATTAGTGCTACCGGCCGTATTGGCCTTAGCCCTTCTGGCCGCCAGTCTTTCCTGCAAACGGACGCCTCGATTAATCATGGTAACTCCGGTGGTGCGCTGGTCAATTCCCTCGGCGAGCTGATGGGCATAAATACATTGTCGTTTGATAAAAGCAACGATGGCGAAACCCCTGAAGGTATCGGCTTTGCGATCCCGACTCAGCTTTCGACAAAAATTATGGATAAGCTGATCCGCGATGGACGCGTAATTCGTGGCTATATTGGTATTGGCGGCCGTGAGATTACGCCATTGCATGGCCCGGCAACGGGTATCGATCAAATTCAAGGGATCATCGTTAATGAAGTTACCCCTGATGGCCCGGCAGCAAAAGCAGGTCTTTTGGTTAATGACGTGATTATCTCCGTGAACCATAAACCGGCTATATCCGCATTGGGGACAATGGACCAGGTAGCGGAGATTCGCCCAGGCTCAGTCATTCCTGTTGAAGTGATGCGTGAAGATAAAAAGCTGACGTTGCAGGTAACGATTCAGGAATATCCAGCCACTAACTAATAAGCAGTGAATTGCAGGCAATAAAAAACCGGAATCAGTGTTCCGGTTTTTTTTCGCTTAAGCGCAGGGTTTATTTGTTAACAAACTCTTCGCCAAGGGTAATGTCTTTCTGCAGAGTATCCAGCATGCCTTCCAGCGCCTGGTGCTCAAACGCACTCAGTTTGCCGTAAGACTTGTGCTCAGCGATACCGTTTTTGCCCAGCAGCAATGGCTGAGAGAAGAAACGAGCGTGCTCGCCGTTGCCTTCTACATACGCACATTCAACCACGTTGCTTTCGCCTTGCAGCGCACGTACCAGAGACAGACCAAAACGTGCAGCAGCCTGACCCATTGACAGAGTTGCAGACCCGCCACCCGCTTTCGCTTCCACAACTTCAGTGCCCGCATTCTGGATACGTTTAGTCAGGTCAGCAACTTCTTGCTCGGTGAAGCTTACGCCTGGGATCTGAGACAGCAATGGCAGAATAGTCACGCCAGAGTGGCCACCGATGACAGGGACTTCGATCTCGGTCGGCTGTTTACCTTTCAGTTCCGCAACAAAGGTGTTGGAGCGGATGATGTCTAGCGTAGTCACGCCAAACAGTTTGTTCTTATCGTACACACCTGCTTTTTTCAGCACCTCAGCTGCGATAGCAACAGTGGTATTCACCGGGTTCGTGATGATACCGATACAGGCTTTCGGGCAAGTTTTAGCAATCTGTTGAACCAGATTTTTAACGATTCCCGCGTTGACGTTAAACAGGTCAGAGCGATCCATACCTGGCTTACGAGCGACACCGGCGGAGATAAGAACGACATCAGCACCCACCAGCGCTGGTGTAGCATCTTCACCGCAGAAACCTTTAATTTTCACATCAGTAGGGATATGACTCAGATCGACTGCAACACCTGGGGTTACCGGTGCAATATCATACAGAGAGAGTTCTGAACCTGAAGGCAGTTGGGTCTTGAGTAGAAGGGCAAGCGCCTGGCCGATTCCGCCTGCTGCGCCGAGGACTGCAACTTTCATCCTAAACTCCTTATTATGGTTAGCAAATAGGTGCCGTAACTCCATGCGGTGGCGACCATAATCCAGAGAAGGGGTAATTACAATCTTCCCGCTTAAGGTTTGCGAAGTTACGCATCCCTGAAGCGTTACTGCTGCATTTACTCACCGGGTGGAAACGACGCCTGAGCGCCCGGTCACAACCTGATGTTGTCACATCAACGGCGGTTACATTACCCCTCCCTACGCAGCAAAACAACATCATTTTGATAACATTTGATTTACTTACCTACATATTTTCGAGTCGTGACGAAGGCATGTTCCTCGATAACAAAATTTGATAAAATCCGCCTCTTTCATAACATTATTTCAGGCTGACAACCTGCCATTCATTTGCATAATAATTCATTTAAATGCATAATAATGTTATCTTTGTTGACCTTTAAATGGGTAACCTATGCGTATTTCCTCAAAACAAGAAGAATTAGTCAAAGCATTCAAAGCACTATTAAAAGAAGAGAAATTCAGTTCTCAGGGCGAGATCGTCCATGCATTGCAAAACGATGGTTTTGAAAATATTAATCAGTCCAAAGTTTCTCGCATGCTGACAAAGTTCGGCGCCGTGCGTACCCGCAACGCAAAAATGGAAATGGTGTATTGCTTACCGGCAGAGCTTGGCGTGCCAACCACTTCCAGCCCGCTAAAAAATCTGGTGTTGGATATTGATTACAATGATGCCGTGGTGGTCATTCATACCAGTCCTGGTGCTGCGCAGCTTATTGCGCGCCTGCTGGATTCTTTAGGTAAAGCGGAAGGTATTCTGGGAACCATTGCCGGGGATGACACTATCTTTACCACTCCCGCGAAAAACTTCACTGTGAAAGAATTGTATGAAGCGATCCTGGTGCTGTTTGAACAAGAACTGTAAGCGTTAATACTCCATTCCCGTTGTGAATGAACAACGGGAACAACACTTTCGTAACAATCCCCCTGCTCACATCCATTGTCAGTAACTCCCGGTTTTAACTTCTTCCTAAGCCTAAATCTTGCTTGCATCAGCTAGTTATGTGATAAACCGCACAAAAAATCAAAGTCTGGCATCTCATTGTTTTTACTTATATTTAACATTAAAACAGCAACATATACGACTTTTTAATAACTTTACGTAATATCAAGAGCCTCTATTATTGTAAAGTTTCATAGAGAATAATTAGCAGGGTATTAATTTTGTGAGTTATTAGTGTATACTTGATTTTGTGATGAGGGTCACGAAATGAAGACCCCAATAAAAGAATACGACGAGGTAAAAATCATGAACATGAAATCAACTGTAGTAGCCGCTAGCCTGCTTTCAATGCTGTCATTTGGTGCATTCGCAGCCACTTCTATCAACGCTGAACAAGCGCAGAACCTTCAGTCAATGGGTTCCGTTTCTGTAAGCCAGGTAGGTAGCGCACCAATGGATATGCACCAGATGTTGAATAAAAAAGCTGAAGAACAAGGTGCTTCTTCTTACCGTATCACCGAAGCACGTTCTGGCGATGCATGGCACGCAACTGCTGAGCTGTACAAATAACAGTCGGTAGCCATAAGAAGTTAGCCATAAATAATAGTGATATACCGTTTAAACAAAATGACGACCCCAAGAACAATAAATGCAGTTAAGCCCTTCCGGTCGTTGAAAAACTTATTCAGGAGTAGACATCATGAAAACCAAATTAACCATCGCGGCACTTAGCCTTTTCTCCGTGATCTCTTTCGGCGCTAATGCAGCCGCGCATCAGGTCACTAGCGAACAAGCTCAAAACATGCAATCCATGGGCAGTATTTCAGTAAGCCAGGTGGGTAGTGCGCCAATGGATATGCGTCATGAATTATCACAGAAAGCGACTCAGGAAGGTGCCTCTGCTTATCGCATTACCGAAGCACGTTCGGGCGATACCTGGCACGCCACCGCTGAACTGTATAAATAAACCCTCGTCGTCAAATCTGGCGACTTTGCCCCCGCTCGCGGGGGCTTTTTTATGGGTTTAAATCAGCGTTAGCCACGCACGTTAAACCGCAATTGCCCTTCCAGCTCCTCTTCCGCTTCGTCAAAAAGCAAAATCAAAGCGCCATACCGCCGCCTTTGCATTTCTGGCAGATGAACAAATTCAATCTCTACCGGGAGCGGCAAAATATCCCCAACGACGACATCCCACAAACTATCGAGATCGTGAACCTGTTTTTTCTCAAGTTGAAAAACCTGGATAAAGTGGCGATAGAATCCCGGCTGATCTTCTATCTGACTAAAATCAAAGGTGTATTTTTTCATAGATTGCCACCTAACCCATTCGCATTGTGGTGACTATAGCCCGCCAATATGCAAGGTTTTGACTTCGAGAAACTCATCCAGACCTAACACGGAACCTTCCCGACCCAGTCCGGATTCTTTCACACCACCAAACGGCCCCAACTCGGTCGAAACGGCGCATTCGTTAATACCAATCATCCCGCTTTCAATCGCTTGCGAGACGCGGAATACGCGGGCCAGATTCTGAGTATAAAAGTAGGCCGCTAAACCAAATGGCGTGTTATTCGCTCGCTCAATCACTTCCTCTTCCGTTCTGAAACTGAAGCAGGCGGCCAACGGGCCAAAGGTTTCTTCCTGCGCGAGTTTCATATCATCGTTGGCATCCACTATCACCGTTGGCTGCCAGAAGTTGCCACCCAATTCATGGATCTTCCCGCCTACCAGCACTTTTCCGCCCTTCGCCTGCGCATCTTCAACATGTTCACGGACTTTATCGACCGCAGATTTTTCAATTAATGGCCCTACAACAACGCCTTCTTCGAGACCATTACCCACTTTCAGGGCTTTAACGGCATCAGCGAGTTTGTTAACGAACTGATCGTAGACCTTTTCGTGAATAAAGAAACGGTTAACGCTAACGCAGACCTGGCCTGCATTACGGAATTTATTCGCGACAGCCCCTTTCACGGCTTCGTCAATATTAGCGTCTTCAAAGACGATATACGGCGCATTGCCGCCAAGCTCCATCGAAACCTTTTTCATTGTTTCAGCCGCATTACGCACCAGGGTTTTACCCACTGCAGTGGAACCGGTGAATGATATTTTGCGAACGTCGCGGCTGGCCATAATTGCATCGCTAATTTCTTGCGTATTCCCCGCCACAGCGTTGAGTACACCATCCGGGACACCGGCTTTCTTCGCCAGAGCCAGCAATGCAAATGCAGACAGCGGAGTGTTATTAGCAGGTTTAATCACGCCGGTACAACCCGCTGCAAGCGCCGGGCCGAGTTTGCGAGTCAGCATTGCCATTGGGAAGTTCCACGGCGTGATAGCCGCAACTACGCCGATAGGCTCCCGGGTGGCTAAAATTCGCGAGCCGGGTTTCGCCGGAGGAATAATTTCACCGTTTGCACGCTTGGCTTGCTCGGCAAACCACTGGATAAAGCTTGCGGCATACTCGACTTCGCCTTCCGCCTCTTTCAACGGTTTGCCTTGTTCTGTGGTCATTAAGCGCCCGAGCCAGGCTTTGTTCTCAATAATTAACTGGAACCACTTATAGAGAATCGTGGAACGTTCTTTGGCGGTTTTTGCACGCCATGCAGGGAAAGCTTTAGCCGCAGCGGCAATCGCTTCTTCCGCCTCTTTTTTACCGGCTTTTGCCACTTTCGCGACAACTTCGCCGGTAGCGGGGTTGAGAACATCGAAGGTTGCGCTGAGTTTGCGCCATTCACCATTGACCAGATAACCGGTGTTAAATAATTCACTGTCCTGGAGTGCCTGATTTGTCATAGTTTTCTCCTGTTATGAATTGTGCATCTGGTAAGTATAGATACAAAAAAGCCGACGCATGGCGTCGGCTCGGGTCAGGCGGCGATGAATGCGTGCTGGTATTTATGCAGCACCTCGGCTAATCGTCGTACCGGCTCGGTGACCTGTAATGGCGCCTCCCAGATACGCAATTTTTCCTGGTAGATATCTAATTCTTCCAGCAGTTGCTGGAAGTAACGCCGCCTTTTGTCGTCGCTGGATGCTGAAATTACGCGATCTGCCGTTTTGCGCAGTTGGCGATGGAAAGCAGAAAGATCGTCATTCACCGGAATCGGCGCATCGCGCAATCTCTGGTGAGCAATAATCAAGATCAGCGCTAAACGGTAGCGGTCGATATCCCCCGGAAAGGTATTAAGCAACAAGAAAAGTTGCTGATACAGTGCAGGAAGATGGTTCTCTTTACGGCGATTTTTGTTGGTAGTGAGTGCTGAAACCGCAGCCGAGACAAACTGGTTCAACAATGTACGACCGGTGCGTTCTTTCGAGTTATCGCGAATCAGCAATATCACCATCAATGCCAGGAAACAGCCCACGATTTGCCCCAACGCGCCGTCCAGGAAAGTGTTGAGGTGGAACGTCATCGGGTTATCGAGAACAATGATGTTGATTGTCCCAGCCAATGCGCCCATCGAGCCCAGACGTCGTTTCTGTACTTCAATCCCGATAAAGAAACCAAGCAAACCGAGGCTAATACACAGCAGTAGAATACTTTGTTGCGTAGAAGGAATGACAACCAGGAAGTAGAAAGCGCCTAGCGGTAATGCCGCCAGCATCCCATATAAGAAGTCGAGAGCCACCATACGCGGATTGGGTAAGCGCATCGCCAGCGATGTCACGACGGCAATCATAACCATAGCTCCGCTTCCTGATGTCCAGCCTGTCCACAACCAGAACAAGCTACCAAGCAGGCAAGAAACGGTTGTGCGCCAAAAGTTGATCATTGCGTGATGGCCTTCGGCAGACTGCACTTTGACCACCACTTCCTGGGTCAGTACTTCCTCTTCCACAACGCTTATACGCGTGTTGCCGGCCACACCGCGTTTTAGCAAAAGGTAGCGGGTGATTGCACCAGTCCAACTGCTGATAGTAACGGGAGTATTTTTCTCACCGGCGTAGAAAATGAATTTGCGGATAACCTTCATCTTCTTATGGACATCAGCAGCGGTTTCCACGGGCGCCTCAAACAGCGTACGGAACTCTGGTGTGACGAATTCCGGCCGCGTGTTTTGAATCAGATAGGTTTCGCAAGCCTGCGTGATGAGCGTAAGCGAAATGGTATTGATTGCCTTCAGACGGCGGTTCGCCCGGCCCCAACGAGAAGATTCAATATTGAGATTGGTACGCATCCCCTCGAGAGCCGTGGTGCGGCGTACAAGCCCTGCCCACGCTTTATCAACCACCTCTTTATCGCCGTGAGCAATACACAGCTGCATCAGCCGATATTGGTCCACCAGCAAATTATCTAACTCGCGATCAATTTCTTGTTTGATGGAACGTGGAGAAAAGAGCAAGTCAGCAAGAATCGCGCAAACAATACCAATCACGATTTCACTGCAGCGCTCAACCGCAAACTGCGGTGTCAAAAGGGGATGGGCCTGAATTGTGACGATAATAATCAGCGCCGTGTAGCCGGAAAGCCCCCACGCGTAAGAATTCTCGACTTTAACCAGTGAGGAAATCCAGGTACAAAAACCAGCCCAGATACAACACACCAGCAGCATCACTACCGGTGCACGAATCAGTAAGGTGATAATAAACAGAGCAGCAAAACAACCGATAAAGGTGCCGACAATACGCAGCATCCCGCGGTAGCGAATTGCGCCGGAATAGGGTTCACCGCCTGCGGCAAACGCCGGGCCTGCCGCAACGATAGCTGCTGTCAGCACCGCCCAGCGCGGGGTTTCAAGCTGGAAATGAAACCCGACAAACATTGCCAATACGATGGCAAAGGCCAGCTTGATGGCAAAGCGCAGATGTAACCGCGAGATAAAATACATATCAACCTATGCTTAGCCGAACTCACGCAGACGATGCATGAATTTGATGAATACCGAGTCGTGGTCGGTATCACGGTCTTTATCTCCAGTCACTACGACCGTTGCCGTTGTCCCGGCGGGATAAAGGTTAGCTTCTTGCTCATCAAGATGGATTCGCACCGGCACACGTTGCGCCAGACGCACCCATTCCAGGTTGGAATCAACAGTCGCCATACCTTTACTGTCTCTGGTGCTACTGGCATTCGTCACCCCGGCAGAAAGGCTATCGACCGTTCCACGTAATACACGATTGCTGCCAAGCGGTGTAATTTGCACCCGGTATCCTGGGCGAATACCGTCAAGCTTGGTTTCTTCCATGTAGGCAAGAATGTAGAAAGAGCCACGTTTGACCAGCGCCACAGCGGTTGAGCCACGGGTAATAAACTCTCCGGTATACACATTCAGGTTAGTTACCCAACCTTCTGCTGGTGCGCGAATGATGGTACGTTGCAAGTCCAGTTCGGCTAAATCACGGGTTGCTTCAGCTTTGGCTAACTGATGTAAAACCGTCTGAAGCACATTGTTGGACTGTTCGATTTCTTCACGCGACATCGCCTGCGTGCCTAATGAATTACGACGCCCGGCTTCACGGCGCTTCTCGCCAGCTAAAACCTGGTAGTAGGAAACATCGGCTTGGGCTTGTTCTAAAGCTTTCTGATAACGAGGCTGATCGATAGTGAAGAGAATCTGATCTTTCTTCACCAGTTGGTTGTCGTGGACCTTAACATCGGTAATTAAGCCAGAGACATCGGGTGCAATCGCGACAACGTCTGCGGTAAAGCGGGCGTCACGCGTCCACGGTGATTCGGTATAAAACACCCAGGCGCGGTAGATAGCGATGAAAGCCAGTAGCACCAGAATTAGTGTGATGGCAGTGCGGATCATTTTTGTTGTAAGTGCTTTCACATCAACCTCAAACAAACAGGCGCGAGATCAGATAAAACAGGCAGCAATAAAGCGCTGTGTTAAATAATGCCGGGTGCCAGACAAAATCATAAATTCCCGTCGGAGTCAGCAGACGGCGAACCAACCAGAACAACGCCAGCGATAAAATCAGCTCGAAGAATATCGGCGGAAAAGAAAGACCGAATATCACGATAACGGGAAATAGACTCATGTTAACCTTGCAGAAAATACAGAAGACACAAACCCTGGGACAGCCAGGAATGCTGAGCTAACGAATGATACGGGTCGTGTTGTTAATAATATATTACCGCAATAGTTAGCCCGTTATCTATAATCTGTGATCTAAATCACTTTTCACTCAGAGTGAACAATGGAAAGACTTAAGCGCATGTCGGTTTTCGCCAAAGTTGTCGAACTTGGCTCTTTTACCGCCGCGGCCAGGCAGCTAGAAATGAGCGTGTCGTCCATCAGCCAAACGGTTTCAAAACTCGAAGACGAGTTGCAAGTTAAGTTGCTAAACCGCAGCACACGCAGCATTGGGCTAACCGAGGCCGGTAAAATATACTTTCTTGGCTGCCGTAAAATGCTGCATGAAGCGCAAGCAGTACATGAGCAGCTTTATGCATTCAACAACACGCCCATCGGCACGCTACGTATCGGCAGTTCTTCAACTATGGCACAAAATGTCCTCGCGTCCATGACCGCTGACATGCTCAAAGAATACCCGGAATTGACGGTAAACCTGGTGACGGGTATCCCAGCGCCGGACCTGATTGCCGATGGTCTGGACGTGGTTATTCGTGTCGGTGCTTTGCAGGATTCAAGCCTGTTCTCCACACGCCTCGGATCGATGCCGATGGTAATTTGTGCCGCGAAAAGTTATCTGCAACAAAACGGCACGCCAGAAAAGCCCGCCGATCTTGCCAGCCATTCCTGGCTTGAATACAGCATTCGCCCGCACAATGAATTCGAGTTGATCGCGCCCGAAGGGCTTACCACGAAGATGATCCCGCAAGGGCGATTCGTCACCAACGATCCCATGACGTTAAGCCGCTGGTTAAAAATAGGTGCCGGGATCGCTTACGTTCCGCTGATGTGGGTGATCGATGAGATCAATGAAGGGACGCTTGAGATCTTAATGCCGAGCTATCAATCCGATCCTCGTCCGGTGTACGCACTGTATACCGAAAAAGATAAGCTGCCTCTGAAAGTACAGGTTTGTATTAACTACCTGACCGAGTATTTCGTGAAGGTTTCGCATCTTTATCAAGGCGTACGTGACAGCAAAGGGCGCGGTAAAGACGTGGGGTAAAATGGGCAGTATTGAAAATAAAACAGCCGGGATTAACCCGGCTGTTTATGACTATCGAAAGTAGAGTATTACGCTGTGCCGCCAACCGTCAGGTTATCGACTTTAAGCGTTGGCTGGCCGACACCGACAGGCAAACTCTGCCCTTCTTTGCCGCACACACCGACGCCGTTATCCAGTGCCAGGTCATTACCGACCATCGAAATCTGCTGCATGGTTTCGATGCCGGAGCCAATCAGCGTTGCACCTTTAACTGGCGTTGTGACTTTGCCATTTTCAATGAGATACGCTTCGGATGTTGAGAACACAAACTTACCGGATGTGATATCAACCTGCCCGCCACCAAAGTTCGGGGCATAAATACCGTATTCCACGGATTCAATGATCTCTTGCGGCGTCGACTTACCTGCCAGCATGTAGGTGTTAGTCATGCGCGGCATTGGCAAGTGCGCATAAGATTCGCGACGGCCATTCCCCGTTGGCGCAACACCCATCAGGCGAGCATTGAGTTTGTCCTGCATGTAGCCTTTCAGCACGCCGTTTTCAATCAACACATTGTATTGACCCGGAACGCCTTCGTCGTCAATGGCGACTGAACCACGGCGGTTTGCCATGGTGCCATCATCAACAACGGTACACAGTTCAGAAGCAACCAACTGGCCCATCTGACCGCTGAATACGGAAGTCCCGCGACGGTTAAAATCACCTTCTAAACCGTGGCCTACCGCCTCATGCAGCAGAACGCCAGGCCAACCTGCGCCAAGTACCACCGGGAACATGCCCGCTGGAGCTGCAACGGCAGAAAGAGTCACCAGCGCCATGCGCACAGCTTCTTTCGCCCAGGCATCAGCGCGAACTTCGCCATCAATGGTTTCAAGGAAAAACTCATAACCGAAACGACCACCGCCGCCGCTAGAACCGCGCTCGCGTTTGCCATTATCTTCAACCTGAACACTGACAGAAAGTCGTACCAAAGGGCGAACATCTGCCGCCAGAGTACCGTCAGTTGCCGCCACCAGAATCAATTCATAGACGCCAGTCAGGCTGGCCGTGACTTCCTGAACGCGTTTATCTGCCGCACGAGCCACGCTATCAACACGTTTCAGGATGTCGAGCTTCTCTTCACGCGTCATGCTTTGCAGCGGATCTGCACTGGTATAAAGCGCGCTATGTTGCACCGCACCTAAAGTCTGGACACGACCATTCCCTTTTTCCTGCACAATGCTTCGTGCAGCATGAGCACTCTGTTCAAGCGCTAAAAGACTGACCTGGTCGGCATAAGCAAAACCGGTTTTCTCACCGCTAACGGCACGCACGCCAACACCTTGATCGATGTTATAAGAGCCATCTTTAATGATGCGGTCTTCCAGCACCCAGGATTCGTGATAACTGGACTGGAAATAGAGATCGCCATAGTCGAGACGACGCTCGGACAATTGTCCCAAAATGGAAAAAAGATCTTGATGGGTTAAGCCATTCGCAGACAGCAACTGCTCACTTACCAGGTTCAGACTCATCGTTTCGCTACTCTTATTTGTCTATCGATTGGAGATATCTATTGAGCTTGCGGCAATTAGCCGTCCGCGTCAAATCACTTAGCGTCGTTAACCCTTGGCTGGCGAAGCACTTCATTGATTTGCGGTTGGTCTACTGGACCGGTGATGTGGTAGCGCAGCACGGAGATTTTGCTCCACAGCGGCCCCAACACTTTACTGGCAGCAAACACAGCAGCCCCGATAATTGGGTTAACCACAAAGGCAGTCGCAACGCCGACAGTCGCGGAAATTTCCGGTGCCACAACCGCTTCGACATCAAGACGGCGTCGAACCAAATCCACAGAACCTTTCAAGCCGATATCCGCTTCCAGGCCATCCACCAGCGTATCGTCGCTGTGTAACTGACCGTCTTTAATCCACGCCGTGCTGCGAATCGAGTCGAAGTAGAAGCCATCTCCGAAAGTATCGCTGAAGTCAAAACGCAGTTTGCGCATCAACGCATCGACACTGACCAGACGCAATAATTGCCCGGCATGCCCCGTGCCGAGGTCTGCAATCTGACCCTTGCCTAATTTGGCGTGCAGGATACCGTTTAATGTCGCCACATCAGGCTGCCAGGGTTTATCTCGCCAGTGCAAATCATAATCTACGTCGAACGACGAACCTTGAATCGGTGTTTTAACGCCGAAGAAGTTAGTCGCTGCATCCAGTTTGCCGCCATGAAGTTTACCTTTTATAGAGGTACGTTCTTCAGCCGGGCTATTAACCCATTGCCCGGTGCCGGTTAGCCTCGCAAATCCGGTGTCCACTAAACCATTATCTAATTCCAGGGTGTTTCCTTTGAACGCAAAGTCAGCTTCCATGCGTCCAAATTTTTGCCCCATTAGCCAGCATTCAGCGCAACGCAGTTGCACATCAGGCCAGGACCGGAAATCAATTGAACCACGTTCATCAAGGAGTGGATGACTGGCTGATTTCGTGGAGCCGCTATTCCAGTCAGGGTTGAAATAGAGATACTTGATGGCTGCCCGCCACGGTGCATTATCTTGCATCGTCAGAGAGCCATTCACTTCACGGCCTTGTGCTTCAACACGTGTGCCACCCGGTATTGCATGGGAAACCAGACTCAGGTTGTTCCACTGCTGGCCGCCAAGCGTCAAAGATGGGGTTCGCAAGGTGACATTCGTCGGGAATGACGCTGAATTACCGACGCTATCAGCAGCTCCCTGGCTAAACAGCGCCAGCCACTGCGCACCGTTCATTGCAGGGAGATCAAGTTCCAGCCCCGAGTTCTCAGGCAAAGGCGGAGTGGTCTGGCTATTTGAAGCCCATATAGCCCGATCAAGCGTTAGCTTCTTACTAAGCAACCAACGGCTGGAAAAATGATTTTTTGCACCAGCACTACCGGTCAGATTAAAGCTATTCAGGTCGCCTTTTACCGCGACTTTCAACGGCTGAGGCTGACCCGCGGCTTTATCGACAGGTGCAGGTAAGTGACTACTTACATTTTTCAGATCCGCATCGACATTGACCTGATAAGTTGTCTGACCACGGTAAGGGAGTTTTATCGCAACATCACCTTTCCATGGAATGTTACCGCTCAACTCTTTATTGATAGGCTCAGGCAAAATGCCCATTTTTGTTGGCTGCCAGTCGCCCAGCAAATTAACACCAATCAGGTAATCCTTATCACCAGTTTTGGTATTAAAATCAATGGTTACAGGCTGATTAAACCACGTCGCTTTCAGCGGTTCGCTGTTCAAATCGCCATTCACAAAGCTGAACTTACCCGTCAGATTGCTCAAGGTGCTGGATAGCGGTTTTATCAACAAAGTATTGTTGTTGAGCTGAACATCGCCTTTTGCCGTTGTCATGGTGCCATCAAGCGGAATATCCAGATGTAAGCGAGCATTCACATCGCCTCCAATCTGGAGTTCATCAAGAGCGGCTGATAACGAATCTTTAAGAGGCGTGTCTTTGAAGTACGGGCCAACCGCACTCCCTGGGCCGCTGATATCAGAATCAATCAACAGCTTTTCTTTAGAGTAATCCGGAATAATCGCCGTAAGGTTACGCCCGGTCACGCCGCCCAGTTTCACTTCATCAGATTTCATCCACAGACCGTCGTTAATGAAATCGAGAGTGATATTCAGATTTTCTAATGCAGGCCAGTCCGGCTGGAAGGCAAACTTTGCATTACGCAGTGGAACGTAGACTTCAAACTGGCCTTCGTTGTGCAGGTAAGGGAAAAGATGCGGGTTGCCGCCGTAGACCAGCGTCGCATTATCCGCCTCGCCACCCTGAATCGCGCCGCTGAGGTAATCCACCAGCTCTTTGCCCATCAGGTTCTCAGGGAAGTAACGCCAGGCATCTGCGCCATTATGCGTGCTGATTCCAGCCAGAATGCCTAACCAAGGATCGCCATCCTTCGGCTGGTAATAACGGAAATCTCCCGCAGCCCAAACCGAGCGTGCTTTAACATCAAGGTTTTTACCATCAAGCTGAAAACCTTCGACATTTTTCTGCCATTCAAGGGTTGCGACACCACGTTCAATTTCCAGCGGTGCGCGGAACACACCTTCATAGGGCATTTTGGCATCCAGAACCTGCGCATTCAGTTGCCCGTGACCAACGCTTCCTGTAATCGAGCCGGAGAAATGCTCAACGCCCGGTAACATCTTCCATTGATTCCAACTGACCTCTTTCCAGCGCCCTTGCATACGCGTGTTTTCGGTTTGCTGGAGAGGAATATCAACCGCAAGCACGTCTATATGTCCGCGCGGTTTCAGAGTGGTCCAAATCTCGCCCAGGTCTGGTGAAATTTTCTCAGCGATAGGCAGCAATCCGGTGAAACTTTCCAGTTCCATGTTTGTTGCACGAAGGCGCAATTCGTCACTGCGAGTGCTTTCTTTCCCACCGACATTTTGTGGAGCAATCCACGCCAGGGCGAGCGAGCCTTTTGGCCAGGTTTTACCATCAAGCGTGATATTGGTGGAGGGAACAGCAAGGTTCCAACCCGCGTCAGAACGATTAACGTGGGCCATTAAATTATCAACAGACAACTGATGCGAAGTGCTTTTCCCCGCCCAACTTGCGCCGCCTTGTTTCAGCCAGACGTTGCCCCCGGAAATGTCTCCATCTTTGATATCCATCCAGGCTTCAAGAGTGAATTCAGCGGTTTGCAAATCGACATTATCTTTCATCCAGCGGCCAAGCCACGGTTTCACGTCGACGTTATCAGCCTGCAACCAGACCTTGCCAATATTCAGCAAACCGTTTTCGTCACGCAAATCCATGCGCACTTTTGCCAGGCCATGTTGACCGGTAAAGCTAGACAAGCTCACAAGCCCTTCTGCGCGGTGGCGATTTTTTGTGTTAAGCCAGGTGAGTTGTGGGATAGCGAGTTCGGCGCGTTGGCCGGAAAGGGTCAAGAAACTCAGCGAGCTGTCACGCAGATCAAAGTGATCGAACTGGCGTAAAAAGAGATCGCTGATTTGGCCTGGTTCGAATTTACTGTCGCTTTTGTTTTGGCTCAGCGGCGTGTTGGTGCGCAGCTGCAATTGATAAAAAGTGAGATCGCGAAATTGCCAACGCGCATGCAGCAGGCTTTGCCAGAGATCGAGCGCTAACGTGACGCGTTTTACGCTCATTTCGCCGCCGTCTTTCAGGCCCGCTTTGATATCGCGCACATCGAGCGTTGGGCCGTAATTCTCCCAGCTTGCTTTTATCTGGCTGGCATCGACAGGCGTGCCTGTCATGGCTTCGATTTTATCGAGTAGCGCTGGCCGCCAGGCATCGAGATGCGGCAAAACCAGCCGCAGACCACTCACCAGCAGTGCGACGATAACGATAAGCGTAGCGCCAGTGAATAGCAAAATGCCGGGCAGTCGCCTCACGTATATCTCCTTATCTACCGCCGGGGCGGAACTCAAAACTGCACTATCCGTGCAGCGAGTTACATCATAACAACGTCGAACTGCTCCTGATTATAGAGCGGCTCGATCTGCACTTTGACTTGTTTACCGACAAAAATTTCCACTTCTGCCAGCGAATGGGACTCTTCGCTTTTCAGCGCTTCCCCTACCGCAGGTGATGCATAAACCAGGAAACGATCGGAATCATAAGCATGATGCACACGCACGATTTCACGCATAATTTCATAGCAGACTGTCTCGACCGTTTTCACGGTGCCGCGCCCATGGCAGGTTGGACAGTCATTGCAAAGCACATGTTCAACGCTTTCACGAGTGCGTTTGCGCGTCATTTCAACCAGACCAAGCTGTGAGAAACCATTAATACTGGTTTTGACCCGGTCTTTACTCAGCGCCTGTTCGAGCGAATGCAGCACACGTCGGCGATGGTCTTCATTACTCATATCAATGAAATCAATAATGATAATGCCGCCCAGATTACGCAAACGTAACTGGCGGGCAATCGCCTGAGTCGCTTCGATGTTGGTGTTGAAAATAGTATCGTCAAGATTACGATGGCCGACAAAAGCGCCGGTGTTGATATCAACGGTGGTCATCGCTTCCGTTTGATCAATCACTAAATAGCCGCCAGATTTCAGCTCGACCTTACGTTCCAGCGCGCGCTGAATTTCGTTCTCAACGTCAAACAAGTCAAAAATAGGCTGACGACCGCTGTAGTGTTCGATTTTTTCGTGCATTTCCGGCATGTATTCTGCGGTGAATTCCAGCAACATGTCGTAAGTCAGACGGGAGTCGACGCGAATACGGTCGAGTGCCGCATCGGCAAAATCACGCAGCACACGCTGTGCCAGCGCCAATTCACCGTAAAGCTGGCAGCGGGTTTTGTTACGCTTTTTGCGCTCGCTGACTTTAGTCCAGACACGCTTGAGATAGGCTGCATCTGACGCTAAATCGTCTTCACAAACGCCTTCAGCCGCGGTACGAATAATGAATCCGCCTTGTTCGTCGCAATAGGCATTAACGACGCGCTTCAGGCGCTCACGTTCGGCTTCACTTTCAATACGCTGAGAAACCCCCACGTGTGACGCGCCCGGCATAAAGACCAAATAGCGGGATGGCAGCGTGATGTCAGTTGTCAGACGCGCGCCTTTGGTGCCCAGCGGGTCTTTCACCACTTGCACCATTAAATCCTGGCCCTGACGAACTAATTCTGAGATGTCACGTACTGTGAAGTTTTTTCGCTCTTCACCTGCCACACATTCGGTATGCGGCATGATGTCAGAAGCGTGGAGAAACGCTGCCTTATCAAGGCCAATATCTACAAATGCCGCCTGCATCCCCGGAAGCACCCGGCTAACACGACCTTTGTAGATATTCCCTACGATCCCGCGACGAGCTTCGCGTTCAATATGAATCTCTTGCAGTATTCCACCATCAATGTAAGCCACCCGAGTTTCCGATGGGGTCACGTTGACTAATAATTCAGCCGTCATGTTTTCCTCGTCCATCACGCAATGCGTGAAAATTACTCAGCAATTCATAGGTTTCAACTAGCGGTAAGCCGACTACTGCATGATAGCTGCCATTAATCTTCCTGACAAAACAGCCACCAAGCCCTTGAATACCGTATGCACCTGCTTTATCCATAGGTTCACCGCTGGCAACGTAACCGGCGATATCTTGTTCTGATAATGCACGAAATGTCACTTCAGTCGTCACCAGACAATCCAGCAACGATTCACTATCTGCCAGCGCTACAGCCGTCATGACTTGATGCTGGTTGCCGGACAACATTCGCAGCATTGCAACTGCATCTTGTTCATCTTTAGGCTTTTCCAGCACGTTGCCGTTGTAGATAACAATAGTATCTGCACCCAAAACCGGTAAATCACGGGGTGCAAGCGCCACGCCCGCACGCGCTTTATCACGCGCCAGGCGTACAACATATTGTTGCGCGCTTTCATGATTAAGTCGTTGTTCTTCAACATCGGTAATAATGCGCTCAAATGAGACGCCCAACTGCGTCAGAAGCTCCTGACGACGTGGGGAACCCGATGCAAGATACAAAGATGTCATGTTAAATCCTATTGCACAGCAAATTGTTGGCGAATTTTACGCATCAGCAAGAAAATCCATGGCCAGAGCACACCATTTACGACGCTACTCCAGAAGATTTCCGGACGGAAAGAGACGTTGATGACTAAAAATTCAGACCAGAAAACAATGACATCCGTCATCAGCGACAACAGCATAACGACCAGAGCCTGTTGCCAAAGCGCCAGATTACGGAATAGCTGATATTTCAACGCCACCAGATAAGCAACGATGCTCAGAGACAACGCCCGCACGCCAAGGGTGGAACCACTGATCAGATCCAGTATGGCACCCACCACAAAACCTGTGCCCACATTTACGCGGTGCGGCAATGCCAATATCCAGTACAGCAGGATCAGTAAAACCCAGTCCGGACGATAGACTTTCAAATCGTCAGGCCAGGGCATTACTTGTAATAGCAAGGCGATAAGGAAAGAGAGCCAGATTACCCAACGCCCCTGGCTACGGTAACTTCCCACTACTGCCCTCCCTGAGTCGCAGGAGCAGGAGAACCAGAGTTCACCGCAGGAGTCTGTACCACTCCCGTTGCCGGAGGTGGTACAGGAGCCGGAGCTGGCGGGCCAACAGAATCAGCCGGAGGTAAAACCTGCGGCATCATTTGCATCAAACGCTCATTGGCAACACGATGCACTTCATCCGGTGGCATCGGGGTTTTCCCTTCGCGATCCGCGCCCCATAACAGCAACAGATAACGCAGACGTTGCAGGCCAGCGGTTGGGCGTGCCTGAATCACGGTGTAAGCACGTTGAGTATCCAGTTTCACCGAAGAAACGACACCCACCGGATAACCTTCCGGGAAACGACCACCCAAGCCCGACGTCACCAACACATCGCCTACGCGGATGTCAGTGTTTGCCGGCAAATGTTCCAGTTGCAGATCGTCAGTGCAGCCGTTACCCGCCGCAATAATACGAATATCATTACGCAGAACCTGAATGGGCAGCGCATGGGTCGCATCGCAGATCAGCAAAACGCGGCTGGTGAGTTTCGCTACCGCGACAACCTGCCCAACAACGCCTTTATCACTAATGACAGGTTGGCCTTCATAAACTCCGTTGACGCTGCCTTTATCAATAACCACCTGGTCACTGTAAGGATCGTTAACGGTTGAAATAACCTGTGTCACCATTTTTTGCTCGTCCTGACGCAACGGTGATCCAAGCAGTTCGCGCAGGCGTGCGTTTTCCTGACGATATTGACCCATCATCAGTAATTCGCTGTTTTTCAGGATCAACTCCTGACGCAGTGCACGATTTTCGAGTTCTAGCTGGTCGCGTGATGCCAGTGTTTGCGAGACGCTGTCGAGCAATTCACGGGGACCATTTGAGACAAAATAGAAAGGGCTGACGGCAGTATCCATATACGTTCGAATCTGACTGAACGTACCCAGGCGACTATCGGCAATCATTACACCAATCGCCACCAGCACCGCCAGAATAAGGCGAAACTGTAACGAAGGGCCACGGCTAAAAATTGGCTTCATAGGCTATGCGTATTCCAGGGCCAGCAAGAAAGGGCAGTCTTGATGACTGCCCCTTACGTGCGGCTGATTACTCTTCGCTGAACAAGTCGCCGCCGTGCATGTCGATCATCTCCAGTGCCTTGCCGCCGCCACGGGCTACGCAAGTCAATGGATCTTCTGCAACTACTACCGGAATGCCTGTTTCTTCCATCAGCAGACGGTCGAGGTTACGCAGCAATGCGCCGCCACCGGTCAGAACCATACCGCGCTCAGAGATATCGGACGCCAGTTCTGGTGGACACTGCTCCAGTGCAACCATCACCGCACTCACGATCCCCGTCAATGGCTCTTGCAGGGCTTCGAGGATTTCATTGGAATTCAGGGTAAAGCCACGTGGAACACCCTCCGCCAGGTTACGACCACGCACTTCGATTTCAAGCACTTCATCGCCTGGGTAAGCAGAACCGATTTCGTGTTTGATACGTTCAGCGGTTGCTTCACCAATCAGTGAACCGTAGTTACGGCGCACATAATTAATGATGGCTTCATCAAAGCGGTCACCACCAATACGCACGGAAGAGGAGTAAACCACGCCATTCAGAGAGATAACGGCAACTTCAGTTGTACCACCACCGATATCCACAACCATAGAACCGGTTGCTTCAGAAACTGGCAGGCCAGCACCGATAGCCGCAGCCATTGGCTCTTCAATCAAGAAGACTTCACGAGCACCAGCGCCTTGAGCGGATTCACGGATTGCACGACGCTCAACCTGGGTTGCACCGACTGGCACACACACAAGAACGCGTGGGCTTGGGCGCATAAAGCTATTGCTATGCACTTGTTTAATGAAGTGTTGCAGCATTTTTTCGGTCACGAAGAAATCGGCGATAACGCCATCTTTCATCGGACGGATAGCTGCGATATTGCCAGGGGTACGACCCAGCATCTGTTTAGCATCATGGCCTACGGCCGCAACACTTTTAGGTGAACCGGCACGATCCTGGCGAATGGCCACGACCGATGGCTCATTCAGTACGATGCCTTGTCCTTTTACATAAATCAGGGTATTCGCGGTACCCAGGTCAATGGACAGGTCATTGGAAAACATGCCACGAAATTTTTTCAACATACTAAGGGATAATCCTGAAAGCTGGGGCGGAAACAAAATCCGCTTACTTTACCAACCACTCATTGCAGCGACAAGGCGCAAAAATGTTCTGCAATGGTGAAAAATTGTGCAGTTTACTACGACTGTTACACCTTCGACACGTTTATCCCCAAAATGCAGAGGAAATAAACAAACGCTGTAGGTTAAACGAACAGTGCAAGGAAGCAAACTGGGTTCATTTCGTGCTTCAACAATCTGGTCAGCAGGCGTATTCGCCCCCTTGAGATGCAGCGCGCGTTATTCTACGTGAAATATTTATAAACGGCAGGTTAAACCGAATATCTTTGCGAATATTTTTTCACGTTGCTATCGAGGGGTTGTGAGGCGGCAAAAAAATCGCCCTGAGCACCCGTCACGCCTTTCTCCACCAGTGTCTGCCATTCACTTCGAGTTCTTACTCCCACCGCAAAAACTTGCGTCTGAGTCCCGTTACATGCCTCCACCAGGCTTTGAACAAACAGCTGATTTTCGGTTCGTTTCTCAATGTTTCTCACAAGCCCTGGGTGCAGTTTTATCAACTCCACATCCAACTCTTTAATATAAGACGTACCGACTACGGTCAAACCGGCCTGAGACACAGCAATTCTGGCTCCCAGCGCTTTGATTAAACGAACTACAGGTTGTAAACGGCTGATGTGTTGACAAACATCTGCCTCTGCAAGTTCAAAAAGAATACGTCGGCGTAAAGATTTTTCTGACTGCATCAGTGCATCACGCAGCCAACGCTGGAAGGGCACGCGAATTAATGATTCGACAGAGACCTGAATTGCCAGCGTTTCCTCTGGCCAGAAACCGGCTAACGGTAACAAACGTGCAATGGTTTGTCGGTCATATTGCTCCGATAAACCAAACTGTTTCACCATCGGCAAATATTCCGCCGCCAGCACTTCTTGCTCGCCGTCGAAAATTCGACACATGATTTCACGGTGGTGCACATAGCCATCGCGCTTGACCGACGGCTTTTGATAAAATCGTGGGCCACCACGCTGCAAGACTTGCTCAATGAGCGTACGCCATTTAACGTTGCCGCGCCCTTTTTCAGGCAAAGTATCGTCATACACCGACCAACCGTTGGTTCCCTGCAAGGAAGCGTTTCGCGTCGCCACCTCTGCATTCTCCATCACTTGCTCTTTGGTTTGCCCGCTACGCCATGCGCAAATACCGATGTGCATCATGTCATTACGATCGAGCATCCGTGTCGGCGGTAACGAATCAACGGCTTTTAACAGCTGGCTGGCAATGCTATCGGCTTCTTTTAATGTGCGATGCGGTAACAGAACGGCAAAGTCGCTGCGGAAGTAGCGTGCCAGCAAAGCACCCGGATAGCGCATCACAAATGTCGATAGCATATTAATAATGGTAAACAAATATTCTTCTACTGCACTTCGCCCCCACGTTTCATGCAAGGTATCGAAGTCCGGCAAACGAATGATCATCACCACCCCGTGCGCACCAACTTGTTCTTGCTCATCAAGTAAAGTGGCCAGTTGGTTATCAAAAAACAGACGATTGTTCAGGCCAGTTTTCGCATCCTGGGCGGCGAAAGCACGAATTAATGTATCCATTCTGCTCCGTTGATCGCTGGCATTCTGTAGATCGGATAGCAGCAAATCGAGTGCGCTGCTGGCTTGAGGCGGCCATTCCAGCACCGAACCACGCGCCCCAACGCCGCGCTCACCGTTGAGGATACGGCGTGCCCTATCCTCCAGTAACTCTTGCCCGGCGAGTTGCTTTTTCATCCAGCGAATAGCAAAGAACAACACGATTAGCATGAAGCCGACCGTGATAGAAAGGGGGACTGTCGTGAATAAAGAGTTGTAGTAATTCGCAACTGGGTCGCGATATGTCAGGCTCAGAAACATCCCTGGATGCTTCATTAATTCAACGGTCACGGTGCGAAAACTGTAGCTGTTTCCCAACAAGCTATAGGTTTGGGCCAGTTGATGTTGATAAACGGTGTTATCGCCTATTTTGAAATCGACCTCGGTGATATCAATGGGGACCATCACTTCGTTGAGGCGTTTGATCAAATCTTGCGGGGAACTTGAAACCAGTTCGTTATCAATAATGGTGGCAACCGCAACCACGCGTTGATGAACTTTAAAGTGCATCGCATTGAAGAAGCTTAATGAACAGCCGACGAGCGTCACAAAAATCGCGAGGCCGGTCAGTAGTGTCATAAAAGCAGAAAGTTTCGTCGTTAATCGCATCCTTGTGTTAACTCCGTTTGGTGAAGATATACTGCCAAAACACCCTAAGGCCTCGTCTGATGCGGCATTACATAGCAAAAGCGCTGGCCTGGCAAACGCAGTGAACAGATTTTCACCCTTTGTTGCACCCGGCATTCTTTACACACCAGATTTCAAGTATAGCCTTCAGCCATTTTTTTCCCATGAACGTGATTCCAGCGTTGCCTGAGAGTGTCTAATTTTCAATTTTTTGTGACATATTCGCAGGGTTGTTCGTTCTCCGTCATGCTTAACGTATTAAGCAACGCAGGAGTTTAAGATGAAGAAGGTCACGCGCTTTACCGAAGCAGATGTCACAGCCGAATCCGTTTTTATGATGAAACGCCGTCAGGTACTGAAAGCGCTGGGGATCAGTGCCGCCGCGCTCTCCATTCCTCAAACGACACATGCCGATATTCTTTCCTGGTTTAAAGGCAATGACAGGCCACCAGCGCCGTCGGGCAAACCGCTGCAATTTAGCCAGCCCGAGCAGTGGCAATCAAAACTCGCCATGACACCAGAAGACAAAGTCACCGGATACAATAACTTTTATGAGTTCGGGTTAGATAAAGCCGACCCCGCCGCTAACGCCGGTAGCCTCAAAACCGAGCCGTGGAAAATCACTATTAGTGGCGAAGTGGCAAAACCCCAAACTCTCGATCTGGACGATCTGTATAAGAAATTCCCGCTGGAGCAGCGAATCTATCGCATGCGCTGTGTTGAAGCCTGGTCGATGGTGGTGCCGTGGATCGGTTTCCCATTGAGCAAGTTGCTGGCAATGGTTGAACCCACCAGCAAGGCGAAATATGTCGCCTTTGAAACCCTTTATGATCCGGAACAAATGCCGGGGCAAAAAGACCGCTTTATTGGCGGCGGGTTAAAATATCCCTACGTGGAGGGTCTGCGCCTCGATGAAGCGATGAATCCTTTAACATTGCTCACGGTTGGTGTTTATGGCAAAGCCCTCCCGCCACAAAACGGGGCTCCAATTCGACTCACCGTGCCGTGGAAATATGGTTTCAAAGGGATTAAGTCGATTGTCAGCATTAAATTAGTAAGCGAATTACCGCCCACGACCTGGAATATGGCCGCTCCCAACGAATACGGATTTTATGCCAACGTTAACCCGAACGTAGACCACCCGCGCTGGTCGCAAGCAAGCGAAAGATTCATTGGTTCTGGTGGTGTGCTCGATGTGAAACGTCAGCCGACGCTGCTGTTTAATGGCTATGCCGATCAGGTCGCTTCGTTGTATCGCGGCTTAAATCTGAAGGAGAACTTCTAACGTGAGACTCACGGCGAAGCAAATTACCTGGCTTAAAGTGGTGCTGCATCTCGCCGCCTTCTTGCCGTTCTTGTGGCTATTTTATGCGGCAAGCCAGGGGCTTTTAAGCGCCGATCCTGCAAAAGATATCCAACATTTTACCGGCAGAATGGCACTAAAATTGTTGCTGGCAACGCTCCTGGTCACACCGCTGGCCCGCTACGGAAAACAACCGCTACTGATTCGCACCCGTCGCCTGTTGGGATTATGGTGCTTTGCCTGGGCATCGCTTCATTTAACCAGTTACGCGATGCTGGAGTTGGGCATTAGCAATTTGTCGCTGCTTGGAAGAGAACTGGTCACGCGCCCGTATTTAACTTTAGGAATAATCAGTTGGTTGGTGCTGTTATCATTGGCGGCAACGTCGACCCAATCATTGCAACGAAAGTTAGGTCCGCGCTGGCAAAAACTGCACAACCTCGTCTATCTTGTCGCTATCCTCGCACCTGTTCATTATCTGTGGTCAGTGAAGGTTATTTCCCCGCAACCACTGCTGTATGCTCTGGGCGCATTCATTCTGCTGGCCTTGCGCTACAAGAAATTCAGACAGTGGCGGCGATAACTCCAGATATGTGCTCATCCGTGCAAAAAAGTGATCAACCCGTCCCTTAAAAAGGATATGAGTTGATCATCTTCCCTGATAAGACCAGTATTTAGCTGCCAATTGCTACGAAATCGTTATAATGTGCGACTTTGGTTTTTCTGACAGGCCATTTTCTGGCTCTGAAGGTGACAACCGAGCAACTTAGGTATATTTTGTAAAATACCTACAAATTGCAGGAGATGGCAGCACGATGTCGGCTAATTTTCACATTTTGCTTTTGAACGGTCCGAATCTTAACATGCTGGGTACACGTGAGCCTGAGAAGTACGGCACGCTGACTTTAGCTCAAATTGTTAACTCGCTCGAAGACGAAGCGAAAACGTTAAATGTCTCGTTCAGCCACCTGCAATCTAATGCGGAATATGAGTTGATCGACCGAATTCATCAGGCTAAAGACACTGTCGATTTTATTCTGATTAATCCGGCCGCGTTTACACATACGAGCGTTGCGCTGCGTGATGCCTTGCTGGCCGTGGATATCCCGTTTATCGAGATCCACCTCAGTAATGTTCATGCACGCGAGCCGTTCCGCCATCATTCGTATCTTTCTGATAAAGCGGTTGGTGTCATCTGCGGATTAGGCGCTGACGGCTATTCATATGCACTACAGACGGCGGTAAAACGCTTGTCAAAATCCATCTAAACAAGAGTACGGAACCCACTCATGGATATTCGTAAGATTAAAAAACTGATCGAGCTGGTTGAAGAATCAGGCATCTCCGAACTGGAAATTTCTGAAGGCGAAGAGTCTGTTCGTATCAGTCGCGCACCGGCAAACGCTGGTTTCCCGATGATGCAACAGGCTTATGCAGCTCCAATGTACCAGCCGCAGCCAACTCTGGCTGGCGCTGTTGCTCCTGCCGCAACACCGGTAATGGAAGCGCCAGCGGCTGCTGAAGTCAGTGGTCACATCGTGCGTTCCCCAATGGTCGGTACTTTCTACCGCACCCCAAGCCCGGATGCTAAATCATTTGTTGAAGTTGGCCAGAAAGTTAACGTTGGCGACACGCTTTGCATCGTTGAAGCGATGAAAATGATGAACCAGATCGAAGCTGATAAAGCCGGTGTGGTGAAAGCCATCCTGGTTGAAAATGGTCAACCGGTTGAATTTGACGAGCCGCTGGTCGTCATCGAGTAACGAGGCGAACATGCTGGATAAAATTGTCATCGCAAACCGTGGCGAGATTGCCCTGCGTATTCTTCGTGCCTGCAAAGAGCTGGGCATCAAGACTGTCGCTGTGCATTCCACTGCGGATCGCGATTTAAAACACGTTTTGCTGGCGGATGAAACCGTTTGTATCGGTCCTGCTCCGTCCGTAAAAAGCTATCTGAATATCCCGGCAATCATCTCTGCGGCAGAAATTACTGGCGCGGTGGCGATTCACCCGGGTTACGGCTTCCTGTCTGAAAACGCCAACTTTGCTGAACAAGTTGAGCGCTCAGGCTTTATCTTCATTGGCCCGCGTGCTGATACTATCCGCCTGATGGGCGATAAAGTTTCTGCAATCAATGCAATGAAGAAAGCTGGCGTACCATGCGTACCAGGATCTGACGGCCCACTGGACGGCGATATGGATAAAAACCGTGCCCATGCGAAACGCATCGGCTACCCGGTTATTATCAAAGCGTCTGGCGGCGGTGGCGGTCGTGGTATGCGCGTTGTACGTGGCGATGCAGACCTGGAACAATCCATTAATATGACCCGTGCGGAAGCAAAAGCTGCTTTCAACAACGATATGGTCTATATGGAGAAGTACCTCGAAAACCCACGCCACATCGAGATTCAAGTTCTTGCTGATGGCCAGGGTAACGCTATTTATCTGGCTGAACGTGACTGCTCTATGCAGCGTCGTCACCAGAAAGTTGTTGAAGAAGCGCCAGCACCAGGCATCACGCCTGAGCTGCGTAAATTCATCGGTGAGCGCTGCTCTAAAGCGTGTATCGATATCAACTATCGCGGCGCGGGTACTTTCGAGTTCCTGTTCGAAAACGGTGAGTTCTACTTTATCGAGATGAACACCCGTATTCAGGTTGAGCACCCGGTAACAGAAATGATCACCGGCGTTGACTTGATTAAAGAACAGCTTCGCATTGCAGCTGGGCAGCCACTGTCTATCAAGCAAGAAGATGTTCAGGTTCGTGGCCATGCGGTTGAATGCCGTATCAACGCCGAAGACCCGAATACCTTCCTGCCAAGCCCTGGTAAAATTACTCGTTGCCATGTGCCGGGTGGTTTTGGTGTACGTTGGGAATCGCATATCTATTCCGGCTACACCGTTCCTCCATACTACGATTCAATGATCGCGAAGCTCATCTGTTACGGTGAAACTCGTGAAGTGGCAATCGCGCGTATGAAGAACGCCCTGGCGGAACTGATCATCGATGGCATTAAAACCAACGTTGATTTGCAGACCCGCATTATGAACGACGAAAACTTCCAGCACGGTGGAACTAACATCCACTATCTGGAGAAAAAATTGGGTCTTCAGGACTAAGTTTTCTCAAGTAGTTACATCGTTAAAAGGCCGGTTATCCGGCCTTTTTCTTTTTTGATCCTCAATTTGTCGCTATGCGTTACAATCGCCGCTTTCCGCCAACTCAAGGGACAATAATGGACGCGCGTTTTGTTCAGGCCCATAAAGAAGCCCGCTGGGCGCTTTGGCTCACCCTTCTCTACCTTGCAGCATGGTTAGTGGCTGCTTACTTACCTGATAACCAAATCGGCCCAACCGGTCTCCCGCACTGGTTTGAAATGGCATGCCTGCTGGTACCTCTGCTGTTTATTTTGCTGTGCTGGGCGATGGTGAAGTTTATCTTCCGTGATATTCCGTTGGAGGATGATCATGCAGCTTGAAGTCATTTTGCCGCTAGTGGCGTATTTACTGGTGGTTTTTGGCATTTCTATGTACGCCATGAAACGCCGCACTACGGGTAATTTCCTCAACGAATATTTCCTCGGCAGCCGTTCGATGGGTGGGTTCGTATTAGCGATGACGCTCACCGCAACCTATATCAGCGCCAGTTCCTTTATTGGCGGGCCAGGGGCGGCTTATAAGTACGGCCTTGGTTGGGTATTACTGGCGATGATTCAGCTCCCGGCAGTGTGGTTATCATTGGGGATTCTGGGCAAAAAGTTTGCCATTCTTGCGCGTCGCTATAATGCCGTGACCCTGAACGACATGCTGTACGCTCGCTACCAAAGCCGACTATTAGTCTGGCTGGCAAGTATTAGCCTGCTGGTGGCTTTTGTCGGTGCCATGACCGTTCAATTCATCGGCGGTGCGCGTTTACTGGAAACCGCTGCAGGGATTCCTTACGAAACGGGATTGCTAATTTTTGGCATCAGTATCGCCCTTTACACCGCTTTTGGTGGCTTCCGCGCAAGCGTTCTCAACGATGCGATGCAAGGTATGGTGATGCTGGTTGGAACGATTTTGCTGTTGGTTGGCATTGTTCACGCAGCAGGTGGGTTGCATAACGCGGTCGATACGCTCCAGCGTATCGACCCGAAACTGGTGTCTCCTCAGGGGGCTGATGACATCCTGTCCCCAACATTTATGACATCGTTCTGGGTCCTGGTTTGTTTTGGGGTGATAGGCTTGCCGCACACGGCAGTACGTTGCATCTCTTATAAAGACAGCAAAGCTGTACACCGTGGGATTATCCTCGGCACGATTGTGGTGGCGATTTTGATGTTTGGTATGCATTTGGCGGGTGCGTTAGGCCGTGCAGTGATACCGGATTTGAAAGTACCGGATTTAGTTATCCCAACATTAATGGTCACAGTTCTACCGCCGTTTGCTGCGGGGATTTTCCTCGCGGCACCGATGGCGGCAATCATGTCGACAATTAATGCCCAATTGCTGCAATCATCCGCTACGATCGTCAAAGATCTTTATCTCAATATGCGCCCGGAGCAAATCCATAACGAGACGCGCCTGAAAAGAATGTCTTCGGTGATCACGCTGATCCTTGGCGCGCTGTTGTTGCTTGCGGCGTGGCGTCCGCCAGAGATGATCATCTGGCTGAATTTACTGGCGTTTGGTGGGCTCGAAGCTGTGTTCCTGTGGCCGCTGGTTTTGGGCCTCTATTGGGAGCGTGCTAATGCAGTCGGCGCACTGAGCGCGATGATTATTGGCGGTGGGCTTTATGCCGCGCTGGCGAGCTTCAAAATCCAGCTATTTGGCTTCCACCCAATTGTGCCATCCTTGTTACTAAGTTTGCTGGCGTTCCTGGTAGGCAACCGTTTCGGTCAGCCACTGCCCGCCCCAGCACTCGTTCCAACTACTGATAAATAAAGAGTTTCGCTATGCCATGGATTCAACTGAAAATTAATACCACCGGCGCAACCGCTGAAGAGCTCGGCGATGCACTGATCGAAAGCGGCGCAGTATCCGTGACCTTTCAGGATACCCATGACACACCGGTATTCGAGCCATTACCTGGCGAAACCCGTTTATGGGGCGATACCGATGTGATCGGTTTGTACGACGCTGAAGCTGACATGAACGAAGTGGTCGCCATTCTCGAAAGCTGCCCACTGCTGAGCGTTGGTTTCCACCATAAAATCGAGCAAATCGAAGACAAAGACTGGGAACGTGAATGGATGGATAACTTCCACCCAATGCGTTTTGGCCAGCGCCTGTGGATTTGCCCAAGCTGGCGTGATGTGCCCGACGCCAACGCTGTAAATGTCATGCTCGACCCAGGTCTGGCGTTCGGTACAGGCACGCACCCAACAACGTCGTTGTGCCTTGAGTGGCTTGATAGCTTAGATTTAGCAGGCAAAACCGTGATTGATTTCGGTTGTGGCTCCGGCATTCTTGCCATCGCAGCACTGAAATTGGGTGCAGCGCATGCGATTGGTATCGACATCGATCCACAAGCGATTCAAGCCAGCCGTGACAATGCGGAACGCAACGGTGTTTCTGAGCGTCTGGAACTGTATCTGCCGAAGGACCAACCAGAAGCCATGAGCGCCGACGTAGTGGTCGCTAACATCCTGGCAGGGCCATTACGTGAGTTAGCACCATTAATCAGCGTGCTCCCGGTTCAGGGCGGTTTCCTTGGGCTTTCTGGAGTTCTGGCAAGCCAGGCTGAAAGTGTCTGCGAAGCGTATCAGGATAAATTCACTCTCGACCCTGTTGCTGAAAAAGAAGAATGGTGCCGAATTACCGGCTTCAAACGCTAAGTCCCCTTAAAAGTGGCCAATTGGCCACTTTTACTCCTCACTTATTCCTAAATGTAACGCCCCCGCCATTTTTGCCCCTGCCTCCTGAAAGCCGAGTTTTATAATGCGCCGTTTCAAATGTGTCAGTTAAACGACGTTATTTAATAAAATTTATCAGGGAATGAATTAATGAAAACCACTTTGCGCACTCTGGCAGTTCTCGCAATGGGAATGCTGCCCGCTTTAGCAATGGCCTCTCACTGGAGTTACGAAGGTGAAGGTTCGCCAGAGCACTGGAGCGAAATCAGCCCAGAGAACCAAATGTGCAAGCAGGGTATGAATCAATCACCGATTGATATCGACAATACGCTTAAAGCGCACGTTAACCCGCTTAAAACCCGCTACGTTGACTCTCCGGCCACCATCATCAACAACGGTCATACGGTGCAGGCAGGTTTTACAGCCAATGCGAAAGATAGCGTGATGATTGATGGCGTCTCTTTCCAGCTCCAGCAGCTCCATTTCCATGCGCCAAGCGAGAACACGCTTCATGGCAAACATTACGATATGGAAATGCATCTGGTGCACAAGAATGCCGACGGGGAGCTTGCTGTGGTTGCAGTCATGTTCGAAACCGGAGCGGCAAACAGCGAGTTGAATAAGCTTTGGCAGGCGATGCCAGCGAAAGCAGAAGAGTCTGGCGAACTCACCCAGAAAATCGATATCAACAAACTGTTACCCTCTGACTTGAGCCACTATCGTTTCAGTGGCTCGCTGACAACGCCACCGTGTTCAGAAGGTGTCCGTTGGCTGGTGATGAAACACCCTGTGACGCTGTCTGAGCAACAACTGAAACAATTCACCTCAGTGATGCATCACGATAATAACCGTCCTGTACAGCCTTTACATGGCCGCGTGGTTGTTGAATAGATAGTCTATTAACGGGGTTTTTTACCCCGTTTTCATTTACTTTTCTCCCGCCTGACGTTAGCGTTTTCGCGCAAAAAAACGAGATTTCTCTCACATAAAAATGCATAAATCGGTGAACAAAGCAGCAGTTTATAGGGTGATAGCGGTCAAAATTGGTGAAGATTGCCTCCCGGCTTCACAAAAATCAAAAAGAGCATAAATAAACCAAATTAAATTAACTTGCTGATAATTATAATTAATTTGTTTTGGCTGTTATTCCATATGCGGATTCATTGATCTGCGACAGCTGATTGTTCAAAGTTTGGCCTTTCATCTGAGGCTAAAAATGCGTAATATACGCCGCCTTGCAGGCAAGTATGGTCATTTCTTAACTCATGCGCATTGGACACCACCAGCTCAGGAATCGACTGATTGCAGCACCGATGGCTGGAATTACTGACAGACCATTCAGGACGCTGTGTTACGAGATGGGGGCGGGGCTTACTGTTTCGGAGATGATGTCATCTAACCCAGAAGTTTGGGCGAGCGACAAATCACGTTTACGGATGGTGCACGTGAATGAACCAGGTATTCGCACCGTGCAAATTGCCGGTAGTGATCCTGATGAGATGGCAGAGGCCGCACGCATTAACGTGGCTAATGGCGCCCAGATTATTGATATCAATATGGGATGCCCAGCGAAAAAAGTGAATCGCAAACTCGCGGGTTCCGCTCTGCTGCAATACCCAAGTCTGGTGAAGTCTATCCTGACGACGGTAATTAACGCAGTTGATGTACCTGTGACGTTGAAGATTCGCACAGGCTGGGATACGGCGCACCGTAACTGTGAAGAGATTGCCCAACTGGCTGAAGACTGTGGCATTCAGGCTCTGACAATTCATGGACGCACCCGCGCCTGTTTATTTCAGGGAGATGCTGAATACGACAGCATTCGGGCAGTTAAGCAGAAAGTTTCCATTCCGGTAATCGCGAATGGTGACATTACTGACCCGCTTAAAGCCAGAGCTGTGCTTGACTATACAGGGGCTGATGCTCTGATGATAGGACGTGCAGCTCAGGGAAGACCCTGGATCTTTCGGGAAATCCAGTATTATCTGGACACTGGAGAGCTGCTTCCTCCCCTGCCTCTGGCAGAGGTGAAGCGCTTACTTTGCGGGCATATTCGCGAACTTCATGACTTTTATGGTCATGCAAAGGGATACCGGATTGCTCGCAAACACGTTTCCTGGTACCTACAGGAACACGCTCCAAATGACCAGTTTCGGCGCACATTCAACGCCATTGAGGATGCAAGCGAACAGCTTGAGGCGTTGGAGGCATACTTCGAAAATCTTGCGTAATTAGAAATAAAGAGCTGACAGAACTATGTTCGAACAACGCGTAAATTCTGACGTACTAACCGTTTCAACCGTTAACTCACAGGATCAGGTTACCCAAAAACCTCTGCGTGACTCCGTGAAACAGGCACTGAAGAACTATTTTGCTCAACTGAATGGTCAGGATGTTAATGATCTGTATGAGCTGGTATTGGCTGAAGTAGAGCAGCCATTGTTGGACATGGTGATGCAATACACCCGTGGCAACCAAACCCGCGCTGCCCTGATGATGGGCATCAACCGTGGCACGCTGCGTAAGAAATTGAAAAAATACGGCATGAACTGATATTAATCAGTTAACTTGTTGTTTAAAAAGGCGCTACTCGGCATGGGGAAGCGCCTTTTTTAATTTTGGTGATACGCGTGTGTAGAAACTCACACTAGCGCTCTGAGTTCTTCCCGCATATAGGAAGAAAAGTATTCAGGGTTTTTAATAACAATACGATTTTCAGACTCAACTTTTTCAGCCCAACCGGCCACCTTTTTCGTGAACTCAGTATTCCATCCCTCCTGATCACCGCGAGCCGTCACATCGGCAGCACTAACCGGTACGCCCAACTCTTTCAGATACTTAAAAATTCCTTTAGTTGTACTTTCGTCCATAGAATCTGGCGTTGATGCGGATGTATTCATACCGCCAATGTAGTCCAATGCTTTTTCAATGACAGTTGGCATATTCTTGTCCTTAAAATTGTCCATATTTTAAACGAGTCTGTGCATGCACCGACTCCCTCAGTTAACCATATGATTTAAAAGGTTACCATTATGGGTGAACACCCTTTTAAATAGTTGTGACACACTGAACGCTTCCTGAGGAAATGGTCACTTTTAAATCTGAAAAGTGGTTGCTGCTGGTGCAAGAACGAGCATGGTTGGAAGCGTTGCCTGTTGAATTATAGGCACGCCTTGAGAAGCGCGGTGTTAACCACGATAACTTTACTTTGCTATGCCGGATTAAAATCCGAAAATTCTCAAATTCATTTTCTCTCCACATTTATTTGCTTTTGCCCCCTTCTCTCCACTTTGTTTACACAGCACATGAATTGCAATTATTCCCTTCTCTCGCAAGGGTGATGACGGTGATAAAATCACCATATTCACGCCGGTTCAGGTTTGTAGATTTCCCGTAGCCCACAGCGCGAGTTATCCCTCACCGGGGTTTGTTTCAATGAGGTTCCAAATGAAAAAGCTAATTGCTGCTGCGTTGCTTTCAACACTTCTGGCAGGTTGTGCAACAGAGTCACCTTGCGTGCCTGTTTATGATGATCAGGGCCGCCTGGTGCACACCAATACCTGCATGAAAGGGACGACTCAGGATAACTGGGAAACCGCAGGCGCAATCGCCGGTGGTGCCGCTGCGATTGCAGGCTTAACGCTTGGTATCGTTGCATTAACTAAATAAGCATTCCGTTCGAATTACAAAAAGCGCGCCCAATCAGGGCGCGCTTTTTTATTGAGAAAATCCCTCTGCATCTTTTAAGTGCAAGCAAAGATAGCCCCTTCCTTTTTAGGTCGCCCCTGCAGCCCTTTTAGAGTGAAACAAATCACTCAGTTTCGTGCTTTTTTGTTTTGTTGCATCAAGAGCCGTGATGCTTCTCACACCCCAACATTAATAGCACCCAAGCTAATATTAACGTCAGAAACTACTTCTTTTCATATGATCTAAAACTGAAACTTTTTTGTGCTGAAATGTGGCGTAGGTTTCATTTTTGCACCGTTTCAGGGCGATGCGAGCGATTTTTCCTGTCTACACTCAGCTAACTGCGACGCGTAGTACACGCATACCGCGACTCGCAATCTTGGCACTCCCTTTGCTTTAACAAGACTGGCAGATGCCACAGACAGGAAAACGGCGCCACGCAAGCGCCAATACTTATAACGATAATTTCGCCACACAGGATGCATTATGAAAAAGACGCTACTCTCCACTCTGGTCGCAGCCGGTGCATTATTCGCAATCGTCGGGCAGGCTCACGCTGGGACCACGTTTGAAGCGGTAAAAAAGAAAGGTTTTGTGCAATGCGGGATTAGCGATGGCCTGCCAGGTTTTTCCTATGCTGATGCCAACGGGAAGTTTACCGGCATTGATGTAGACGTTTGTCGCGGTGTTGCTGCTGCGGTATTTGGGGATGCCTCGAAAGTTAAATACACCCCGCTGACAGCAAAAGAGCGTTTCACCGCCCTCCAGTCTGGCGAAGTGGACATTCTGTCGCGCAATACGACCTGGACGTCCTCTCGTGATGCTGGCATGGGCATGATGTTTACTGGCGTCACTTATTATGATGGTATCGGCTTCCTGACGCACAACAAAGCAGGTCTGAAGAGTGCGAAAGAGCTGGATGGCGCAACAGTTTGTATTCAAGCTGGTACAGACACAGAGTTGAACGTGGCTGACTACTTCAAAGCCAACAACATGAAGTACACCCCAGTGACCTTCGACCGTTCTGATGAATCAGCCAAAGCGCTGGAATCAGGCCGTTGCGATACGCTGGCTTCTGATCAGTCTCAGCTTTACGCCCTCCGTATCAAATTGAGTACGCCAGGCGAGTGGCTCGTTCTTCCTGAAGTCATCTCCAAAGAACCTCTTGGCCCGGTAGTTCGTCGCGGTGATGAAGATTGGTTCTCCATCGTACGCTGGACGCTGTTCGCTATGCTGAATGCCGAAGAAATGGGCGTTGACTCTAAAAACGTTGACCAGATGGCCGCTAACCCGACAACACCAGATATGGCGCATCTGTTAGGCAAAGAAGGCGATTTCGGTAAAGACCTCAAGCTCGATAACAAATGGGCCTATAACATCGTGAAGCAAGTGGGTAACTACGCTGAAATCTTTGAACATAACGTGGGTTCTGATAGCCCACTGAAGATTAAGCGCGGGCAAAATAATCTGTGGAATAAAGGTGGCATTCAGTACGCACCACCGGTTCGCTAAGCGAGACGTCAAAATGGGCACTGCCGCGGTAGTGCCCAGGGTTTGAGTTCATGTTATTGAGGTTCGCTTATGTCCCATCGCCGCCCACTCCTAAAAGGAGATCTCTCCTTTTCAAATCCTGCGGTTCGTGCGTGGCTGTATCAGATTATTGCGGTCGTCATCGTCGCTGGCATTGCCATTTACCTGATACACAACACCGTCACCAACCTTAGCAATCGTGGCATTACCTCCGGTTTTGCATTCCTGGATCGCAGCGCAGGCTTCGGTATTGTCCAGCATCTCATTGATTATGAGCAGGGCGATACTTATGGTCGGGTGTTTGTGGTCGGCCTGCTGAATACCCTTTTGGTTTCTGCATTATGCATCGTATTTGCTTCATTTATCGGCTTCTTCCTCGGTTTAGCCCGGCTTTCCGATAACTGGCTTCTACGCAAACTTTCTACTTTTTATATCGAGACGTTCCGCAATATCCCTCCTTTATTGCAGATTTTCTTCTGGTATTTTGCAGTACTGCGCAACTTACCCGGCCCCCGTCAGGCGGTTAATGCCTTTGATCTTCTCTTTCTGAGCAACCGTGGGCTTTACATCCCTTCTCCGCAAATAGGTGAAGGAATACTGGCCTTTATTGCTGCTATTGCGGCTGCATTGATCATTTCTGCGGGCCTGTTTCGCTACAACAAAATGCACCAGATAAAAACTGGGCAATTGCGCCGTACATGGCCCTTTGCTTTGGGTTTATTGATATTGCTGCCGATTGCGGCTCAATGGATTTTCGGCGCGGCACTGCATTGGGATGTCCCAGCTTTGCGTGGGTTCAACTTCCGCGGTGGTATGGTGCTTATTCCTGAGCTTGCGGCATTAACTCTCGCATTGTCGGTTTATACCTCCGCTTTTATTGCCGAAATTATTCGTGCCGGAATCCAGTCAGTTCCTTATGGCCAGCACGAAGCGGCGCGCTCATTAGGCATACCTAACCCGGTCACATTGCGCCAGGTCATCATTCCTCAGGCAATGCGCGTCATCATTCCACCGCTTACCAGTCAGTATCTCAATATCGTGAAAAACTCCTCTCTGGCGGCCGCTATTGGCTATCCGGATATGGTTTCTTTATTTGCCGGAACGGTGCTGAATCAGACGGGTCAAGCCATTGAAACTATTGCCATAACGATGTCGGTATATCTGATTATCAGCCTGACAATATCACTCTTGATGAATATCTATAATCGGCGAATAGCCCTGATTGAGCGCTAAGGAACCACGATGACAAAAGTATTAATGTCACATCACACGCGCCCAAAAGCTGTTCGGTCCGGAGCTGTGCAGTGGGCACGCAAGAATCTCTTTTCAAGCTGGTCTAATAGCTTACTGACTATTTTCTGTTTGTGGATGATGTGGGAGCTGATCCCGCCATTGTTAAACTGGACGATTTTCCAAGCGAACTGGATAGGTGAAAGCCGTGCTGATTGCACCAAAGAAGGTGCTTGTTGGGTGTTTATCCATGCACGTTTTGGGCAATTTATGTACGGACTTTATCCTCATGATCAGCGCTGGCGCATTAACCTGGCGCTTTTGATTGGCCTGGCTTCCATCATTCCTATGTTCTGGAATGCGATGCCGCGCCGGGGACGTTATATCGCGGTGTGGGCCGTCGTCTATCCATTGGTTGTTTGGGGTTTATTGTACGGTGGGTTTTTAGGGTTGGATCGTGTCGAAACACGTCAGTGGGGAGGGTTAACTTTAACGCTGATCATTGCATCCGTTGGGATCGCCGGAGCATTGCCGCTGGGGATCTTATTGGCATTAGGTCGCCGTTCAACAATGCCTGTCGTCAGAATTTTGTCGGTGGTGTTTATTGAATTCTGGCGCGGCGTGCCGCTAATCACCGTATTGTTTATGTCATCCGTCATGCTGCCGTTATTTCTATCCGAAGGGACAAGCATTGATAAATTGATCCGCGCATTGGTTGGCGTGATTTTGTTCCAGTCGGCCTATGTGGCAGAAGTTGTACGTGGCGGCTTACAGGCGCTACCAAAAGGGCAGTATGAAGCGGCGGAATCTCTGGCGCTGGGGTACTGGAAAACACAGGGGCTGGTTATCTTACCTCAAGCCCTAAAAATGGTCATTCCAGGCCTGGTTAATACCATTATCGCCCTATTCAAAGACACCAGTCTGGTGATCATTATTGGCTTGTTTGATCTCTTCAGTAGCGTGCAACAAGCCACGGTTGATCCCGCCTGGCTAGGCATGTCGACCGAAGGATATGTTTTTGCCGCGCTTATCTACTGGATTTTCTGCTTCAGTATGTCGCGCTACAGCCAGCATCTTGAAAAACGTTTTAACACCGGAAGAGCACCGCACTGAGGATGAATAAATGAGCCAAATGACTATGCAACCCGCTGATGCGATGATCATGCTGGAGAATGTTAATAAGTGGTACGGGCAATTTCACGTACTGAAAGATATTAATCTGAAGGTCAAACAAGGTGAACGTATTGTTCTATGCGGCCCTTCTGGTTCAGGTAAATCAACAACAATTCGTTGTATAAACCACCTGGAAGAGCATCAACAAGGGCGTATTGTTGTTGATGGAACCGAGCTGAATGATGATTTACGCAATATTGAGAAAGTGCGGACTGAGGTTGGCATGGTATTTCAGCACTTTAACCTTTTCCCACATCTGACCGTACTGCAAAACTGCACGCTTGCCCCGATTTGGGTGCGCAAAATGCCCAAGAAAGAGGCCGAAGCACTCGCAATGCATTACCTGGAACGCGTGCGAATTGCCGAGCACGCGCATAAATTCCCAGGACAAATCTCTGGTGGGCAACAGCAGCGTGTGGCGATTGCTCGCTCGTTATGTATGAAGCCCAAGATCATGCTGTTTGATGAACCCACTTCTGCACTCGATCCTGAGATGGTTAAAGAAGTGCTTGATACGATGATTGGCCTGGCAGAATCTGGCATGACGATGTTGTGTGTAACACACGAAATGGGCTTTGCACGAACGGTAGCTGATAGAGTTATCTTTATGGATCGAGGGGAAATTGTTGAACAAGCGCCCCCCGATGAGTTCTTTGCACATCCGAAGTCAGAGCGAACCAGAGCTTTCTTGTCGCAGGTCATTCATTGATATTCAAAGATAAAGGCCACGATAGTGGCCTTATTTTCCTGACAAAAATCCATAACAAGAAAGCCATCCTTTCGGATGGCCTTCTTGTTTATTTGAAGCCTGGCAGTTCCCTACTCTCGCATGGGGAGACCCCACACTACCATCGGCGCTACGGCGTTTCACTTCTGAGTTCGGCATGGGGTCAGGTGGGA
>NZ_JANUEU010000004.1:0-439640 GCF_024807715.1 Buttiauxella sp. BIGb0471
GATTGCTGCAGTCAGAGTAGTTTTACCATGGTCAACGTGGCCGATAGTACCGACGTTGACGTGCGGTTTTGTACGTTCAAATTTTTCTTTAGACACGGCTATATTCCTTACTGTTGCGCTCTCCCCTTCTGGAGAGAGCACGGGATCAATGTTTTTTAAAACCCGGGGCTTATTTACCGCGAGCTTCGATTACGGCCTGAGCTACGTTGTTTGGCGCGTCATCATACTTCAGGAATTCCATGGAGTAAGATGCACGACCTTTGGTCAGTGAACGCAGTTGAGTTGCGTAACCGAACATTTCAGACAACGGAACTTCAGCGTGAATCTGAACGCCAGTAGCGTTAGATTCTTGACCTTTCAGCTGACCACGACGACGGCTAAGGTCACCGATAACGTCACCGGTGTTCTCTTCCGGAGTTTCAACTTCAACCTTCATGATAGGCTCAAGCAGAACTGGTTTCGCTTTCTTAAAGCCATCTTTGAAGGCAATAGAAGCGGCCAGTTTAAACGCCAGTTCAGAGGAGTCAACGTCGTGGTAAGAACCGAAGTGCAGACGCACGCCGAGATCTACTACTGGGTAACCCGCCAGAGGACCAGACTTCAGCTGCTCCTGGATACCTTTATCAACAGCAGGGATGTATTCCGTTGGGATCACACCACCTTTGATGTCGTTGACGAACTCGTAACCTTTCGGATTCGAGCCCGGCTCCAGTGGGTACATGTCGATAACAACATGACCGTACTGACCACGACCACCAGACTGCTTAGCGTGTTTACCTTCAACATCGGTAACTTTCGCGCGAATCGCTTCACGGTAAGCAACCTGAGGTTTACCAACGTTAGCTTCAACGTTGAATTCACGCTTCATACGGTCAACGATGATGTCGAGGTGAAGCTCACCCATACCAGCGATGATAGTCTGGTTGGTTTCTTCATCAGTCCATACGCGGAATGATGGATCTTCTTTAGCCAGACGACCCAGAGCCAGACCCATTTTTTCCTGGTCAGCTTTGGTTTTTGGTTCAACTGCGATCGAAATTACTGGCTCAGGGAATTCCATGCGCTCCAGGATGATCACATTGTCCTGGTCACACAGGGTATCACCGGTAGTCACTTCTTTCAGACCAATAGCTGCAGCGATATCGCCCGCGCGAACTTCTTTGATCTCTTCACGTTTGTTGGCGTGCATCTGTACGATACGGCCCAGACGCTCACGTGCTGATTTCACCGGGTTGAACACGGTGTCACCAGAGTTAACAACGCCAGAGTAAACGCGGAAGAAGGTCAGGTTACCAACAAACGGGTCAGTTGCGATTTTGAACGCCAGAGCAGCAAACGGCTCGTTGTCGTCAGAGTGACGAACAGCCGGAGTGTCTTTACCGTCGTCCAGCATACCGTTAATCGCAGTAACGTCAGTCGGAGCTGGCAGGTATTCAACTACCGCATCCAGCATCGCCTGAACACCTTTGTTCTTAAATGCAGAACCACAGGTAACCAAGATAATTTCGTTGTTCAGTACGCGCTTACGCAGAGAAGTTTTGATCTCTTCTTCAGTCAGCTCTTCGCCACCAAAGAATTTCTCCATCAGTTCGTCAGAACCTTCAGCAGCGGCTTCAACCAGTTTCTGGCGCCATTCTTCGGCCAGTTCCTGCATATCAGCTGGGATCTCTTCGTATTCGAAGGTCACGCCCTGATCGGCTTCGTTCCAGTTGATGGCTTTCATTTTCACCAGGTCAACAACACCGGTGAATTTCTCTTCCGCGCCGATAGCCAATTGCAGAGGCACCGGAGTTGCGCCCAGACGTTTTTCAATCTGATCAACAACTTTCAGGAAGTTAGCACCCATACGGTCCATTTTGTTAACGAACGCGATACGTGGAACTTTATATTTGTTTGCCTGACGCCATACGGTCTCAGACTGTGGCTGAACACCACCAACAGCACAGTAAACCATTACCGCACCATCAAGAACACGCATGGAACGTTCAACTTCGATGGTGAAGTCAACGTGCCCTGGGGTGTCGATGATGTTGATGTGGTGTGGTTCGAACTGTTTAGCCATACCTGACCAGAAACAGGTGGTCGCAGCAGACGTGATGGTAATACCACGTTCCTGCTCCTGCTCCATCCAGTCCATAGTGGCTGCGCCATCATGAACTTCACCGATTTTGTGGTTTACACCGGTGTAGAACAGAACACGTTCGGTAGTAGTTGTCTTACCGGCGTCGATGTGAGCACTGATACCAATGTTACGGTAACGCTCAATGGGTGTTTTACGAGCCATTTGATTCCTCTATATCCTAGGACGTTCATTTAAGTAACCCAAAGCGGGCAGCTCACATGAAGCGCCCGCTTGGTGACTAACACTCCGAAGGGATTACCAACGGTAGTGAGCGAACGCCTTGTTGGCTTCAGCCATACGGTGAACGTCTTCACGTTTCTTAACTGCAGTACCTTTGTTCTCTGCAGCATCAGAAAGTTCGTTCGCCAGGCGAAGAGCCATGGATTTATCACCGCGTTTACGAGCAGCTTCTACGATCCAACGCATTGCCAGAGCATTACGACGAACCGGACGTACTTCTACTGGAACCTGATAAGTAGAACCACCAACACGGCGGGACTTAACTTCGACAGTCGGACGAACGTTGTCCAGAGCGACTTCGAAAGCTTCCAGTGCTTGTTTACCAGAACGCTGAGCCAGGGTCTCCAGCGCGGTATACACGATAGATTCAGCAGTAGATTTCTTACCATCTACCATCAGAATGTTTACAAATTTGGCCAGCAACTCTGATCCGAACTTAGGATCTGGAAGAATTTTACGTTGACCAATGACGCGACGACGTGGCATGGGAATACTCCGTTGTTAATTCAGGGTTGTCCAAAACTCTATTGAGTTTGACATTTATTTAAAACGTTTGGCCTTACTTAACGGAAACCATTAAGCCTTAGGACGTTTCACGCCATACTTGGAACGAGATTGCTTACGGTCTTTAACGCCGGAGCAGTCAAGTGCACCACGAACGGTGTGGTAACGAACACCTGGCAAGTCTTTTACACGACCACCACGGATCAGGATAACTGAGTGTTCCTGCAGGTTGTGACCTTCACCGCCGATGTAGGAGGTAACTTCAAAACCGTTAGTCAAACGCACACGGCATACTTTACGCAGTGCGGAGTTTGGTTTCTTAGGAGTGGTAGTATATACACGAGTACATACGCCACGTTTCTGCGGGCAGGCTTCCAGCGCTGGCACGTTGCTTTTTGCAACTTTGCGAGCGCGTGGTTTGCGAACCAGCTGGTTAACTGTTGCCATTAAATAGCTCCTGGTTTTAGCTTTTGCTTCGTAAACACGTAATAAAACGGCCTCATATAATATGAGGACGCAGAATTTTAGGGCTGAGCCGAAAAGGTGTCAAGAAATATACAACAATCCTGGATTTTACCAGGTAATCTGCTGTTCGTGTTTAACTGTCAATCCGACGAAATCAGTATAGCTGACCTTGCCTATGCCGTTCGAAATTTGAGCAGTTAAGCCACGAGCCTCGATATCTTCGTGCAGCGCGTAAATAGAAATGGGGGCGGACAGCAGCAAATCAAGGGCTTTGGTCCCTGATAACGCAGCGATGACCGCATCTTGTAGCAATAAAACATCGTCGCCAGGCTTCACACAGCGCAGCAACGCTTCAAGATCTGTTTGAAAAGGTGAGTGTTGTAAAATATGCAGCATGTCGCCTCAGAAAGTCAGAACTACATCAAACTGATGCAGCATTTCGCTCAGCGCCTCTGGTTCAAGAGGTTTTACATCAAGCACCCAGGTACCTTCTGGAGACAATCCTCTTTCGCGAATGGAGTCTGCACAGATATAACACTGTTCTATGTCGTACAGCGGCAGCACGCGAAAAGTGGCGATGTAATCTCTTGCGAGGACAAGTCCCGGCTGTTGGTCCGGAATCAATTGCAATACGCCATCACCAATGAAAAACACACCGATGTCTTCGCTTAGCGCAGATGTCGCCAGCAAAGCATCCAACCCTTCCCGGCCAGCAGCGCTTCCATGAGGCGGTGTTTTAAATATAAATGCCACACGCTTCATCAGAATTGCACCGTTCTATCACAGGTCAGAGATGCTTGTGCCAAAGCGCCCAGCCCACTTAGCGTGAAACCAGACTGCAAATTATGGCACGGTAAACCGAGTTGAACCGCTTGTTCTTCGTCTGTCACGCCGCGGCGTAACGCGGCAGCCACGCAAATATGCAGCTCGACTCCATGCTCTTGATGCAGATGTTGCCATGCGCGCACTAAATCAAATTCATCGCTTGCAGGAGAGGTCAGCTGATTCGCGTTATAAACACCTTCTCGGTAGAAGAACACGCTTTCCAACGTATGCCCCTGGCCGATAACAGCCCGTGAAAACTGCAACGCACTACTCGCTTGCTGCGTGCCATAAGCCGGCCCTGTCACCAGGATGGCAAAACGCATTATTTATCCTGCCCCTGGAAATCACCGTTTTTGAATTGACGGATGTAGAGATACACCGTGTGTTTAGAAATATTCAAACGGTCGGCAACCTGGTTGATAGCGTCTTTGATATCAAAGATGCCTTTCTCGTAAAGATTAAGGACAATCTGTCGATTCTTGGCGTTGTTGGACACATTACGATCGGCATTCACTTCTTCAATCGTGAATTCCAGCGCCTGCATAACCAAATCTTCTACGGAGGAAGCAAAGTTCACGGAAGAAGCCACTTCTGGCGTTTCCGGCGGAATAAACGTCGACATAATTTGCGAGAACGGCACATCAAGGTTGATGTTGATGCACAGCAGTCCGATGACGCGCTCATCACGATTACGAATGGCGATAGTCTCTGACTTCATCAGTACGCCACTTTTAGCACGTGTGAAATAGCATTTAGAAACGCTACTGTCCGCACCGGTCATATCATGCAGCATTCGTAATGCGAGATCGGTAATTGGCGAGCCAATTTTGCGCCCGGTATGTTCACCATTCGCGATACGGATGGCCGAACATTTTAAATCTTGCAGCGAGTGCAACACAATTTCACAATGAGAACCAATCAGCATCGCTAACCCGTCCACTACCGCTTCGTAGGATTTTAATATTTCAAAGTCGGTTTGTTCAAAAGGACGCTGGTCCAGTAAGTCAAGCTCACTGGTTTCATTGGTTAAAAGCGAATTGGACATTTAAAGATACCACCCTCTACAGAGAGCCTGTCGCGCTTAAATGGTGTCAGGGCAGACTCATACTCGTTGTTGCGCAGTCTGCTAAGGTAATACAGCGTAAGATGCGCTTTCCAGCTTTTATTATACCCTGCCTCAAATAAAAAACCGCCGCCCTTGTGGGCGGCGGTTAATCATACCTTACTTGCTCTTAGCTGCTTCAGCTTCTGGAGCAGGAGCGGCATCTGGTTTAGCGTCTGCTTTAGGGGCTGGTTTGATATCCAGCAGCTCAACGTCAAATACCAGCGTGGAGTTAGCAGGGATCCCTGGAACGCCAGTTTTTCCGTATGCTAATTCTGGTGGAATAACCAGTTTGATTTTCCCGCCTTTCTTCAGGTTTTTCAGGCCTTCAGTCCAGCCTGGGATAACACCGTCAAGACGGAAAGACAGTGGCTCGCCACGGGTGTAAGAGTTATCAAACTCTTTACCGTCAATCAGCGTACCTTTGTAGTTCACAACAACAGTGTCGCTATCAGTTGGTGCTTCACCCGTACCAGCTTTGTCGATTTTATACATCAGGCCAGTAGGAGAGGTTTTAACACCTTTCTCTTTTGCGAAAGTATCACGGAAGGCTTTGCCTTTATCCGCGTTTTCTTTAGCGTCTTTTTCCATTTTCGCTTGAGCAGAAGACTTCACGCGAGCTTCAAAAGCTTGCAGAGTCTGCTCGATTTCCTGGTCAGATAATTTGCTCTTGTCAGCAAATGCATCCTGAACACCAGCGATAAGCTGAGTTTTATCAAGAGTGATACCCAGCTTTTCTTGTTCTTTCAGAGAGTTTTCCATATAACGGCCCAGCGAAGCACCTAATGCGTACGCAGATTTCTGGTCGTCATTTTTGAATGCCGCGTTGCTGGCAGCAGGAGCAGCAGGAGCCGCAGCATCTTTAGCGGCAGCAGCCGGGGCAGCGAACGCCGGAGCGCTCAGGGCAACGGCCATCGTGGTCGCCAGTAGCGTTACTTTAAACAGTGATTTCATCCATTTCTCCAGGGCCGGGGCCTCTAACCCCAAGGTTATTATCAACTAAGAGACGTACTATAACGTCGTGGAAGAAATCTACACAATCTCTCCGCGTCTTATCGAGACAAATTCAGACTCTTTTTGTTTAAAGAAGTTTCGTCCAGCGCAAAACGGCACTGTATCGAGAGAGATTTTTCAGTAGAATCGCCAGGAATTGTCCATCCGCAGGCCAGGAGTCATTAGCCATGCAACAAAAATCGACCGAACAACGGCTGGAAGAACTTGAGAGTCGTCTCGCTTTCCAGGAGATTACAATAGAAGAGTTAAATCAGACGGTAACGGCTCACGAATTGGAGATGGTCAAACTGCGCGAGCATTTCCGTTTGTTGGTTGAAAAACTAAAAGCGAGCCAACCTTCGATGGTAGCTTCAGAAGCCGAAGAAACTCCGCCCCCGCATTACTAATTTTACAAAAAGAAAAGGCGTGTCACAGACACGCCTTTTTTATTCCTAACGGCATCCTTAACGGATTAATGGCAGCCGCAGCCACCATTACCGCCGCAACCACCTTTACCATGTTCATGGTCGCCGTGATCGTGGCCATGACCACCGCAGCAGCCATCTTCACCATGGTCGTGGTGATGATCGTGTTCGCCGTGAACGTGACCATGAGCCAGTTCTTCAGCAGTCGCTTCACGAATAGCGATAACTTCTACGTTGAAGCTCAGGTTCTGACCTGCCAGCATGTGGTTGCCATCGACAACAACGTGCTCATCTTCAACTGCGGTAATTTCAACAGGTACTGGACCCTGGTCGGTATCAGCCATGAAGCGCATGCCAACTTCCAGCTCGTCAACGCCCATGAAGACGTCTTTCGGTACACGCTGAACCAGGTTTTCGTCGTATTGGCCGTAAGCGTCATTTGCGCCAACGTTCACGTCGAAACGATCACCAACAACGTGACCTTCCAGAGCGGTTTCCAGACCAGAAATCAGGGAGCCGTGACCATGCAGATAGTCCAGCGGCGCACTCACCGGAGACTCATCAACCAACACACCGTCTTCTGTACGTACCTGATAAGCCAGGCTGACCACCAGGTCTTTTGCTACTTTCATGATATCTCCTGAGCGAGCGTGAGAAAAAAACTGGCGCCGATTGTAGCGGAATTTAGCGCCGGTGTACCCCTAAGCTTAAAAAAAGCTGGCGCATCTCGCTAGTCCGGATGAAAAATCCCGATCACTTGCTCTTGTTCGCGAGCACGGTCCCGAGGTTGCTTATCCTCTTCACGCATTTGATGACCGCACTTAACACACTCAACAATATCGACATTATTCTCACGCCACATCGCGAGGGAATCCCGTGTCTGGCATTCAGGGCAAACAGCCCCGGCAATAAAACGTTTACGCACCGGCATTGGCTTCACCTTAATTATTCAAAATCGTCCCAACCATCGAACTGCCGACGCTCTTGCTGCATCTCGCGTTCAAAGATTTCTTCTAACTCACGACGCGCTTCCCGAACCCTGGAAATTTGTGCGTTATCGGTATGAATCGGCATTAATTCACGCAGCATGCTCATGTCCAGGCGTCGGAAATGAAGCTGCGCACGATGTGCCTGATGAGGATGCATTCCCAACGTCATCAACGCCTTACGCCCCAGCTCGAGCGCACTGGAAAACGTCTCGCGGGAGAACTGCGTGACGCCAGCCTGCAATAATTCATGCGCCTCCACACGGCCCCTGGCACGCGCCAGTATCGCCAGATGTGGAAAGTGTTGTTGACACAAATGAACGACTTTCATCGTGTCTTCCGGTTCATTACAGGTAATCACAATCGACTTTGCCGTCTCGGCGCCTGCCGAACGTAACAACTCAAGTTCGGTGGCATCACCATAATAAACTTTGTAGCCATATTTACGCATCAGGCTCACGGAACTGATATCACGCTCCAGCACCGTAATACGCATTTTGTTGGCCATCAGCAAACGGCCAATCACCTGCCCGAAACGCCCAAAGCCGACAATAATAACCTGTGGCTGGTCGTCCTCCACGTAGGGCTTTTCATCGTTTTCGTCATCAATGGTATTAAACCGCCGCGCAAGAATGGCATCGACACCTTTCATCAACAGCGGCGTGGTCATCATCGATAACGTAACGGTCACAAGGAGGAGCGGCATTTGGTCACCGCTGAACAGCTTTTGTGAAGAAGCGGTTGAGAACAGTACGAAAGCAAACTCTCCGCCCTGGCTGAGTACGCCTGAAAACTGCAAACGCTCGGAGCTGCGCAAGCCGAAAAACCACGACAGGCCATACAACACACCGGCTTTCACCGCCACCAACACCACGACGCCCAGGACAACCCAGAAAAGATGGGTGTATAGCACGCCAAGGTTTAGTGCCATGCCGACGGAGATAAAGAACAAACCGAGCAACAATCCTTTAAAAGGATCAATCGCGATTTCCAGTTCGTGCCGGTATTCACTTTCAGCCAGCAACACGCCTGCGATGAATGTCCCTAGCGCCATTGAGAAACCCAGCGCATCCATAAATAACGCCGAGCCCAATACTAATAACAGTGCCGCAGCGGTAAAGACTTCCCGCACGCCGGAGCCTGCAATAAAGCGGAACAGAGGCTTTAAAAGGTAACGGCCGCCAATCAACATGCCCGCAAAAGCCAACACCTTGAAACCAATTTTTATCCAGTCCGGGCTGTCGTCACCATTTCCGGCGAGCAACGGAACCAAAGCAATCGCCGGAATGACGGCTAAATCCTGGAACAGCAATACAGAAAATCCGAGCTGGCCGGATTCATTGCGGTTCATGCCTTTATCGCGCATTAACTGCAATGCCATCGCGGTCGAGGACATCGCCAGCCCTATTCCGCCGATGACCGCCGCTTGCCAGGAGAACTGCGTTAGCATCAACAAGCCGGCCAGTACCACCGCACTGAGCAATACCTGCGCAGCCCCGACGCCAAAGATAGACCGCCGGAGCTGCCATAACTTTGAAGGATTAAGCTCCAGGCCAATGATAAACATCAGGAACACAACACCCAGTTCAGAGAAGTGCAGGATTTCATCTACGTCACTGATAAACCCTAAACCCCACGGCCCAATGGCGATTCCCGCCAGCAAATAGCCGAGCACCGCGCCAATCCCTAATCGGGCAGCAATAGGGACGGCAACCACTGCTGCAAACAAAAACAGCACTCCTGCCAGCAATACGTCAGAACCTTCCATCAGCGGCCTCCTGGCAGGGTTGGTGATGCCAACCACTCGCCATACGCCTTCGCGTGGCTGGCAAGCTCTTGGGGAGACTGGCGGCGCGCCCAATAAACAATCATTGGATTCATCCAGTGCATACGGCACATCGCGGCAGTCAGTTCAAAGGGGCGTAAAATATCGGTCAGTGGGAAGCGATTAAAACCATCGTGGCGATAAGCACCTTCTGGTTCCCCAGTGGTTATCACGCTTCGCCAGTACTTTCCCGCGAGAGCTGTACCTCCAACACCACTTGCAAAGCCACGGCTGAGCACACGATCCAGCCACTCTTTGAGTAACGCCGGGCAGCTATAAGTATAAAGAGGGTGCTGAAAGACGATGACATCGTGCTCTTGCAGCAATGCCTGCTCGCGATAGATATCAATAAAAAAGTCAGGATAGTGCGCATAAAGGTCATGCACAGTGACATTAGCAAGCTTCTGCGCAGGCTGGAGTAAGACGCGGTTTGCTACCGAATCTTGTGACTCCGGATGGGCATATAGCAGCAAAACTTTCGGCGGCTGCGACATCATTACCCTCCAGGGCGTCGTCATAGTCTTTAAATTGGGCTACCATGCAGCCCGACGCGGTGCCGTAAGCATCACGTTACCTTAATATAATGACAATTTAACATACTCTGAACATACGGCGCTTTATGATTGTTTTCTCCTCGTTACAAATTCGTCGCGGCACACGCGTTCTGCTGGATAACGCCACCGCTACCATCAATCCAGGCCAAAAAGTGGGTCTGGTGGGTAAAAACGGCTGCGGTAAATCCACGCTGCTGGCGCTTCTGAAGAACGAGATCAGCGCCGATGGTGGCAGCATGACCTATCCGGGAAACTGGGCGCTGGCTTGGGTAAACCAGGAAACGCCAGCACTGGCAATGCCTGCCATTGAATATGTTATTGATGGCGACCGCGAATTCCGACTGCTTGAAGCAGAACTGGCAAAGGCCAATGAGCGCAACGATGGCCACGCTATTGCGCTGATTCACGGTAAGCTTGATGCAGTAGACGCCTGGACGATTCGCTCCCGCGCTTCAAGTTTGCTGCACGGTTTAGGCTTCAGCAATGAGCAACTCGAACGCCCGGTGAGTGATTTCTCCGGTGGCTGGCGTATGCGTCTGAACCTCGCGCAAGCCCTGATTTGCCGTTCCGATTTACTGCTACTCGATGAACCGACTAACCACCTGGACTTAGATGCGGTTATCTGGCTCGAGCGCTGGTTGAAAAGTTATCAGGGCACGTTAATTCTGATTTCCCACGACCGAGACTTCCTCGACCCGGTGGTCAGTAAAATTATCCACATCGAACAAGAGCAGATGTTTGAGTACACCGGCAACTACTCGTCGTTTGAAGGCCAACGCGCCACTCGCCTGGCGCAACAGCAGTCGATGTATGAAAGCCAGCAGGAGCGTGTCGCGCATCTGCAAGGTTTTATCGACCGTTTTAAAGCGAAAGCCAGCAAGGCAAAACAGGCACAAAGCCGCGTGAAGATGCTTGAACGCATGGAGCTGATTGCCCCAGCGCACGTTGATAACCCGTTCCATTTCAGCTTCCGTGCTCCGGAAAGCCTGCCAAACCCGCTGCTGCGCATGGAAAAAGTCAGCGCCGGTTATGGGGATCGCGTGATTCTGGACTCCATCAAACTGAATCTGGTGCCTGGTTCACGCATCGGCCTGCTGGGTCGCAACGGTGCCGGTAAATCAACGCTGATAAAACTGTTAGCGGAAGAAATTAAGCCATTACAGGGTGATATCGGCCTGGCAAAAGGTATCAAGCTCGGCTACTTCGCGCAGCATCAGCTCGAATACTTACGCGCTGACGAATCGCCGTTGCAGCACCTGGCGCGTATTGCACCAAAAGAGCTGGAACAGCAATTGCGTGACTATCTGGGTGGTTTTGGTTTCCGGGGCGACAAAGTCACCGAACAAACCGCGCGTTTCTCCGGCGGTGAAAAAGCGCGACTGGTTCTGGCCCTGGTTGTCTGGCAGCGCCCTAACCTGCTGCTGCTCGATGAACCGACCAACCACCTTGATCTCGACATGCGTCAGGCGCTGACCGAAGCGTTGATTGATTTTGAAGGTGCGCTGGTAGTGGTTTCGCACGACCGTCACTTATTGCGTTCGACTACCGATGATTTGTATCTGGTCCACGACGGTAAAGTCGAAGCGTTTGATGGCGATCTGGAAGATTATCAGCAGTGGCTTGTCGATTTGCAAAAGCAGGAAAACCAGCCGCTCGATTCTGCAAAAGATAACGTCAACAGCGCACAGGCTCGTAAAGATCAGAAACGCCGTGAAGCAGAATTACGCACGCAAACTCAGCCCCTGCGTAAGCAAATCACCACGCTTGAAAAGCAGATGGAAAAGCTGAATGCCCAGCTTGCGCAAGTGGAAGAGAAACTGGCTGACAGCGCTATTTACGACCAAAGTCGTAAAGCAGAAATGACCGAATGTCTGCAAACTCAGGTGAAAGTGAAGTCAGCACTGGAAGAGTGCGAGATGGAATGGCTGGACGCGCATGACAAGTTAGAGCAGATGATGCAGGCCGAGTAACCGTTTGGCCTCAACCTTATCGAAAACTAAGGATGAGGCCCGCGAACTTAATGCCAAATCAACAGGGCACACGCCGCCGTCAGCAACCCCATAAAGACATTGAAGATTGTCCAGGAGCGCCGGCTGCGCAGCAGTTTGCCGATAATGCTGCCAAACGCAATCCAGATAATACCTGCAACAATGTTAACCAGCGCAATCCCGATACTGATTAACGCCACGGAATGCAGGTACTGAGCACCGGCAAGGCTAAAACTTGCCACTGCACCCAGTGCCATCAACCAGGCTTTAGGGTTGATAACCTGAAGTAAACCGCCCTGCCAGAATGGAATAGGAGCCGGAGGCGGCGCATCCGTTTCCAGTTTTTCATAGGTCGCGGTGCCGATTTTCCATGCCAGCCATAATAGGTAAGCACTCCCGGCAATCTTCAGGATAAGGTGCAAAGCAGGATACAAAAGGATTAAGCTACCGACGCCAAAGGCCACCAGCAACAGGATGCATTGCATCCCAAGCATGATGCCAATCATCAACGGAATGGTGCGCATAAAGCCGTAATTGGCGCCGGAAGAAGTCAGTAACATATTGTTTGGGCCGGGTGTAATAGCCGCGACCCAAAGAAAACCAAGCATTGAGAAGAAAAGCGTTTCCATGAAATGGGTGTTCCACACCCGGTAAAGTTAATTAGCAAACTAAATGAAACTAACAGTGTGATATGGCTACGACAAGTCCCGCAGTATTGAATTTTAATCACGAAGAAGATGATCAATTTCGTCCGTTGAAGGGTGTCAGTAATCCACACCTGCAAACCATGCTTCCGCGTTTGATTCGCCGTCGCCTCAATTTCAAACCTCACTGGCAACGTCTGGACATGCCGGATGGGGATTTTGTCGATCTTGCCTGGAGCGAAGACCCACGCCAGGCAATGCATAAACCACGGTTAGTCGTTTTTCATGGTCTCGAAGGTAGCCTGCACAGCCCATACGCTCACGGTTTAATCGAGGCCGCCAGCAAGCAAGGGTGGCTGGGCGTAGTCATGCATTTCCGTGGATGTAGTGGCGTGCCAAATCGCATGAAACGCATTTATCACTCGGGCGAAACTGAAGACGGAAGCTACTTCTTAAACTGGCTCAGTACCCGTTATGGCAAAGTGCCGACTGCGGCAGTGGGGTTTTCCCTCGGCGGGAACATGCTCGCTTGTTTATTGGCAAAACAAGGTGCTGACTGCACGCTACAGGCCGGTGTCATAGTTTCAGCTCCTCTGATGCTGGAACATTGCAGCGCGCATATCGAAAAAGGATTCTCCCGCGTTTATCAGCACTATCTCCTGAATCTGCTGAAGAAAAATGCCGCGCGCAAGCTCAGAAGCTATCCGGGGTCTCTCCCTGTTGATATGCGTCAGCTTAAAGGAATGCGCCGTCTGCGCGAGTTTGATGATTTGATTACGTCAAAGATTCACGGCTTTGCTGATGCTATCGACTACTACCGCCAATGCAGCGCGATGCCGTTACTGCCGCAAATCAAAACCCGGACGCTGATCATCCACGCCAAAGATGACCCGTTTATGGATCATCATGTGATCCCGGATAAAGCCATATTGCCTGCTAATATCGAATACCAACTTACGCGCTACGGTGGGCATGTTGGGTTTGTTGGTGGGACGTTACGCCGCCCTGAAATGTGGCTTGAGCAACGCATCCCGCAATGGCTGTCTCAATTTTTGGACCAGTAATATGATGATTCCCTGGCAAGACCTGCCTCCCGAAACGCTTGATAATCTGATTGAATCCTTTGTATTACGAGAAGGCACAGATTATGGTGAACAAGAGCGCTCACTTGAGCAAAAGGTGGCTGATGTTAAGCGCCAACTGCAAAGTGGTGAAGCGGTACTGGTATGGTCAGAACTTCATGAAACGGTGAATATCATGGCTCGCGGGCAATTTCGCGGCTAAGCCTGCCTATACTGCATAATACAACTGCCTTCACCCAACCAAACTTGCTACTACGCATGGAGTTGTTGCCTTATGTCAGCCAAACATCCGGTTATTGCCGTAACAGGTTCCAGCGGCGCGGGAACGACCACCACCAGCATCGCCTTTCGTAAAATCTTCCAGCAATTAAACCTACGTGCAGCTGAAGTTGAAGGCGACAGTTTCCATCGTTTCACACGTCCTGAAATGGATATGGCGATTCGTAAAGCGCGCGACCTTGGCCGTCATATCAGCTACTTCGGGCCGGAAGCCAACGACTTCGGCTTGCTTGAACAAACGTTTATTGAGTACGGCAAAACCGGGCAGGGTAAATCACGTAAATATCTTCATACCTATGATGAAGCCGTACCCTGGAATCAGATTCCCGGCACGTTTACTCCATGGCAACCGTTACCAGAACCGACTGATGTTTTGTTTTATGAAGGCTTGCATGGCGGAGTCGTTACCCCGCAGCACGACGTCGCCAATGCCGTCGATTTACTGGTTGGCGTAGTGCCGATTGTCAACCTGGAGTGGATTCAAAAACTGGTGCGCGACACCAGCGAGCGCGGTCATTCCCGTGAAGCAGTAATGGATTCCGTCGTGCGTTCGATGGACGATTACATCAACTACATCACGCCGCAATTTTCGCGCACGCACATCAACTTCCAGCGCGTACCGACGGTAGATACCTCTAACCCGTTTGCCGCACGCGGTATTCCATCTTTAGATGAAAGTTTTGTCGTGATTCATTTTCGCGGTCTGGATGATATCGACTTCCCGTATTTGCTCGCCATGCTGCAAGGCTCATTTATTTCCCACATCAATACATTAGTGGTGCCGGGCGGCAAGATGGGACTGGCAATGGAATTGATCATGACGCCGTTAGTTAAGCGCCTGGCGGAAGGTCGGAATATCAATAATTAGGGCGGCTAAACACCGCCCTTTTACTTCACTCTAGCCTTCAATCACTTCGTAGCTATGGGTGATGTTTACGGCTTTTTCCAGCATCAACGCAACGGAACAGTACTTCTCAGCAGACAAGTCTACCGCACGCGAAACTGCATTATCTTTCAATTCCTTGCCTGTCACGATGAAATGCAGATTAATATGCGTGAACAGACGCGGCGCTTCCTCGCGGCGCTCGGAGGTCAGTTTCACTTCGCAATCAGTCACGTTGTAGCGGCCTTTTTGCAAAATAGAAACCACGTCGATTGCGCTACAACCACCAGCGGACATCAGAACCATTTCCATCGGACTGGGTGCTTTATCGCCAGAATTACCGTCCATCAGAATCTGGTGTCCAGAAGCGGACTCCCCAAGGAAGGTTAACCCTTCAACCCACTTCACTCGTGCTTGCATGTTGCTTCTCCCGTTGAAAAAATTGTCTTTCAGAGTACGCAGATTCAGCAAATCTGGCAATGGAAGGCGACCTGCGTCAAGCTGAAACGAGACAATAGGAGACACTTGTCAAAAGCTATGCTAAAACAATCCAGATGCAACATCGATACATTGACGTTATGCATGTATGCAGAGGACATCACTAATTACAGGCAGCAAGAATGACTTGCATGCCATCTCCCCAAGGTGGGGAATATTCTAATACTTGCAACGCCAGACAGGATGTTTAGCGTCCTGTCGTTGGTAGCCAGTTATAAAACAGAGGATAACCGCGCATGGTGCTTGGCAAACCGCAAACAGACCCGACTCTCGAATGGTTCTTGTCCCATTGCCACATTCATAAGTATCCATCGAAGAGCACACTGATTCACCAGGGTGAAAAGGCTGAGACGTTGTATTACATCGTCAAGGGTTCTGTGGCTGTTCTGATCAAAGATGAAGAGGGCAAGGAAATGATCCTCTCCTATCTGAATCAGGGCGATTTCATTGGCGAGTTAGGGCTGTTCGAAGAAGGTCAGGAACGTAGTGCCTGGGTTCGTGCTAAAAGTGCCTGCGAAGTGGCTGAAATTTCATATAAAAAATTCCGCCAGCTCATTCAGGTCAATCCAGACATTTTGATGCGCCTGTCTTCACAGATGGCTCGCCGTCTGCAAGTGACATCTGAGAAAGTCGGTAACCTGGCATTCCTGGATGTGACTGGTCGTATCGCGCAGACACTGCTGAACCTGGCTAAACAGCCTGATGCAATGACCCACCCGGACGGTATGCAGATTAAAATTACCCGTCAGGAAATCGGTCAGATCGTGGGTTGCTCTCGCGAAACCGTTGGTCGTATCTTGAAAATGCTGGAAGATCAAAATCTGATCTCTGCTCACGGTAAAACGATCGTCGTTTACGGCACTCGTTAATCTCCGTCTCAAAAAAGGCGTGTTGCTTCATAACACGCCTTTTTTGTCTCTAAAAAACTAAATCCGAAACCCGATTAATTGAAGCTGCAGCAAGGCAGCAAGTGAGTTCATCCCGATGAGCTTACTCAAGTAAGTAATTCGGGTGGATGAACGCAGCTAACGCCGCTGCAGCTTTAAGTAAGAAGGGTTTATGTGGCGAAGACTGATCTACCATCCTGAAGTTAACTACGCACTGCGGCAAACGCTGGTGCTGTGCCTTCCGGTGGCAGTAGGTTTGCTCTTTGGCAATCTCCAGTCCGGCCTGCTTTTCTCTTTAGTCCCTGCCTGCTGCAACATTGCAGGGCTTGATACTCCCCATAAACGCTTCTTCAAACGCCTGATCGTCGGCGGTAGCCTGTTTGCCGTCAGCAGTTTGATCATGCAGCTTTTATTGCTTTATACCTCCGTGCCGTTGCCGGTGATATTGGCTGTGATGGCGCTATTGCTGGGCGTCACAGCAGAAATCAGCTCCCTGCATGCTCGTCTGCTTCCCGCCTCACTCATTGCCGCGATCTTTACACTCAGCATGGCGGGGAATATGCCCATCTGGAAGCCAATGCTGCTGTATGTCAGCGGTACAATTTGGTACGGCGTGTTTAACTGGTTTTGGTTCTGGATGTGGCGCGAGCAGCCACTGCGCGAATCATTAAGCTTGCTCTATCGCCAACTGGCGGATTACTGCGAAGCCAAATACGGGATGCTCACGCAGCATACCGACCCTGAAAAAGCGCTGCCTCCGCTCCTGGAGCGGCAGCAAAAAGCCGTTGACCTGATCACGGTCTGCTACCAGCAATTGCACATGCTGGCGGCAAACCAGCAAAATGGCTACAAGCGCTTGTTACGTGCGTTTCAGGTCGCTCTGGATTTACAAGAACACATTTCCGTCAGCCTTCACCAACCTGCCGAAGTGCAAAAACTGGTTGAGAAAAGCCACGCTGAAGCCGTGATTCGCTGGAACGCGCAGACCATTGCAGCGCGTTTACGCGTGCTGGCTGACGACATTCTTTATCATCGGTTCCCGCAGCGGTTCACGATGGATAAACAGATTGATGCCCTTGAGAAAATCGCGCGTCAAAATCCGGATAACCCGGTTGGGCAATTTTGCCATTATCACTTCAGTCGGATTGGCCGAGTTTTACGCACCCAGCGCCCGTTGTATATCCGTGATTTGATGGAAGACCGGCAGCGTCGTTTGCCACTTTGGGCAGCACTGAAAAGCTATTTATCTTTGAAATCCGCCGCGCTGCGTAACGCCGCCAGATTAGGTGTAATGCTGACCATCGCCAGTATTTTGGGGGGATTTTTACATCTGCCTAAACCTTACTGGATTTTGATGACGGTAATGTTTGTGACGCAAAACGGCTATGGCGCAACCCGGGTGAGAATTCTTCACCGGTCGGCAGGCACCATTGCAGGTTTGGCGATAGCGGGCATCGCGCTGCACTTCCACTTTCCGCAAGATATCGCGCTGGCCGCGATGTTGGTCATTACGCTGGTCAGCTATTTGTTCATTCGTAAGAGTTACGGCTGGGCGACAATTGGCTTTACCGTCACGGCGGTTTACACCCTGCAACTGATCACCCTCAGCGCCGAGCAGTACATCGTTCCGCGCTTAATAGATACGCTACTCGGCTGCCTGATTGCCTTTGGCGGCATGGTATGGCTGTGGCCACAATGGCAAAGTGGTTTGCTGCGCCAAAACGCCCACGATGCTCTGGAGCGCGATCAGGATGCGATTCGCCTGATTCTGAGCAGTGACCCGGAACCCACGCCGCTGGCGTATTCGCGAATGAGGGTCAACCAGGCGCACAATGCCTTATTCAACTCGCTCAACCAGGCGATGCAGGAACCTGGATTTAACTCGCACTATCTTGCCGATATGAAACTGTGGGTGACGCACAGCCAGTTTATCGTCGAACACATCAATGCGATGACCACACTCGCCCGCGAACACAACATGTTGACGCCGGATCTCGCCCAGCATTATTTGCAATCGTGTGAAATTGCGCTGCAACGATGCCAGCAGCGGCTTCAGTATGATGGGCCTGGGGAAACCAATGATGCGAATATTCTCGACCCACTGGAAGGGCTTCCGAGCGGGCCGCTAAGTACCATGGAGCAACATTTACAGCGGGTGTTGGGCCACCTCAGCACCATGCATACCATATCTTCGGTTGCATGGCGCCAGCGGCCACATCACGGAATCTGGCTTAGCCGCTTACGGCGCTCCAATTAACGCATGATTAAGCGTTAACGACTTTTGCGACCGCTTTGGCAAAGCGCGTCATACCGTCTTCGATATCTGCATCTTCAACAATTAACGCCGGGGCAAAACGCATGACGTCTGGCCCCGCGTTCAAGACCATCACGCCCGCTTCTGCCGCCGCATACAGGAACTCCCGGGCACGGCCTTTATAGTGAGGTTTCAGTTCAGCGCCGATCAATAAGCCCATGCCGCGAATATCGCTGAACACGTCGAATTGCTCGTCGATTTGCTGCAAATGCTTAACGAACTGCTGGCGCTTCGTCGCAACGCCTTTCAAAACTTCAGGCGTATTGATGATGTCAAATGCCGCACCTGCAACGGCACATGCCAGCGGGTTTCCACCGTAAGTTGAACCATGAGTGCCAACATGGAACGCAGAAGCAATTTCCTGAGTCGTCAGCATGACGCTGACCGGGAAGCCACCGCCGAGTGCCTTCGCGCTGGTCAGAATATCTGGTGTCACGCCGTAATGCATATACGCAAACAGCTCGCCAATACGCCCCATCCCGCACTGCACTTCATCGAATACCAGTAACGCTTTATGCTCATCGCACAACTCGCGCAAGCCTTGCAGGAATTCTGGGGTTGCTGCCGTTACACCGCCCTCGCCCTGAATCGGCTCGACCACGACCGCACAAGTATGGTCATCCATCACCGCTTTCACTGCATGCAAGTCGTTAAACGGCACATGAATAATATCGGCTGGCTTCGGGCCAAAGCCGTCGGAATACTTCGGCTGGCCGCCTACAGAAACGGTAAACAGCGAACGACCGTGGAAGGCATTATGGAAGGCAATAATTTTGGTTTTATACGGACTATGGCGCGTAGAAGCGTAGTAACGAGCCAGTTTGAAGGCGGTTTCGTTGGCTTCGGTACCAGAGTTCATAAACAGGACGCGTTCAGCAAAAGTAGCATCAATCAGCTTGCGGCCCAGGCGCAACGCGGGTTCATTGGTGAAAACGTTGCTGGTATGCCATAGCGTTTCGCCCTGACTTTTTAACGCTTCCACTAACGCCGGGTGGCAGTGACCTAGCGCTGTGACGGCAATCCCGCCGGCGAAATCAACGTACTCTTTACCTTGCTGATCCCAAACACGACTGCCCTTGCCTTTCACCGGGATAAACTCCGCCGGTGCATAAATCGGCAAAATCACTTCATCAAAAGTAGCGCGGGTAATTGCTGATTGTTCGGTTGCCATTAATTGCCATCCCATTTTTACGCAAGAACAGACATGAAAATATAATCATGAAATATGCATAAAAAATCATTATCTGGCAATAAAAAATCAACGATTGAGGAAATTGGCTAACAACTGATGTCCCTGCTCACTGAGAATACTTTCCGGGTGGAATTGCACACCCTCCAGCTCAAGCTCGCGGTGACGTATCCCCATAATCTCTTGCTTATCCGTCCAGGCCGTCACGTCAAAGCAGTCGGGTAACGTTGCGGGGTCGATAACCAAAGAGTGATAGCGCGTGACGGTAAGGGGATTATTCAGGCCGTGGAACACGCCAGAATTGTTATGCGTAATAGCGGAGGTTTTGCCGTGCATTACTTTTTCAGCACGCACAATCGTCGCCCCAAATGCCTGGGCAATCGCCTGATGACCAAGGCATACCCCGAGAATCGGCAACTGCCCGGCGAAATGCGTAATCGCCGCAAGAGAAATCCCTGCTTCGGTGGGCGTGCAGGGGCCTGGCGAGATAACCAATTTTTCTGGGGCTAACGCGCTGATATCAGAAAGGGTCAGCTCATCGTTACGTTTCACCACCACTTCTGCACCTAATTCGCAAAAGTACTGATAAAGGTTCCAGGTGAATGAGTCGTAGTTGTCGATAAGCAGTAGCATCGCGGCTCCAGGGTAAAAAAGAACCGCGCTATTCTATTCGCTTTCGCGCGCTTCGCTCACCACTTTAGTGAAAATCTCATTGAGCAGCGTCAAATCACCCAATGCCCCGGCCTGATTCGCCGTTGCCCAAGCTTCAGGCGCTACGTCTTTCCAATCGAGGATGTAACCAGCGTGGATTGCTAACTGCTCGAAGAACACGCGCTGTGCCCGACCACTGCCAACAAAAAACGGATGAAGTACGTTAATTTCACAATAGTAATGCGACAGGCGCTGAACGAACTCATTTCTGGTAAGTCCGACCAGATAATGCTCGTCCTCCATTTCTTGCATCAGATCGTTGCCTTCATTTTCGATGTACTCGAAATGGCAGAACTGTATCTCCCCTTTGGAAATATCAACGTCTCGTAGCTCGCCTGCCCAGTCGAAAACATCCTGAAAAAGCTGCTGATGGATGGCACACAGCCAGGGTAATCCGCGATGCAACGGGCCAAGTTCAATCGTTTCTACACGCTGCGCGATAATCTCATCTTGCGCATGAGGCTCAAGTATATCCAGCCGGGAACTGGCCTGAAACGAACGGCTGCGCAATTGCTGCCAAAGGCGGGACTTTTGTTTATCGGTCAGTTTCTTTGCCATGATGCCTCCCTAACGTGACGACCCATACTTGCCACAAGTATAAGCAGCAATCGGGGGAAGTGCAGAAAGGAAGTCAATGCGCGGGTGGAGGAAACCCGCGCAGGGATTTTTTACGGCAGGACTTTCGCGGAGAGGATAACTACAGGTTTTGACGGCACATTTTGGTATGGGCCAACGTCATGAGTTTGTACCTGAGAGATTTTATCGGCAACGTCCATCCCTTTCACAACTTTACCAAATACGGCGTAACCAAAGTCGCGCTGTCCGTGATCGAGGAAAGCGTTATCTGCCACATTGAGGAAGAACTGGCTGGTCGCACTGTCTTTATCGGCGGTACGGGCCATAGAAATGGTACCGCGAGTATTACGTAAGCCGTTATCGGCTTCGTTTTTAATCGGTGGGTTTGGCTGCTTCTGATTCATATCTGCCGTGAAGCCGCCGCCCTGGAGCATGAAGCCCGGGATCACGCGATGGAAAATGGTGTTGTTGTAGAAGCCGCTGTTAACGTAATCCACAAAGTTTTTCACAGAAACTGGGGCTTTCTGGCTATTTAACTCAAGCTCAATTTCACCTGCTGAAGTCGTCAACAGGACGTGTGGGTCACCTTTAGCAGCAAGTGCCGCAGGAGAGAGAGCGGAAAGAGCAAACACAGTTGCTACAGCCGCCAAAGTCGATTTGAGCATGAATAATTCCTTACGAATGCAGTGAATGAAGCAAGTTGCTAGATTGTAAAGACGTGCTCAACTCTGCGCCAGCCATTTACGGTTTTTTACTTTCACACAAATCAATAAGTTAAATGAATGAATTAATGAGTGGCACTCTTTAATGTGATCGAAATCACTCTAAAACCAGTCTGTTGCTGCAAATGAATTATAAATTGTATGAATGAATCACGTTTTTGACTAAAATCCATTCTTCTCGAGTGCTGTCAAAGCACTTTACATTTCTATTCACAGGCTCGTCATGACTAACAGCAACCGCATTAAGCTCACATGGATCAGCTTCTTCTCCTACGCCCTCACTGGCGCGTTGGTAATTGTCACCGGGATGGTGATGGGCAATATTGCCGAATACTTCCACGTTCCCGTTTCCAGCATGAGTAATACTTTTACCTTCCTGAACGCGGGCATTCTGATTTCTATCTTCCTGAACGCCTGGTTGATGGAAATCGTGCCGCTCAAAACTCAGCTGCGCTTCGGATTTATATTGATGATTCTGGCGGTGGCCGGACTTGTCTTTGGCGATAACCTGACCATATTCTCCGTCGCGATGTTTGTGCTCGGGCTGGTCAGCGGTATCACCATGTCGATTGGTACCTTCCTGATCACCCACATGTATGAAGGCCGCCAGCGTGGTTCACGCCTGCTGTTTACCGACTCCTTCTTCAGCATGGCGGGGATGATTTTCCCAATGGTGGCAGCAATTTTGCTGGCGCGCAGCATCAACTGGTATTGGGTTTACGTCTGCATCGGCCTGGTTTATGTCGCTATTTTCATTCTGACAATCGGCTGTGATTTCCCGGCACTGGGCAAACACGCACCGAAAACCGAACACGTTGCCGAGAAAGAAAAATGGGGCGTGGGCGTTCTGTTCCTTTCCATTGCCGCACTTTGCTACATTCTCGGCCAACTGGGCTTTATCTCCTGGGTTCCGGAATACGCCAAAAGCCTGGGCATGAATCTGAATGATGCAGGCCAGTTAGTCAGCGATTTCTGGATGTCTTATATGTTTGGCATGTGGGCATTTAGCTTCATTTTGCGTTTCTTCGATCTGCAACGCATTCTGACTGTTCTGGCAGGTGCCGCGACCGTTCTGATGTACTTCTTCAACAAAAGTGAACCTGCCCATCTGGCGTGGTTTATTTTGGCGCTCGGTTTCTTCTCCAGCGCAATCTACACCTCGGTTATCACGCTCGGTTCATTGCAGACCAAAGTGGCTTCACCAAAACTGGTTAACTTCGTTCTGACCTGCGGCACCATCGGCACCATGCTGACCTTCGTGGTCACCGGCCCGATTGTGGCACACAGCGGCCCGCATGCGGCGCTGCAAACCGCAAACGCGCTGTATGCCGTGGTATTTATCATGTGCCTGATTCTGGGCCTTGTGACTAAGCACCGCCAGCATAACGCGGTGACTCCGCACTAAGCGCGTCTGATGACGCTACGCTTATTCGACCTACGCGGTTTTGTAGGGGATAAGCGCCAGCGTCATCCGCCCTCTTCACCCAGCAAAACTTATCTCTTCAGCGTCATCCAACATCACCCAGGTTTGTGACAATTGCGTGGTCGCAATCACCTTCCCTGCGCGTATAGACCAGCGCACCGGCACCTGCCGACGCACCGCATCAAAACCACTTTGCGCCGGAAGAATAATCAGGTTCGCCGCATTTCCCTCAGTAATCCCGTACTCTTTCACCCCGAACGTGCGCGCACTATTTTCCGTAATCAGCTTTAAACCTTCGTCAATCTGCTGATACCCCATCATCTGGCAGACATGCAGCCCCATATGCAGTACTTGCAACATATTGGCCGTCCCCAGTGGATACCACGGGTCAAACACGTCGTCATGACCAAAACAAACGTTAATGCCTGCTTCAAGTAACTCTTTAACGCGCGTGACGCCCCGACGTTTCGGGTAATCATCAAACCGACCTTGCAGATGAATATTCACCAGCGGGTTAGCGACAAAGTTAATGCCAGACATTTTCAACAAACGAAACAAGCGCGAGGTGTAAGCGCCGTTGTAAGAGTGCATGGCCGTGGTATGGCTGGCGGTAACACGTTCGCCAATGTCATCTCGCAGCGCAAGAGCCGCAACGGTTTCGACAAACCGCGACTGCTCATCGTCAATTTCGTCACAGTGAATATCCAGCGGGCGGTCGTATTTTTTCGCCAGTGCGAAAGCTTTATGCAGCGATTCAACACCGTACTCACGGGTGAACTCAAAGTGCGGTATGGCACCGACGACATCCGCACCCAGTTGCAACGCTTCTTCAAGCAGCGCTTCACCGTTGGGGTACGACATAATCCCTTCCTGTGGGAATGCGACAATCTGCACTTCAATCCAGGGGGCAGCTTCTTGCTTCACTTCCAGCATCGCTTTTAGCGCAGTCAACGTCGGGTCTGAAACATCAACGTGCGTGCGAACATATTGAATGCCGTTCGCAATCTGCCATTTCAGCGTCTGCCAGGCGCGCTGTTTCACATCCTCGTGCGTCAGAAGTGCTTTACGTTCAGCCCAACGTTCAATGCCTTCAAACAAAGTGCCCGACTGGTTCCAGTTCGGTTGGCCCGCGGTCTGCGTAGTATCAAGGTGAATATGAGGCTCAATAAATGGCGGGATCGCCAGACCGCCTCGCCCGTTAAGAATCTGCTCGCTCTCCGGCTGGATATCATCCATGGGTTTTATGGCGTTGATGCGCCCATTTTCGATGGCTATTTGCCACAACCCTTCACGCCCGACCAGACGCACATTCTGAATTAACTCCAACGCCAACTTGCTCATACCCACCCCTTGTTGATTAGCTGCCTCTATTTCATAGCACGACCAGGCAAAATCAGGGCATTTATTGTCTTCCAGTGAATAGCTAAACATTTCCGTCACTTATAAAAACCCACTAAAATCAGCAATATACCCATTAAGAGGTATATAAAGGTGTATTTGATTTGTATCAATAATCGCCATTGCTGAATCGTTAAGGTAGGCAGTAATAGAAAAGAAATTGAGGCAATTATGAGCAAAGTCAAAATCGCAATCATCGGTAATGGCATGGTCGGCCATCGCTTTATCGAAGACTTACTTGATAAAGCCCAGCCAGGCCAATTCGATATCACCGTTTTTTGTGAAGAGCCACGCAAAGCCTACGACCGCGTGCATTTATCTTCCTATTTCTCCCATCATACCGCTGAAGAATTATCCCTTGTTCGTGACGGTTTCTATGAGAAACACGGTGTAAAAGTGCTGGTTGGCGAACGCGCCATCACCATTAACCGCCAGGAAAAAGTCATTCACTCGAATACTGGCCGTACCGTGTATTACGACAAACTGGTCATGGCGACCGGTTCATACCCGTGGATCCCGCCGATTAAAGGCTCCGAAACACAAGACTGTTTCGTCTACCGCACCATTGAAGATTTGAACGCTATCGAAGCATGTGCCCGCCGCAGCAAGCGCGGCGCCGTGGTCGGTGGTGGCCTGCTCGGCCTTGAAGCCGCAGGCGCGCTGAAAAACCTCGGCGTTGAAACGCACGTTATCGAATTCGCGCCAATGCTGATGGCCGAACAGCTTGACCGCATGGGCGGCGAGCAGCTGCGCAATAAGATTGAGAGCATGGGTGTGCGCGTACATACCAGCAAAAATACGCTGGAAATCGTGCAGGAAGGTACGCAAGCGCGTAAGACCATGCGTTTCGCTGACGGCACAGACCTGGAAGTAGATTTCATCGTCTTCTCCACCGGTATCCGTCCACGCGATAAGCTGGCAACACAATGCGGCCTGGCAACAGGGCAACGCGGCGGTATCGCGGTGAATGATAGCTGCCAGACGTCTGATCCCGACATCTATGCTATTGGCGAATGCGCGAGCTGGAACAACCGCACATTCGGCCTGGTCGCCCCTGGCTACAAAATGGCCCAAGTCACGGCTGACCACCTGCTCGGTACAGAAAACGCCTTCGAAGGTGCTGATATGAGCGCCAAGCTGAAACTGCTTGGTGTGGATGTGGGCGGGATTGGTGACGCGCATGGTCGCACACCGGAATGCCGCAGCTATGTTTATCTCGACGAAAGCAAAGAAGTTTATAAGCGTCTGATTGTTAGCGCTGACAACAAAACCCTGCTCGGCGCGGTTCTGGTCGGCGATACCAGCGATTACGGCAACCTTCTGCAACTGGTTCTGAATAACATCGAACTGCCAGAGAACCCGGACGCGCTGATTCTGCCTGCGCACGCCAGCTCCGGTAAGCCGGCAATTGGTGTTGATAAACTCCCGGACAGCGCGCAAATCTGCTCTTGCTTTGATGTCACTAAAGGTCATCTGGTTAAAGCCATCAACAACGGCTGCCATACTGTCGCTGCATTGAAAGCAGAAACCAAAGCCGGCACCGGCTGTGGTGGCTGCATTCCTTTGATTACTCAAGTTTTGAATGCCGAACTGAGCAAGCAAGGTATCGAAGTTAACCATAATCTGTGCGAGCACTTCGCGTTCTCTCGCCAGGAGCTGTATCACCTGATTCGTGTGGAAGGCATTAAATCCTTCGACGAGCTGCTGCAAAAATACGGCAAAGGCTACGGCTGTGAAGTCTGTAAACCGACCGTCGGTTCTTTGCTGGCCTCTTGCTGGAACGACTATGTGCTTGCACCACAGCACACGCCGCTTCAGGACACTAACGACAACTTCCTTGGCAACATTCAGAAAGACGGGACTTACTCTGTCATTCCACGTTCCGCAGGCGGAGAAATCACACCGGAAGGTTTGATGGAAGTCGGGCGTATCGCACGCGAATACAACCTCTATACCAAAATCACCGGCTCCCAGCGTATCGGCCTGTTTGGTGCGCAGAAAGACGATTTACCAGAAATCTGGCGTCAGCTGATTGAAGCCGGTTTTGAAACGGGCCACGCCTATGCAAAAGCGTTGCGCATGGCGAAAACCTGCGTCGGCAGCACCTGGTGCCGTTACGGCGTTGGCGATAGCGTTGGCTTCGGTGTTGAGCTGGAAAACCGCTACAAAGGTATTCGTACTCCACACAAAATGAAGTTTGGTGTATCGGGCTGTACCCGTGAATGTGCTGAAGCACAGGGTAAAGATGTCGGCATCATCGCGACTGAAAAAGGCTGGAACCTGTATGTGTGCGGTAACGGCGGCATGAAACCTCGCCACGCCGATTTACTGGCCGCAGATTTAGACCGCGAAACGCTTCTCAAATATCTCGACCGTTTCATGATGTTCTACATCCGTACCGCCGACAAACTGACGCGTACCGCTCCATGGTTAGATAGCCTGGAAGGTGGCATCGAGTATCTGAAAAAAGTCATCATCGAAGACAAGCTGGGCTTGAACGATCAGCTCGAAGCCGAGCTGGAACGTCTGCGCGAAAAAGTGATTTGCGAGTGGACTGAAACGGTCAATACCCCGGAAGCTCAGGTTCGCTTCAAGCACTTCATCAACAGCCCGGTGCGCGATCCGAATGTACAAATCGTCCCTGAGCGTGAGCAGCATCGCCCGGCAACGCCATACGAGCGTATCCCGGTCACCCTGGTAGAAGAAGTGGAGGAAAATGTATGAGCCAGTGGACTACCGTTTGCCAGTTAAACGACATCCTGCCCGCTACCGGAGTTTGTGCACTAGTCGGCAATAAGCAAATTGCGATTTTCCGCCCGCGCAATGACGACCAGGTATTTGCCATCAGCAACATTGACCCGTTCTTTGAAGCGAGCGTGCTGTCGCGTGGCCTGATTGCCGAGCACCAGAATGAACTTTGGGTTGCCAGCCCGTTGAAAAAGCAGCGTTTCAGACTGCGAGACGGACTGTGCATGGAAGACGAGAGCCGCTCAATTGCGCACTACCCAGCGCGCGTACAAGACGGCCAGGTTCAGATTAAAGCTTAAGTCTTAAAACAACCCTCACCCTAACCCTCTCCCTGAGGGAGAGGGAATTAACTCGGTTTTCCCCCTCTCCCTCAGGGAGAGGGTCGGGGTGAGGGAGAAATTTCAGTTATTTATTTTTTCTTTCAATTTGTTGGGATAACAAAAATGTTCACCGATACCATTAATAAATGTGCGGCGAATGCCGCTCGCATTGCCCGATTGTCAAAAAATAACCCGCTTGGTTTCTGGATTAGCTCCGCAATGGCGGGGGCTTATGTAGGGCTTGGCATCATCCTGATTTTCACACTGGGGAATCTGGTTGACCCAGCGTTTCGCCCGTTGGTTATGGGTGCGACTTTCGGTATCGCCCTGACGCTAGTGATCATCGCAGGCTCCGAACTATTCACCGGACACACTATGTTCCTGACGTTCGGTGTGAAAGCGGGCACAATTTCTCACGGTCAGATGTGGGGTATTTTGCCGCAAACCTGGTTAGGTAACCTGGTCGGTTCGGTGTTTGTTGCCCTGCTGTACAAATGGGGTGGCGGTAGCCTGCTGCCGTTAGATACCAGCCTGGTTCACACCGCAGCGCTGGCAAAAACTTCTGCTCCTGCAATGGTGTTGTTCTTCAAAGGTGCACTGTGTAACTGGTTGGTTTGCCTTGCAATCTGGATGGCTGTCCGTACTGAAGGTGCTGCTAAATTCATTGCAATCTGGTGGTGTCTGCTGGCGTTTATCGCTTCAGGTTACGAGCACTCCATCGCGAACATGACGCTGTTTGCCCTGTCCTGGTTTGGTCATCACAGCGATGCGTACACGATGGCTGGTATCGGTCACAACCTTCTGTGGGTAACGCTTGGGAATACCCTTTCTGGCGTAGTATTCATGGGTCTGGGTTATTGGTATGCTACTCCGAAATCCGAGCGTCCACAGCCTGAGCGAATCGCCACGCCGGAGACTGCACGTCATTAATTTTTGAGGATTACCCGTGGATCACCTGCCTATATTTTGTCAATTGCAAGGTCGTGCCTGTTTGCTTGTTGGTGGTGGCGATGTTGCAGAACGTAAAGCGCGTTTGTTGATGGAGGCAGGTGCACTGGTCACTGTTAATGCCCTGGACTTCTCCCCGCAATTCCATGTGTGGGCAGAACAGGGCATGATTAGTTTGGCTCAGGGTGAATTTAATCCCGCACTGCTTGATGTTTGCTGGCTGGCCATTGCCGCAACAGACAACGATGCAGTCAATCAGCAAGTCAGCGATGCGGCTGAATCCCGCCGTATTTTCTGTAACGTGGTTGATGCGCCAAAACAGGCAAGCTTCATCATGCCATCGATTATCGACCGCTCACCGCTGATGGTTGCCGTTTCTTCTGGCGGCACCTCCCCTGTTCTTGCTCGTCTGCTACGCGAAAAACTCGAAGCCATTCTGCCGCTGCATCTGGGGAAAATTGCCTCTTATGCCGGTACGCTGCGTGGCCGGGTAAAAGCCAATTTCAAAACCATGGGCGAGCGCCGTCGCTTCTGGGAAAAGTTCTTCACCAACGATCGCCTTGCACAGTATTTAGCGAACGAAGACAAACTAGCTATCGACAAAGAAACCGAATCCATGTTCGCCACACCACTCGATCATCGTGGCGAAGTGGTGCTGGTCGGTGCAGGTCCTGGGGATGCCGGGTTGTTGACGCTCAAAGGATTACAGCAAATCCAGCAGGCTGACGTAGTGGTCTATGACCGTCTGGTATCAGATGACATTATGAACCTGGTGCGTCGCGATGCGGACCGCGTCTTCGTGGGTAAACGCGCGGGTTATCACTGCGTCCCACAAGAAGAGATTAACCAGATCCTGCTGCGTGAAGCGCAAAGCGGTAAACGCGTGGTGCGTTTGAAAGGTGGCGATCCGTTTATCTTTGGTCGTGGCGGCGAAGAGTTGGAAACCTTGTGCGAAGGCGGCATTCCGTTCTCCGTGGTACCTGGAATTACGGCGGCATCTGGCTGTTCCGCTTACTCAGGCATCCCGTTAACTCACCGCGATTACGCGCAAAGCGTGCGTCTGGTGACGGGCCACCTTAAAACAGGCGGCGAACTGGATTGGCAAAATCTGGCGGCTGAAAAACAAACGCTGGTATTTTATATGGGCTTGAACCAGGCACCCGCCATTCAGGAAAAACTCATTGAGCATGGAATGTCGGCTCAAATGCCCGTCGCGCTGGTCGAAAATGGCACTGCGGTTAAACAGCGGGTTGTGAGTGGTGTTTTAAGTGAACTGGGTGAATTATCAACCCAGGTTGAAAGCCCTGCGCTTATTATTGTCGGCAGCGTCGTTGCATTACGCGAAAAATTAAACTGGTTTTCAAATCACTAATAATCAACATAAATTTCGCCCATATCCTGTTTGGTTTCGGACTTAGCAATAATTAAGGCTTCTCATATACTGAGTAGCCTTTTTTATATATCCAAATAGTCCAATCCAATTATGATAGGGAATATCAATGATTAAGCTTGTGAGGATTACCGCATTATTCGCCGTTATCTCAACGCTGACCGCATGTAGTGGCCACATTGAAAACAAAAGCAAAAACTGTGGTTATGATTATCTGCTTCACCCAGCAATTTCTATCTCAAGAATTATCGGCGGCTGTGGCCCTGCGGATGAATCAAAATAAACAAGCTACATTAAATATGTGACACCCTCTTTATGAGGGTGTTTTTTTATATACCTTCACAACTTTTACGCAATATTCTCAATACCGTTTCTGCACCACTGCGATTTGGATTAATACGAATCATACGCTGTTCAAGCGTTGGGTCCGACTCACGGAAAGTACCTGACACGCGGTAAAAAAGCGGCGGAATTTCATATTTCGACTCAGCACCCACCGGATACGGCAATGCGCCCAGTTGTTGTGCTTTTGCCAGAACTTTTTCTGCAATCGGTTGGTGAAACTCAACCAACAAAACTTTCGATTGCGCGTTGGCGATAAATGCCTGTTTAACCTGCGCAATACTGCCCGTATTGAGTTGTTCAACCAGACTATCGTTTACCTGAGCCTGAACCGCATGCATAACAGGGGCGAACACTAATCCGCGTAACGCTTCCATGGCCTGGAAACCCTGAATCTGGCTACCGCCTGAATACATACTCTGGCGCACCGCATTCACAGCCTTTTCTGCCCCAACGACAATGCCAACGCCCGGTGGGCCGAAAAGCTTGAAACACGAGAAAGTCGAAAGAGTGGCGCCACATTCGCAACCAATACTCATCACTTTCATCACGGCATAATTATCATCTGTGAGCGATGGCAAATCGTAGTGATTAAAACAGGCGATAACCTCCTGCAAATGATACGAATCATTGATGCTCTGGCGTGTGTGTTGAATCAGTGCCGCTTGCGGACGGTGCTCTTCTATCGCCCTTTTCACTTCTTCAAGCTGATTAAAATCGGCACGAATAAGCTGCAAGCCCATTTGTTCCGCAATGACAGCAGTGGTGGGATAAAGCGGCGCATCGTGAATCAGTAAACTCCCACCTGATTTCAACAAAGCGGCTAAACCACTGCGAATTGCGCCCGTGCCTGCACCTTGCACAAGAGCCGCTGCGGGTGCGCCAAAGAAATCTGCCAGTACCGACTCAACACGCTGGGTCATTTGCGGCTGATTGAGGCCAGGCACTAAACCCAGGTCTCCGGCGCTAAGAAAATCACTGCCGGGAAAATGGCGGCAAATAGTATCCACCAGTTGAAACTGTTTACGCTGCGCCTGTTCCATCGTCAGGCTCTGCAAAGGCCAGGTTTTCACTTTATGCACTCCGTGAAGCCCACCGCCCTTCAGGGCCGTGGGCAAAGAGAGAAATCAGACCGGAATAAACAGGCCGCAATAATAGAGAATATTCAGCACGATACCGGTGATCAGCACCGCCACGACCGGTGAGGCCATTTTCTGAATCGGACGTCCCAAAGCTTCGTTCAGGAAATAGAGCGCCGCCGCGATGGTAAAGCCGGTGTAACCCGCCATTTTGATAGCCGCAAAAATAGAACCTACCAACAGCGCCATTTCCATCAGCATATTCATCGCGTTACGAATGTTGTCCGATGCGTTACGCACAGACGGGTAACGTCCCAGCCATTTGCCGATGGAACGCAACAGTAACACTTCGGCTGAAATCACTACCGCCCCCACAATAAAGGCTAATAGCGGGTTGGAGATGAGATACCCTGCGGCATAGACAAATGTAAAACCTGCCACAGCGTAAACACCCGTCGCCAGCGCCGTAGTGGCAATCAGCGGCACGAACCCAAGCCCGCGCATAAATTCGGCAAGTGCTGCCTGATGGATCAGCGTTTGTGATTGTTCCGGTGTAATACCGGCTGAATATGCCTTCTCAAGCGTAAAGATCGACACTTCAGAACCGGCGAAGATCTTCATGCTGGCAACCACCGCAATCAACCCGCCGACAATCGCTATAAACGGCAGGTTTTTGATGATGCGCGATGTGCGCTCTTCAAAGACAGAAAGCCCTCCGTCATCGTGCTCGCGTTCATCACGGGTACGATGATCCTGAGCAATCGCAATCCCCAGCAGCATCACCATGCCGACGAAAATTTCGATAGATTCAGGATTGAGATGTGGGAAGAAACGCACAATCAGCACGCGGGTCATCAACACCACAAACGCCGCAAACAGACTGTTCTTCCAGCCAAACTGGTAAAAAATGGCTACCAGCGGGAACAGAGCAAAAGCGGAAACGACCGGCGAACTTAACTCGCCAAGCGACCCGAGCACATCCACCGGGAGGGCTGTCAGCAAATGGTTAACCGGGATCAGGCAAGTCAGGATCAACACGCCCCAGACCGCTCCCATACCAAACGCCAACAGGCTGTTTGCCGCTAATACCCCGAGAATATCGGTCGGCAGGAATAACAGCCAGGCGTTCAGCAAACCGGTTTTGAGCGTGAATGAAATCCCGACCGAGGCCACAAAGCCAATACTCAGGCCGAAAGCGATACTGCCTGCTTCGCGGCGATTCATATTACCTTCGATAAGCTGAGGCAGGATGGGGCGAATACCATCGTGGAACACTGCCGCTGACTTATGCGCCAGCAGCGCCGTCATCCCGGTCAGGCAAGCCACCACAACTATCTGAATATAGAAATCCATAGCGTTGCCTTTATTTTAAATGAGCAATAAGCATCGGGATGGCATGTTCGATATGCTCCACCGACAGGCCAAAAGCGACTTTCCCATCCGCAACCATTTTGGCGACCTGCTCTTCCTTCGCCTTAATTCCTGGCTTCGCAATCGTGCAGCTTTTGTTGTAACCAATCACGGCGATAGCAATCGACAGCGCCGCGCCAGCGCCGGTATTACAGGCACCAATGTAGTAATCGAGCTGGCCTGATTTCACTTTCATAGCCGCTTCCATATCGTTGTAAATAAACACTTCAAAGCAGTCAGGTGCGGACGTCTCGATAGTTTTTTTAATAAGTTCGCGCTGTAAGCCAGCAACACCGATCTTTTTCATGGGAAATCCTTATTTAAAGAAGACAGAGGGGTTGTCACGTAACATCAAATCAACGTCGGCCTGAGAGAAACCCGCCTCCAGCAACAAAGGCACAAACGTTGTCAGCAAATAATCAAAACCGAGGCCGCCGTTGGCTTTTAAATGCGAGCGGCGAGTAATATCCATGGAGAGCATGACGTGGTCGAGTAAGCCGCGGCTGGCGATTTCTTGCAGCATCGCTACGCGCTTCGCGTCCGGGTAATAGTTGTTTTTGCCGATGGTATCGAACTGGACATACGCGCCCTGCTCAATCATGCGCAGAATGTTGTCGAGGTTATCTTTCAGGTCGCAATGGCCGACAACCACGCGGGACAGATCCACGCCGTAGCTTTTGAGTAACGCCAGTTGTTCCAGGCCCATGGTGCTAAAAGAGGTATGCGTCGAAATTGGACGCCCTGTTTCACGGTGTGCCATCGCCGCGGCAGAAAATACTTTTGCTTCATCCGGCGTGATGACGTCCACGCTTGAGCCGATTTCAGCAATGATTCCCGCTTTAAGCTCAGAGCCTTCAATGCCGATTTCGATTTCGTCGATCATCTCCTGCGCCAGTTTTTCTGCGCTGGTACTGGCAACGTGTTCGGGGAAGAAGTCATGCTGGTAATAGCCGGTGCAGGCTACTACGTTCATGCCGGTGTCACGCATAATATCGAGCATAAACTGCGGGTTACGCCCCATATAGCGGTTAGTCATCTCAATGATGTTGCGCACGCCTAATCCGTAAAGCGTTTTCATTTCCGCACAAATCAGATCGTATTGATCCAGGCGGCAATCAATATTGTTTTTGAATGACGACAAGTCGATATGCAAATGCTCGTGAGCATAGGTATAACCCGACGCGTCAATTCGCAGCGGTTCAGCCATGATTGCCTCCGGTATTGGAAGTATTAAGAAGTGACAGGAATGAAGTGCCGTTTTGTGGCGCGCTTGCCGCGAAGAATTCGCAGACTGTCGCACCGACATCAGACAGTGTTTTTCTGGCGCCTAGGTATGAATGGGATATACCAGGCTGCCAGACCAGAAGCGGGACATTTTCGCGGGTGTGCTTGCTATGGCCGATAGTCGGATCGTTGCCGTGATCGGCCATAACCACCAGACAGTCGCCGGGTTGTAGCGCATTCATCAGGCGCGCGAGATTTTTATCGACCACTTCCAGGCGCTCAGCATAACGCGCAACGTCCTGGGCATGGCCGGCCAAATCAGTTTCCTGAATATTGGTGCAGATAAAAACATCACCCGGCTTTTGTACTTCATCAAGCGTGATGTCCATGATCTGTTGGGTATCAACGAGGTTCTGATAACTGATGCCGTGCGGGTTAAGAGCAATATCAGCGACTTTACCGACTAACACCGTTTTGACGCCTGCGTCATGTAATTTTTGCGGCACCTGCACGCGACCATTCACGCCAAAACCCATATGCACAACCTGGAAGCCCTGCTGATATACACCCGATCGCGGCGCGTTGACGCCGATATAAGTGCCCTGTTTTTCTTCGGCTGCATCAAGAAGTTGCTGGCTGCTTTCCAGTAACCCGCCAAAAGCAATCACCCGCCCGACTTGCACACAGTGACGCACGATTTCTCCGATGGAGCGAACTTCGTCGAAGGAGATGGCGTTTAAATTAGCGCTGATGTTAAACACCTGACCAAGGTCGGCCTCGAGATTATCGCCAATCGCCACCGCCTGATTCACCCATAAAAATTGCAGCTCATCACCTATCCGTTCGACCTGCCAACAATCGGCTTTTAATGCTTGCTCAACTTCATCAATAACCTCTGAGAAAGGCATACGCAGCGGGGCTTGAGGCCGGGTTCCAAGTATTTCCTGGTGTCCCATGAAAGTATCGCCACCTTCATGTTGCAGCGCTGCCGTCCCGTAAGCTGCGTTTACCGAAGGGCGCATGACGCCTTCGGTAAAACCCAACGCATTAATCAGGCCGAGTTTTTCAAGCACCGGCAAACGCAATTGCGGGAAATGCCGCAAAATATGCCCACAGGTATTTGCACCCATATCTTCAGACCTGACTTGCGGAACATCATCCATAGCGCCCACGCCAAAACTGTCTATCACCACCACCACAAACTTACTCACGTAGACCTCCGCAAATGGGGTTACCGAGACTGTCATAAAGCGCTTCGAGCACTGGGTTTCCGTGACTGATTCCAGAAACCAGGGCCACATCGCTGCGCGTTACAAATACTTGCGTGCGAAAACACATCACGACCGGTGCACCGACCGGGAATTTACCTTCCAGCCCGATGTGATAATCAATACTGCTGTCATCCATTGGCAATAAATTTGCGCGAGAAGGAGCGCTGCTCGACACCGGATAAACCAGGGCATTTTGAGCATGACCCCGACGATAGTAGCCACCGCCAAAGCAGTAACTATTCCCCTGAAATTGATGTGATACTTCAGTGAGATACAACATAGCGATGCGTTCTGGCTGGTCGCCACGCTGGTTGGCGGGAATCGTCCCGGTTAGCGCGTGGCCGGGTTCAGCATGTGTTACGCCATACCCGGCAAGCTGCGGCAACGTGCTGCAACTTGAAGCCGACGGCGCATTCAGTTGAGCGATTTCAATGCCCAGGCTACGAAGTTGGTCGCGAGCCTGCAAAAGCGTATGTAGATTCTGCGTAGGCAGCGTTTTGCGTAATTCGTCATCCCACAGCAGGCACGGGAAATGAGTCAGCCCTGAGATTTTCACACCGGGCATTTTGCCGATAGCGGCGACGGTATTCTCAAGATCGGATAGAGGAAATCCTGCTTCCTGCCCCGGATAAAGTTTGTCTTTCTCATCGAAGACTTTCAGCATAATGGGTTGGATAAGCCCGAAGCGCTGCGCTGCATTTGAGATTTCACGCACCTTCTCCAGCGAAAAAACGGTCATCATTTCCGTCGAAGCGGCGACATTTTCTGTGACCAGGCTGGTAGGTGTCTGCACCAAATGGCCCACGTGCGAGACGGGTACTTCAGCATTGCGCAGCGTGCGGGCTTCTTTAAAATCCACTGCGACGGTGCCGTGAAAACCAAGTTCAATCAGTCGTTTTGCCATCCACGGATTACGCCCGATTTGTTTGGTCATCAGATACAGCGTGATGCCGTGGCTTTGGGCAATTTCCAGCAGACGACGACCGTTCTCCAGAACCTGGTCAACGTCGATAACGCAGGTATCTGGCAGAATATCGCCCTGACGCCATAACCTTATTGCGGCCTCAATCAACGCCGGATTTTGTGCCTTGAGTGCTTCAATAAACATGCCCTTGCCTCTCGACTCCATGATGCAAAAAACTCTAAATAATCATTTTTTTGAATATTTAAAGCAAAGCAGTGAACGAATAAAAAAGATTTAGCTTTTACTGACCATCCACAGGCTAAACAGGTTGGCCAGCAGATAGCCCTCTTCATTGGGATGAAGCGTGACATCAAACGGTGCCAGCATTGCCCGATGAATCGGCAGAAGTTCTGGATAGGCCTGCGACATGACAATTTCCTCAAGCAATTCTTCGTCAAGCGGGCCGATTTCCTCACCACGGCGGCTGCGCATCAATGCGTTCGCCATGTGCGTGATAGCCATTTCTCCTTGCTCATTTCGCACCGGGATCGCCCATACGCTCTCTAGCTGCTCAACCACACCGAGCATACCTTCGCAAATATCCCGGTCGATAATCCCCGCATCACACAATAGATTTAGCCGCTCTTCCACTGCCCTTACCTCTTAATGAAACTTAGTAACTTGGCTCCTGCTCGCCCTGTAACACTCTTTGTTGATGGGCAAGCAGCTCACTTTTGTTCACTACCGTGCGCAGCAATTGCTGGATGGGCACATCCTCCGCACGCGTTAATACCACGGCTTCGGAGGCCTGCACGTAACGCGGGTCACCGTTTAACGGCTGTGCCACCAGACCGAGCAATTCCAAATCGGCCTCGCCACCCACGTTCCAGATGACGGCATCAATTTCACCCTTCGCGATGCGGTTGATACACTCGTGGTAAGGCACATCAAGTATCTCAACCGGCTGACCAGAAAAGTAAATCTCGGTCATGATGCGCTGGTCAGCAGAACGTGAGTCCAGCCCAACACGCTTAATCTGTTGATCGCCTGCGCGGCAAATCAGCTTGTGCTCTCCGACGTAGGTGTGCGGGCCAAGCTCCAGCGCCATACAAACATCAGTGTTATCAAGATAACTTTGCGCGGCCAGCCGGGAAACGACCGCCAGGTCATAAACGCCATTGAGCAAACATTCGACACGGACATCTGAGCCACGCATATGCGCGTAATAAAACGGAATATCATCAAACTGCGCTTTCAAACCGCTAGCTAAACCTTCGTAAAGACGGGTGTAGGGCAACGGCATGGCACACACTACATTACCAATATCAGCAAAAGCCAATAAGGCTTTGTTATCCATGCTCACCAGATAGCTGCCATTACGCCCACGACGCTCAACAGATACCACCCCCGCTTTCTCAAGAGTTTTTAGTGCGGCTTGAATCAGCCCGACTGAGAATCGACATTCTGTTGCAAGTTCGTCGATAGTTTTCAGTCGGTTACCATTTTTCTCACCCAGTAAATAACGTGCCAGGCTCGCCTGGGCGACACCTTCTTTCTTGATAAAGCTACGGCTCATAATTAATCTTCATTTTATTGAATGGTTATATCTTCATTAAAATGAATATAAATGGCAAACGTGAAATATGCAAAAAGAGAATGGGGTCACAAAAGATATTTAGCGGGGGAATGGTTGGGAGGGGTCGCCCTCACCCCAGCCCTCTCCCCCCAGGAGAGGGAGAAAACCGATTAATCCCTTCTCCCTCAGGGAGAAGGTTGGGATGAGGGTTGTGTTAAATATTAAGGCTGTGCCACAAAGCCAATCACTTCATAGACTTTCTTCAGCGTAGCACTGGCGTGTGCGCGGGCTTTATCGGAGCCATCTTTCATCACTTGCTGCAAATAGGCTTCGTCATTACGGAAACGGTGGAAACGCTCCTGCAATTCAGTGAGCATGCCAGAAACCGCCTCAGCAACTTCACCTTTCAGGTGACCATACATTTTGCCTTCGAAGTGCTGCTCAAGCTCAGTAATGGATTTACCCGTCACACCGGAAAGAATATCCAACATGTTGGAGACGCCCGCTTTGCTGGCGGTATCGTAGCGCACAACAGGCGGCTCGTCGGAGTCGGTTACTGCGCGTTTGATTTTCTTCACGACGGCTTTCGGGTCTTCCAGCAGGCCAATAACGTTATTACGGTTATCGTCTGATTTTGACATTTTCTTGGTCGGCTCAAGCAGAGACATCACACGAGCACCGGATTTCGGAATAAACGGTTCAGGCACTTTGAACACATCACCGTACAGCGCATTGAAACGTGAAGCGATATCGCGACTCAGTTCCAGGTGCTGTTTCTGATCTTCGCCGACCGGCACCAGATTGGTCTGGTACAGCAAAATATCTGCGGCCATCAGCACCGGGTAATCGAAAAGACCGGCGTTAATGTTTTCCGCATAACGGGAAGACTTGTCTTTAAACTGAGTCATACGGCTCAGCTCACCGAAATAGGTGTAGCAGTTCAGCACCCAGCCCAGTTGCGCATGTTCTGGCACATGGGACTGTACAAAGATAGTGCTTTTAGCCGGGTCGATACCGCAAGCCAGATACAACGCCAGCGTATCGAGAGTACGGCTGCGTAGCTGTGTCGCATCCTGACGCGCGGTAATCGCATGCTGATCGACGATGCAGTAAATGCAGTCGTAATCATCTTGCATATGGACCCACTGACGCAGCGCACCCATGTAGTTACCAATGGTCAATTCACCTGATGGCTGTGCGCCACTAAAGACAATGGGTTTACTCATGTTCTGATTCCTGATGTTCTTTGCTAGATAGCCCTAATGCGGGCAGTAAATCGTTGAAGTGGTCAAACACGTAATCCGGTTTGCTCAGCTCGATAGACTCACCGTAGTTGTAACCGTAAGTCAGGCCAATTGAGCAGCATCCGGCAGCTTGAGCCGCCAGAATATCGTTGCGAGAATCACCGACAAACAACAGCTCATCCGCGCCGAGGTTCAGCTGCTCCATCACTTTGTGCAGAGCTTCTGGATGTGGCTTTTTGTTTTCCACATCGTCGCCGCCAATAATGACGCTGAAGTAATGCGCAATACCTAACTTTTCCAGCATCGGTAGGACAAATGGCGTCGGCTTATTCGTCACCAGCCCCATCGGCAGGCCTTTTTCCTTCAGTGCCGCCAATGTGGTAGCCACTTCAGGGAACAGGAAACTGCCCTCTTGCGCCGTTTGAGCATAGAAGGTATCAAACAGTTTACGCGCGATACGGCATTTGTCGGCTTCAGGCTCTTCGCCTTTTAATGCCCAGGTCAGCGCACGCTGAACCAGAACATCAGCCCCATTACCAATCCACTTCTCAACTTTTTCTTCACCGGCGGTCGGCAATTCCAGCGCATACAGCGCCTGGTCCATTGCTTGTGTCAGACCCAGTGCAGTGTCTACCAGCGTACCGTCTAAATCGAAGGCGATACCGCGAATTTTATTTAACTTATTCATGACTTACCTTTGCCAACTCGCTGCGCATACTGTCAATAACGGCTTTGTAATTTGGCTGGTTGAAGATTGCGGAACCCGCAACAAACATATCTGCACCTGCTGCGGCAATTTCAGCAATGTTGTCGACCTTCACGCCACCGTCAACTTCCAGGCGAATGTCATAGCCGGAAGCATCGATGCGTTCACGCACCTGACGCAGTTTTTCCAGCGTATGAGGAATAAATGACTGACCGCCAAAACCTGGGTTCACGGACATCAGCAAAATGACATCCAGTTTATCCATGACGTGATCAAGCCAACTCAGAGAGGTTGCCGGGTTGAATACCAGACCGGCTTTACAGCCGTGTTCTTTGATGAGTTGCAAGGATCGGTCAACGTGTTCTGAGGCTTCCGGGTGGAAGGTGATGATGTTGGCACCTGCGGCGGCGAAATCCGGAATGATACGGTCAACGGGTTTCACCATCAGATGCACATCAACAGGGGCAGTAATACCGTAATCACGCAGCGACTTTAACACCATCGGGCCGATAGTGAGATTCGGTACATAATGGTTATCCATAACATCGAAATGGACGACATCCGCACCAGCAGCCAGCACCGCAGCCGTATCTTCACCCAGGCGGGCAAAATCGGCTGAGAGGATTGAGGGGGCAATCAAAAACTGTTTCATCCGCTTCTCCAATTGCAAATCAAAAACGACTGCGGACGAAACGTCTCAGGCACCGACTTTATACAGCGCCAGCAGTTCGTCCACCTTGTTTCGTGCTCCACCATTTCGGCTAATACTGCGACGCACTTGTACAACATGCAGTTTTGCCTGGTGATACCACAACCGAGTGAGTTCAGTATCGTGATTGGAAATCAATACGGGAATGCGATTTCCCCGCAGGTTTTCCGCAAGCTGCGCCAGATGTTGCTGTTGCACCATGTTAAAGCTATCGGTGTGGTATGCAGTAAAATTAGCCGTTGCAGACAAAGGCGCATACGGCGGGTCGCAATAGACAACTGACCCGGCACTCACATCCGACATGCTGACATCGTACGACTGGCACAGGAATGTCGCGTTTTGTGCTCGTTCGGCAAAATGATACAACTCTTCTTCAGGGAAGTAGGGTTTGATGTAGCGGCCAAACGGGACATTGAATTCACCACGTAGGTTATAACGACACAGGCCGTTGTAACAATGGCGGTTCAGATATAAAAACAGCAGCGCACGACGAAACTCATCTTTGCACTGGTTAAATTCGGCACGATTGAGATAAAACGACTGCTCATCGTTTTGTTCAGCAGTAAAAAGTTTACGGGACTCCTGAACGTACTCATCTGTGCGGGTTTTGACGATGTTATAGAGGTTAATCAGATCGCTATTGATATCTGCGAGGATATAGCGGGAGTAATCAGTATTCAGAAAGACTGAGCCGGCACCGACGAACGGCTCAATCAGACAATCACCTTTCGGCAGATACTTTTTAATGTCTTCGAGCAGGGGGTATTTCCCCCCCGCCCACTTAAGAAAAGCGCGATTTTTTTTCATGCTGCCTAACTATTTACACCTTTTCCTGCTGTGGAAAGGCTCCAACAGCGGCTGCGCTTGTTCATCACTTCAGATCAGACTGAACCTGATGGATAGGTTTTGCCCATGGGTTCTTGGCCTGAACATCAGCTGGCAATGTTGCAACGGCACGTTTTGCCTCATCTTTGTTGGCATAGATACCGCTAACCAAAACATACCATGGCTGGCCGTTTCGCACCGTCTGGTAAACCATGTAGTGTTGCAGATTCTCTTTCTTCGCCCAGGCATTCAAATTTGCTGAGTTTGAAGAAGAGCTAAGCTGCAAAGTGTAATGGCTACCCGGCGCGCCTTTGATTGCGCCAGCATCACCGGCTACGGCACCTGTTGCTGCTGTCGCTGGTGCGGCGGCAGCAGCTTTCGGTGCAGGAGCTGCTGCGGTTTCGGTTGCTTTCGGCGCAGTTGCAGTCACCGGAGCTTTCGCTGGTGCGGTCGCTGTTGGTGCTGGAGTAGCAACAGGCTCGCTACGTTTAGCTGTCGCAACCGGTTTTGGTTCTGCTTTCACGGCAGGCTGTTTAGCAGGTTGAGCTTTGTGTTGTGGCTCAATGACTGCAGTTTTACGTTCCTGACGAGGTGCGGCTTGCTTCACTGGCTCTGATTTCGCAACAGGACGCGGCGCTGTAGTCGCACCATTGCTGCCAGCTACTGCTGCAACGGTCGCTGGGGCCGTTGGTAATGTCGAGCTGTTCATTGCGTTATCAATCTGACCAGATTGTTGCGTCAGTGCATTATTCAAGTCGCCCGGGACTTCCACACGCTGCTGGCCCTGAGGTGCAGGCTGAGTCTGTGCTTCAGTGGGTGTTGAAGAAATGGCTGGAAGCGTCACTTCTTGCGGGTTACCAGCATTTTCTGTCTGATTAGTCGCAGCGGTATTACCTGGTTGTGGCTGTGCACCGTTAGCTTGATCGGCTGGGCTGCCACTGGAGCCAGATAAATCAATGTTTTTCTCCGCACCCGGCTGCTGATTTACAGTTTCGGTGTCGGTAGATGGGGCTTTAAGCGCCGAACCAATTCCAATGATCAACAGCAATAGCACAAGAATGCCAATGCCCATCATCAGATGCTGGCGGGATACCGGAACTTTAGGCTTAGCGGATTTCTTACGGGCGCGCGCCGGGCGACGTTCTTCTGCGTCAACTTGCAGGTTATCATCGCTCTCATACTCTTCTTCATCACGAGTACGGCGGGAACGCGCTGGACGAGGTTCGTCGGCATCTAACTCAACATCATCGACATTGATTTGCGGTTCACTTTCACGCTCATCAGCTCTGCGGGTACGACCTGAACGGCGATCGCTTGGATCGGGTTTCAGTTCGTCTTCCGGTTTAAACTCATCCATTTAACACCCCACTCAAAGGCTTATGCCAGCGATTCAAACTCAGCACATCACCTGAAGTTAAAAATCGCCTGACAACAGCGACCGAAATTTCTAATAATTAAGCCTGCTGACAATCAGCAATGGCGGACAAAACGACATCGTGTGGCACTCCGCCACGCATTTCACTCTTCCCGATTGCCAGTGGCAGCACTAAGCGCAGCTCACCAGCCAAAACTTTCTTGTCACGCATCATGTGGGGCATATACGCGTCGGCTGACATTTCTTTCGGCCCGGTGACTGGCAGCCCAGCGCGTTGCAGCAACTTAATGATTCGCTGTACATCGGCTTCGCTGAAGTTTCCAAGACGCTGAGCTGTTCGTGCTGCCATTACCATACCTGCGGCAACAGCTTCACCATGCAGCCAATTGCCATAACCCATTTCAGCTTCTATAGCGTGACCAAAGGTGTGGCCCAAATTCAGTAAAGCACGTAAGCCGCTTTCGCGCTCGTCGGCGGCAACAACTTCCGCTTTAAGCTCACAACAACGGCGGATGCACCAGGCCATAGCTTCACCATCAAGCGCCAGCAAGGCATCCAGGTTTTCCTCAAGCCAGTTGAAGAATTCACCGTCGAGAATAATTCCGTACTTAATCACCTCTGCCAGGCCAGATGCTAACTCCCGCGCCGGTAACGTATTCAGACAGTCGAGATCCACCACGACCGAAGCCGGTTGATAGAACGCGCCAATCATATTTTTACCAAGGGGGTGGTTAACGGCTGTTTTTCCGCCGACAGAAGAATCCACTTGCGAAAGCAATGTGGTTGGAACTTGAATAAAACGCACGCCACGTTGATAGCTCGCCGCAGCAAAGCCCGTCAGGTCTCCAACGACACCGCCACCAAGGGCTATAAGTGTCGTATCACGACCATGTGGCTTTTCAAGCAACGCAGTAAAGACCGTGTCTAATACAGCGAGGCTTTTAAATTGTTCGCCATCCGGAAGGATGACGGAATCGACTTTAACGCCCGCCTGCTCAAGCACGCCACGCACCTTATCCAGGTAGAGCGGCGCCAGGGTTTCATTGGTCACCAGCATCGTTTGGTCGCCAGCTTTCAGCGGCCCAAAAGATGCCGAGTCACTAAATAACCCAGCAGCAATGGTGATAGGGTAACTACGTTCCCCGAGAGTGACTGTTAACCTCTCCATAACGCGAAGTCCACCTTGATGTTGCTTAGCCCGCAGGCGTTTTTATCGATTAAGCCAGAATCAGTTGCTTTCCAACATATTAATAATCTGGTTAGCAACCACTTTGGCACTTTGGTCGTCAGTGCGAATCGTCACATCAGCAATCTCTTCATAAAGAGGATTGCGTTCTTGAGCTAAGGCTTCAAGAACTTCACGCGGTGGAGTCTCAACTTGCAGTAATGGGCGCTTTTTATCACGCTGAGTACGGGCAAGCTGTTTTTCAATTGTGGTTTCAAGATACACCACAACTCCACGGGCGGAGAGACGGTTACGGGTCTCACGAGACTTCACAGAGCCGCCGCCAGTTGCCAGCACAATGCCCTGTTTTTCAGTGAGTTCGTTGATGATTTTTTCTTCGCGATCGCGGAAGCCGTCTTCGCCTTCAACGTCGAATACCCAGCCCACATCAGCTCCGGTACGTTTCTCAATCTCTTGATCAGAATCGAAAAATTCCATATTGAGTTGCTGAGCTAACTGACGCCCAATAGTGCTTTTGCCGGCACCCATAGGCCCAACCAGAAAGATATTGCGTTTCTCTGCCATTTTTTCGGTACTACTAAGACAATTCGTTGATGATAAACCCGCCCTGTTAAAACCAGGTGCAGCGGGACATGAACTGAAACCTCATAAGCGATAGTGCGAGAGTCAGACTGAAAATTATCTCAATACTCAAGGTGGTTTGGCAACCGATTATATTCCCCAGCGTTCTCATGAAGGAGAAAATGCATAAATCAGGGTTATCTGTCACAAACTTGAGCGTCTGGGCTCTCGAAACGGTACACCTTGTAAGCTAATTCCTCTCTGCCGTCAAACACCTGGGCATCGTTTCAAAGAAAAACTCAGCGCTGATGAAAGAAAACACTACGGAATCGGGATAAGTCTGGGCGTAATAAAGACAACTAATTCGCGGCGCTGGTGATTTTTTGCGTCGTGGCGAAACAGGCTACCCACCAACGGTATTGAGCCGAGAATGGGAACACTATCGCTGCTGTCTTTGTTATGTTGCTGGAAAATCCCACCCAGTGCGAGGGTTTCACCATTTTTCACCGCAACCACCGTTTCTATCTCCTGTTTATCTATCGCCAGCACTTCGCCATCCGCTTGCTGAATACTTCTCCCCGGCATGTTTTGGCTGATGCGCAATTTTAAGCGAATGTTTCCATGGGGCTGAATCGTGGGTGTCACTTCCATCCCCAGAACAGCTTCTTTAAACTCGATGGACGTCGCCCCACTTTCTCCGCTGGAAACCTGATAGGGAATTTCAGTGCCTTGTTTGATGCTTGCGGGTTGTTGATGAGCCGCCATCAAACGCGGGCTGGCGATGATGTCTAATTGCTGTTGCTGTTCCAGAGCCGATAACTCAAGTTCCAGCAAACGCCCGTCGATGCGGGCAATATTAAACCCGACTTTTGTAGATGCATTACTCACTGAAAGATCCGCCGAAATTCCCGTCGGCTGGTAGAGCTTGCTGTCACCGGTTTGCTCTGCCGCAGACCACTTCACGCCCAGTTCACGAAGCTTGTCCTGATTAATAGTGACGATATGGGCTTCGATTTCGACTTGCCCTATCGGTAAGTCCATTTCGCTCATCCAGTCTGCGACCTGCTTCAGTACCGTCTTGTTGTCTCTGACAATAAGACGGTTCGTTCGCTTATCAACCGTGATGTTGCCTTGCGGACTCAGGATCTTATTCCCCGATGATTTTAATGCCGCCCAGAGATCCTCAACATCTGCATGATGGGGAGCAAAGACCTGATAGAGCATAGGCTGCTCAAGCACTTGTTGCTTGCGTAATTCTAAAGCCTGCGCTTGCTGCTCGCGTTGCCGGGCTTTTGGCATTACCTGAATGACATTCCCGTCTCGCTGCTGGCTCAATTCCGCAGTATTCAGCACGAGTTGAAATGCCTGCTTCCAGGGCACGTTGATTAAATTAAGCGACAACATCCCTTCAACACCCGGCGCAATGAGGAGATTGATATTTTGGTGCTCAGCCAACGCCTGTAAAACTTGCGCGACCGGCGCGTTGTCCAGTATCAGAGAAACACCTTTATCGGCCCGGCTTGTGAATGGCAGTAGCAGCGCCAGCAGCATTACTCGTATCCATGGCATGATTTTTTCCTTTTATTTCCCAACGATAAGTTGCGGGCTGGCAGGTAGGGTCAATTTTTGCCGACACCCCCGCTTCATTCACACTTTCAATTCGCACACCTGGTACGAGCTCAGTATTGACTTTGATTCGACGCCCGATTCCTTGAGGGCTCAGCATCAGCGCCGTATTTGTAACTGCAGAGCCAATCACTCCTTGCAACATCCAGCCCGCAAGTTGTGCGGTTAATTTTTCACAAGGAGAAACCTGCGGCAGAAAAGGGTTTGCAGGCATCGCGTGTGCGCAAGACATCACAATGAATAAGCCCAACCACACGCTACGGTTCATCAGCAAACTCCATTGCCAGAACAAGTTTGAGTAATTCCCCTTGTGCCGTGATGGTGAATGAGTGACCGGCCACGACACGATACTCAGCGAGGCGGGAAAACGATTCTGGCAATTTTTCCCATGGCAACAGCATTTCCAGAGTTCCTTGCTTCACGTCTGGCTGCCATTTCAATAGTTTTCCCTGAGCTTGCCCAACAAACTCCGCCACAGAAAAAAAGGGAGCATTTGACGGCTCAAGCGGCGTACTGAGCGGTGTCAGTTTGCCTATTTTGTGGCGCACATCTGTCAGTTGCTGGCTCGTTAGCTCATTGCCCTTTTGCAATTGCTGCAACAAAGAATATTGCGGACGGATGAGGCATAACCACGCCACGAGTGCGACTAGCGCGCCTATCGCAATAACTGAAACGATGCGCAGCCAAACGCCCGCGCTAAACCAGCGTTCAATTAGCCAGAACATTCGCCACCTCGGACAACGTTAAAGTGAAAACAAAGTTCATCCCTCCCTGCGCTTCGTACTGAACTGCTCCGGTACGAACCGTGGTAACACCCGCAAGCTGAGTCAGCTCCTTTTCCAGGGCCTGCACGTCGTCCAAAAAACCTGCATGCCCTTTGATAACGAACTGATTTTTTTGCAGCGTTAATGTAGACAACCACACGCCGGGAGGTAAAAAGTCAGCCAACTGTATTAATCGTCCATCCCAGACCTGAATTGCCCGCTGTTGCTGTACACGGGTTTGCTGTAATTGCAGCAATTTTTGATTATGTGCCTGCTCTAGCAACCGCTTCTGGTAGATGTTTTTTAATGCGGGCAACATGTTGCCCAGATACTCTTTATTCACCTGCTGTTGGCTAATTTCCCAGGCTGAAAATTGCCTCACGCAAGCGACGAGTAGCGGGGTGATGATTAAAATCAGCACCAGCCATGCTCCCCAGCGTTGAGCGCGTTGTTGACGCTGCCTCTGACGCCAGGGGAGTAAGTTAATGAGCGGCTTCATCTGCACAACCCGCCGATGGCAAGCCCAATGGCTACCGTAAATACCCCTCCATGGCGCGGTAATGGGGGCTGTAAACGTGACAACGCTTGCCACGCATCCATAATCATTGCACCAGGCGGGAGTGGTTCAGGCTGTGTATGACTCAAAGCGATAAACTGTGGCTCGGTGTTGAGTTGCTGACACAAATCTAAAATCGTCGGGACGGCATCCGTATCGGCCCACCCCCAACGCGGCATCACCTCTGTCGAGGCCCACAGCCAGTGGTTGTGCTCACGATGGACAAGATAATGGCATTTCTCCAGATGGCACGGCGTAATGAGCGCCGGCAATGCACTGGCTCCGGGGGTTAACGTTGCGGGGAAGAGCCGTAACTGCGCTAAGCTCTTTAGCAATAACGCGACATCTGTCTGCCGAGCAGCAACAATCACATGCGCGTCTGCAACATCTTGTGACGCTAAATAATCCCAACACAATTGGGCTGGGGACATTTGTAACTGGCGGGCGGTTGCTGAGGCGATATAGGCTTCGCTTGCGGGTTCGCTAAGGCGTGTATCGGGGATTGGAACCGGGCGTTGCAACGTTCGTTGGGTAGGAAAAGAGACGCGTAATTGATGGCGCAACGGTAATTCTTTTCGCCACGCTGACAAGACGTTAGTCAGCGCTTGGGTATTAATTAACAAACCGTCACGAAAGGTGGCTTCGGGTAGTGAAAATTGCCACCAGTGCCGAAGCTGCCATCCTTGCCGTTGGCGCTGTACCGCCACAGCACGAATACTTTCATGTTGAATATCCAGGCCAATTTGCCAGGTTGTGAACACCATGTTTACGATCTCCTTATCGCCGGTTACGGAAAATGCCATACCAATGCCACTGGCTTGCCTTTATACTACCGCGCGGTTGTTTATAAACTGCCCAATGGAAACGTAATGGGAAATTTAAGGTGAAGTTCGTAAAGTATTTATTAATCCTTGCAGTGTGTTGCATTCTGCTGGGAGCAGGCTCGATCTTCGGGCTCTACAAATTTATTGAGCCGCAATTGCCTGATGTCGCCACGCTTAAAGATGTGCGACTCCAGATTCCAATGCAGGTTTATAGCGCTGATGGCGAGCTAATCGCTCAATACGGTGAGAAACGTCGTATTCCGGTAACGCTCGAACAAATTCCACCAGTGATGGTGAAAGCGTTCATTGCGACCGAAGACAGCCGTTTCTACGAACACCATGGCGTTGACCCGGTCGGGATTTTCCGCGCCGCCAGTGTGGCTCTGTTTTCAGGCCATGCCTCGCAGGGTGCAAGTACCATCACGCAGCAGCTGGCTCGTAACTTCTTCTTAAGCCCTGAACGCACGCTGATGCGCAAGATTAAGGAAGTGTTCCTTGCGATTCGTATTGAACAGCTACTGACCAAAGACGAAATCCTCGAGTTATACCTCAACAAGATTTATCTCGGTTATCGCGCTTATGGCGTGGGTGCCGCAGCACAAGTCTATTTTGGTAAGTCCGTTGATCAACTGACACTCAGTGAAATGGCGGTGATTGCCGGTTTGCCAAAAGCGCCGTCAACATTCAACCCGCTTTACTCGATGGATAGAGCGACTTCCCGCCGTAATGTGGTGCTTTCGCGCATGTTGAGCGAAAACTACATTACCCAGGCGCAATATGACGAAGCGCGTAATCAGCCAATCGACGCGAATTATCACGCCCCAGAAATCGCGTTTTCTGCGCCGTATCTTTCTGAATTAGTGCGCCAGGATATGGTCGCCAAATACGGAGAGAAGGCTTACGAAGATGGTTACAAGGTTTACACCACCATCACCCGTAAGACGCAGCAAGCCGCACAACAAGCTGTTCGTAACAACGTTATGGCTTATGACATGCGCCACGGTTATCGCGGCCCGTCAAATGTGTTGTGGAAAGTGGGCGAAACGCCGTGGGACAAAACCAAGATTGTCGATTCATTAAAGAACCTGCCCGTTTATGGTCCTTTATTCCCAGCCGTGATTACCCAGACGTCACCTACTGAAGCGACGGCATTACTGGCCGATGGCAGTGCTGTTGCCCTGAATATGGAAGGTATGCGCTGGGCACGACCGTACCGCTCTGATACCGCACAAGGCCCAACGCCACGCAAAGTGACGGACGTGGTGCAAGCCGGTCAGCAAGTGTGGGTGCGCAAAGTTGACGAAAACTGGTGGCTTGGGCAAGTCCCGGACGTAAACTCTGCCCTTGTTTCTATTAACCCGCATGACGGTGCCGTTGTGGCGCTGGTGGGCGGTTTTGACTTCAACCAGAGCAAGTTTAACCGCGCCACACAAGCATTGCGCCAGGTTGGCTCCAACATCAAACCGTTCCTGTATACCGCAGCCATGGACAAAGGTTTGACGCTGGCGAGCGTGCTCAATGATGTGCCGATTTCCCGCTGGGATGCCGGTGCCGGTTCCGACTGGCGTCCGAAAAACTCGCCACCGGAATATGCAGGCCCAATCAGATTACGCCAGGGCCTTGGCCAGTCTAAAAACGTTGTGATGGTGCGTGCGATGCGTGCGATGGGTGTTGATTACGCGGCGGAATACCTGCAACGCTTTGGTTTCCCTGCACAAAACATCGTGCATACCGAGTCCCTCGCCTTAGGTTCAGCATCATTCACACCGATGCAGGTCGCGCGCGGATACTCGGTCATGGCTAACGGCGGTTTCCTGGTTGACCCTTATTACATCTCAAAAATTGAGAATGAAATTGGCGGCACCATCTTTGAAGCGAAACCGAAAATCGCCTGCGCAGATTGTGATATCCCAGTGATTTACGGCGAAACGCAGAAGTCTAATGTTCTGGAAAATAAGGATGTTGAAGACGTCGCGCAGTCTCAGGAAACACAGAATGCCAGCGTTCCAATGCCGAAGCTTGAACAAGCTAACAGTGAGCTGGTTGCCCAAAGCAGCCCGCCGGAGTATGCACCACATGTCATCAACACGCCGCTGGCGTTCCTGATTAAAAGTGCGCTTAACTCGAATATCTACGGCGAGCCAGGTTGGCAAGGCACCGGCTGGCGTGCTGGACGTGACCTCAAGCGTAATGATATTGGTGGCAAAACCGGTACTACTAACAGCTCGAAAGATGCCTGGTTCTCAGGCTATGGGCCTGGTGTTGTGACGTCGGTATGGATTGGCTTTGACGATCATCGCCGTGACCTTGGACGTACCTCCGCATCAGGCGCAATCAAAGATCAGATCTCAGGTTACGAAGGTGGCGCGAAGAGTGCTCAACCCGCGTGGGATGATTTCATGAAAGCGGCTCTGGAGGGTGTACCAGAAGAACCATTAACTCCACCGCCAGGTATCGTCACGGTAAATATTGACCGTTATACCGGGCAGTTGGCGAATGGCGGAAGTAGTCGTCCTGAGTTCTTTATTGAGGGCACCCAACCGACGCAGCAGGCGGTGCATGAAGTGGGAACCACGATAATTGATAACGGCGAAAGCCACGAGTTGTTTTAGAACGAGACGTCACCCGCCTCAAATGGGGCGGGTGAGTTAAAAAGGTTTTACAAACGCCCCTGCTCTTTCAGCCATTCCCGCACCAGGAAGAGCGCACTGACATTTCGCGCCTCGCTAAAATCTTCTTCATTCAGCAAATCGAGCAGTGATTCCAGCGGCCAGCGCACTTGCGGCAACTCTTCCGGCTCATCGCCTTCCAGAGATTCAGCATAGAGATCTTCCGCAATCACGATATTCATTTTGCTCGAGAAATAAGACGGCGCCATAGTCAGCTTTTTCAGGAACGTTAACTGATTAGCCCCAAAGCCCACTTCTTCTTTCAGCTCTCGGTTAGCCGCTTCAAAAACTGTCTCACCCGGATCGATTAATCCTTTAGAAAAACCGAGCTCATAAGATTCCGTTCCAACCGCGTATTCGCGAATCAAAATCAAATGATTATCAACGATAGGGACTATCATTACAGCTTCGCGCGCGGACGGGCGCATGCGCTCGTAGACACGGCGCACACCGTTGCTGAATTCCAGGTCCACCGTTTCGACATTAAACAGCCGTGAACGGGCCACGGTTTCAACATGTAAAATGGTCGGTTTTTGTAATGGTTTGCTCATCGTGAACGGGGCTAACAGTAAATGCAGGTGCACCATTGTGCGTTATGCCACATATCTCACGCAACGGACATTGGTTATTATTTACATTTCTGCAACTTTAAGTGATTTTTTAAGACCTCTGTTACCTGTCAATAGCCAGCAAATGAAATAGGAATTTGCTGATATTTCTCGCAAAGTCGCTTTGCTAACATTATGTTACAGCAGCCTATATACATAAAAATCCCTCAAGTTTGAGGTCAGGTCTGCCGATAATGATTTTTACGCCCGTATGCTGTAAGGGGTGCAACTTGCTGCGTTTTAATAAGAAAACGAGTGTTTGATGGGGAAGGCATGAGCACCTTATTACTTCTTTTAGCTGCTATGCTGGCCTGCATCTTAATTGCGGGGTGGCTTGTATGGCGCAGCCTGCGCTTACGCGCTCGTTTATCACAAACCCAATCATTTAGTGGTGCAACTTCTCGGAAGTTGACCGCTGATGAACGCGCCGCAGTTGAAAACTATATTGAATCCTTAGCACGCACGCAAAATATCGTGGGGCCTTCTGGCGCCAGTGCGGCACCCGCAAAGCTGGTTCTTAACTCCCTCAGTAACACGGCACTTTCTCTTACTCGCTCTATTACCCGTTATGGTTTATCCACAGATGACCCCAACAAGTGGCGCTATTACCTTGATTCTATAGAGGTTCACCTTCCGCCATTCTGGGAGCAGTACATTACCAACGATAACTACGTTGAGTTAATTCGTACTGAAACCATGCCACTGGTTATCTCCCTGAACGGGCACACGCTTATTGACTACAGCAGTGAAAACCGTGGCTTCGCCCTGGAACAAGACCCACACACTCAGGCTTCGATTCGCGGTGAAGAAAGCGAACAAATAGAGCTATTGAATATCCGCCAGGAGACACCAGAAGAGTATGCACTAAGCCGCCCCGATGGCTTACGTGAAGCGATTCTGATTTGTGTGGCTTTCATCATGCTGTTTTTGTGTCTGGTGACGCCTCCGGTCGTTTTGCCCTGGTTAGTGGGCGGCGCATTTATGCTGCTGGCAGCAAGCCTTTGGGGTCTGTTTGCTCCGCCTGCCAAAAATACGTTGCGTGAAGTCCACTGTTTACGCGGCACGCCTAAGCGCTGGGGGCTGTTTGGCGAGTCGAATCAGGATCAAATCAACAATATTTCATTAGGGATCATTGACCTGATTTACCCTGCTCACTGGCAGCCTTATGTGGCTCAGGATCTCGGGCAGAAAACGGATATCGACATTTATCTTGATCGGAATGTGCTCCGCCAGGGGCGCTTCTTATCGCTGCATGACGAAGTGCGCAACTTCCCTATCCAGCATTGGGTACGCAACCTGGTGATTGCAAGCGGGAGCTTAATCGTTCTGCTGATGCTGACTATTTGGGTGCCGCTGGAAATGCCGTTAAAACTGAGCATCTCCTGGTTGAAAGGTGCACAAACCATTGAAGCCACCACTGTCGAAGACCTGAATAAAACGGCGCTGCGGGTTGGCGACACGCTGAAAGTTAACGGCACTGGCATGTGCAACATTCATACTCCAGGCAATTACATCACGCGGCAAACTTACCCATTTACGCCGTTCGATTGCTCGCAAATTATCTGGAACACCGCGCAGTCTTTACCGGTGCCTGAATCAGATATCATGGATAAAGCCACCGCGCTGACTCAGGCCGTCAGTGGGCAAATCCATCCGCAGACCAGTGAAGATTCAAAGGTGAACCCGCAATTACGCGATGCCATTCAGAAATCAGGCATGGTGTTACTGGATGATTTTGCCGGAATTGTATTGAAAACACAGGCGCTGTGTACCGCAGCAGACGAATGTGTACGTCTGAAAAATGCGCTGGTAAACCTTGGGAATACAAAAGATTGGGATGCACTCACCAAAAAGGCTGATTCAGGAAAACTCACTGGCGTGAATGTTTTGCTGCGCCCGGTCAGTGCTGAGTCGCTTGATAACCTGGTCACCACGTCTACGGCTCCCTTCTTTATCCGTGAAACGGCTCGCGCGGCACAAGCGTTGAACAGCCCCGCCCCTGCCGGGTACGTGATTATCAACGATGAAGGCAGCGATATGGTAGACCAGCCGCTCCCGCCAGTTCCGTTATATGACATTCCGGCACAAGAACAATGGGGTGAGTTTCAGCGTCTGGCCGAAATGCTCCTGAAAACGCCATTTAGCGCCGAAGGAATTATTACCGGTATTAAACAAGATGCGAACGGCACACAACATATCACGCTGCACAAAATCCCGGACAGCAGCAGTCTGTGGCGCTACATCAGCACTACATTGCTGCTCATCTGTATGATTGCTTGCCTGTTGATCAATGGAGTGCTGGCGATTCGCCGCTTCCGCCGCAGCCGCAGCCGCCTGGCGCAAATCCAGCAGTACTATGATAACTGCATGAATCCCTCGTTAACGACGATCTCCACCGTTCGCCCGCTGTTCTAAACTTCACGCGGCAGGTTGTGCTAACCTGTCGCGCAGTTTCCTCTAATCAGGCCTGAACCTATGCATATTGATATTGCCTGGCAAGATGTCGATACCGTATTGCTCGATATGGACGGCACATTGCTGGATCTCGCGTTCGATAATCACTTCTGGCAAAAACTGGTGCCGCAAACAGTCAGTGAACGAAGAAATATTCCACTGGATGAAGCGCACCAGCTGATAGCCCGCGAATATCACGCCGTGCAACATACGCTAAACTGGTACTGTCTGGATTACTGGAGTGAGCGTCTGGGTTTGGATATTTGTGCGATGACCACGGCGGCTGGGGCAAACGCGGTGCTACGTGAAGACACCGTCCCGTTCCTGGATGCCCTGAAAGCCTGCGGTAAGCGGCGGATATTACTCACGAACGCCCATCCACATAATCTGGCGGTCAAACTGGAGCACACCGGTTTAGCTCAGCACCTTGATTTATTACTTTCCACCCACACATTTGGTTATCCGAAAGAAGATCAGCGGTTGTGGCAAGGTGTTGCCGAGCATACCGGACTGGAACCGGCCAGAACGCTATTTATAGATGATAGCGAACCGATTCTTGATTCCGCTGCGAAGTTTGGCATTCGATATTGCCTGGGTGTCACCAATCCAGATTCCGGCCAGGAAGACAAAATCTATCACCGCCATCCGGCATTGAATGACTACCGCCATCTACTCCCGAAGTTGATGTTTAAGGAGTCGTGATGAAAGAGAAAGCGTCTGAAGGTGTGCGTCTCGACAAATGGCTGTGGGCGGCGCGTTTTTATAAAACACGAGCCATCGCCCGGGAAATGGTTGAAGGCGGCAAGGTGCATTACAACGGGCAACGCAGCAAACCGAGTAAGCTCGTTGAGCTAAACGCGATGCTGACGTTACGCCAGGGGAATGACGAGAAAACCGTCAAAGTTCTGGCCGTGACCGAGCAACGTCGCCCCGCTACCGATGCCTCGCAGCTGTATGAAGAGACCGCGGAAAGTATCACTAAAAGGGAGAAAGTGGCGCTGGCGCGCAAAATGAATGCGCTGACAATGCCCCACCCCGACCGTCGCCCTGATAAAAAAGAGCGGCGCGATTTGATGAAATTTAAACATGGTGGCAACGAATAGACCCAATAGATTTCGAGATGCAGGAAGGCGGCTTACGCATCTGCAACTTGAAAGATGAAGGGTATAGCGGCCATCTGAATGAGAGAAAATTATGATCCAACACGACCAACTGCACCGTTATTTGTTTGAAAACTTCGCCGTCCGCGGTGAGCTGGTAACGGTTTCCGAGACCTGGAAACAGATCATGGAAAACCATGATTACCCGGCACCGGTGAAAAATATTCTCGGTGAATTGCTGGTCGCAACCAGCCTGCTGACCGCAACCCTCAAGTTTGATGGCGATATTACCGTGCAATTACAAGGTGATGGCCCGATGACTCTCGCGGTGATCAACGGTAACAATAACCAGCAAATGCGTGGCGTCGCGCGTTTTAAAGGTGAAATCCCTGCCGATGCGGACCTGAAAACTCTGGTGGGCAATGGCTACCTGGTTATCACCATCACGCCAGCTCAAGGTGAGCGCTATCAGGGTGTGGTTGGGCTTGAAGGCGATACGCTCGCGGCATGTCTGGAAGATTACTTCTTACGTTCCGAGCAGTTACCAACGCGTCTGTTTATCCGTACTGGCGACGTAGATGGCCAACCCGCCGCTGGCGGCATGTTGTTACAAGTCCTGCCAGCTCAAGATGCGCAGGCCGATGATTTCAATCATCTCGCAGCGTTAACTGAAACCATCAAGGCTGAAGAACTGCTGACTTTACCGGCCAACGATGTGCTGTGGCGTTTGTACCACGAAGAAGAAGTGACACTTTACGATCCGCAAAACGTCGAGTTTAAGTGCACTTGTTCCCGCGAACGTTGTGCCGATGCACTGAGAACGCTGCCTGATGAAGAAGTAGATAGCATCATTGCTGAAGAAGGCGAAATCGACATGAACTGCGACTACTGTGGCAATCACTACGTGTTCAACTCTATGGACATCGCTGAAATCCGCAGCAACGCCTCCCCAGCCGATCCGCAGGTGCATTAATCTTCGTTCCCTTACTTTCGCTTTCTCCCTCTCCTGCGGGAGAGGGCTGGGGTGAGGGCATTTTGAAAAAGATAAATTTCACGGTTTGCATACGAATGCGCTCTCGCTCACACCTCGTCCGTTAATCGCACTATTTTTTAACATATTCAGAATATTTTCCCTGCCTCATTAGCATTTCCTGCCATACTCTCACCCCGTTGTGACTCGCTTCACAGCGTTTTCCGCTATATGGATTTGGGTGGATACTCAAATCTATGATAGGTGTCGCGGTTAACAACCAATAAACAACCCTACAATCTCAAGCAGTACAAATTGGCTAAGGAGCAGTGAAATGCGAGTTAAAGGCATAACAGCGCAAGATCTCAAGGCTTATGGTATTCATGATGTAAGCGAAGTCATTTACAACCCCGATTACGACACCTTGTATCATGAAGAGCTAAATCCCAATCTGGAAGGTTTTGAGCGCGGCGTAGAAACAAACCTCGGTGCAATTGCTGTTGATACCGGTATCTTTACCGGCCGTTCCCCAAAAGATAAATACATCGTCCGCGACGACACAACCCGCGATACGCTGTGGTGGGCGGATAATGGCAAAGGCAAAAACGACAATAAACCGCTGAGTGAAGAAACCTGGCAGCATCTGAAAGGACTCGTCACCAACCAACTCTCTGGCAAACGCCTCTTTATTATTGATGCTTTCTGCGGCGCGAATGCTGATACCCGTCTCTCGGTGCGTTTTATTACCGAAGTGGCCTGGCAGGCTCATTTCGTTAAGAACATGTTTATCCGTCCAACTGACGAAGAGCTGGAAATATTCGAAGCTGATTTCGTGGTGATGAATGGCGCGAAATGCACCAACCCACAATGGAAAGAGCAGGGTCTGAATTCTGAAAACTTCATCGCCTTTAACCTGACCGAGCGCGTGCAATTAATTGGCGGCACCTGGTACGGCGGTGAAATGAAGAAAGGGATGTTCTCTATCATGAACTACCTGCTGCCGCTCAGAGGCATTGCTTCCATGCACTGTTCGGCAAACGTCGGCGAAAAAGATGATGTCGCCGTGTTCTTTGGTTTGTCTGGCACGGGCAAAACCACGCTTTCTACCGATCCAAAGCGCCGCCTGATTGGCGATGACGAACACGGATGGGACGACGACGGAGTGTTCAATTTCGAAGGCGGCTGCTACGCGAAAACCATTCGTTTATCCAAAGAAGCCGAGCCGGAAATCTTTAATGCGATTCGCCGCGATGCGTTGCTGGAAAACGTCACTGTTCGCGCCGATGGTTCCATCGACTTTGATGACGGCTCTAAAACTGAAAACACGCGTGTCTCCTACCCGATTTACCATATTGAAAACATCGTTAAACCGGTTTCTAAAGCTGGCCACGCCAACAAAGTTATCTTCCTTACCGCTGATGCTTTCGGTGTTTTACCCCCGGTTTCACGCCTGACGGCAAACCAAACGCAGTACCACTTCCTGTCTGGCTTTACCGCCAAACTTGCAGGTACTGAGCGTGGCATTACCGAACCGACGCCAACTTTCTCTTCTTGTTTTGGTGCGGCATTCTTGTCTCTGCACCCGACGCAATACGCAGAAGTGCTGGTGAAACGCATGCAGGCTGCGGGTGCTCAGGCGTATCTGGTTAACACCGGCTGGAACGGCACCGGCAAACGTATCTCCATAAAAGATACGCGTGCAATTATTGATGCGATTTTGGATGGTTCTCTGGACGATACAGAAACGTTCACATTGCCAATCTTTGGCCTTGCAGTGCCGACAGCACTGGCAGGTGTTGACGAAAACATTCTGGATCCGCGTAAGACTTACGCAACTCCTGAGCAATGGCAGGAAAAGTCAGAGCAACTGGCTAAGTTGTTTATCGAAAACTTCGAGAAATACACCGACACCCCAGCGGGTGCTGCGCTTGTGAGTGCAGGGCCGAAGATCTAATTTTCGAATAGCGAACGAGTTTATAAGGTGGATTAGCGCAAGTGACATCCACCCTCTACGCTAACCCAACGGACAAAAAAGCGAACCCCAAGAGGTTCGCTTTTTCTTTATCACTCAGCTTTCTTTAATCTGGCTGAAAGTTTTGTTCATCGGTAACGGCAAATAAGCCCTTATCCGCAAACCGCCCCGCTCGCTAACGCCGATATCCAACAGGCCGTTATGGTTGTCGATAATACGTTGTACGATTGCCAACCCCAAACCGGTACCGCTGGTAGTTCGCGCACTGTCGCCGCGCACAAACGGCTGGAACAGGTGTTTAAGCTGCTCAGGCTTAATGCCCGGGCCGTCATCTTCGACCTGGAACCAGGCACGGTTAAACTCTCCGCCACTGCTGACTTTAATCCAGCCATTTCCATAACGCGCAGCATTCACCACCATATTGGCGACGGCTCGTTTAATGGACAGCGGATGGATATTCACCAGTAATTCGCCTGCTTGAAGATCGGTTTCAATCTCCCGCTCGTAACCGCTTTCTGCAGCCACCACTTCACCCAACACACTGTTGAGATCGGCAGTTTCCAGTGGCATCTCTTGCCCGGTACGCAGGTAATCGATGAACTGTTCGATTATTGCATTACACTCTTCGATATCTTTATTAATCGACTCAGAGAGATAACCATCTTCTTCACTCATCATCTCTGTTGCCAGACGAATACGAGTGAGCGGCGTACGCAAATCGTGGCTGACACCCGCCATTAACAGCGTGCGGTCATCGGCCAGTTGCTTCACACCAGCGGCCATATGGTTGAAGGCGCGGGTAACTGAACGCACCTCCGAGGCACCATATTCACGAAGCGGCGGTGGAATAATCCCTTTACCGACCTGCAACGCGGCGTGCTCAAGGTCAACCAAGGGTCGGTTTTGTATTCGAATAAACAACCACGCGCCGCCTATCGCCAGCAGCATTATCGCAAGCGTATAGCGGAACAGTGGTGAGAAGTCGCCCTGGTGAATTTCAGTCAGAGGAACGCGAACCCAAATATTCGGTGAAAGCCACGTCTTCAGCCACACAACCGGCGAGCTTTTGTTAACCTCAACGCGAACTTCGGTTGGGCCACCCAATTGCTGCGCCATTTGATGGCTTAAGAATTCGTAATGCTGAGCCCAGCGTAAACCCGCGTCTTCCGCCGCTTCATTGGAATACAAAGAGATTCCCAACTCACGGTAGATTTCACGCCGAAATGCAGGCGGAACCACCAGTTGCGTCCCATCTTCAAGTTGCAGTTTATCGGTCATCAGCATACGGACTTCGTAAGCCAGTACCTTATTAAACTGTTGCAAACTCGGCAGAATGGCGAAGTTCAACACCACAAGGTAGGTCGTCACCAGGCTGACAAACAGCAAGGTGACGATCAATAACAGCGTGCGGGCAAACGAGCTTCTGGGGGAGAAGCGGACTCGCCTCATGCCTTAGAACCGTCCGGCACGAATACGTAGCCCAGGCCCCATACGGTCTGGATATAGCGTGGATGTGCAGGATCTTCTTCAACCATACGGCGCAGGCGAGAAATCTGTACGTCGATAGAGCGTTCCATCGCACTGTATTCACGGCCACGTGCCAGGTTCATCAGTTTGTCGCGTGATAACGGCTCACGCGGGTGGCTCACCAGCGCTTTTAGTACCGCGAACTCGCCGCTGGTTAACGGCATAGGCTCATCTTCACGGAACATCTCTCGGGTGCCGAGGTTCAGTTTAAACTTACCAAACGCGATAACCGCTTCTTCCTGGGAAGGTGCACCTGGCAGTTCGTTGGCCTGACGGCGCAGAACAGCACGGATACGGGCGAGCAGTTCACGCGGGTTAAACGGTTTTGGAATGTAGTCATCCGCGCCAATTTCCAGCCCTACGATGCGGTCAACTTCTTCGCCTTTCGCAGTAACCATAATGATTGGCATCGGGTTGCTTTGGCTGCGCAGGCGACGGCAGATAGACAAACCATCTTCGCCTGGCAACATCAAATCAAGGACCATCAAGTGGAAGGATTCACGGGTTAGCAGGCGATCCATCTGTTCTGCGTTAGCAACGCTACGGACCTGGAAGCCTTGTTCGGTGAGGTAACGTTCCAGCAGCGCACGCAGGCGCATGTCGTCATCCACGACCAGAATCTTATAATTCTCTTGCATTCTTATACTCCCAAAGGCTCGAACAGTGAGTGCGTATTCTTAAAAAACTGCGGCGTTACGACCAGTCAAATCTGGTATATATTCTAGTCGAAATTGTTACAAAGCATATTAAACAGATGGTTATAGGTACTTTTTAACACAGAATAATGACTTACTTCGCAAATCGACAGGATTGCCATCACCCTGATATTTCGGTTTAAATCATCTTTATTGTTCTACCCATTCAAGGCTTGACGATGAAAACGCCATTAATTACCCGCGAAGGCTATGAAAAGCTCAAACAAGAAAAGGACACCTTGTGGCGTGAAGAACGTCCGGAGGTGACTAAAAAGGTCACCTGGGCCGCAAGTCTTGGCGATCGCAGTGAAAATGCCGACTACCAGTACAACAAAAAACGGCTGCGAGAAATAGATCGAAGAGTGCGATATCTCACGAAATGCCTCGAACAGCTGAAAATTGTCGATTATTCGCCACAACAAGAAGGCAAAGTGTTCTTTGGTGCATGGGTAGAAATTGAAAATGATGACGGAAACCAACTGCGTTTTCGCATCGTCGGCTATGACGAAATTTTTGGCAGCAAAGATTACATTTCTATCGATTCACCTATGGCACGTGCACTGCTGAAAAAAGAAGTGGGCGACCTCGCTATCGTGCAAACACCCGCCGGTGAAGCGCAGTGGTACATCAATGAAATCGAGTATGTGAAATAGCACACAGGCCAGCAACAGAACAGTCCGATTCATCACCTCTCGGGCGCTGTGGCTGGCATTTTCACCCTCCAATCCGTATAACTACACTCTGAAATTTCGACTCAAACAGATGAAAAAACCATGATGAATGATTCACTCTGCCGCATTATTGCCAGCGAGCTTAAGGCCAAAGATGAACAGGTTGAAGCCGCCGTTCGCCTGCTCGATGAAGGGAATACCGTGCCGTTTATTGCACGTTATCGTAAGGAAGTCACTGGCGGTCTGGATGACACGCAACTGCGTCAGCTGGAAACTCGTCTGGGCTATCTGCGCGAATTAGAAGACCGCCGTCAGACAATCCTCAAGTCTATTACCGAACAAGGTAAATTGAGCGACGAGCTTGCCACTGCCATCAATGGCACGCTGAGTAAAACCGAGCTTGAAGACCTCTATTTGCCGTATAAGCAAAAGCGCCGTACTCGCGGGCAAATTGCTATCGAAGCAGGTCTGGAACCGCTGGCCGAACTGTTATGGAACGACCCTTCCCACACGCCAGAAGAAGCCGCTGCAAGTTACGTTGACGCCGACAAAGGCGTTGCTGATACCAAAGCCGCACTGGATGGCGCTCGCTACATTCTGATGGAGCGTTTTGCCGAAGACGCGGCATTGCTCGCAAAAGTGCGTAACTATTTATGGAAGAACGCGCACCTGGTAGCCAATGTTGTTGCGGGTAAAGAGGAGGAAGGCGCGAAATTCCGCGACTACTTCGACCATCACGAACCAATTGCTACCGTCCCGTCACACCGCGCCCTCGCCATGTTCCGTGGTCGTAACGAAGGCATTTTACAGCTCGCGCTAAATGCCGACCCGCAGCACGATGAACCACCTCGCGAAAGCTACTGCGAACAGCTCATTATCGACCACCTCGGCCTGCGCCTGAACAATGCTCCGGCGGATGCCTGGCGCCGTGCCGTGGTGAGCTGGACCTGGCGTATCAAAGTGCTGATGCACCTCGAAACCGAACTGATGGGCACCGTACGTGAACGCGCCGAAGACGAAGCGATTAACGTGTTCGCCCGTAACATGCATGATTTGCTGATGGCCGCCCCTGCTGGCCTGCGTGCGACTATGGGCCTCGATCCGGGCCTGCGTACCGGCGTAAAAGTCGCCGTGGTGGATTCCACCGGCAAACTGGTCGCCACCGATACTATTTATCCGCACACCGGGCAAGCAGCGAAAGCGGCGGTCGCCGTTGCGGCTCTTTGCGAGAAGCACAACGTAGAATTAGTGGCTATCGGCAACGGCACGGCATCGCGTGAAACCGAGCGTTTCTTCCTTGATGTGCAGGCGCAGTTCCCGAAAGTCACCGCGCAGAAAGTGATTGTCAGTGAAGCGGGTGCATCGGTGTATTCAGCATCTGAGCTGGCAGCACTGGAATTCCCGGATCTCGATGTTTCAATTCGTGGCGCAGTGTCGATTGCTCGTCGCCTGCAAGATCCATTGGCAGAGCTGGTGAAAATCGACCCGAAATCTATCGGTGTCGGCCAGTATCAGCACGATGTTAGCCAGTCTCAGTTAGCGAAAAAACTTGATGCCGTAGTCGAAGACTGCGTAAACGCCGTGGGCGTTGATCTGAATACCGCATCTGTCCCGTTGTTAACTCGCGTAGCGGGCTTAACACGCATGATGGCGCAGAACATCGTGAACTGGCGCGACGAAAATGGCCGTTTCCAGAACCGCCAGCAACTGTTGAAAGTCAGTCGTTTAGGGCCGAAAGCGTTCGAGCAATGCGCGGGCTTCCTGCGTATCAACCACGGCGATAACCCGCTGGATGCTTCCACCGTTCACCCGGAAGCGTACCCGATTGTTGAGCGCATTCTGGCGGCAACCGAGCAAGCATTGCAGGATTTAATGGGCAATGGTGAAGCACTACGCGGCCTAAGCCCACGCGATTTCACCGATGAACGTTTTGGTGTGCCAACGGTGACTGACATCATCAAAGAGTTGGAAAAACCAGGCCGTGACCCGCGCCCGGAATTCAAAACCGCGAAGTTTGCTGATGGCGTAGAAACCATGAACGACCTTCAACCTGGCATGGTGCTGGAAGGCGCTGTCACCAACGTGACTAACTTCGGCGCGTTTGTGGATATTGGCGTGCATCAGGATGGCCTGGTCCACATTTCCTCACTTTCCGACAAGTTCATTGACGACCCGCATAAAGTGGTGAAAGCCGGTGATATCGTCAAAGTGAAAGTGATAGAAGTGGATATGTCGCGTAAGCGTATTGCACTGACTATGCGTCTGGATGAGCAACCTGGCGAGTCCAACCGCCGTGGTTCCGCACCACGTGAGCAAACTGAACGCCGCCCGGCACAGCAACAGAAACCACGCGGACGTGATAACGCCAGCAGCAGTAATGCAGGTAACAGTGCGATGGGTGATGCGCTGGCTGCGGCATTTAAAAAGCGCTAATCAGTGATGAAAAAATCCCCCCTCTCCCACTCAATGGCGAGAGGGGGGATTTCCCTGGTTCCCGATTCAGCACAATTTGTTTGTTTTAACCTGGCATGGTCTAAATAACATTTCGTTATCACCCTAACCAGTTCATCCCAATTAGATTAAGTTTGCGGTAGATCAATTTCCGCAACACTTTAAAAACAGCACCAATATTTATCAAATCTGTAACAGATGAAATATCCAGACAACATTAACGAAGGTTAATTAATAAAACTACGCATTTACGAAAAACACAACACACTGTTAATTATTAATTTTTTATAAAAACCTCACCAGGCACCACGAAAAAATAATAAATAACCTCGCTGTGGAAAATAATCTAAACGACTTATTCATCACAAAAATAATTATTGAAGACAGAAACCATTCTCATTATCATTGATTTGTTCGTTATTTCTCCTTTATCCAACGAAAACTCTCGTTAGCATAAATACCAGAGCGCAGCTCTAAGTAGGTCCTATGCAATTCTTGCCAAGTAGTGCGTGGAAAATTACCGGCTTTGCCAGCGAAATTAGCCCGTCATATCGTCAGAAATTATTATCGCTCGGTATGTTGCCCGGCTCTTCATTCAACGTTGTACGTGTCGCGCCATTAGGCGACCCGATTCATATTCAAACACGTCGCGTCAGTCTGGTATTACGCAAAAAAGATCTCGAACTACTGCACGTTGAAGCCATTGCCTGATTGGCGGGGTGAGCGCTCGCGCTCGTTGCTATTTTCTTTAAGTTCACGAAAAAATGAAAAAATTAACTATCGGCTTAATCGGTAACCCTAACTCCGGGAAAACCACGTTATTCAACCAGCTCACCGGCTCACGCCAACGAGTGGGTAACTGGGCGGGCGTTACCGTAGAACGTAAAGAAGGTCAGTTTTCAACGCTGGCACATCAGGTCACATTGGTCGACTTGCCGGGTACTTACTCGCTAACCACCATTTCATCGCAAACTTCTCTGGATGAACAAATTGCCTGTCACTACATTTTGAGTGGTGAAGCAGACTTACTGATAAACGTCGTCGACGCCTCCAACCTTGAGCGCAACCTGTACCTGACGCTGCAATTGCTGGAACTCGGCATTCCGTGTGTCGTCGCGCTTAACATGCTCGACATCGCCGAGAAGCAAGACATTCGTATTGATATTGATGCGCTTGCTGCACGCCTGGGCTGCCCGGTTGTGCCACTGGTTTCGACCCGCGCGCGTGGTATGGAAGGGCTGAAGCTGGCCATCGATCGCCGCCTGCCAAACACGCAGACCGATTTAGTGCTTTACCCACCAAGACTGCTTGAAGAGGCCGACAATCTGGCCGCGCAAATGCCTGCCGATATGTCTGCCCAACAGCGTCGTTGGCTGGCTCTGCAAATGCTGGAAGGTGATATCTATAGCCGTGAATATGCCGGTCACGCCGCCGATAAACTGGATGCCATTCGCGCCCAACTGGCCGAAGAAAACGAAGATCCGGCGCTGCTGATTGCCGACGCGCGTTACCAAACCATTGCCGCGATTTGTGATTCCATCAGCAACAGCCTGACCGCCGAGCCACATCGTTTAACGGCAATGATGGATAAAATCATCCTGAACCGATTCCTCGGTTTGCCTGTTTTCCTGCTGGTGATGTACGTGATGTTCTTGCTGGCGATTAACATCGGCGGCGCATTACAGCCTATTTTCGACGGCGGTTCAGCGGCCATCTTTATCCACGGTATTCAGTGGATTGGCGCCACCCTGCACTTCCCGAGCTGGCTGACGATTTTCTTAGCCCAGGGGATCGGCGGTGGTATCAACACCGTGCTACCACTGGTGCCGCAAATCGGCATGATGTACCTGTTCCTTTCGTTCCTTGAAGACTCCGGTTACATGGCGCGCGCGGCATTCGTTATGGACCGCCTGATGCAATCCCTCGGCTTGCCGGGTAAATCATTCGTGCCATTGATTGTCGGCTTCGGTTGTAACGTGCCGTCGGTAATGGGTGCGCGTACGCTGGATGCCCCGCGTGAACGCCTGATGACCATCATGATGGCGCCGTTTATGTCATGCGGTGCACGTCTGGCGATTTTTGCGGTGTTTGCCGCCGCGTTCTTCGGCCAGGAAGGCGCGTTAGTCGTCTTCTCGCTCTATATTCTCGGCATCGTGATGGCGATTCTTACCGGCCTGATGCTCAAACACACCATCATGCGCGGTGAAGCAACGCCATTTGTGATGGAACTGCCGGTCTATCACGTCCCGCATCTGAAAAGTCTGTTACTGCAAACCTGGCAGCGCCTGAAAGGGTTCGTATTGCGTGCCGGTAAAGTGATCGTGATTGTGAGTATTTTCATTGGCGCACTGAACAGCTTCTCGTTTAGCGGCAAAGAAGTCGACAACATCAACGACTCGGCGCTGGCCTCCGTAAGCCGCGTGCTGACGCCGTTGTTGCAGCCGATTGGTGTCCACGAAGATAACTGGCAAGCGACCGTTGGCCTGTTCACCGGGGCAATGGCAAAAGAAGTGGTTGTCGGTACGTTGAACACGCTATACACCGCTGAAGATATGCACGAAGAACCGTTTGATGCGGCAAGCTTCAGCCTGACCGATGAATTAGGTGCCGCCGCAGGCGAAACCTGGCAGAGTCTGAAAGACACCTTCAGCCTGAGCGTGCTGGCCAACCCAATCGAAGCCAGTAAAGGCGATGGCGAGATGGCAAGCGGTGCGATGGGCGTTATGAGCAGCAAATTTGGCAGCCCGGCTGCGGCCTACAGCTACCTGATTTTTGTTCTGCTCTATATCCCATGTATTTCGGTGATGGGTGCCGTTGCCCGTGAATCCAGCCGTGGCTGGATGATGTTCTCGGTGCTGTGGGGGCTGAACATCGCTTACTCCCTGTCCACGCTTTACTACCAGGCGGTAACGTTCAGCACTCATCCGAAATACAGCCTGGTCTGTATTCTCGCGGTGGTGTTGTTCAACGTGTTGTTGATTGGTGGTTTGCGTAAGGCGCGTAGCCGTGTGGATGTCAGCCTGATGACGACCCGTAAAACAGTCGAAGCGGCCTGCTGTAAAAGCACCGCTGGCGATTGCCACTAAGGAGATGGTATGGCGAGTTTAATTGAGATTCGTGATGCGCTGGCGCTGCAAGGGCGACTGGATGCGACGCAAATTAGCCAACAGCTCGCCACGCCGTTGCCGTTGGTGAACGCCATGCTGAGCCGCCTTGAAGCCATGGGCAAAGCGATGCGTATCACCGAAGATCCGAGTGATTGCCTGACTGGCAGCTGTAAAAGCTGCCCGGAAGGTAAGAAATGTATACGGGAAGTGTGGGCGCTGCGGGCGTAAATGTTATGTAGAGTTGGATGACGCCTAAGGCTTATCCACCCTACAAAACTCTTCAATTACCCGGCAAAATTCCTGCGGGTGCGAAATAAACGGTGCATGGGCCGCTTTCGGGAAAATCACCGCCTCGCTTTGCGGCCAACGTTCATCTAGCAAACCGGCAATTTTGCGCGGTACCAGCCCATCTAAATGCCCATATAAACGCAAGAATGGCACTTCAAGATGGCTCAACGGCTCACGTAAATCTGCCGTTTTCAGGATTTCCAGCCCCCCGTTTAACACCTCCACACTCGGCATCGGTTGCTCGAGAACAACCGCCTTCAGACGGCGAGCGTCCTGGCGTGCGGTTTCCGTGCCCAGAGTTTGCAGCGCAAGAAAACGCTCAACCGTGCGCTGAAAATCTTCACTGAGCTGTTGCTGGAAATTCGCCAGCACTTCAGGTTTGATCCCCGGCCATTCATCGTTTGCAGCAAAACAGGGCGACGAGGCAACCGTGACCAACCCTTTAACGCGCTGCGGATGGCTTAGCGCAATCTGACTGGCCACCAGCCCACCTAAACTCCAGCCCATCCAGATAGCTCGCTCCGGCGCTTGTGCCAATACTTGCGTAGCCATCTCCTCAAGCGTCAGCGCGCCGAAATTCTGGCTGCGGCCATAGCCCGGCAAATCGACAAGATGAAGACGAAAATGCGAGCCGAGTTCCTCGCAAATGCAATGCCACACTTCCGCGTTCAGTCCCCATCCGTGCAGCAGCACAAGATCGTCTTTTCCTTCACCTTTTGTCTGCCACCAAAGCGTGCTCATCAGTTACTGTTCTCATTTTTCTACGCAAGGAAGCGAACATGCTAACAATCCCAGGGCTGTGTTGGCTATGCCAGATGCCTCTCGCATGCGCACATTGGGGCGTTTGTTCATGCTGTGCCAAAGCGTTACCCGCGCCACCGCCGTGCTGTCCGCGCTGTGGATTACCCTGCGCTCACATACATTCACCCTGCGGGCGTTGCCTGCAACAGCCACCCTTCTGGGATTCTATGGTGTTCGTCACGGATTATTGCCTGCCGCTCAATCGGCTCATCCAGCGATTTAAATTTAATGCCACCGTTGCGCTGGCACAGGCTTTGGCACGTTTGTTATTGCTTAAGGTTCTTTCCACAAAACACCAGAAACCCGACTGTATTGTGTCCGTTCCGCTGCATTCAGGCCGCGCCTGGAGTCGTGGATTTAACCAAAGTGATCTGCTGGCAAATCACCTTTCTCGCTGGCTGCAATGTGACTATTTTCCCAAGGGAATCAGCCGAATCCGCGCAACGCAAACCCAGCGTCAGCTCAATGCTCTAAGGCGGCGAAATAACCTTAAAGGTGCTTTCAGGGTTGATTTTCCGGTAGCAGGCCGCCATATAATTATTGTGGATGATGTCGTCACGACGGGCAGTACGGTGGCGGAAATTGCGCGGCTGCTGAAAAAGCAGGGCGCGGCGACTATCCAGGTGTGGTGCCTTTGTCGAACCTTGTAGACCCTCGATGATGGGCGTATTATAACCGACTAAAATAGTCAACTATTGAGCAATCGTTATGATCCGTATTTCCGATACAGCACAATCCCACTTTGCCAAACTGCTGGCAGGTCAGGAAGAAGGGACGCAAATTCGCGTATTCGTCATCAATCCTGGTACTCCAAATGCGGAGTGCGGGGTGTCTTACTGTCCGCCGGATGCGGTAGAAGCGTCAGATACTGCCCTGAAATTCGAGCAGTTGACCGCGTATGTTGATGAACTGAGCGCACCTTATCTTGAAGACGCCGAAATTGATTTTGTTACCGACCAACTCGGCTCACAGCTCACGCTGAAAGCACCAAACGCTAAAATGCGTAAAGTGTCCGACGACGCGCCGCTGATGGAACGCGTTGAATACATGCTGCAAGCGACGGTTAACCCACAGCTGGCAGGCCACGGCGGCCGTGTGACGCTGATGGAAATTACTGACGAAGGTTTTGCAATTCTGCAATTTGGCGGCGGTTGTAACGGCTGTTCAATGGTCGACGTGACCCTGAAAGAAGGCATCGAAAAACAATTGCTGGCAGAGTTCCCGGAACTGAAAGGCGTTCGTGATTTGACCGAACACCAGCGCGGCGAGCACTCGTACTACTGATTGAAATGTCGGATGTCGCTACGCGACATCCGACATTTCTCTTATCTCTTCTTACGTCGCTTATCCAAATCCTTCAGCAACTTATTCACTGTTTCGTCTGCGAACATCGCCTCAAGAGAAGTCGATAACTTGCGTCGCCAGTTTTTATACTGGTAGCTGGTGCCTGGAATATTCACCGGCTCCGCCATCCCCAACCAATCTTCCGGTTGCAGACCCAACAACGCACTGTTGCTGTCGGCAATGTAACGCTGCATTGCGCGATTAAGTGTTGGCGTCATCGCCATCAGCGAGGCTTTGTGCCCGGCGCGTTTTGGCAGACAACCATATTCATGCAGTCCATCCAGCAAACCTTGTTTGGCGCGTTCGCGATCCTTATACAGCTCGGTCAACATCTCTTCATCAGGATATAATCCAAGCGTTTTACCCAGCGTCAAATCACCGCTTTCCCAGTAGCCGCGCAGCGTCGGTAAATCGTGGGTCGTCGCCACCGCCATGGATTGTTTCGGCCACGATTTCGGGGCGCGGAACTGTTTTTCCTGATCGTGCTCGAAATACAACACTTTGTACGAGTAAACACCGCTGTCACGCAGCTTGCCGACGATCTCAACCGGCACGGTTCCCAGATCTTCACCGATCACCATGCAGTTATGGCGCTTACTTTCCAGCGCCAGGATCGACAGCAGATCGTCCACCGGATAATGCACGTAAGCGCCTTTATCGGCGGTTTCGCCGTAAGGGATCCACCATAAACGCAGCATCGACATTACATGGTCAATGCGCAGCGCGCCGCAACTGGTCATGTTAGAACGCAGCAGTTCGATAAACGGTTGATAGGCGCGCGCGGTAATCACATGCGGGTCCATCGGCGGCAAACCCCAGTTCTGGCCGAGCGGGCCAAGAATATCCGGCGGCGCACCGACCGAGGCTTTCAGGCAGTAAAGCTCACGGTCACACCAGGTTTCCGAGCCGCCTTCTGCCACACCAACCGCTAAGTCGCGATACAAACCAATCGGCATTTTGAAGCCCTGGCTGGTTTGCCAGCACGCATCAAACTGCGCATAGGCCAGGTATTGCAACCACAGATTGAAATTCACTTCATCACTGTGTTCGGTACAAAACTCTTTCACTTCCGGGTTGTGCGCGTCACGGAAACCTTCTGGCCACACGGGCCAGCCCCAACGCATTTCATCTTCTTTAACCTGATAAGCATGCAGCGCATCAAACGCCGCCTGGTAATACAGGCTGTCGCCACCTTCCTGGACAAACTTATGGAAGGCAACAACTTGCTCATCACGCGCACCACGCAGCGAGAATTGCTTCCACGCCATGCGAAGTGCGGCCATTTTCAGCACGGTAACGGTGGCATAATCCACCCACTGCGCGTCGCGGACTTCGCTCAGCATTTGTTGCGTGACCGGCATTTTCCACCAGTCTTGCGCTTCATCACTAAGCAAGAAATCATCTACCGCGTTCACGTCGATATAAATCACGTTCAACCAACGGCGTGACGACGGGCTGTACGGACTGGCGCTTTCCGGGTTCGCCGGATACAGCGCGTGGATTGGGTTCAGGCCGATAAACGAACCGCCCCGCTTTGCCACGTCCACCAGCATGCGCTGCAAATCACCGAAATCACCGATTCCCCAGTTATGTGCCGAACGCAGTGTGTAAAGCTGTACACACGCGCCCCATAGCTTTTCATCACGCAGAAGTGCAGCGGATTCGTAACAACGTTTCGGCGCCACAATCACCCGGCATTGCCAGTGGTGTTCATTCTGGCTAACCGTGAGGTCGTGATACCCTTCCGGCAACGCGGCGGGCAGCGTCAGTTTTTTACCCGCCAGTGCATGCCCTTTATGTTGCTTACCGTCTTCGGTGGTTAACTGCCAGGTGTAATCGCCGTTGCCTTCCAGCATCGTCGCCATGCGGGTGCCAGAAGTGAACACCAGTACATTTGCCACTGGCGTCACCGCCACCTTTTTCACGGCGGTGGGACGGCTCATGGCTTCCAGCAAACGCTGCTTGGTATCCGCAGGAATGGCCTGCGGTTTGCCGTGGGCGTTAATGTAGTTGGGGCTAATTCCCGCCTCAAGGGCGGCGGTATCAAGACGTTTGCTGTCCATCGCGTTCCCTTAGCGTTTTGCCTGCCAGATGCGTTGCTGATAATCTCGGATAGAGCGATCGGAGCTAAACATGCCGCAACGCGCCGTGTTCAGAATCGCAGCGCGAGTCCATGCTTCCTGGTCGAGATACAGTGCATCCGCCAATTTTTGCGCTTGCGCATAAGCGGTGAAATCTGCCATCACCAAATACGGATCGCCGCCCTGTTTGCCGATGCTGTGCAGCATCTGGTCGAAGGCGTGTTTATCGCCATCGGCGTAAATACCTTTCTCAAGCTCTTTGAGCACGGCATCCAGCGCTTTATCTTTCTTGCGCCATTTCACCGGGTCGTAGCCTTTGGCTTTCAGGGCTTTCACTTCTTCCACGGTGTGGCCGAAGATAAAGATGTTTTCCTCGCCCACTTTCTCGGCGATTTCGACGTTCGCGCCATCCAGCGTGCCGACCGTCAACGCGCCGTTAAGTGCCAGTTTCATGTTGCCGGTGCCGGATGCTTCTTTGCCCGCAGTCGAGATTTGCTCGGAAATATCCGCCGCCGGGATCATTACCTCTGCCGCAGAAACGCAGTAGTCCGGCAGGAACACCACTTTCAACTTGTCGCCAACCACCGGATCGTTATTAATTGCGTGCGCCACTTTGTTGATCGCAAAGATAATGTTTTTCGCAAGGTAGTAGCCCGGTGCGGCTTTAGCACCGAACAGATACACGCGTGGCACGCGGTCATCCGTCGGATTTTCGCGGATTTCTTTATACTGCGCGAGAATATGCAGCAGGTTCAGGTGCTGGCGTTTGTATTCGTGCAGGCGTTTGATTTGCACGTCGAACAGCGCATCCGGGCTGATGATAATGCCGGTGTGAGCTTTGACGAACGCCGCCAGTTTCACTTTGTTCTGGTATTTGATGTCGCGGTATTCTTTGCGGAATTTTGCGTCGTCGGCATATTTTTCCAGCCCTTCGAGCACATCGAGATCGTTGGCCCACTCTTTCTTCAATTTCTTATCAAGCAGAGCAGCCAATGCCGGGTTGCATTGTTTAATCCAGCGGCGTGGCGTGATGCCGTTGGTGACGTTATGGAATTTGTTCGGCCACAGTTGGTGATATTCCGGGAACAGATCTTTCACCACTAAATCGGAGTGCAGCGCTGCCACACCGTTTACCGCGAAGCCACTCACCACGCACATGTTCGCCATGCGAACTTGTTTGTCGTGAACCACCGCCAGTTTTGCCCACACGGCTTCGTCGCCCGGCCAGGTTTTGTCCACCAGCTTCTTAAAGCGGGCGTTGATCTCATTGATAATTTGCATGTGTCGCGGCAACAGCGCCTTCACCAGCTTCTCGTCCCAGCACTCCAGCGCTTCAGGCATCAACGTGTGGTTGGTGTAGGCGAAGGTTTTGCTGGTGATGGCCCAGGCATCGTCCCAGCTCATCTGGTGCTCGTCGATCAGCACGCGCAGCAGTTCTGGAATGGCAATAGTCGGGTGCGTGTCGTTAAGCTGAATAACTTCATAATCGGCCAGCTCAGAAAGCTTGCGGCCCGCCAGATGGTGACGGCGTAAAATATCGCCCACCGAGCATGCACACTGGAAGTACTGCTGCATCAAACGCAACTTCTTACCGTTCAAATGGTTATCGTTCGGGTAGAGTACTTTCGTCAGTTTTTCGGCGTCGATGCCATGCTGCTCTGCTTTCAGGAAATCGCCGTCGTTGAATTTAGTTAAATCAAATGGATGCGCGTGCTTTGCCTGCCACAAACGCAGCGGTTGCGCCACGCCGTTACGGTAACCAAGCACCGGTAAATCCCAGGCTTCACCGTGGAAGATAAACGCCGGTTCCCAGCGCACGGTTTTGCCGTCTTTAATCACTTTACCACCGACGCCAACCTGCACGTCGAGTGCCGAGTTATGCTGGAACCACGGATAGCTTCCGCGCTTCCAGTCATCAGGCGCTTCCATTTGATGACCATCCTGGAAGGACTGGCGGAACAGGCCGTACTGGTAATTCAGGCCGTAACCGATCGCCGATTGCCCAACCGTAGCCATGGAATCCAGGAAGCACGCCGCAAGACGCCCTAACCCGCCGTTCCCCAATGCAGGGTCAGTTTCTTCTTCCAGCAGGTCAGTGAGATTGATATCAAACGCTTTGAGTTCGTCAGCCACGTCCTGATACCAGCCGAGGTTCAGCAAGTTGTTGCCCGTCAGGCGGCCAATCAGGAATTCCATCGAGATGTAGTTTACGTGGCGCTGTTTCTTCTCTGGTTTCGCAACAGGCTGTGCCGCCAGCAGTTCTGCCAGCGCACCGCTGACGGCGTGCCACCATTGTTGCTGAGTCATTTCGGAGGCGGAATGCAGCCCATAACGCTGCCACTGACGTGTCAGTGCAGCCTGAAATTGTGCTTTATTGAAGGTCGTCTGTGACATAGTGACTCGGGTCCTGTGAGGTTCTAATTTCATTACCCGCTAGTGTGCCGGGTGCCCTGGGCTAATTCCTCCTCCTGAGGGGGAATACGGAGGGAGGAGTAGCGGGGAGTAGCTGAAAATGTGATCGCCGCCACTTAAAGTTAGGTGCTCTTGCCAGGAATGCCCACCAGTCCTGACTTCTCCATGTCCGACAGTAACTATTCCAGATGGATTCATCTAATGAATAGAATTGTGAGCAGGAGCAACTTACAACGTCTGAAACCCTGAACAATCTTGCAATCACCCTCAATCTGAACGACTTTGTAGTAAGTATTAATTACGAAGCGTAAAAAAAATCACATTCGTACATATCTCATACACAGTGAAGTGACAGACCATGCTGATTCCCTCCAAATTAAGTCGTCCAGTACGTCTGGAAAATACAGTGGTCCGCGACCGTCTGTTGTTGAAATTATCAACAGCCAATAACTATCGACTGGCACTGATAACCAGCCCGGCGGGCTATGGAAAAACAACGCTAGTTTCGCAGTGGGCGGCAGGGAAGAATGAACTCGGTTGGTACTCCCTTGATGAGGGCGATAACCAACAAGAACGTTTTGCCAGCTATTTGATAGCGGCAATTCAGCAAGCAACGTCTGGTCACTGTGTTACCAGCGAAGTGATGGTACAAAAACGCCAGTATTCGAGCCTGACGGCGTTATTCGCCCAGCTGTTTATCGAAATGGTGGAATGGCATCGCCCGCTATTTTTAGTCATCGATGATTACCATCTAATAACTAACCCTGTCATTCATGAAGCGATGCGCTTTTTCATCCGCCACCAGCCAGAAAACCTGACTCTGGTGGTGCTGTCACGCAATTTGCCGCAGTTGGGTATCGCTAACTTACGCGTGCGCGATCAGCTGCTGGAAATTGGCAGCCAGCAACTCGCTTTTACTCATCACGAAGCGAAACTGTTTTTCGACCATCGTCTGAATTCCCCCCTCGAACACGTCGACAGCAACAGTCTGTGTGACGACGTCGCAGGATGGGCGACTGCGCTGCAACTCATCGCGCTTTCCGCCAGGCAGAACAGTAACTCTTCGGCGCATCATTCCGCGCGCCGTCTTTCTGGTATTAACGCCAGCCATTTGTCTGACTATCTGGCCGATGAAGTGCTGGATAATGTCGATGCGCAAACCCGTAATTTCCTGCTGCGCAGCTCGATTCTGCGTTCCATGAACGATGCGCTGATTGTGCGCGTCACCGGCGAAGAAAATGGCCAGATGCGACTGGAAGAAACAGAGCGTCAGGGTTTGTTTATTCAGCGTATGGACGACAGCGGTGAGTGGTTCCGTTTCCACCCGCTGTTTGGCAATTTCTTGCGCCAGCGTTGCCAGTGGGAACTGGCGACTGAATTGCCGGATATCCATCGCGCCGCAGCCGAAAGCTGGATGGCGCAAGGCTTCCCGAGCGAAGCTATTCACCACGCGCTGGCCGCAGGCGATGCAACTTTGCTGCGCGATATCCTCCTCAATCATGCCTGGGCGTTGTTTAACCACAGCGAACTCACGCTGCTGGAAGAATCGTTAAAAGCGCTACCGTGGGAAAGTTTGTTAGAGAACCCAAAACTTGTCTTACTGCAAGCGTGGCTGATGCAAAGCCAACACCGCTACAGCGAAGTGAACACGCTCCTGGCCCGCGCCGAGCAAGAAATGAATGTCGTGATGGACGACACCATGCACGGTGAATTCAATGCGTTACGCGCTCAGGTTGCCATTAACGACGGTAATCCTGATGAAGCCGAACGCCTGGCGATGATTGCCCTCGACACGCTGCCGCTTGCCAGTTTTTATAGCCGTATTGTCGCCACCTCCGTCCACGGCGAAGTGCTGCATTGCAAAGGTGAGCTGACCAAATCGTTGTCCGTGATGCAGCAAACGGAACAAATGGCCCGCCGTCATGACATGTGGCACTACGCGTTATGGGGTTTATGCCAGCAAAGTGAAATTCTGCTGGCGCAGGGGTTCCTGCAATCGGCCTGGGAATCCCAGGAAAAAGCCTTTGCGCTTATCGAAGAGCAACACCTTGAGCAACTTCCGCTGCATGAGTTTTTACTGCGTATTCGTGCGCAGCTACTGTGGGCGTGGTCGCGGCTGGATGAAGCCGAAACGACAACGCGCAGGGGTCTGGAAGTGCTTTCCGGCTACCAGCCGCAACAGCAATTACAGTGCCTGGCGCTATTAGTGCAATGTTCGCTGGCTCGAGGCGATTTAGATAACGCACGTAATCACCTGAACCGACTGGAAAACTTACTCGGCAACGGTGCATTCCATAGCGACTGGGTTTCTAACGCCGACAAAGTCCGGGTGATTTACTGGCAAATGACGGGAGATAAAAAATCTGCTGCCAACTGGCTGCGCCTGACGCCGAAGCCAGAATTTGCCAACAACCATTTCCTACAAAGCCAGTGGCGTAATATTGCCCGCGCACAAATTTTGCTGAGTGATTTCGAACCGGCTGAAATGGTGCTCGAAGAGTTAAACGAAAATGCCCGCAGCCTGCGTTTAATGAGTGACCTCAACCGCAACTTGCTACTGCTGAACCAGCTTTACTGGCAAGCCGGGCGTAAAAGCGATGCCCAGCGCGTGCTGCTGGAAGCGTTGGCGCTGGCGAACCGCACCGGGTTTATCAGCCACTTTGTGATTGAAGGGGAAGCGATGGCGCAGCAACTACGCCAGTTGATTCAGCTCAACACGCTACCTGAATTAGATCAGCATCGCGCGCAGCGTATTTTGCGTGAGATTAACCAGCATCATCGCCATAAGTTCGCCCACTTCGACGAAAACTTTGTTAACCGTTTATTGAATCACCCTGAAGTGCCGGAATTAATCCGCACCAGCCCTTTGACTCAGCGCGAATGGCAAGTCTTAGGGCTGATTTATTCGGGTTACAGCAATGAGCAAATCGCGGGTGAACTGGATGTCGCAGCCACCACGATTAAAACGCATATTCGTAATTTGTATCAGAAGTTGGGTGTCGCGCACCGCCAGGATGCGGTGCAGCATGCGCAGAAATTACTGAAGATGATGGGCTACGGGGTTTAAATTACCCTCACCCTAGCCCTCTCCCTGAAGGAGAGGGTATAGAACGGTTTTCTCCCTCTCCTGGGGGAGAGGGTCGGGGTGAGGGCTACCGACTCACGACGCTAGTGACAAATGCGCCTTACCGTTACGCTTTCCCAGCCATTGTGCGACTCGCGCCTGCTGCTCTTTCGTAAGCCACATCCCTAATTTGGTACGACGCCAGATGGCGTCATCAACGCTACGCACCCACTCGTGTTCCACCAGGTAACGCAATTCTTCTTCAAAAAACTCGTGCCCGAAATCTTCGCCTAAATCGCCAATGCTGGTCTTTCCTGCCAGAATCAAATCGCTATTGCTACCGTAAGTGCGTGAGTAACGGCGTGCCAGGCTTTCGGTCAGGAAGGTATAACGGCGGCGCAGCTGTGCCGCGTAATCATCGCGATCGCCCTGAATATCACCACCTGGTAAGGTGCTGCCTTTTGTCCAGCTCGGCCCCATTTTTGGGTAATAGCCTTTCAGCTTATCCAGCGCGTGTTCTGCCAGTTTGCGGTAGGTTGTCAGCTTGCCGCCAAATACCGACAACAGCGGCGCTTTGCCCTGCTCGTCATGGATATCGAGCGTGTAATCACGCGTAATTGCCTGCGGTGAATCAGATTCATCATCGCAAAGTGGGCGCACGCCGGAGTATGTCCAGACGATATCTTCGCGGCTCAGCGTCTTTTTAAAATGCGCGTTATAGGCATTCAGCAGGTAGTTGATTTCGTTATCATCAATGTGAACATCTTTTGGATCGCCCTTATATTCCACATCGGTAGTGCCAATAATAGAGAACTCATCCATCCACGGAATGACGAACACAATTCGCTTATCTTCGTTTTGCAGAATGTATGCCTGCTTCTGGTTATGCACACGCGGCACCACAATGTGGCTGCCTTTGATCAGGCGGATGCCATATGGCGAAGGCAATTGCAGGCCATCGTCAAAGAAGTTTTTCACCCACGGGCCGGTCGCGTTGACCAGGCCACGAGCACGCCAGGTAAAGGTTTCACCGCTATCAATATCCTGCGCTTCCACAACCCACAGGCCGTTTTCGCGACGCGCACGAGTGGCGCGGGTACGCGTTTTCACTTCGCCGCCTTCGCGCGTCACCATCTGCGCGTTCGCCAGAACCAGGCGAGCATCGTCTACCCAGCAGTCAGAATATTCGAAACCGCGCACGATATTCGGTTTCAGGACGGAATCTGCGCCAAAACGCAAACTGGTGGATGCCGGCAAGCTGGTGCGTTTACCGAGATGATCGTACATAAACAGGCCAATCCGAATCATCCACGCCGGGCGTAAATGCGGGCGGTGCGGCAAACGAAAGCGCATCGGGAAGGCGATGTGCGGAGCCATGTTCAGCAGCACTTCGCGCTCGGCAAGTGCTTCACTCACCAGGCGGAACTCGTAATGCTCAAGGTAGCGTAGGCCGCCGTGGATAAGCTTCGAGCTTTGCGAAGAAGTGGCGCTGGCTAAGTCCTGAGCTTCAAGCATCAACACGGATAAACCACGGCCTGCAGCGTCAGCGGCGATACCTGCCCCGTTAATTCCTCCGCCAATCACAATCAGATCTTTAGTTTCCATGTTGCCCTCACACGCTTTCGTTAAAGTTCAAATATGTTCGTTATCGCTCATACTAGCAAGACTACGCGCGGTTTGTAACGAAAAAAAAACATTACTGCGTGATATGGATAACATAATGGCGTTAATATCAGCGGCCAGAGGGCAGATTCCCTTAATATGGCGTAAGCCAATTTAATAAAATTACGAGCAAATCCATGGAAACGTTTGAATGTATTGGTGTGGAAGAAGCGCACCAGAAGTTGCAGCACAACCTGGCTGTATTAGTTGATATCCGCGATCCGCAGAGCTTTGCGATGGGCCACACGCCGGGCGCGTTTCATCTGACTAACGATCGTTTGGTTGCCTTTATGCAGCAAACCGATTTTGAAACGCCAGTGATGGTGATGTGCTATCACGGCAATAGCAGCAAAGGTGCGGCGCAATATCTGCTGCAACAAGGTTATGACCAGGTGTATAGCGTCGACGGTGGTTTTGACGCCTGGCATCGCCATTTCCCGGCAGAAGTCGAACACGGCGCGTCTTAAGTCGTCAGGAAATGGTGGCGTTGCAGGTATAATCATTTTTTTTATACGGATTTAGTTGAAACCTTATGATCATGATTACCTCGTTTGCCAACCCGCGAGTCGCGCAGGCATTTGTCGACTATATGGCGACGCAGGGGATTATCCTCACGATTCAACGGCATGAGCAAAGTGATATCTGGCTGGCGAACGACAGCCAGGAATCTCACGTTCGTGCCGAGCTTGAACAGTTCCTCGCGAATCCCGGTGATGCACGTTATCTGGCGGCAAGCTGGAACACGGGCCACACCGGCAGCGGCTTGCAGTACCAACGCTACCCTTTCCTCGCCACCATTACTCAGAAAGCCGGGCCATTCACTATGGTGATTATGTCTGCCTGCGTGCTGGTTTACCTGATGATGCAGGTGATGGGCGATCGTGCCGTCATGACCTGGTTAGCCTGGCCGTATAAAGAGAGTTTGCACTACGAGCTGTGGCGCTACTTCAGCCATGCGTTGATGCACTTTTCTATTATGCATATCGCCTTTAACTTGCTGTGGTGGTGGTATCTCGGCGGCCCGGTGGAAAAGCGCCTCGGCAGCGGTAAACTCATTACGTTGACGCTCGTTTCAGCGCTTCTGAGCGGTTTCGTGCAGGCGAAATTCGGCGGCCCGCTGTTTGGTGGCTTATCCGGTGTGGTATACGCATTAATGGGTTATGTCTGGCTGCGTGGCGAACGTGACCCCGACAGCGGCATCTACATGCAACGCGGCCTGTTAGCCTTTGCGATATTGTGGATTGTGATAGGATTTTTCGATGTTTTAGGAATGTCTATCGCCAACGCTGCACACATCACCGGCCTGGTTGTTGGCCTGGCGATGGCGCTGGTTGATACAATGCATGCGCGAAAACGAACATAGCATTTCAGGAGAATAAAACAGCGTGAAGCAAACACAACGTCATGATGCGATTGTCGAACTGGTTAAAAAACAGGGTTATGTCAGCACAGAAGAGCTGGTTGAGCAGTTTGCGGTTAGCCCGCAAACCATTCGCCGCGATCTCAACGATCTGGCTGACCAGAACCTGATCATGCGCCACCACGGAGGCGCGGCACTGCCTTCAAGTTCTGTGAATACACCGTGGCATGACCGCAAAGCGACTCAAACGGCGGAAAAAGAGCGCATCGCGCAAAAGGTGGCCAGCCAAATCCCAAATGGCGCGACGCTGTTTATTGATATCGGCACCACGCCAGAAGCGGTCGCTCATGCGTTGCTAAACCACAGCAATTTGCGCGTCGTGACCAACAACCTGAACGTGGCGAATACGCTCAAAGTTAAAGAAGACTTCCGTATTATTCTGGCGGGTGGCGAGTTACGCAGCCGCGACGGCGGAATTATCGGCGAAGCGACGCTCGATTTTATCTCTCAGTTCAGGTTGGATTTCGGCATTCTGGGGATCAGCGGCATCGACGGCGACGGCTCGCTGCTGGAATTTGATTACCACGAAGTTCGCACCAAACGCGCGATTATTGAAAACTCGCGCTGCGTCATGCTGGTGGTGGATCACTCTAAATTTGGCCGTAATGCGATGGTGAATCTTGGCAGTATTAGCCTTGTCGACCAGGTTTATACCGATATGATGCCGCCCGCAGGCGTGATGCAGGTGATTGCCGAGAATAACGTGCAACTGGAGTTGTGCTGATATTTGCGTGAGAACAACCCTCACCCCGGCCCTCTCCCTGAGGGAGAGGGGGAATATCGGGCTAGTCCCCTCGCCCCTTTGGGGAGAGGGTTAGGGTGAGGGGAATAATTACAATCTCACCGGCTTAATATGCCAAATCTCATCGGCGTATTCCTGAATCGTCCTGTCTGACGAGAAATAACCCATATTGGCGATATTGTGCATGGTGCGAATCGTCCACTCTTCCGGTTGGCGATACAGCTCATCTACCCTGTCCTGGCAATCCACATAGCTGCGGTAATCTGCCAGCACCTGATAGTGGTCACCAAAGTTAATCAGTGAATCCAGCAGGTCACGGTAACGCGTTGGCTCATCCGGGCTGAACGTTCCGGTACCGATTTGCGTCAGCACCTGATGCAGCTCTTCATCTTGTTCGTAATATTCACGCGGCTTATAGCCTTTACGCCGCAGCGTTTCGACCTCTTCCGCCGTATTCCCGAAGATAAAGATATTATCCGCGCCAACGTGCTCCAGCATTTCAACGTTTGCACCGTCGAGCGTGCCGATAGTCAGCGCACCGTTCAAGCCAAACTTCATGTTACTGGTGCCGGAAGCCTCCGTTCCCGCCAGCGAAATCTGCTCGGAGAGATCCGCCGCCGGAATAATGATCTGCGCCAGGCTAACGCTGTAGTTTGGGATGAATACGACTTTTAAACGATCTTTCACAACCGGATCGTTGTTGATCACCGTCGCCACATCATTGATGAGATGAATGATGTGCTTCGCCATGTAATACGCTGACGCCGCTTTACCGGCGAAGATATTCACGCGCGGCACCCAATCGGCTGTTGGATCGGCCTTGATGCGGTTGTAGCGCGTAATCACGTGCAGCACGTTCATCAGCTGGCGTTTGTACTCGTGAATACGTTTGATTTGCACATCAAATAACGCGTTCGGGTTCACCACCACATTGAGCTGCTGGCCGATGTAACTTGCCAGGCGCTTCTTGTTGGCCAGCTTCGCCCTGCGCACATCCTGGTGCACGGTCGGGTAATCAATATGCTGCTTCAGATCGTTCAGTTGGCTGAGATCGGTACGCCAGGTGCGGCCGATATTTTCATCCAGCACTTCTGAAAGCGGCGGGTTCGCCAGTGCCAGCCAGCGGCGCGGCGTAACACCATTGGTTTTGTTGCAAAAACGCATCGGGAAGATCGCGGCGAAATCGGCAAACAGCGACTGCACCATCAGGTTGGAGTGCAGCTCAGAAACGCCGTTCACTTTATGGCTGGCGACCACCGCAAGCCACGCCATACGGACTTTACGTCCGTTCGATTCATCAATAATCGAGGTGCGCCCCAGCAGGCCGGTATCGTTCGGATACTGCTCCTGCAAGGTTTTCAGGAAGTAGTCGTTAATCTCAAAGATGATCTGCAAATGGCGCGGCAGAATTTTACCTAACATGTCTACCGGCCAGGTTTCCAGCGCCTCGCTCATCAGCGTGTGGTTGGTGTACGAGAACACCTGGCAGGTGACTTCAAACGCATCTTCCCAGGTGAATTTATGCTCGTCGATGAGCAAACGCATCAGCTCAGGGATCGCCAACACCGGGTGCGTGTCGTTAAGGTGAATGGCGATTTTATCCGCCAGATTGTCGTAGGTTTTATGTAGCTGGTAATGGCGGCTGAGAATGTCCTGCACGGTGGAGGAGACGAGGAAATATTCCTGACGCAAACGCAGTTCCCGACCTGAATAGGTCGAGTCATCCGGGTAAAGCACGCGAGAGACGTTTTCCGAATGGTTCTTATCTTCTACCGCAGCGAAATAATCGCCCTGGTTAAATTTACCCAGGTTGATTTCGCTACTCGCCTGCGCATTCCACAGGCGCAGCGTGTTAGTCGCATCGGTGTCGTAGCCAGGGATTATCTGGTCATACGCCACCGCCAAAATCTCTTCGGTTTCTACCCAGCGGAATTTCTTCGCTTCCATTTGCACACGCCCGCCAAAACGCACTTTGTAGCGCGTATTGTGGCGTTTAAATTCCCAAGGATTACCGTATTCGAGCCAATAATCCGGGGACTCTTTCTGGCGGCCATCAACGATATTTTGTTTAAACATGCCGTAGTCGTAGCGAATACCGTAACCGCGGCCAGGCAAACCAAGCGTTGCCAATGAATCGAGGAAACAGGCGGCGAGACGACCTAACCCGCCATTGCCGAGGCCGGGGTCGTTCTCTTCGTCAATCAACTCTTCGAGATCAAGCCCCATCTCTTCCAGCGCATTTTTGACATCTTCATAAATGCCTAATGAAAGCAGTGCATTAGAAAGAGTGCGGCCAATCAAAAACTCCATCGACAGATAGTAAACCTGGCGAACTTCCTGGGAAAGCTGAGCACGGTTTGAACGCAGCCAGCGTTCTACCAACCGGTCACGAACGGCAAATAATGTGGCATTGAGCCACTCATGCTTGTTCGCAATGGCAGGGTCTTTCCCAACCGTAAACATCAGTTTATAAGCTATTGAGTGCTTTAACGCCTCAATACTGAGCGTCGGTGAAGCATAGGAAAAGGGTGCGTTCATATCAGTGATTCCTGGTGGATGTTTACAGCAAACGTTGGTACAAGTCGCGGTAGGAATGCGCCGCTACCTGCCAGCTAAAATCCATGCCCATTGCCTGACGCTGAACAAACCGCCACAGCGAAGGGCGAGACCACAACACGAAGGCACGCCGAATCGCTCTTAGCAGCGACCAGGCATTACTGTCTTCAAACACGAATCCACTGGCGATACCGTCAGCCAGGTTTTCCAGCGAGCTGTCAGATACGGTGTCTGCAAGCCCACCCGTACGCCGCACCAGCGGCAAAGTCCCGTACTTCAAACCATACAATTGCGTTAAACCACAAGGCTCAAAACGGCTCGGCACCAGAATCACATCTGCGCCCCCCATAATGCGGTGCGAGAACGCTTCGTGATAACCGATTTGAACCCCAACTTGCCCAGGGTGCTCAGCTGCCGCCGCCAGGAAACCTTCCTGCATGACGGTATCACCCGCGCCCAGCAACGCCAGTTGCCCGCCTTGCTCGAGCAATCCCGGCAACGCTTCAAGCACCAAATCCAAACCTTTCTGGCTGGTCAAACGGCTCACTACCGCAAACAGCGGCGCTTTGTCGTTAACCTTCAGCCCCATCGCCACCTGCAACTGACGCTTGTTCTCGGCTTTTTCTTCCAGCGTATCGCGGGTGTAACGCGAAGCCAGAAGCAAGTCATGAGCCGGGTCCCAAATTTTTTCGTCCACGCCGTTAAGAATGCCGGACAGCCGTCCCTCGCGGTGGCGCTGGCGCAACAGCCCTTCCATGCCGTAGGCAAATTGCGGCTCGGTTATCTCACGGGCATACGTCGGGCTGACCGCCGTAATATGATCAGCATAGTAAAGGCCAGCTTTCAAGTACGAAATTTGACCGTTAAACTCCAGGCCGTTCATGTTGTAGAACGACCATGGCAGGTCAATTTCATTCATATGATGGGCGTAAAACAGCCCCTGGTAAGCCAGGTTGTGAACGGTAAATACCGACTTTGCCGGGCGACCACGGGCCTCGAGATACGCTGGTACCAGGCCCGCATGCCAGTCATGTGCATGCACAATATCCGGGTGCCAGAAGGGATCCAGACCACAAGCCATCTCAGCGCCGACCCATCCGAGCAACGCAAAACGGTGCACGTTATCGGTGTAAGCGAACTGATTAGTATCGTGATACGGGCTGCCTGGGCGTTCGTATAAATGTGGAGCGTCAATCAGGTAAATCCCCACGCCGTTGAAGTGGCCATATAACAAAGTCATATGACCCGCGAAGGTGTCACGATGTGCGACAACCTGCGCATCAACAATGCCACGACGGATATCCGGGAATGCAGGCAGCAGGACTCTCGTCTCAACACCTCCTGCAATTTGTGCCGCCGGTAGAGCACCAAGCACATCTGCCAGACCACCCGTTTTTAGCAGTGGAAACATTTCAGAACATACATGTAAGACCTGCATTATCGCTCCCGTATGGAAAGTCGTGGCGTAAAAAATCAAACGCCAAACGATAAAATTACAACGCGCAGCCCCTGCTGCGCGGAGGTCAATCCTAACCTGGCAATTTGGCCAGCATTTCCCGTGTCACCAGCACAATACCTTCTTCGGAACGGTAGAAACGGCGTGCATCTTCCTCAGCGTTTTCCCCCACTACCATGCCTTCAGGAATGACGCAGGCGCGGTCGATAATGCAACGGCGTAAACGGCAGGAGCGCCCGACAATGACATCTGGCAGCAATACTGAAGAGTCAATGTTGCAAAACGAATTGACGCGCACTCGCGGGAACAACACCGACTGAACCACCACCGAACCGGAAATAATGCAGCCGCCAGAAACCAACGAGTTCAGCGTCATGCCGTGACTGCCCGAGCGGTCTTGCACAAATTTCGCCGGAGGCAACGGTTCCATATGAGTACGGATCGGCCATTCCTGGTCGTACATATCCAGTTCCGGCGTTACCGATGCGAGGTCGAGGTTGGCCTTCCAGTAGGCTTCCAGCGTCCCGACATCGCGCCAGTATGGCTCGGCATCAGGGTCAGACTGCACGCAAGAAAGCGGGAATGGATGAGCGAAGGCCGAACCGGATTTCATGACGTACGGAATGATATCTTTCCCGAAGTCATGGCTTGAGTTTTCGTCTTTGTCGTCCGCTTCCAGTAGTTCGTAGAGATAATCTGCATCGAAAACGTAGATCCCCATGCTGGCGAGCGCTTTGCTATCATCGCCTGGCATCGACGGCGGGTTGGCCGGCTTTTCCACGAATTCGATAATTTTCTCTTCGCTATCCACCGCCATCACGCCAAAGGCCGAAGCTTCGTGCAGCGGCACTGGCATACATGCCACCGTACAACGCGCCCCTTTCTCCACGTGGTCAATCAACATGCGTGAATAATCTTGCTTGTAGATGTGATCGCCCGCGAGGATAACCACATACTCCGCTTTGTAGCGGCGAATAATGTCGAGGTTTTGCGTCACCGCATCCGCCGTACCGCGATACCAGTTTTCACCGTGTACCCGCTGCTGCGCCGGGAGCAAATCGACAAATTCGTTCATCTCCTCACTGAAAAACGACCAGCCACGCTGAATATGCTGCACCAGCGTATGTGACTGATATTGGGTGATAACGCCGATGCGGCGAATACCCGAGTTAATGCAGTTCGACAGCGCGAAATCAATGATTCGGAACTTGCCACCAAAGTGAACGGCAGGCTTGGCGCGTGTAGAGGTTAAATCTTTCAATCGGGTACCGCGCCCACCAGCCAGAATCAGGGCGACAGATTTATTTGGCAGTTGTCTTGCCAACATCAGAGGATCGTTCTTATCAAGCCTAACCATGACTGACTCCTTTTTTTATGACTTCTGGAATACGCAGACTCCGTGCGCCGGACCATGCCATACAGCCATCACCACCGGGTTGTCTTCGCCGGCAAACGGAGGAATGGCGCGCCATTCCCCTTCGGGTAATACGATGTCGGCCACTTCTTCGGTAGCGTTAATCGTAATAAGCCAACGTTCTGAAAGCTGGATTTGCAGGCGATGAACGCCGTTTTCCCACTCGTCAGCACTCAGAGGCTGAGCCTCTTTATTCCACCAGCGAACATTGCCATCACCGTCCTCCCACCAGACATTCTGGGTTAGCGCCGGAATCGTCTTGCGTAGATGAATCAATGCCGCGGTAAATGTGGTTAAGCCATCGTTACAATGCTCCCAGTCAAGCCATGTCAGTTGGTTATCCTGGCAGTAAGCGTTGTTATTACCGTGCTGGCTGTGACCATGTTCGTCACCGGCCAAAAGCATCGGCGTGCCCTGGGAAAGCAGTAACAATGTCAGCAAGGCGTGAACACTGTCGCGCCGCCGTTCTTTGATATACAACGAGGCTTCCAGCCCTTCGAAGCCGTAATTGTTACTGTAGTTATTGTTGGTGCCATCACGGTTATCTTCACCGTTTGCTTCATTGTGTTTTTGATTGAAGCTGACACAGTCACGCAGCGTGAAACCATCATGCGCCGTGATTAAATTGATGCTGGTTGAAGGCTTACGCTCGCCTCGACGATACACATCGCTCGAACCGGCAAAGCGGCACGCGAATCCTCCTAACGATAGATCTTGTCGCAGCCAGAAACGCCGCATGCCATCACGAAAATGGTCATTCCATTCCGCAAATAACGGCGGATAGTTGCCGACCTGATAACCGCCTGGGCCAATATCCCAGGGTTCAGCAATCAGTTTTATTTGCGACAATACCGGATCGTTTTTGATGGCTTCAAATAGCGGTGCATCCTGGCGAAACTCCGGCGTGCGCCCCATGATCGACGCCAAATCAAAACGGAAGCCGTCAACATGCAGGCTATCAACCCAGTAGCGCAGGCAATCCACAACCTGGGCGACCACGCCTGGCGTACTCAAATTCAGCGTATTACCGCAACCCGTCCAGTTCTGGTAATCGCCATTCTCCATTAACCAATAATAGCTACGGTTATCGATTCCGCTTAGTGAGAGGGTCGGGCCATCGCGATCCAGTTCCGCGCTGTGGTTGAGCACAATGTCGAGAATCACCTCGATACCCGCGCTGTGTAACGCTTTAATCGCGCCACGTAACTCATTGGCGGCACTGAGCGGATCGTGATTCACCGCGTAATAACCTTCGACGGCATAGATAGAGCGCGGGTTGTAGCCCCAGTAGTTGCTCAGTCCGAGGTGTGAAACGCGCGGCTCGCTAACAAAATGCGCCACCGGCAACAGCTCCAGCGCCGTAATCCCCAGGCGTTTGAAGTAGTTAATCATCACCGGATGGCCAAGTGCGGCGTAAGTTCCGCGCAGTTCTTCGGGAATGCCTGGGTGAAGCAGCGTCAGGCCACGAACATGAGCTTCGTAAATAACGGTATCGCCCCACGCAGTGCGCGGATATTCATCGTCTTCCCAGTCAAACTTATCCTGCACCACCACGCATTTCGCCATATGCGGGGCACTGTCTTCCAGATTCGGTTCGTCATAACCGCCATGCAAATGGGGATGATGCTCAACTCCACCCACCACCACGCGGGCGCAAGGGTCGAGCAGCAATTTTGCCGGATTAAAAAGGTGGCCGTTGTGCGGTTCCCACGGCCCATGCACGCGGTAGCCGTACTTCAAACCGGGTTTGGCGTTAGGCAAATAGCCGTGCCAGATATCTCCGGTTCGCACTGGCAAATCATAGCGTTGCTCGTGACCGTGTTCGTCGAACACGCACAGTTCGACTTTATGAGCATTTGCGGAAAACAGGGTGAAGTTCACCCCTTTTCCATCATAAAACGAGCCGTAAGGCGCGGAGTTTCCGGCAGTGAGTTGTGTCATTCAGCCTCCCTTACCAACCAGATAGTCGAAAGCGGCGGCAGTGTCAGACTCAGGGAGTGCTCGCGACCGTGGCTTGGGATCTCATCGCTGTGCACCGCGCCACTGTTCCCGGCGTTACTGCCGTGATAGTGCATCGAATCCGTGTTCAGCTCTTCGCGCCAACGCCCCGGCTGGTTAATGCCAAAGCGATAGTTGTAACGCGGCACCGGGGTAAAGTTACTGGCAACAATGATTTCATTGCCCTTCGAATCCCGGCGCACAAAGATAAACACCGAATTCACGTTGTCTTCGACCACCAGCCATTCAAAGCCGTAGCTGTCGAAATCCAGCTCATGCATTGCAGCGTGATGGCGATAAGTGTGGTTTAAATCGCGGACCAGGCGTTTCACACCGTGGTGCCAGTTGTCGCCGCCTTCCAGCAAATGCCAGTCGAGGCTACTGTCGTGGTTCCACTCGCGGCCCTGGGCGAATTCATTGCCCATAAACAGCAGTTTCTTGCCAGGGAAAGCCCACATCCAGCCGTAGTACGCACGCAAGTTGGCAAACTTCTGCCACGCGTCACCCGGCATACGGTCGAGAATGGATTTTTTGCCGTGGACCACTTCGTCATGCGACAACGGCAACACGAAGTTTTCAGTGCTGTTGTACAGCATGCCGAAGGTCATTTTGTTGTGATGATACTGGCGATGCACCGGGTCGAGTTTCATATAGTCGAGGGTGTCGTGCATCCAGCCGAGGTTCCATTTAAACCAGAAACCTAAGCCGCCCATTGAAGCCGGGCGCGACACGCCTGCAAAGTCGGTGGATTCTTCCGCCATCGTCACCGCTCCCGGCGTTTGCTCGCCGATAATACGGTTGGTATTACGCAGGAATTCGATAGCTTCGAGGTTTTCGCGCCCGCCTTTATCGTTAGGTATCCACTCACCGGGCTGGCGGCTGTAGTCGCGATAAATCATTGATGCCACCGCATCAACGCGCAGACCGTCAATACCGAAACGCTCAATCCAGTACAGCCCGTTACCGACCAGATAGTTGCTGACTTCACGCCGTCCATAGTTATAAATCAGCGTGTTCCAGTCCTGGTGATAACCCTCACGCGGGTCGCCGTGTTCATAAAGCGAGGTGCCATCGAATTTCGCAAGGCCAGCGTCGTCCGTTGGGAAATGCCCTGGAACCCAGTCCAGCAGCACATTCAGGCCCGCAGCATGTGCGGCATTAATGAAATAGCGGAAGTCGTCACGCGTGCCGAAACGGCGCGTCGGCGCATACATCCCTTGTGGCTGGTAGCCCCAACTGCCGTCGAACGGATGTTCGTTAATCGGCAGCAGTTCGAGGTGCGTAAAGCCCATCTCTTTCACGTATGGCACCAGTTGGTCTGCCAGTTCGCGATAACTCAGCCAGAAATTATTGTCGGTATGACGACGCCAGGAACCGAGATGCACTTCGTAAATTGAGATCGGCTGGTCAAAGCCGTTGGCGCGTTGCCGCGCTGGGCTCAGCGTGGTTTTTTCTGGCAGGCCACAAATCAGCGACGCCGTTTCCGGGCGCATTTGCGACTCAAACGCATACGGGTCAGCCTTTAGGCGCAGATGCCCGTCGGTGTCGATAAGCTCGAATTTATATAACTGCCCAGGGTGAGCACCTGGAATAAAGAGTTCCCAGATCCCGCTTTCACGGCGCAAACGCATCGGGTGGCGACGGCCATCCCAATAGTTGAATTGACCCACAACCGAGACGCGGCGCGCGTTGGGTGCCCATACGGAAAAGCGCGTGCCGGTGACGCCATCCATGGTGTCGGCGTGTGCACCGAGCGTTTCGTAAGGGCGTAAATGGGTACCTTCGGACAACAGCCAGCTATCCATTTCCTGAATTAGCGGCCCAAAGCGATAGGGATCATCAATGAGATTTTCATGGCCATGCCAGACGACAGCCAGTTGGTAACGAAAAGGATTTTTACGCCGGGGAATAACCCCGCAAAAGAAACCACGAGAATCAATACACTCTAATTTACCGACCTTCCCACCGGTTTTAGGATCGATAACCCAGACTTCTGTGGCGTTGGGTAACAGGGCGCGTACTTCCAGCCCGGCTTCTGTTTTATGCATTCCCAGCAGAGAAAAAGGATCAGCAAAATGACCCGCAATTAGCGCATTTATCACGTCTTTTTCTGGATGAACAGACATGGCATTCGTCCTGTTTTTTGTCATTCATTGACCCTAACGGACGGCAATAACATTGTTTTCCTGCAAGCCGTTCCGCCCAACTAATTTTCATGGCGGTTTAACGCCCTGAATAAAGCATAGCCAACGCTCTGTTTTGCTCCCGAAAATTAATGAACTAAAGTCATACGCTTCATGTATACCCAAATAATTCACGTTATGGGGTGACGGAGTGCAACCAACACATCCATAACGTGAAGTATGAAGGATATATGACGTGATAAAAAAAGGGGCTGCAATGCCCCTTTGGTGAGTAAGTGTAATTATGCGAGCAAGCGCAACATTCTACGTAACGGTTCCGCCGCACCCCACAAAAGCTGGTCGCCGACGGTGAAGGCAGAAAGATACTCCGGCCCCATGTTCAGCTTACGCAAACGCCCGACAGGTGTGGTTAATGTGCCGGTGACTGCCGCAGGCGTCAGTTCACGCATAGTGATATCGCGGTCGTTTGGCACCACTTTCACCCAATCGTTATGGGCGGCCAGCATCGCTTCGATAGTTGGCAGAGAGACATCTTTTTTCAGTTTGAGGGTGAACGCCTGGCTGTGGCAGCGCAGTGCGCCAACACGGACACACAGGCCATCAACAGGAATGACGGTGCCGGTGTTCAGAATCTTGTTGGTTTCAGCCTGGCCTTTCCACTCTTCGCGCGTCTGGCCGTTATCAAGCTGCTTGTCGATCCATGGGATCAGGCTGCCAGCCAGTGGCACGCCAAAGTTATCCGTTGGCAGGCTGCCGCTACGGGCGAGATCCGTCACTTTACGTTCGATGTTCAGGATGGCCGAAGCCGGGTCCGCCAGCTCGCTGGCAACATGGCTATGCAGTTGGCCCATTTGAGTCAGCAGTTCACGCATATGACGCGCACCGCCACCGGATGCCGCCTGGTAAGTCGCCACAGAAACCCAGTCAACCAGGTCGTTCGCGAACAGGCCGCCAAGGGACATCAGCATCAGGCTAACGGTGCAGTTACCGCCCACAAAGGTTTTCACGCCGTTGTTCAGACCTTCCTGAATAACGTGCTGGTTTACCGGGTCGAGGATGATAATCGCATCATCTTTCATACGCAGAGAAGAAGCCGCATCAATCCAGTAACCTTGCCAGCCGCTTTCACGAAGCTTTGGATAGATTTCGTTGGTATAATCGCCGCCCTGGCAGGTAATGATGATGTCCAGTGCCTTCAGCGCTTCCAGGTCATATGCGTCCTGCAACGTGCCGTTGTTCTGGCCGGCAAAAGACGGAGCCGCGAGGCCGAGCTGAGAAGTGGAGAAGAAAACCGGACGAATGGCGTCAAAATCGCGTTCTTCAACCATGCGTTGCATGAGAACGGAACCGACCATACCGCGCCAACCGATAAAACCAACATTTTTCATAGCGACTAATCCTGCAGAGGTGTTTGCGTTGTGCACATTAATTGAGATTACTGCCCACATTACAAAATGCTGCCAAAGTCGCAAGTGAAATTAATCAATGATATGCGCGCTATTAGAAATACAACTTATCAATGAACACGTTATTTATTAGAGAACACTATTCATGACCGAAATCATTTCTGCGGCAGTACTGTTAATCCTGATTATGGACCCGTTGGGAAACCTGCCGATTTTTATGTCAGTGCTCAAGCATACCGAGCCGAAGCGCCGCCGGGCCATCATGATCCGCGAGCTGCTTATTGCGCTGATCATCATGCTGATATTCCTGTTTGCCGGGGAAAAAATTCTCGCGTTTCTTAACCTTCGCACAGAAAGCGTGTCGATTTCCGGCGGGATAATTTTGTTTCTGATTGCGATTAAAATGATCTTCCCAAGTCACGAAGGGAACGCCTCTGGCCTGCCTGCGGGTGAAGAGCCATTTATTGTGCCGCTGGCTATTCCGCTGGTTGCCGGGCCGACGCTGCTGGCAACGTTAATGCTGTTATCGCACCAGTATCCGAATCAAATGGGCCATTTAGTGATAGCGCTATTGCTGGCCTGGGGCGGCACCGTGGCGATTTTGCTGCAATCGTCGCTGTTCTTGCGCCTGCTGGGCGAGAAAGGCGTGAACGCACTGGAACGCTTGATGGGACTGGTGCTGGTCATGCTGGCGACGCAGATGTTCCTGGATGGGCTGCGGGTGTGGATGAAGGGTTAAATAAAAAAACGATGGATGTCGCTTGCGCTAATCCACCCTACAACTGCTCTTCGTAGGTCGGATTAGCGTTAGCGACATCCGACACATTCACTAAAGCTCGATAACCAATCCCGCCTCGTGCGAATCCGGTGTAATCACCACACCCTGCTCACCCGCAGCACTCTTACCTTGCTTCACCCCTTTCACGTTACCGATATTGCGCAGACACAGCGTCCAGTCTTTTGCCTGACCATCGCACTGCACCGCCAGCGTATTGCCTTCACGACGCACTTTCAGCGTGAAGATAACCGAACCGTCTGCTGCCGGGACTTCGCAAAGCGCCTCGCGCCCATCGTCGAGATTAAACAGCTGGAAGCCGGTGCCTTCATGCCACGCGTAATCCGGTTTCTGGTCGTTATTGCCCAGCGCTAGCAGCGTATTGTCACGCACGTACACCGGCAGACTCTGGAAATCATGCTTCTCTTTATGCCAGCGGCTACCTTGCGCTTGCTGGTTGTTGAGCAAATGCGTCCAGCGCCCTTCTGGTAGATAGAACTGCACGTCGCCCGCCTCCGAGAACACCGGCGCAACCATCACGGAATCGCCCAGCATGTACTGGCGGTCGAGATAATCGCAGCCCGGATCGTCCGGGAACTCCAGCATCATGGCGCGCATCATCGGCGTACCGAACTCTGCGGCCTGCGCCGCCTGACGGTACAGATACGGCATCATGCGTGATTTCAGCTGCGTGAAGTGGCGCACCACGTCGCAGGCTTCATCGTCATACGCCCATGGCACACGATAGGATTTGCTACCATGCAGGCGGCTGTGGCTGGAAAGCAGCCCGAACGCGCACCAGCGTTTATACACATGCGCCGGAGCGGTATTTTCGAAGCCGCCAATATCGTGGCTCCAGAACCCAAAGCCGGACATGCCGAGTGACAGGCCGCCGCGCAGGCTTTCCGCCATTGATTCGTAGTTGGCGTAGCAGTCTCCACCCCAGTGAACCGGGAATTGTTGTGCGCCAACGGAGGCTGAACGGGCAAACAGCACCGCTTCTTCGTCGCCCAGTTCTTGCTTGAGCACGTTCCACACCAGCTCGTTATAGATGAACGCGTAATGGTTGTGCATTTTCTGCGGGTCGGAACCATCGTGCCACACCACATCCGTTGGAATGCGCTCGCCGAAGTCAGTTTTGAAGCAATCCACACCCATGCGCACCAGGCGTTTCAGATGCCCTGCATACCATTCGCACGCCGCCGGATTAGTAAAATCGACAATCGCCTGGCCTGGCTGCCATTTATCCCACTGCCACACCGCGCCGTTCGGGCGTTTGAGCAGATAGCCTTTTTCCATTCCTTCGCGGAACAGCGGGGATTTCTGGCCGATATACGGGTTAATCCACACGCAGATTTTCAGGCCACGCGCTTTCAGGCGTTTCAACATGCCTTCCGGGTCCGGGAACGTCACCGGGTCCCACTCAAAATCGCACCACTGGAAGGCTTTCATCCAGAAGCAGTCGAAATGGAACACGTGCAGCGGCAAATTGCGTTCGGCCATGCCGTCGATAAAGCTGTTAACCGTCGCTTCGTCGTAGTTGGTGGTAAAGGAAGTGGTGAGCCACAGGCCAAACGACCACGCTGGCGGCAACGCCGGGCGGCCAGTGAAGCGAGTGTAACGGTCGAGAACCGCTTTCGGCGTTGGGCCGTCAATCACGAAATATTCGAGATATTCGCCTTCGACGCTGAACTGCACTTTGGAGACTTTCTCGGAACCCACTTCAAAGGAGACACATTCCGGGTGGTTCACCAGCACGCCGTAGCCACGGTTAGTGAGGTAGAACGGAATATTTTTGTAGGATTGCTCGGTACTGGTGCCGCCATCACGGTTCCAGGTCTCCACCGTCTGACCATTTTTCACCAGCGCGGTAAAACGCTCGCCCAGGCCGTAAACCGTTTCGCCAACGCCCAAATCCAGGCGCTCGAACATGTGCGTATTACCGCTGTTCGCATCCTGCACATAACCGTTGTTCTTCACTGCACTACCGGTGATGCGCACGCCGTCACGCAGGAAATCCAGCGCCCATTCAGTGCCTTTGGTTACGCGCACCGCCAGGTTGCCGCTTTTCAGCTCGGCAAATTCAGCGGTGTTTTGCATGGTCACTTTCACATCGTGCAATACGTTAAGCGGATAATGCGGGCCGTTATTCACCGCGCCCTGGAAATGCTCGATGCGCACACCAACAATCCCTTCCTGCGGGGAGAAAAAGCGCAGCGTAAACAGAGGTGTATCAAGCTGATTCCCCCGCTCGCGCACATCCTTCATGCCCGCGTACACCACCATCTCGTTGCCCTGTTGTTCAACATCAAACACTTGCACTGGGTGGATAAGCGCTAAACCCGGCTGAATCAGCCAATTGCCGTCACTAATTTTCATTATGCCGTCCTTTTGAATACTGAATTTTTGGAAACGGTGTGCCAGTGGGTCTGGTGATCACCTTTAAAAGCGAGTGTAAAAAATTCGATAGTTCAGGTTTTAAAGCATCGGGAGGCGGGCCGGAATTCCAATTTCTGGTTATCAGATTACGTTTCTTGATAAGTGTGAGCAGAGTCGCTCAATAGAGGGGTTCAAAAGTGCTAAACGCGTGGATTTCGTACGGTTTAATTGATCCGGCTAATAGTTTTCAGGAAATCATTGTGGAAAGGGCAAAGCATTGTTTGGTAAGCGGGAGAAACCAGGTATACTGCGCACCGCCTCCATGTAGCAATCGAGGCTAGGAAGATCGTCGTCTCCGGTGAGGCGGCTGGACTTCAAATCCAGTTGGTGCCGCCAGCGGTGCCGGGCAGGTTCAACTCCTGTGATCTTCCGCCACTCATTGTCCGAGACCTTCCGATAAAATATTTTAAAATCAGTAAATTCATCAAGTTACATCACCTCACCATCCGTAGCAGTCCGAGACAATCTCCCTGAATCCGTGAAAAATATGTATAGGATTGTGTATAAATTTTTTATACACATAATTCACTTATACACATGCCCCCTGACTGAGATACAAATCCGCCGCGCTAAGCCCCAAGACAAGGCCTATACCCTAAACGATGGACAAGGCTTATCTCTGCTCATCAATCCCGACTGAAGCAAAGGCTGGAGATTCCGCTACCGGTTCGCAGGTAAAGCCCGTCTAATGTCTTTCGGTTCATATAGTCTCGTTTCACTTGCGGAGGCTCGCGAGAAACGTGATGCAGCGCGTAAGCAGGTAGGAAACGGCATCGACCCCGTAGAAGAACTTAAAGCTCAAAAACTGGCACAGCAGCTCTCCACGGAAACTCTTTCGAGGCTATCAGCCGAGAATGGCATACCAACAAAGCTGACCGCTGGACTGTGGCCTACCGGGAAGAAATCATTAAGACCTTTGAGCAGGATGTTTTCCCTTACATAGGGAACCGACCAATCTCGGAAATTAAGCCGCTGGAATTGCTTGAAGTGCTACGTCGTATCGAGAAGCATGGGGCTTTAGAGAAAACGAGAAAAGTGCGTCAATGTTGTGGAGAGGTTTTTAGCTACGCGATTATAACCGGCAGAGCTGAATACAACCCTGCAGCTGATTTAGCTATCGCGCTGGCCGTTCCCAAGCAAAAGCATCATCCATTTTTATCTGCCGAAGAATTGCCACATTTTATACGCGACCTTGAAGCGTATACCGGTAGCATTATTACGAAGAATGCGACGAAGATAATCATACTTACAGGTGTGCGAACCCAAGAGCTACGCTTTGCTACGTGGGACGAAGTAGACCTCGAAAAAGGGTTATGGGAAATACCGGCAGAACGGATGAAAATGCGTTGGCCTCACGTCGTTCCTTATCCACTCAGGTCATTGACCTCTTTAAGCAGCTCAAGCCTATTACCGGTCATTATCCTTACATTTTTATTGGCAGGAATAACCGCAGCAAACCAATCTGCAAGGAAAGCGTAACGCAAGTGATTGAGTTACTTGGCTACAAAGGACGTGCTACAGGTCACGGTTTCAGACACACAATGTCGACAATCTTGCATGAAGAAGGATTTGATAGTGCATGGATTGAAATGCAGCTTGCGCATGTGGATAAGAACAGCATTCGCGGCATTTATAATCATGCTAACTATTTGGAGCATCGAAGAAAAATGCGACAATGGTATGCAAATAAGCTGTATCCAGAAATGTTATTCACTGCAATACACAATTAGGATTTAGAGTATGTTTGATATATTCAAAATATTAATAACTGCAATTACCACTTTGGTATTCACAGGGGTTATTGGTAACAAAATAATTATCAAATTTCAACGTGACAATTGGTTATACCAACAAAAATTTCAAAACAACGAAAAAGATTTGAAGGAGTTTGAAAAAGTTGTAGCTGAAATAAACTCTCTTATTAGTTCAAGAATTTCAAGGATGCGGATATATATAGATGAAAAAATATCTAACGATGGAAAAGTTGAGGATGCAACAAGAGCTGGGTATATAAAACTCAAGGATGAATGGAATGATAAGCTTAATAATTTTTATCATTTTTTATTCACTCATGAATCTACTGATTTATCGATTTATCTTGAGAAAGAAATACAGGAAACCTTTGTTTCCATTCATAATGACATGCGTCACGCAGATGTAAACGAACTCAAAAAAGCTAACACAATGAATAAACTCAACTTACTATCAAATAAGTCGAGCAACTTAATGAAACTCATGGAAGAAAGAAAGAGACAGAAAAGATCCAGTATTTATGATGAAACAAAAATATATTTTACAAAAGAAAACTTAGATGAGTTCTCTACCTTTTTCATGTTAAAAGCCTTATTTTTTCGCTTTCCTAACGCTCATAGCATAAGTCGCTCTCCTTTTAGTTCTAACGTACCATCTAGACGTCTGAAGTAGGGGCTGTGGGGTAAGGAGCATGGAAGCTACCATTGCGGATTCAAATTCCGTGAGGCTGGATATATCCTTCTCAAAAGTCTTCATTGCTGCTTGCTCTATACCAGTAAGTCCTGTGCCTAAATAAGCATGGCACATGTATGAGTGTAGTATCACCCTTTTTGAATATCGATTATTGATTATAAAAGCCAAAAATACTTCATAAATCTTCCTTTTTAATGTTCTTGCTCTATAACCAGTTATTGTTCGTACAAACTGCATATCTATAGTACTTGCACCACCTTTGAATCTTAAGGTAGTGAACGATTTAATTAATTCCCTTATAAAGGATTTAATATCAAAACCGCTATGCAAAAAAAACCTACGATCTTCTAAAACAATGACATAATGCTCAACAAGACTTAAATCACTTTCTGTAATAATAACATGCTCATCAATTTTAAATAAATCATTATGAACCTTTCTTAAAATATCCCTTACCCTACTCTGATTGAACTTAGGTATATATATATTAGAATTCATCCTCATGTCGCCTCCGCTTTCCTTTTCGTATAATGTTAATATATCATATTAAATTCACAAATAAAATCGAAACATATAAACGTATTTATGCACAAGGAGCATTAATCTTTGGAATAATAATGATGTTTATATGAATAGAGTCACATTAAATCAAATATAAAATAACAACCTTCGAAACGTTTGGTATAATTTCACTCAAAAAAAATAACAATCAGACTTAAAATTAATAATTATATAAACTTTTATTTTGTAATAAATATAAAAATAAAAGGATACGCATTAGAACTAAGCGCGCAATGCTATCCCCGCCACGCCTGCCCGCTTCATGGGTGGCTTTTAATGCCTGTGTATGACTCCCTGGAGCCGCGCCAGCACTGGAGTGACGAGGTGTGAAAAATACGGGGTTTTACATGCAAAACCATGCACCGTAATGCATGGTTTAATTGAATTAAATGGCGGGGTTTTCAGGTCGATTTTATGCAGGTGGTTGCTGGCTCAGTTCTGCCTGCCGGTGTGCGTAAACATGGTTTTGTGCCGGTGTATATTTCTGCTGATTATCAGCCCTCGAAGCCTTATCTGGCCTGAATCCGATGGCTGTCAAAATGTCGCTGTTTTCCGCTGTGTAATTAATTTCCGGGCCGGTCGGTAGGTAATCCCGCAGTGCTTCCCCGATATAATGCGTCGCTCGTCGTATGGCCTACTCGCGGATTGCCGCCGGAAGCTGATTAATCCCCAATAATTCCGGTGACAGTGTACTGACCAGGTTAGCCCCCCAAACGCTCCAATTCCTTCCGCCCAAGCTCCTTCAACCAATTCCCCAAACTCATGCCAGCATCCTTCGCTGCAACTTCAAATTGGGCTTTCAGTTCTGGTGTGATGCGGATCTGAAATGTTGGAGATAGTCCATTTCCTTTAGGGCTTTTATCACGTTTGATAGTTGACATGTACGTACGTAATCCTCAATATGGTTCCATCGCGTACGTACACTACAACGGTACGCGATAAACAGCAACGCCCCGGAGTGCGTCAACACTACCGAGGCGTTTAACCACTAACGTTAAGGACATAACGCAATGGCTAACACCAATAGTATCACAACCACCTGCATTGAAATCGTGTGCCCGCCGTCAGTTAATGAAACGGCAATTACCGCTCTGCTCAAAACTCCTCTTGGTGCGAATCTGGATTTATTCCAGATCCTCGATAACTGCCAGCAGCATGTCGATGCGCTGATTGAAAACGACAACAACACCGAATGTATGGCGCTTTGTGGGCGTTTGTATGCAGCGCTGGAAATGTTGAAATTCGCTCTTAAAGCTCCGTTACCGGCTCATTTAATCGAGCGCCTGACGGTGGATGTGGCGGAACCCGATAATTATCGTGCTCCGCTTTCTACTGATTCCGAAACTCTGCGCGAGTATTGTTCCGCACTCACCATCTTATTGCTGCAACACCAGCAGTCACCCGAGCAGAAAGAACACATCACAGGGCTATTATTCGAGTTGGTTAACGTTCTGGTCGAGGATTTAAAAGCACCACGCTTTGTTAGCGCAGATGCAGGTTTGGTGATGATTAGCGGCGAATCAGTACCAGGGATTCACTAGGTTTCCAATGGCGGATTATCATCAATTCCGCCTTTTTAATTTAAATGTTGTTATTTTCCAAAAAAACACCCTCAGTATATTTACACACTAAAAAGAAGTTCTTCTAAAAAATATATTTACCCCAACTAAAATATACCACATAAATATATATTTACAGCGGATACCATTGACTCCAACTATATCTTAAAAAATAAATTTATTATTATTTTCATGTACATATAAATACATTCTGAAAACTATGGACTACATGACAAATTACATGCTAGAAAAGATTATTTTTTAAGGAGCTAAAGAATGTCTAGTTTGATATTTGTTTCTATACAAGGGAAAAAGAATGGTTTGATAAGCGCTGGATGTGGCACTGTCAAATCAATTGGCAATAAGCATGTGGCGGGACATGAGGATGAAATTTTCGCTTATTCATTCCAACACCTTCTTACTCGACAACAGAATGCCAACCACCATCCAGTACAATTCATTAAGCCCATTGATAAATGCTCACCTATTCTTGGTGCATGTTTAAGTGAAAATGAAGAACTCGAAATTTATTTAAACTTTTATAGAACTGGAGTTAAAGGAGGGGTTGAACATAACTATAAAATACGTTTAGGAAAAGCTTTCATATCTAGCATTAAATATGATTATCCTCACTCAGTAAATAACAACGGAATGTCGCCTCAAGAAATTGTATCTTTAGTCTACCAAGATATTACTTGGGAAAATATTGGTTGCTCAACATCTGCATATTCAATATGGGAAGATAGAATTGGATGAACAGTGAAACAGGTATAGCAGAAGAACTCTATTATACTATTAACGGTGAAACCCCAGGAGTTGTATCAGGATTCATTGAAGGTATATTGGAAATTCCAGAGGATATTGGTTACATTGCCTATGATTTTATTGATTCTGAAAATAGGTATAATAACAACAATGACAAAATAAGATTAATGTTTCTCGTGAAAAAAGGAGGTGTAAACAAGGACTCCCTTGCAGAAATAATTAAGGTTATTTTAATCAAGTATTATAGTCTTCTTACAAATGAGCAAAAGTCACAACTCCAATATAAAATAGGAGGGCAGATAACTGGAAAGCTTGTTTTTACGACCCAAGCCTTATCTAAGTTTTTACAAATTTTCATTGATAGATTATTAATAAGAACCTCTGTAGGGTTAATTTCCACATCTCTTGTAACGTTAGGGGCTATGCAGTCCAAAGCAGTATATAGTTCAAGAGACTTGTTGAATAGAAACCCTAACATATATTGGGAGTTAAGAGGGTTAGGTGATCTAGACCTGCTTTATTTTATTCTTGAGGATAAGTTAAAATCTTTTGAAGACGCTATCCTTCTCCATGATAAAGATAGGTCTGCATTCAATAATGTAATGAAGCATTACGCCGATTTGGTTCATGGAGAAAAAAATGCTTAACCCTTTATTAAAAATAGCATTTTTCTTCATTGACGGGTTCATTACCGTATCTATAGGTTTTTCACCTATCCTGTTAATATTTTCTTTTTTCTATTTTGACAAAATTAAAGACACACTGAATCACGCTATTTTGGCCGTAGTCATGTTTATTATTTCAAACATATTTTACTCGATTAGCAATAAATTAAAAGAGAAGTTCAAGCTCTAGATTCACTTACCATATGAAGATGCAGCCCCATTATTTCGAACACTTCTAAGATCGACGTATGCTCTACATTAAGCAGCCCTTTAAAGTGCTCTCATAGGGGATTTTACAGAGTCCCATAATTTGAACTTCCTATTCTGCACAACCTGTACGGTCTTCTTTGTCGAAGCAGCATGTGACATACTGTGCCGATATTGTTCCCGCCACAAAAACTCATCTGGCGTAAACAAACGAAAACAAGGGGTTACGTGACACGTAGCCCTTTTTTAATGCCTGACGAAACAGGTAGCAGCAATTTAAGAGGTTTGTATGAACTGGGATGTGTTGAAGTGGTTGATTGGCATCTACTTTGGCTGTTTTTTTGGGCTTCTCAAAGTCGCCTACTCCGACCCAAAGTTTTATCTTGAGTACATAGATAAAAAACTCACCTGGTTCTGTTACACGTGCCTGGTTGGCTTCAGCGCCTTCTGGTACGGGCTTTATGCGTGCAGAAATTACACCGTAGAAAACATTGATCTGATATCGGAACAACTGTCCCATCTGGACAAAGAATATAGCTATGTCACGTCCTATCTTCTTGTCTTGATTATTGCGTCCTGTTTGTCTTTTGGCGCCAGCATTTTGTTTATTGATATCGCCCGCAGAAAGCAGGCGCATCTGAGCTCTTAAGCCTGAAAAAATTGAAAACCCGTATGGTTTAGCCATGCGGTTTTTTGTTTTGTGGCAACGCTGAACCATCCCCCCTAAAACCCTTCGTAATACACCTTAACAATCTGTCTTGAGCGCAGCAGGTAGAATCCCCTTCTTATTTAAAAGGGATGTTTCAGCATGAAAAAATTGATGGCAGTTCTGCTGTTAAGCGGCGTGGCGCTTTCGGTCACGGCGTGTTCGAGCGATTACGTTATGTCGACCAAAGCAGGCGATATGATTGTGACGCAGGGGAAACCACTAGTGGATTCAGATACTGGCCTGATTAGTTACACCGATCAGCAAGGCAACGAGCGCCAGATTAATAACGACCAAATTGTGCAGATGATTAAGAAAGACTGATTTTGCCATTTATACCAGCCAGTACATGCTGGCTGGTATTTTCATCCCCCATTATTCCCTTTCCTTGCAGACAAACTCCGAAAAGTAAACGTTCTGGAATGCGGCTCGTAAAAACGAAAATTTGCCAAATCAATCTGTTAATAACCCCTATTGATCTGTGTATTATTTACGCACAAGGAAGGTGAAAAATTAAACAGGGATGATATATTGAGGTGATATATGGTAACGATGTTTGGAGAGATGATGGGACGAATTCTTCTGGATCTATCTGATGAGGCAATCAGTCGCCTTGATAGCCTTAAACAGAAACGCAATTTACCGCGAGCAGAGCTTTTACGAGAAGCGGTCGAGGAGTATCTGGAAAGGCAGGCTCAAACCAGTATCAAAGAAGCATTTGGTCTTTGGGGCGAAGATGCACCTGATGGTTTGGAATATGAACGCAAACTTCGCGAGGAATGGTGAAGATGATGCAATCTACTGTTTTTGATACCAATATTTTAATCGATTATCTGAAAGGGATCCCGCAAGCGCGTGCAACCATTGAAAGCTACGGTCATTCCCCATCAATTAGCATTGTGACCTGGATGGAAGTCATGGTCGGGGTAAAACACCACGATCAGGAGCAGCAGACCCGGCATTTCCTGAGTGGATTTGAAATTTTGCCGGTCAATCAGGCGGTGGCAGAACACTCTGTAGCGCTACGTCAGCAATATGGAATGAAACTACCTGATGCCATTATTTTGGCCAGTACGCAGATCAGTGCCAGGAAACTCATCACTCGAAATTCAAAAGACTTTAAGGATCTGCCAGGCGTAATTTTGCCTTATTCCCTGGGATAAATACCCCTTGCTTCGCAAAAGCACACATTGCCGATAACGCCCTTTTATTCCAGCCCGCAAAAAAATTTCATTTTCCTGGCAATATTTCTGCTTCTCATTCGTCTACCTCATCAGAAGCAATAATTAACTAATCTGATGAGGAGTAAAAATGATGAGAGATTTTGATATGCGTGGACATGGCCGGGATCACGGTCGCGGATTCGTCGGCCACCCGATGGCTAAACCATTGCTGATGGGCATTGTGTTTATTGCCGTGTTAAGCCTGCTGGTGATGTCGCTGTGGAATGCGCTGTTGCCTGCGATTATCGGCGTGAAAAGCATTGGCTTCTGGCAGGCGCTTGGGTTGCTGGTTCTGTGCCGTATTCTGTTCGGCGGTCTTGGGCTACGTCCCGGGATGTTCGGTATGGGCCGGGAACGCCGCCGTATGCATGAACGCTGGATGCAAATGACACCAGAGCAACGCGAACAGTTTGTTCAGCAGCGCCGCGGTGGATTCTGGCGTCATGGTCGCGGGCATTGCCATCATCGCGATGAGCGGCATGGTGAAAATGAGCATTGCCGTCAGAAGCCGGAAGATAACGCCCAGAAACCGACGCAAGCTGAGTGACGATAATGAAAGCCGGGACGGCAGGACATTCTCGAGTCATGTTGGCGCTCAATGCGTGTCGCTCGAAGCTGAAAGCGTTTATCGTTGGCCGCACGCCAGTACGCGATGACGCAGACGATATCCTGCAAGAAGTGACATGGCAGTTGATGAAAGTGGAGCAACCGGTGGAGAACGTCGCCGCCTGGTTGTTTCGCGCCGCACGTAATGAAATGACCGACAGGGCACGTAAAAAGCGCGAGCTTCCGCTTTCTGACTACTATTCTGACGACGATGATGGCTTTCTTCCTGAAGACGAACTGGCGGAAACGTTGTTTGGCGTGCCACAGTCACCGGAAGGCGAATATCTGAGTCAGCTGCTCTGGGATGAGCTGGAAGATGCGATGTTGGAGCTTCCTGTGGCGCAGCGTGAGGCGTTCGAAAAAACCGAACTCCACGGCTACAGCTTTAAGGAGTTAGCGGAAGAGACAGGCATTAGCGTTCAGGCCCTGTTATCCCGCAAGCACAAGGCCGTACTTTATCTACGAACCCGTCTTCGCAATCTTTATGATGAGCTAACAGAAGGCTGAATGCAGGGAATGAGTTTCTCTGAACAAAAATTCCCGGCCAGCATAACCTGGCCGGAGTGGTGCGAGGGGTTAATTGCGCTTATTGACCTACCCGCCACGCAACATCACGCATGGCATCGCGGGCTGCCTGGCTGATACCGCCAAGCTGGAAAAACCCATGGATCACCCCGAGATAGCGTTGGCAGGTGGACTCAACGCCTTGATCCATCAGGCACTCATGCAGAACCTCACCTTCATTGCGCAGTGGGTCATATTCAGCGGTGATGATATGTACCGGCGGTAAGCCTGCAAAATCTTCACGAAATAATGGGCTGGCTTCATCATCCATTGAGTCAAGATCGGGCATATAGGCTTCGTAACCTGAGAGCAACGTATCGCGGGTAATGATGTAGTCGTAGCCGTTTTCCTGATAGCTGACCGATTCCGCCGTCGCGTCCAGCATCGGGTAAATCAGCATCAGCCGCGCAGGCAGCCAGTTTCCCGCACTTTTCAGGCGCAGGGCCGTTACCAGGGCAATATGCCCACCGGCGCTGTCGCCCGCGAGTGTGATTCGTTCACGATCCACTTCCAGCTGTTCAGCCGCTTGCCAGATAGCGTCCGCTGCACGTTCAGCATCATCATGCGCTGCCGGATAAGTGTGCTCCGGTGCCACGCGATACTGTACGGCAATCACCCGGCAACCACTGTGATAGCAAAGCTGGCGTAACTGATTGTCATGGGTTTCAAACCCACCGCTAACAAAGCAACCGCCGTGGTAATAGATCACGGCGGGGAGTGATCCGGTGGCATTGAGCGGGGAAAATATACGTAACGTGCAGCCATCAAGACTGATGTCTTTCACGTCGACTCGGGTTTCGGTTTCACCCGCTAAAACCGTGCTGGCGATATACCCAGCCCGGCGTTCGGCAAAAGTTTGTTGACGTGAAGAAGGACGGCCAGAGTCGATGAATTCATCAACCAGCCCGGCGATTGCGGGTTCGAGGGACATACGGTGATCCTGTGTGATGACCAGGGCGGATAAGCCAAAGCTCACCGCCCTGGGAACTGATTACTCGCCTTCCCCTGGGAACAGGAAAGGATTGATACTGCTGCGGGCAAAACCTTCTTGCTCCATGCGTGCATCCAGTACCAGCGTGGCTAAATCGTCGGCAACGGCTTCCACTTTGGCATCTTTTTCCTGATAGAGAATCTTCAGGTAGGTGCCGCAGTCTCCACAGCTTTCCGCTTTAATCGCTGACTGTTCGCTTTCCAGCGACCAATAGTTCAAATCGCGGGTTTGCTCGCAGTTGCTACATTTCACACGCACTACGTGCCACTCGGTTTCACACAAGTTGCAGTGCAAGTAACGCAAGCCACTGGTGCCGCCAATCTGCACGATGCTGGAAACCGGCATCGAACCGCAAACCGGGCAGAACTGGCGTTGCTCGCCGTATTCCGCTTTCGCACGCCCTGGAATCAGGCTCGCCATTTGCGCCCAGTAAAGCGACAACGCAGCCCAGATGAACGGGGCTTTGTCGCTGGAAACCAGCGCAAAATCAGCGTTAAACAACGCAGTCGCCATCTCTTCCAGCTCTTGCGTTGAAGCCTTTTCCAGATTTTCGATAACCGCCAGCGCCTGGCCGCTCATCTCTGGTTTTAGCTCAGCAATCAATGAGTTGAGCAAACGCTGCCAGTGCGGGTCACGCGGCAGAACATGGATATCCAGCGGCGGCTTGCCCGTTTCAGAAGATTTCTGAATCAGCGCCGTTAAATCCATTTCCAGCGGGTGGTCGTACAGCACCACTTCCTGCGCGTGGGCAATAAGCGCCGCAAAGCGCAGGAAATCACCCAGCGGATTGTCGGTCGCCAGTTCGCGCAGGCGTTCTGCACGGCGGTTGTAGAGATTTTTCAGCCGGGGGAACAGTAACGGCGGGATAGTCTCCGCCGTACGTTTCGCGCTCTTATCCAGCTGGTCTTGCGGGATTATGCGAATGCTCATTCCTGTCGTTTTTCCTGTTTCTGGCGAACTTCACGATACCATTTTGGATGGTGTTTCTTCGCCCAGGACGTTGTGACCCAGCCTTCCACCATCGCGGTAATCGTGCCTTTCACCCAAAGGGCGGCGTAGATGTGGACCATAATAACCACAATCAGTGCCACTGCGGCAAATGAATGCACCATCAGGGCTACGCGAATCACCGGGATTGAGAAAGCAGGAGCGAAGTAAGGACGCCAGATAATCACGCCGCTCACCAGCAGTAGCACCAGGAAAATAATCGCCGCCCAGAACACGCATTTCTGGCCGAAGTTATAACGCCCGGTGTCACCCACTTCCTCGTTGACGACGATCTTACGAATATTCTTCGCCCAAAAGATATCATCCCGATTGATTAGATTGTGGTGCCAGTAACGGAAAAACATGATGATAAACGAGGCAAACATCACCACACCGACGAACGGATGGAGGATGCGCGCCAGCTGCGGCGTACCCAGAATGTGCATCAGCCAGTTAAAGGACGGGAAGAAGAACCCCAGCCCGCTCACCGCCGCCAGTATGAAGCAGAAGGCGGTTACCCAGTGGTTGATGCGCTCTGGTGCGCTGTAACGTTGAATGGTCACTTGTTTTTTCATGGTTTGCGCACCTCGTCATCGTCATGGTGCAAGTTTTCGTCTTCATCATCGGCACGGTTCGGGCCAACTCCCACATAGTGGAACACGCTGGCGGCAAAGGTCGCAGCAAAGCCAATAGCGGCGAGCGGCTTCCAGACACCTTTCCAGAATTTCACGGTTGGGCTGATGGACGGATTCTCCGGCAGGCCGTGGTACAGCGTCGGCTTGTCCGCATGATGCAGCACGTACATAACGTGAGTGCCGCCAACGCCTTCCGGGTCGTACAATCCGGCGTTGTCATAACCGCGTGTTTTCAACTCTGCCACGCGCTCGCCCGCCAGGTTTTTCATCGACTCTTTCGAGCCAAAATGAATCGCACCGGTTGGGCAGGTTTTCACGCAGGCAGGTTCCTGGCCGACAGTCACACGGTCTACGCACAGGGTGCATTTGTAGACGCGATTGTCCTCCGGATTCAGGCGCGGCACGTCGAACGGGCAACCAGCGATGCAGTAACCGCAGCCGATGCACTGCTCGGACTGGAAATCGACAATACCATTGGCGTACTGAATGATTGCGCCTTCAGCCGGGCAGGCTTTCAGGCAGCCTGGGTCCGCGCAGTGCATACAACCATCTTTGCGGATCAACCATTCCAGTTTGTCGTTTTGCTCCACTTCCGAGAAGCGCATGACCGTCCATGATTTGGCGGTCAAATCAGCCGGATTATCATACACCCCGACGTTGCTGCCGATTTCATCACGCAGATCGTTCCACTCCGAACAGGCCACCTGGCAGGCTTTACAGCCGATACAGGTGGTGACGTCGATAAGTTTCGCGACCTCTTGCTGACTTCCCCGCGCTTGTGGCGCGGGCGTGAGGCCGTTGGTGGCGGAACGACGGATAATGTCCTGAGATTGATAAGCCATAATTCGTCTCCGTTACACCTTTTCCACATTGACCAGGAACGCCTTAAATTCAGGCGTTTGCGTGTTGGCATCACCGACAAATGGCGTCAGGGTGTTAGCGATAAAGCCTTTCTTCGCCACACCTTCATAACCCCAGTGAATCGGAATACCGATGGTGTCCACTTTCTGGCCGTTCACATCGAGCTGGCGAATACGCTTGGTCACCACCGCTTTGGCTTTGATAAAGCCACGGTTGGAGGAGACTTTCACCGTGTCGCCGTGAGCAATGCCGAGTGAATTCGCGAGCTTTTCGCCAATCTCGATAAACTGCTCTGGCTGCGCGATGGCATTCAGTACCGCGTGTTTAGTCCAGTAGTGGAAGTGCTCGGTCAAACGATACGTGGTGCCGACATACGGGAATTTGTCATGCTTGCCCATAGCTTCCAGGTCACCTTTGAACACGCGCGCCGCCGGGTTAGAAACCACGTTCGGGTGCAGCGGGTTGGTGCCAAGCGGCGTTTCAAACGGCTCGTAATGTTCCGGGAACGGCCCTTCTGCCATCTTGTCGATAGCAAACAAGCGCCCTAAACCTTCCGGCTGCATGATGAACGGCCCAACGTCAGTGCCAGGTGCAGCAGTGCTGTAGTCGGCAATATCCGCGCCGCTCCACTTCGCCCCATCCCAGGAAATCAGGCGGCGTTTTTCATCCCACGGTTTACCTGCTGGATCAGCAGAAGCACGGTTATACAGAATGCGGCGGTTGAGCGGCCACGCCCAGGCCCAGCCTAGCGTGTTACCCAAACCAGACGGATCAGCGTTATCGCGGCGTGCCATCTGGTTGCCGTCTGGCGTCCAGGAACCGGCGAAAATCCAGCAGCCACTGGACGTGGTGCCGTCATCGCGCAGTTGTGCGAACGAGCTAAGCTGCTGACCTTTTTTCACCAGAACCGTACCGGTTGCCGGATCAACCACGTCCTGCAACGCTTTACCGTTGCTTTCCATCGCCACTTCTTCCGGAGCCGGGTTGTCTGGCGTCTGGTAATTCCAGGTCATGTTCAGCACTTGCTCAGGCAGCGCACCGCCTTCGCTTTGGTACATATGGCGCATACGGCTAAAGATACCCGCAAGGATTTCGCCGTCGTTCAGCGCTTCCCCTGGGGCATCCGCACCTTTCCAGTGCCACTGCAACCAGCGACCGGAGTTAACGATAGAACCGTTTTCTTCAGCGAAGCAAGTGGATGGCAAGCGGAACACTTCAGTCTGGATTTTCGACGGGTCGACATCGTTTATCTCGCCGTGGTTTTGCCAGAAGTTCGAGGTTTCCGTGTTCAGCGGGTCGATGGTCACGAGGAATTTCAGTTTCGACAGTGACGCAATGACTTTGTTTTTGTTCGGGAACGAGGCGACAGGGTTAAAGCCCTGGCACAGATAACCGTTCACCTTGCCCTGGTTCATCATCTCGAAATATTGCAGGACGTCGTAGCCCTTGTCCCACTTCGGCAACCAGTCATAACCCCAGCTATTTTCCGCTGTGGCTTTGTCGCCGAAGAAGGCTTTCATCATCGAAACGAAGAATTTCGGGTAGTTGCCCCAGTAGTTGACCTGGCCTTCCAGCAGCGGTTTCGGCGTGTTGGCAGCAAGGTAAGTCTGGAGGTCAGGCTGTTTTTCATTCGGCAGCGTCATGTAGCCCGGCAGGCTTTGTGACAGCAAGCCGAGATCCGTCAGACCCTGAATGTTGGAGTGGCCGCGCAGGGCGTTCACGCCGCCGCCTGCCATCCCCATGTTGCCGAGCAGCAACTGAATCATCGCCATGGTGCGAATGTTCTGCGCGCCAACCGAGTGTTGCGTCCAGCCCAGCGCGTACAAGAACGACGCGGTTTTATCTTTTACGCTGGTCGCTGCGATGTATTCACAGACTTGGATGAAGTCATCTTTCGGGGTGCCGCAAATATTGGAAACCACTTCTGGCGTATAACGAGAAACGTGCTCTTTGAGCAGGTTCCACACGCAACGTGGATGAGTCAGCGTCAGGTCGCGTTTGGCGAAGCCTTTTTCGTCCAGCTCATAATTCCAGGTGGTTTTGTCGTATTTACGATTTGCCGCGTCATAGCCCGAGAACAGGCCATCATCGAAGCTGTAATCCTCACGCACAATCAGATTGGCGTTGGTGTAAGCCTCAACGTATTCACGGTTGTATTTATTGTTGTTGATCAGGTACAGCAACACGCCAGACAAGAAAGCGATGTCTGAACCGGAACGAATCGGGGTGTAGAAATCCGCCACCGAAGCGGTACGCGTGAAGCGCGGATCGATAACAATCAGCTTCGCACCGTTGTGGATTTTGGCTTCCATCGCCCAGCGGAACCCGACTGGATGCGCTTCTGCCGCGTTTCCACCCATCACAATAACGAGATCGGCGTTCTTGATATCAACCCAGTGGTTGGTCATCGCACCGCGACCAAATGTTGGAGCAAGACTTGCTACCGTTGGTCCGTGTCAGACACGCGCCTGGTTATCTACGGCTAACATGCCGAGGGCGCGGGAAAATTTCTGGGTTAAATAGCCGGTTTCATTACTGGAAGCGGATGCGCACAACATGCCGGTGGAAAGCCAACGGTTAACCGTGGTTCCCTGGTCGTTCTGGGCAATAAAGTTGGCATCGCGGTCAGCTTTCATCAGTTTGGCGATACGGTCAAACGCCGTTTCCCAGCTGATTTGTTCCCATTTATCCGAGCCTGGGGCGCGGTAAGACGGGAATTTAAGACGGCTTTCGCTGTGGATGAAATCCACAAGTCCTGCGCCTTTAGGGCAAAGTGCACCACGGTTTACCGGATGGTCCGGGTCGCCTTCAATATGGAAGATAGATGCTTTGGCATTTTTCGCGCCGTCACCGAGGCTGTACATCAATAGCCCGCAACCGACGGAACAGTATGTGCAGGTGTTACGCGTTTCACGGGTACGTAGTAATTTGTATTGCCGTGTTTCCGCCAGTGCAACGCCTGGGGCAAAACCCAGTGCCGCTGCTGTAGTCCCTGCCATACCGCCAGCACAGATCTTAAAGAACTGTCTTCTGCTGACCTGCATGGGTGCTCCTTGTTTCGACATTTTCACATGACTTATAGGTGTATTTTTTTTGCGGTCTGCGCCGCAAAAGTCCACAATCAAACCGAACTGGAAATATCCCCTACTCCAGAAGGGTTAGTGTTTCCAGAATACCACATTAGAATTAAGGCTGTTCCAATCAGGTTAAGACAAAGTGAACAATTCCAACCCAAATCAAAGCAAAATTGTGAACGCCGTCACTGGTGCGCGGACTATCGAGCTATGGCAACGCCAGGATTTGCTCGAGTCCAAAGACGACTGGCTGGCTGAAGAAGTGCCAGTAGCGCTGGTGTACAACGGTATTTCTCACGTGGTCATGATGGCCTCGCCCAAAGATTTGGAACTTTTTGCGCTCGGTTTCTCTTTATCTGAAGGGATTATTGAATCTCCGGCAGACATTTATGGAATTGATGTTTTATCCGTTTGTAATGGCTTAGAAGTGCACATTGAGCTTTCCAGCCGCCGTTTTATGGGCTTGAAAGAGCGCCGACGCTCCCTTGCCGGGCGCACCGGCTGTGGCGTATGCGGTGTGGAGCAGCTCAATGATATTGGTCGCCCGATTACCCCGCTGCCCTTTACGCAAACCTTCGATTTAAACCAACTTGATGCCGCCTTAAACCAGATGCGCGAATACCAGCCGGTCGGGCAACTCACGGGTTGTACTCACGCCGCACTTTGGCTTGATGCAAACGGCACTATTCTGGATGGCAGAGAAGATATTGGTCGCCACGTGGCATTAGATAAACTGCTCGGTGCACGCGCTCGCGAGGCCTGGCACAACGGCGCAGTTTTAGTCTCAAGCCGTGCCAGCTATGAAATGGTGCAAAAATCGGCGCAGTGCGGTGTCGAAATTCTGTTTGCCGTTTCTGCCGCGACAACGCTTGCCGTAGAAGTGGCAAGCCGCTGCAATTTGACGCTGGTGGGCTTTAGTAAACCAGGTCGAGCCACGGTTTATACGCACCCGCAGCGGCTGCGATAATAATCACCTGCTTCAGCATTCGTTTTTAATGGTTAGCGGGTAACGGGTTTAGCCGCAAAGTAACGCCATAAACTGCGGGTAGCTCCTGATGCGTTCAATCTCATGCGCATCGTAGCGGTTTAACGCATTAGCTAAATAGCTGAAAATCTTTAGCTCCTGGCGCAATGCAGTGCTGGTGCAGGCTAACAACAGATGCGCAACAGACTCGCCGTTAATCATCACCGGGTGTTTCAGGCAAATAAAATAGCTGCGAAATTGATTGCTCGATTCACTCCAGCAATGGGGGATGGCGATATGATTGACGACCAGGTTTTCCCCTTCAGTTTCTCGTTGATAAACACTGTGCGCATCATCCTTATTTAAAAGCCCCCGCTTCACTAACCTGGCACAGATATCTTTGATGATGGTTAGCCACTGATCACCCGGAGTGTTGGCATAAACAAAACTGCACTCCTCAGGAATAAATTGCGGTAGCTTTTGTTTTATCAATGAATAATCCAGCTTCTCTTTCACCAGGTTTATGCCTGCCGGATTAATAATATTCTTGATAACCAGCATTTCCGTCACGAGTGTATCCAGTGGAAAAGCGCTGTTATTGATAATCAGCGCGGGAGTCATTTCTTCGCACAATGCGTACAACTCCGCAGGGTGGAGCGCAATAACCACCCGGCAATTATGCAACTCACGTTCAATAGCCAATTGATTGATAGTGGCGATGGCATTTTGCTCGGCGAGCAAAACAATGGTGTGCTTTTCACCCTGGTTGCGTTCCAGCGCACAGGCGAAATACAGGCCTATCAAATCGCTGTCATAAATTTCAATATTCAGCCGCTGCCTGATTTGGTTAATCAGCCCGATGCTGAGATCAAACGCCACTGGCCACGCTGCCTTCAGGTTGTTCATGGACCCTTGACGGCTTTCTTGTAACCATATAGGCCGCGCCGCACACCGCGCAATATGAGCAGTCAGGTCATCAATCAGTTGCTGATCCAGTTCCCCCAAACCGTGGCTAATCAGTAACTCATTCGTCAACTCGCCTATCACTGTGGTGGTGACTTGCGAAGCACTGTCTTGCAGCGCTTTTACCAGCGAATCGGCTTCCTTCAGCGCGTCATGAGAAAGGTACAGTCCAGCTGCTTCGTAAGCGGCATGGAAAGTCTGGCTGTTGCCTGCCGGTACCGAAGGCGATTTTTGATTTCGCAGCGCGTAAACCGCCAACAACAACGTTGCGCAGTATTCGGAGTTATCGCTGATGCCTTCAATATTCTGTTGCAGAACCTGAAAGACCCGGCTTTCAAGGTTAAGACTGGTGCAGACTGCCGACGGCGCTTTTTTGATTAAATTAGCCAGAATGATCAGCCTCTTTCGACGCGGCTCATCAATATAGTGCCCGGAGTTTGGCCTGCTGGTGATCCTGAAGCACCGTGAGGTTCGCTGCTTGAGCCGTGCAAGTTGGTCGTTAACGATTTTCTCAGGCAAATTGAGGGCTTCTGCCAGTTGCAGCCGTGTGGTGTACAGGTTCGTGAGTAAGACAAAAAGCATTCTGTCATCGTTATCATGGCGCTGTAACTGCATGAAATAACGGTTTCTGTCGAAAATATCTAACTGGTAGCCACTACCGTTAGTGCTAATACGTGCCGCATCGCTGAGAGTAAAATTCAGGTAGTCGATATCGCGCAGCACAGTCCGGCTGGAGACATTTCCCCCGCTCGCCAACTCCTTCATGGTCAGGTTCTGGTTTTCCAGTCTTTCGAGCAGGGACAACTGACGTTCACTAAGCATTGATGGCGTACCGGGTTGAAGAAAACATAACCACTTTTGCGATTCGCCCGGAAAATGGCAAGCATCAAAAAACGGGTTTGCGAGATACATTCCAGAACTTACGCAATCCCGTAATTATCTTTAAATATAAGTATTTACCTCATCAATAAATGAAGCGTTAATTCTATTAAGAAGATGATGAATCATGCTAAAAGCCGCTGCATAATCGTTCCCGGAAATCATCGAACTATTCGCGTGCAGATAACGTGTTGGCAGGCAAATGGACACGACCGGGCGGCCTCCTCCCATCACATTAAAACGCCCGCCGTCTGTGGCTCCCGTTTTCATTGTGCAGAACTGCACGGGCGCGCCTACGGCTTCACTACTTTGCTTCAGCGCTGTCACCAGCTTTTGATTGGGGAAATAACGTTTATCAAACAGCATTACCGCCGGGCCGTGGCCAAGTTTGAGCGGGAATTTAATGGGGTCGATGCCGGGAATATCCCCTGCCACGGCGGTATCCAGCACAATCACAATATCCGGTTTAACGAATTCGGCAGACGTTTGAGCCCCGCGCAGACCGACTTCTTCTTCCACCGTCGCAATGCCGTAGAGCGTGATGTCAGGGTTATTAACACTCTCAAATAACTCCGCCATTAATGCGCAACCCGCACGATTATCCAGCGCTTTCGCGGTGATTTTATCTTCGCCCCAGCGGGCAAAATTGGCCTCAGGGCTAATGAAATCCCCAATAGCGATGCCGCGCGAACAGACTTCTTCCCGGCTGCTGGCACCGATATCAATAAACATTTCTTCGTGCGCCATCGGCTGCTGTTTTTGCTTTTCACTTAAGGCATGAGGCGCTACGGAACCAATCAAACCGGGGATTTTCTCACCGCTACGGGTTCTGATTGTTACGCGGTGATTCAGCATTGACTGGTTCCACCATGACCCAATGGTATCGAACCAAATAAAGCCTTGTTCGCTGATGTGTTTCACCATAAAACCGACTTCATCCATATGGCCGACTATCGCCACTTTCGGGCCTTTATTGCCTTTGCAGGCGATAAAACTGCCCAGCCCATCGAACGTAATTTCATCCGCGAAGGGACGTAACTGGTGCGCCAGAATTTGGCGGACTTCATGTTCGTCACCACTGACTGCGCTGGCGTCACAAAGCTGTTTTAAGAAGTTAAATTTCATGAGCAACGTCCTGTTTTGCGGCGAGTTTACGAGCGCTATGTTTAAGCCAGGCACCTTTGAGCACAATAATCAGCGTGATGTTCAACGCCAGTCCTGCGGCGAGCACCGCATAAAATGGAATGACCGGAGACATCAAACCAATCAGCGGGTCGAATACGCCAAGGCCCGGCGCCAGGCGTTGAATACCAAAGGCAATAACCAACATTCCAGTGATCCCACCGCTTAAAGTATTCGCGGTAATCATCGGTAACGGTGCAGCCAGCGCATACGGTATTGCCGGTTCGGTTGCCACGGTAGCCCCCACCACAATCGCGCTGCCTGCGGCGTCTTTTTCCTGCTGGGTAAACAGTTTTGGCGCAATAAAGGTGGCGATACCGGCAGCCATCGGCGGCATTAATGCCACCACGCCGACAATTGCGTACCAGTCATAAATGTGTTTTTCGAGCAGTGAAAAGCAGAAGAACCACGCAGTTTTGTTGATTGGCCCACCCATATCAAATGCCAGCATGGCCCCAACAAGGAACGCCGCGCCCAGTTTCATCGACGGTGGAATGGTATTCAGGAAATGCAGCAGCCCGTCCATGATGCTCGCCATAAACGGCCCGACAACGTAATACGTCAAAACACCAAACACGAAAAGCGTAACGAAAGGGATCAGCATCGAGCCAAGCAGAGGTTGCAGCGCCTTGCCCAGTTTGACTTTGCGGAAGTAACGAACGAAGTACCCAATCGCCAGGCCGAGCACGACCGCGCCCAAGAATCCCGCACCAGATTGCGTGCCGAGCAAGCCTTTGTCATTTGCGAGGTAACAGACGATAAACGCCGGAGCAAACGCGGGTTTATCGCTAATTGACCAGGCGATATATGCGCCCATTATCGGGATCATAAATTTGAAGCCAAGATAACCGATGGACTCGATAATCCAGCTAAACGACGGCGCGCCTTTGCTCATGTCCTGATACGGCAGGCCAAATTGCACCAGCATATTGGCGATTGCCACCAGAATACCGCCGCCAATCACGAACGGGAGAGCGGCCGAAACACCTGCCATCAGGTGGCTCATCACGCTGCCCTGCCTTACTTCCTGATTTCCCAGCTTCACACCGCCATCTGCCGCGAAAAGTTTTGAGTGCGTCGGTAATTGTTCAAAGATCTGATTAATGTTTTTCAGCGCTTGCGAGATAGGCAATTCATACACTTTTTTCCCGGCAAAACGGGCGCGGTCGTCTTCGTTTAATCCGCGTCCAATAGCAAGAATAACGTAGTCCGCAGCGGCGATTTCGCTGTCCAACAGGCGGTTTTCGACTCCGTTTGCACCTTGTGTTTCAACTTTAATGACATGCCCGAGCGAACGGGCTTTTTGCTCCAGCGCCTCAGCCACCATGTAGGTGTGGGCAATCCCCGCCGGGCAGTTTGTTATAGCGACAAGTTTGAGAGGGGCTTCCATGGCGTGTTCCTCAGGCTCAGGAGAGAGTTTGGTTGAGCAGCGCGACGACATCCTGCGCATTGCCGGTTTTCAGCTGTTGGATAAAATCCTGGTGAATAATTTTGCGGCACAATGTGGAAATCACATTCACCTGTTCTTCGCCGCCGATCTCGGGAATGCCGATGCAAATCCAGCAGTTAACCCCTTCGCCATCCATCGCTTTCCAGTCAATATCCAGGGCGCTTCTGGCGAACAAAACAAAAGGTTTTACTACCGCAGCGCTTTTGCCGTGGGGAACCGCCACACCAGAACCAAAACCCGTGGAGTGGTTTTGTTCACGCAGCAATAGCGTTTGCATAAAGGCTTGTTTGTCATTGATGTAGCCAAGATCTGCCGCCATTGCAGCAAGGTTTTTCAGCACTGAATAAGCGCTGTTGCCGCCAATATTGAGGTTTACCGCATCGGCATTGAGGAAGGACATCTGTTCGCTCCATCGAAGATTCAAAGCGATAGTGTAGAAAGTTAAACGCCTGCAAATAACAGCGGATATGTCACAGACCCGGTGACATATTTGCGACTCTTAATCACGTTATTCTGTGGACGGGTACACATTGTTGCGGGAAACTAGCTTTCAGCTCCGCCACTTACTCACCAGACACGGATTTTTATGTCGCTTAAAGCCATCGCCAAACAACTCGGACTTTCTGTTACTACTGTCAGCCGCGCGCTGAACGGTTATGACGATGTATCGCAAGAGACAAAAGCACGTGTCGAAGCCGAAGCGCAGCGCCGTGGTTACCGCCCAAATACCTTTGCCCGCCGCCTGAAGATGGGCAAAATTGATGCCGTTGGCCTGGTTTTCCCTGTTCATCCGGTGCCGCTCAATAACAGCGTCTTTATGGACATGGTCGGCGAAATTAGCCGCGAACTGGCGCAACATGAAGTGGATTTACTGCTTATTGCCGATGACGACAATGCCGATCGGCACGGATTTATGCGCATGGTGCAAGGCCGCCGTGTCGATGCGCTGATTGTGGCTCACACGCTCGATAACGATCCACGTTTGCAACAGCTACAATCTGCCGGCTTCCCGTTTTTAGCGCTGGGTCGCAGCCAACTGTCTCAACCTTACGCATGGTTCGATTTTGACAATCACGCTGGCACCTTTAATGCGGCTAACCACCTGATTTCACTCGGACATGAGCGAATCGCGCTGCTTGGTGAAAATAACTACCAGGCGTTTATCACGCAACGCCGCAACGGTTATCTTGATGCACTCGCAAACCGCCAGCTATCCACGAATTATCTACGCGAAGTGCCACCAACCCGCCGCGCGGGTTACAAAGCCGTGCAAGAGTTAATGGAGTTACCCTCGCCACCCACGGCGATAATTACCGACTGCAACTCGCATGGCGACGGTGCCGCGATGGCATTGCAGCATATGGGATTGCTGACGGGTGAAAACCGCGTGTCCCTCGTGGTTTACGATGGTTTGCCAACAGACAGCATTGTCGAAACTGACGTCGCCGCCGTGATTCAATCGACGCGTGAAGGTGTCGGAAAGCAAATCTCAAGCATGGTGCTGGACCTGATTTCCGGCCAACCTATCGATTCCCTGCAAGTACTTTGGCAACCGGAATTTTTTCCCGGCGTCACCACTAATCCCCCAGCCTGATTTTCACTGATTTTATAATCACGATCACATTACCGAAACGTTTTGGTTGGCATCCGAAACGTTTCGGATCAACAGTAATGACATCACTTTCCCGGAGATGCCATTCATGGAACCGATTTATCATCGCTTAACCAGCGCCCAAAGCGACATCGTTATACGAACCCAACCTTTCGCTGAAATTGTCTACTGGGGCCAGCATCTTGCGCACTTTTCATCACAAGATTGTGCCAGCCTGGAGCGCCCAATCGCCAATGGCCGCCTTGATATTGATACGCCGATAACCTTAGGTGCAGAACTCGGGTGCGGTCTGTTTGGCTCGCCGGGGATTGAAGGCCACCGCAACGGCCTGGATGCCTCCCCTATCTTTACCACCACGCAGGTGGAACAAAACGGCCAGAATTTAACGATCACCGCTGAGGATAAGCAGGCCGGTTTGCGCCTGATTAGCGAGCTTCGTCTTGATAGCAGCGGCGTGTTGCAAATTCGCCATGGGCTGACCAACTTACGTGCGGCTCCGTGGCAAGTGGAGCGTCTGGCTATCACTCTGCCCATTGCTGAACGCGCCCTGGAAGTCATGGCGTTTCATGGGCGCTGGACACGTGAATTCCAGCCACACCGCATTCGTCTCGAACACGACAGCTTCGTGCTGGAAAATCGCCGTGGGCGCACCTCGCATGAACATTTCCCGGCCATGATTGCGGGAACGGCCGCATTTAGTGAACAGCAAGGCGATGTGTGGGGCGTGCATTTGGGCTGGAGCGGCAACCATCGTCTGCGCTGCGAAGTGAAAACGGATGGCCGTCGTTATCTGCAAGCCGAAGCGCTATATCTGGCGGGAGAAATGGCGCTGGGTGAAGGCGAAACGCTGCACACGCCGTGGCTTTATGCCAGCCATTCTGGCAATGGGCTGAACGGTATGAGCCAGCAGTTCCACCAATTCCTGCGCGAACAGGTTATTCGCTTCCCGGAAAATAAGCCGCGCCCGGTGCATCTCAATACGTGGGAAGGGATCTATTTCGACCATAACCCACAATACATCATGCAGATGGCGAGCCGCGCCGCCGAGTTGGGCGTGGAGCGTTTCATCATTGATGACGGCTGGTTTAAAGGCCGCAATCATGACCGGGCAGCGCTCGGCGACTGGTATCTTGACGAGCAAAAGTATCCGAATGGTTTGATGCCGGTTATCAACCATGTGAAGGCATGCGGCATGGAATTTGGTATTTGGGTCGAGCCGGAAATGATTAACCCGGATTCCGATTTATACCGTGCGCATCCTGATTGGGTGCTGGCGCTGCCGGGCTACGAGCAGGCAACCGGGCGTTACCAGTGGGTGCTGGACCTTAGCAATCCACAGGTGTTCGATTATCTTTTAGAGCGCATGAACTGGCTGCTGGGCGAACATCCGATTGATTACGTGAAGTGGGATATGAACCGCGAGCTGGTTCAGGCAGGGCATAATGGCAAAGCGGCAGCGGATGCACAAACTCGTCAGTTTTACCGTCTGTTGGACGAACTTAACCGCAAATACCCGCACGTTGAGTTTGAATCCTGCGCATCGGGTGGCGGTCGAATCGACTATGAAGTGTTAAAACGCACCCACCGTTTCTGGGCCTCAGACAATAACGATGCGCTGGAGCGTAATACCATCCAGCGCGGCATGAGCTATTTCTTCCCGCCGGAAGTGATGGGTTCGCACATCGGCAACCTGCGTTGCCACGCCACTTATCGCCAGCACAGCATTGAGTTTCGTGGCCTGACAGCCCTGTTCGGGCACCTGGGTATGGAGCTTGACCCGATGACGGCCGACGCTGCCGAAAGCGCAGGTTACGAGCGCTACGTGCAACTCTACAAACAGTGGCGACCGCTGCTGCATACCGGCAAACAGTGGCGCGTGGATATGCCAGATGCCACAACGCAAGTGCAAGGTGTCGTCGCGCAGGATAAGTCTCAGGCGCTGTATTTAGTCAGCCAACTGGCGATGCCGGATTATACGCTCGCCGGTAATTTGCGCGTGCCAGGGCTGGATCCTGCGGCACGTTATCGCATTACCTTGCTCGACCATCCACAAATCAGCGTGGTGGGCAAAGGCGGTCATACCATGCGCAAGCTGCCGGGCTGGATGGAAACAACGCAAACCGTAAGCGGAGAATGGCTGGCTCAGGCCGGATTAGCCCTGCCAATCCTCGACCCGGAAAGCGCCGTTTTGATTGGTTTTGAACGCGTGTAATTACATGATATCGGGGCGGCTCGCGCTGCCCCATCAAGTTTGTCCCTTTGAGGAAAACACAATGAGCATGCCTGCCTGTACCCATAAAAATAACCCTAATTTCTGGATTTTTGGCCTGTTTTTCTTTCTCTACTTTTTCATTATGGCGACCTGTTTCCCGTTTCTGCCCATCTGGCTTTCGGACGTGATCGGCCTGAATAAAACGCATACCGGGATCGTGTTTTCCTGTATTTCTCTGTTTGCCATTCTCTGCCAGCCCGTTCTGGGGGTAATCTCCGACAAGCTTGGGCTTAAAAAGCATTTGCTGTGGGTCATAACCCTGATGCTGTTCTTCTTCGCCCCCTTCTTCCTGTATGTTTTTGCTCCGCTACTAAAAGCCAATATCGTGCTCGGGGCGCTTGCTGGCGGGATTTATATTGGTTTTGTATTCTCTGCTGGTTCCGGCGCGATTGAGGCGTATATCGAACGCGTGAGCCGCAATAGCTATTTTGAATATGGTAAAGCGCGGATGTTTGGCTGCCTGGGCTGGGGGTTATGCGCATCGACCGCCGGGGTGTTGTTTAACGTTAATCCGGCGTTTGTGTTCTGGATGGGTTCAGGTGCGGCCGTGATTTTGATGGTGCTGTTGCTGGTCGCTCGCCCGCAGGCAAACCAGACCGCGCAGGTTATGGATTCTTTGGGTGCCAATCAGCGCCAGATTTCTGCAAAAATGGTCTTTTCGTTATTTAAAATGCCCAAAATGTGGATGTTCATTCTCTATGTGGTGGGTGTGGCATGCGTTTACGACGTCTTCGATCAACAGTTTGCGACCTTCTTTAAAACCTTCTTTGATACTCCGCAGCAAGGCACCCAAGCCTTCGGTTTTGCGACCACTGCCGGAGAAATTTGTAACGCGATTATTATGTTCTGCTCGCCGTGGATCATTAACCGCATCGGCGCCAAAAACACGCTGCTGATTGCCGGGGCGATCATGACCACACGTATCATCGGCTCGGCTTTCGCCACCTCCGCGTTTGAAGTGATTGCACTCAAAATGTTGCACGCGCTGGAAGTGCCGTTCCTGTTGGTTGGGGCATTTAAATATATTACCGGCGTGTTCGACACCCGCCTGTCAGCCACGATTTATTTGATTGGTTTCCAGTTTGCCAAACAGTCCGCGGCGATTTTCCTCTCGGCTTTTGCCGGAAATATGTACGATAAGATTGGCTTCCAGGATACCTATCTGATTCTGGGCGGTATCGTGCTGACCATCACCGTCGTGTCAGCGTTTACCCTGTCAAATCACAGAGTCCCGCTCCCACAAACTGCGGCAGCTCCGGCAAATTAAGGAAGAAAGAACATGTCAGTACGAAGAAAAATGGAAGTTGGCGAGCTGTATACGGACCACTGTGAAGGGTTGCCGGAAGAGCGCCGGGCAGGCAAAGAGTTGGTCTATGACTACAACATGACGCGCCCTTCGCAAGAGGCTCACCGTGCCGAACTGCTCCAGCAATTGTTTGGCAGCGTGGGCGAAAATTGCTGGGTCGAGCCGCCCATTCGCGTGGCTTATGGCAGCCACACGCATATCGGCAAAAACTTTTACGCTAACTTTAATTTCATCGTGGTGGACGATGCCACGGTGACGATCGGCGATAACGTGATGGTTGCACCCAATGTGACTATTTCTACCGCCGGGCATCCGATAGACCCGGAGATCCGCATCACCGGGCAGCAGTTCTCTTTGCCCGTCATCATTGAAGATAACGTGTGGCTGGGAACGGGCGTCATCATCAACCCAGGCGTGGTGATTGGCCGCAACAGCGTGATTGGCGCGGGCAGCGTAGTGACAAAATCTATTCCGCCAAACGTGGTTGCCGCAGGCGTGCCTTGCCGGGTGCTGCGTGACATTTCCGTGGAAGATAAATTGTCTTTTGCTGATTAGAATGCCCTTTTAAATGATGAAGACGGATGGCATATCCGTCTTCACGCTTATTTCTTTTAGACATCTAAATTAACCCCATTCCTTTTCAGCCATATAAAAATGCGTTAGTAGTCACATTTTTGAAAGCTAATAATTCCCCATCAAAACCAAATACACGCAGATATTATTAGTTTTCACCCACCAAGATTAATCCATTGAAATATAAAATATTTTCAACAAATTTTTTGCCTCCCGCCATTAATTAGCTGTGATTTATATCACAAAAAACGCCCCTTGAAACCCTCTGTCAATTACCTCCAGGCTTAAATGAATCCTGCTTTTGTGACATCCGTTGCAAATTCAAGTCTTGTTTAAAGGGAAAAATGTCTGCAAGCAAATAAACGAGGCGAGCGTCATGAGAATCGGCATGGTAATTAGCGGCGGTGATGTCACGGGAATAAATAATTTTGTTTTTCAGATTTCCCGACTGGCACAAGCAGAAATCGTTTTGTTTAACGGTGGTATTCCGGGTTTATTGCAGAATAATCACCAGGCTATTTCCGTACGAGATCTAGTGGATTTTTCTGTTGCTGCCATTCCGATTATGTCTTCAGGCAGAACTCATCGTAAATTAATGGGTAGCGAATATGAAACTATCGCAAAACAGTTAAAAACCCTGCATATCGATGTGCTTATTATGGCAGGCGGAGACGGATCCTTACAGTTTCTGAATAACCTTAGCGAATATGGTGTGAATTGTTTCGGTGTCGGTATGACTATCGACAACGATGTTTACGGCAGTGATTACACCATTGGTTTTTCAACCGCCTGTGAACAAGTCATTAAAGAAGTCGGCAAGCTGCGTAATACAGGCCGCGCTTTGCCAGGGCGGGTTTTTATGGTTGAGCTGCTCGGCGGCTACTGCGGTGAATTGACGCTGCAATCGGCGATTAAAAGCAATGCTGATTTTGCGCTCATCCCTGAATGCCAGCAGTCGTTGAGCGAACTGGCACACAAGATTAGCGCACGCCTTGAGACACAAAACAGCGTCGTAATCCTTTGCTCTGAAGGTTACACCAAAGAATATTCCCCCGGTTTCCAGGGGGCGATTGACACCATGATCAAACAGCTTGAGCCAAAAATTGGCGTACGAATTCGTAAGTCGATTATTGGTTATAGCTTGCGTAACGGTGACCCTACCTGCGAGGAAATTTATCAGGGCACTATTATGGCAGGTGAAGTCGTTCGTTGTATCCAGTCCGGCATGAGAAATAAAGCCATTATTATTAATTCGAGTAATAAACCGATCCCTATAGATTTAATCAGTATGCAAAAACGCCTCGTCGACACCGAAGGGCATCATTATAAATTAGCGAAGCAGCTCAATATTATTTGAGGAGACTTTCAATGCTTAAAATTCTTTGTGTATGCGGCTGTGGTTTAGGTTCCAGTTTCGCCATTGAAATGGCTGCAACTGCAGTACTTAAAAAACTTCAGATCCCGGCAGAAATTGATCACACCACCGTATCAGAGGCTGGGGCCTTTAAATCTGACATTATTTTAACGCAAAAAACCTTCGCCGATATTTTAACGGCCGATGCCAGCGAAGAGGAAATTAAACGCGTCATTGTGCTGCACCGTCTCACGGATAAAGACGAAATCGAACAAAAGATTGTCGCCTTTTTAAAAGAACGCAATGTGAAGGTATTCGACCATGAATAGCATCATTAACTTTATTGTTAAAGACCTGCTAGGACAGGCATCAATATTGATTGCCTTTATTGCCATGCTCGGTCTTTTGCTGCAAAAAAAATCGAAGGGTAAAGTCGCGGAAGGGACGTTTAAAACGCTGCTTGGTTTTTTAATCATGATGGCGGGTATCAACATTATTGTTGATACGCTGACTTTCCTGAACGACATCTTCACCCACGGTTTCGGTATGAAAGGCTACATCACCGATGTGGCCGCTATTGCCGGCCTTGCAAACCGTGAGCTGGGTTCCGAAGTGGCACTCACGCTGATGGTGATATTTATCGTCAACATCATCATTGCCCGCATCACGCCGTTTAAGTACATATTTCTCACCGGGCAAGCACTGCTTTGGATGGCAACGATTGGTGCAGTTATCGGCTATAAAGCCGGGCTGACCGGGCTACCGTTGATTCTTACTGGCGGGATCTTCGGCGGAATGATGGCGGTGCTGATGCCTGCTCTCGCTCAACCTGTGGTACGCCGCATTACCGGTTCTGACGATGTCGCTCTGGGCCACTTCTGCACTATTGGTTATCTGGTGCAGGCTGCGGTGGCGAAGGTTGTCGGCAAGGGCTCTAAATCTACCGAAGATCTGGTGCTACCGGATAACTTCAAATTCTTGCAGGACACTTACCTTTCGATGGCCGTGGTGATGATCCCTATGTACCTCATCCCGGCGCTGGCGGCAGGCCCGGAATACATCGGCCAATACTCCAACGGCGTGAATTACCTGATGTTTGCGTTTATGCAGGCAATTCAGTTTGTTGCAGGGGTATTCGTGCTCTATAGCGGTGTGCGTTTGCTGCTTAACGAACTGGTGCCTGCGTTCCGTGGTATTGCGATGCGCATCGTACCGGATGCCAAACCGGCGCTGGACTGCCCGGTGCTGTTCCCTTACGCCCCCAATGCCGTAATTGTTGGTTTCCTTGCCACAACTGTCGGCTCCATCATCGGCATGATTGTCTTCCCAATGTTTGGCCTGGCGATGATTCTGCCTGGCTTGTTGACCAACTTCTTTGCTGGCGGCACTGCTGGGATTTTCGGTAACGCAATGGGTGGCAGACGCGGTGCAATCATTGGCGGCGTAGTGCACGGCCTGTTTATTACCTTCCTGCCAGCCATCCTGGTGCCAATGCTTGAAAGCTACGGCTTTACCGGTGTGACTTTCAGTGATTCTGATGTGATCAGTAGCGGCCTGATTTTGGGAAATGTATTCCAGAATAACTGGACGTTTGTCGGCTTATTCATCCTGTTCGTAGCGCTTATCGCCTGGTTCGTGAATGGCAAATCAACCAAACCTCAAGAGGAAAAAGCACATGAGTCTGTATAACTTCCCGGATTTATTACAGGTAGCCAAAGAGCGTAAATTTAAAGCGGTAGGCTCCTTTAATTTGCATTGCCTTGAAATGCTGCCCGCTTATTTTAAAGCTGCCAAAGCAACCAATAGCCCGTTAATGATTCAAATTTCTACCGGGACGGCGGAATATTTAGGTTATCGTTTATTAGTAGATTCCATTCGTTCTTTATCCGAAAGCCAGCAAATACCCACCTGCTTGCATCTGGATCACTGCTCAGATATTGAGTCCATTAAAACAGCCATCGATGCCGGGTTTAGTTCAGTAATGTATGACGGTTCCCATCTGGACATGGCAGATAATATTGCTAATACCCGTAAGGTTATTGATATTGCTCGCCCGCGAAATATCTCTGTAGAAGCAGAATTAGGCGCGATTGGCGGCTCAGAAGATGGCAAAGCGGTTGCCATGGAAGATATTTGCTTTACCACCACCGAAGACGCCAAACGCTTTGTTGATGAAACCGGGGTGGATATGCTGGCGGTATCCGTCGGTACGGTACACGGCTTGTATACCGGCAAAGCGAAAATTCAGCATCAACGCCTGGCGGATATCAGCGAAGTGACCAAAACCCCGCTGGTACTGCACGGTGGCACAGGTGTTAGCGATGAAGATATGCGCCGCGCCGTCGCCGGAGGCATTGATAAAGTTAACGTCGGTACTGAAATGAACGTGCAATGGGTTGGACACTGCAAAGAAACCTTCGAGAAGGGCAAAGTGAATGACAGTGTGCGCAAATTTTTAATACCGGCAAATGATGCAGTCGCTGCTGTATTAATCGAAAAGATCGCATTATTTAAATAAAGCAGGCGTTATCCTCTACTCTTCATTGTAACCCTGGTTGCGTGGCAACCGTCGGGCGGGAGCTAGCTATGTTTGGATCTTTAAAAAAACTTTTCCACAGTGATAATTCGGATACGGCGCAATATGATATTCAAGCCGTACAACTTGAAACTGAATTAACTGCTCTGGAAAACACGTTAACGGAAAACCCAAATAATGGCGAAACACAAAAAGCATTAATGTTGCGCTATAACCAGGCGTTACAAGTTTTTGCGAAGAGTAAAACACACCGTCAGCATATCGATGCTTTATTTGTCAAAATTGATGAGCTGAGAAATATTATTCGTAAGAATATTTAGGGAGAACTCATGGCCATTAAAGAGTTATTAATTGAAGCGCAGGCAATACAAGTTGGCGTGCGCGAAACGGACTGGAAAAAGGTGATTAGACTGGCGGCTCAACCGCTGGTTGATAATGGCTATATCCTGTCTTCCTATCATGAGGCAGTGATTAATAACACTCTGGAGCATGGCGCGTATTACGTTTTTGAAGAGGGCGTCGCCATGCCCCATGCCCGCCCCGAATGCGGGGTGATAAAAAATGGCTTCAGTCTGGTTTTGCTTGATGAGCCCATCGCCTTTGCCGACAGCGAAAAGGCCGATATCGTGATTATGTTTGCCGCCTGCGACAGCAACGGGCACATCGAAGAAGGTATCCGCGCGATTGTGAATTTGTTGGGCGATGATGATGTGATGGCAAAACTGCGTCGGGCAAAAGGTAAGGAAGAGGTGATCGCAATATTATGAGCCAGACCACGCGAACACAGGGCAAAACGGTGGTACTTGTGAACGGCGTACCCGCCTCAGGAAAAAGCACTATCGCCCGTTTGTTGTCCGAACATTTTGCGCTACCGATTCTGACCATCGATGGCATAAAAGAGCCTTTTATGGCCCAGTTCGATGAAATTGATCGGCCGTTCAACCGCCGCCTCGGAAGTGCCGCTTATGAGGTCATTTGGTCGATAGTGGCCGATAGCCCAATGCAATGTGTCTTTATTGTCGATGCATGGTTTGGCTTCCAACCGAAAGAAGCACTTGAACGATATCTTGAGCAAGCGGGCGTCACCCGGGTTCTGGAGGTATGGAACCAAATTCCTGGCCCCCTCGCCGCTGAACGCTATGCGCAGCGGCTTGGCGTAAGACGCCACGGGCACCCAGGGGAAGAATATCTGCCGGAGTTGGTAAAACTTGCGGATAACGCAGAACCGATGTCGCTTGGGCCGGTTTACATCGTGGACCACCGCGAGCCGATAGACAGAGCCGGTCTCGTGGCATGGCTGGATAATGGAATGGGCCAATTAGGGCGAATTTTCCCGGCTATATAGACTCCACTTTTTCCCCATTCTGCCGATAACTTAAACACGCGCCAGGGCGACTACCCGCCAGGTTACCGAGCAGAGGTTTAAATGGATAGTTTTCAAAAAGATATTGATGAAAGGGCTAACCTGGCGTTATCCAACAAATTTGAGTTGTTGTTGTTCCGCTTAGGAGAAGGCCAGCACGGCGGGAATTCTGAGCTGTATGGCATTAACGTTTTTAAGCTACGTGAAATTGTGCCAATGCCAAAAATTAACCGTGCGGCGGGCATGAAATCGCCCCTGCTGGGCATGGCGAATATTCGCGACCAGTTTATTCCGGTCATCGACTTACCCGCCGTTACGGGTTGCACGCCACAAACTGGCTTGAATTTATTGCTGATAACCGAGTACGCCCGCAGCACACAGGCTTTCGCGGTGGAGTCGGTAGAAAATATTATCCGCCTCGACTGGAGCCAGGTTCACGCCGCCGAATCCGGTGTGAGTAGCCGCAATATCACCAGTATCGCTTCACTCAATAGCGACGAATACAAAGGCGAACTGGCGCTGGTACTCGATGTTGAACAGATTCTTTACGACATTATCCCTTCCGGGCGCAAAGTCGATATGGCGGCCATCGAAGGGAACACAAACCCTTTGAAACCGGGTGCTGTCGCGATTGTTGCAGAAGATTCAAAAGTCGCCCGTTTGATGCTTGAGCAAGGCCTGAAAGGCATGGGTATTCCGGTGATGATGCATTCCACGGGGCTTGAAGCGTGGGAGAAAATAAAAGTGATTGCCGCAGAAGCCAAGGCCGCTGGCCAGCCGATCACCGACCGCATTGGTATGGTTTTAACGGATATTGAAATGCCAGAAATGGACGGATTTACCCTGACGCGAAATATCAAAACAGATATCACGTTAAAACACATTCCGGTGGTGATTCACTCGTCGCTTTCAGGCAGCGCCAACGAAGATCACGTCCGCAAAGTGGGCGCGAACGGCTATGTGGCGAAGTTCGATGTGAAAGAGCTTTCACATGTGATTAATAAGGCGCTGGAAGGTGCGGTGGTTTAAACAGGCGAAAACGGTGGATAGGCGCTGAGGTTTGTCCACCCTACAAAGCCTGTTTATTACCTGTTACTTGCCCACCCAGCTATTTTTTATTTTGAATTTGTCTGCGCGGTTGTAGCTGCACGAAAAGTTAATCGATTTGCCGTCTTCAAGTTTGGTCACACCGAACACTTTCTACTTTTCCTTATCTGATTCCTAATTTTTAAACATCTAATATCTTGACTAAAGTCACAGTTATTTTTCCTTTCCAGCTCTATTTTTGCATCCCACAAAAAACATATCTTTTTGATTTTATTATATTTGTTTTAAATATGAGTGAAGGTGAATTATTTACCCTACTCAATGATTCCACGCTTTGTTGAAGGAATAACATCATGGCCTCAGACGGCACCCGCTTTACCTTCACCGCCGGGCGTACTCCGGCGGACACCTTTGCGGTGGTGAACTTTAAGCTTAAACAGTCCCTCTCCTCCCTGTTCAGCCTGGAGATCACCGTCGCCTGTCACGACCCGGCTATTGGCTTTAAAGCCATTCTCGACGAATACGCGCTGCTCACCATCTGGCAGGGCGAGGTGATTAAGCGCCGGGTGCGAGGTATCGTCACCTTCTGCGAGCAGGGCGACAGCGGCAAACATCAGACGCTCTACCGCATGACGGTGCGCCCGGAGTTCTGGCGCAGCTCCCAGCGGCAGAATTGCCGCAGTTTTCAGAATTACGACATCCAGTACATCTTCGCAAAGCTGCTGAAAGAAATGCGTATCCGCACGCATGACGCCCTGTTCCGCCGCCCGCATCCGGCTCGGGAATTCTGCGTGCAGTTTATGGAGTCGGATTACGATTTTATCGCCCGTCTCGCCGCCGAAGAAGGGATATTCTTTTTCGAGGATGAATATCTGGACGACCGTGACCAGAAACTGACCTTCACCGATGACCGCTGCAACCTGCGCGGCCTCGGGGCTTTCCCGTACAACCCGAATGCCGCCTCTGAATCGTCCACGTACTGCATCAACACCTTCTGCCGCAGCGCGCAAATCCGCCCGGCAAAAGTCACTACCCAGGATTACACCTTCACCGCGCCCGGCTGGCAGGCGCAGTATCAGGAAGAAGGCGCAGACCTGTCGTATCAACGTCCGGACTATGAAATCTTTGACTATCCGGGGCGTTTTAAAGACGAACAGCACGGGGCCGATTTTGCAAAGTATCAGGTCGAGGGCTGGCGCAATAACGTCGATTTTGCCCGCGGCACCAGTAATTGCCCGCAGTTACAGCCGGGGCGCTGGTTCACCCTTACCGACCATCCACGCGAGGATTTAAACAGCCCGTGGCAGGTGGTGTCGAGCGAGATGAGCGGCAGCCAGCCGCAGGCGCATATCGGCAGCGTCGGCCAGGGCACCACGCTCACCAACAGTTTTCATGTTATCCCTGCCACCCAGACCTGGCGCCCGGCGCCGCTACCGAAACCGCTGGTGGACGGCCCGCAAATCGGCATTGTCACCGGTCCTGCCGGGGAAGAAATCTACTGCGACGAGCACGGGCGCGTGACGGTGAAATTTGCCTGGGACCGCTACAACAAAAGCAACGAGGAAAGCTCGTGCTGGGTGCGTGTCTCTCAGGCGTGGGCAGGCACGGGATTCGGCAACATCGCCATCCCGCGCGTCGGCCAGGAAGTGATTGTCGATTTTCTCAACGGCGACCCGGACCAGCCGATTATCACCGGGCGCACCTATCACGCCGCCAACCGCGCACCGGGCGACCTGCCGGGGACTAAAACCCAGATGGCGATACGCTCGCAGACGTATAAGGGTAATGGATACAACGAACTGATGTTTGACGACCAGACCGGCCAGGAGCTGCTGTCGATGCATGCCCAGAAGGACATGAAGACGGTGGTGCTCAATAACCGCGATACCCACGTGAAAGTCAACCATATGGAAACGGTGGGTAAAGGACAGACCGTTATAGTAGGTCAGAAAAAAGAAGCGGGTCACGATCAGAAAGTGATGGTGGCAAACGATCAAAGCGTGACAGTGGATAATGACCAGAGCATCACAATAAACCACGATCGGCGAGTGAATGTTGGTGCCGAACAGCACACCACAGTGCAAAAAAATCTGACAGTCGATGTACTGGAAGAAAACATGACAGTGAATGTTAAAAAAGCCATTAGCTACAACGCCGAGGAAAAGATCGAATGGATTTGCGGCAAATCCAGCATCACACTCACCAAAGATGGCACCATCGAAATCAAAGGTATTTCCATTACAAACACCGCTGAAACGGATTACACCGTCGGCACAAAAATCCTTAGAGCTGACGGCAGCGTTGAGCATGTGCTTACAGGCGCAATTTTGAAACTCAACCCATAAACAGGACGTTTATTACTATGGCTAGACCCGCAGCACGACAAAGCCTAGATAAAGCGGCTCATTCTGGACCGATAAATACAGGGAGTCATAATGTCACCATTGGTGGCTTACCCGCAGCCCGGCAGGGCGATACATTTATTTGTTTATTACACGGCCCTGGCAATATTGTCGCAGGCTCAAAGAGTGTAACAATCAATGGCGTTCCGGCTGCCAGAATGGGAGATATTACCCGTTGCAAAGTTGAATCATTGCCTCCAGTTAAAGGAAAAAAAACTTCGATATCTCACTTTCTGACACCGGTAAAAAATGCCAATCAAGATGGAACCGTTAAAACCCAAAAGCCAGATAATATTGCTCTACGAATATTTAGTATTTATTCAACCCAGTCAGATGAGTCAGATAATAATTCTTTTGACCAGGTTAAAACTGGCATAAGCATTACTGACTTTCAGATAAAAGATCATATTGGGGATTTCGATATAAACCTTGGAGGCTCAGTTGGAAAACTTGAAGGAACGGCGGGGTTAAATGATAAAGAGGGTGAATATGGTGCCGGAGCAAAAGGCAGAGCAACGGGTATTTCTGGAAATGCCGGAGTAAGCAGTGGAAAGGAAAACTCAGGGGATTATGCTGGCGCTAAATCAGAAGGCTCTGTGGGTTATGGTGATGCCAAAATTGAAGGGAATGTTATATATAAACCAGAAGATGAAAAATATGGTTTCGGGTTTGATATTGGTGCCGAAGCTGCGGTGGCACATGGGGAGCTGGAGGGATCATATGAAAATAAATATTTTGCAATAAAAGCAACACTTGGTGGTTCAGCTGGGTCTGTAGGGGCAGGTGGAGGGTTCAGTATTTCGTATGATTCTGATGATAGAGTACTGGAAGTAAGAATTACTGGTGAACTCGCATTGCTACTAGGGTTAAAAAGTGATCTGGCGGTGAGAGGGGGTGACTATGATAGTCCTGAAGAAAAATCAAAAAAACTCTCCGGCGTTGTATTAACTGGCATATCAACAGTAGTAATTGGTGGTTAATAACATGATTAATTTAATAAAAGTACTGTGTACATTCAAACCAATTATAACAAATTCTGTAGTACGCTTTATTACTGGATTTCCATTAATAATTGGTGTTCAAGAAATCGGAGAGTATTATCAGAATCTGGGTTTTGTTCTCACATCCAAAACCCTCGCAACACTTACATTTTTTTTATTTTACTATTTCATATTTCTAGCCGTCCTGGATGGGATGTCAGGTAGAATTTACACGTTCCATGAAACAAGAAACTCCGCCAATCTTAACAAGAACCCATTAAAATTTGCTATCAAACACAGAAATAAAATAGTCATGCTCTACAAGCTTTTATTTATTGCCGGTTCAATATATGCACTCATCATGCTTTGGTTTTTTGATTAATTAACGGAATGCAAATGAACAATAAGACGCAATCAACATACCCGTTCCCCAAGAATGTTTCTTACTCTATTGAGTACCAGAAAGAGCATTTCTGGCGATGTAGTTACTCATCCACATCTTCAGAGGCTTTGTATTATAAAATAGTTCTACCCATGTATGTTAAACCTGTACTGACAAAGCCAACAGAAATGGAAGGTTTAGGTGTCACGATGATTGGGTTATATCGAACAACCAAAGCACAAGAAAAACCTTATCTGGAGGTTTCGGTTGCTTATGAAGCAATAGAGAATGAAATTAATGGTAGCGACTGGCTTTACCATGTTTTGGATTTGATGGGCGAAACTATTATTGATAAAAGGACATTCTTCGCTGAATCAGGTGAATATGTAGATGTGTTAACACAAAAAATGTACGGTACTGAAAATATGATGTCTCGCTATCGGGTGAATAAAGACTCTGGCATGGAATCAGTAGGGGCAAATTTCTTTTTAGTTAAAGCAACTTGCCATGAAGAAGATTATGTGGCACTGAATGAAGATATATTGCAATGCATCACTTGGTTTATTCTGGTTAATGAAAATGAGTGGAAAATGGCTGAGTCCCTCAAAAGTATAAATGCCGACTATCCTGAGCGACTTTCTTTTTATTATCCTGCTTCATGGAGTGTCAGTCATATAGAAGATTCTGTACCCGGCTTAAACCACTATGCTCTCTCTCATATAATTGGGAAAAAGAAAGAGACGATGATCAATCTCTTTTTCATGGTGCCGGATAAACAAGTGACAGCGCATTTTATCTTCGACACTATGTTTAAGCGATTAGAGAAGGTTATTCATTTAGATCCACCAACTCTTACAAAATCAGTAAATCAGCGCAATGTTAAACTGGATCAACTTTGGACGACTCAAATCGAAATTAGTAATGAGGATGAGATAAGTGGAAATCTACTTAATGTCTATGTTGGCTGTGTCGAGTCACTGTGGTTTTATTTTGAACTAATATCCCCACATCCAGAAAAAAGCTTCTATGATTGGGCAGTGAATAAACGCGCATTAGAGATCATTCTTAATTCATTAAATAACTATGACTCACAATTTAATGATATGGGTTAATCATGAAGGTCAGCACTACCTCAATTACCGCAAAGAAGTAGTGCTGAACGGCTATTGTCTTACTCTAGATAAAACACCTCTTTCAGCTCCGCACTCACCGGGCTGTTGTCGGTATTGCTCGGCATGATTTCGCTCATATGCTTCCACCAGCGCTGGCAAACTTCCGTTTGTGCGACCGCATTCCAGCGAGCTTCGGACTCAATTTCTACCGTGGCAAAAAGTAGGTTGCGCTCCGCATCAAGATAAATAGCGTAGTGATGAGCACCGTGCTGTTTAAGTACCGCTTCCAGCTCTGGCCAAATCGGCGTATGGCGACGTTGATATTCTTCATGGGCATCTGGATTTACCTGCATTACAAAAGCTTTGCGGATCCCTCCCTTGTTGATCATAGTGCCTCCAGGTAAAGCTCGCGCACTTCCTCACGGGTTGCCGGGCGTGGATTACACCCTGCGCATGGGTCAGCCAGAGCGTTATCCAGCCAGCCTTCGATATCTGCAGTTTGAATTCCGAGCTGGCTAAAGCCAGATGGAATGCCAACGCGAGTAGAAAGAGCGCGAATCGCCAGAATCGCCTCAAAACTCGCTTCTTCTTCGTTCATATCCTGAGTATTCACCCCCATCGCTGCGGCAACTTTCGCAAAACGTGCAACGGCTTTCGGGCGGTTAAAAGCTTCAATAATTGGTAGCAAGATCGCGTTGCACACGCCGTGCGGCAGGTTGTGCGTCGCACCCGGTTGGTGAGCCAGCGCATGTACCAGGCCAAGGCCGGCGCTGTTAAATGCCATGCCCGCCAGGTATTGCCCGTAAGCCATCATTTCACGCGCTTCGAGGTTGCGCCCATCGTCGACTGCTTTCGGCAACCACTGGCTAATCAGGCGGATAGACTCCAGCGCGTTGGCGTCAGTCAGCGGGTGCGCCGCAACAGAAACATAGGCTTCAATGGCGTGAGTCAGCGCATCCATGCCGGTTGCGGCGGTCACACTTGCCGGGATATCGAGCATCACGCTGGCGTCATCCACGGCGATATCCGGGATGAGGTTGGTGTCGATAATCACTTCTTTCACGTGGCGTACGGAATCGGTAATGACGGCATTGCTGGTCATCTCAGCAGCCGTCCCGGCGGTGGTGTTAATCGCCACCAGCGGCACGCCTGGATTAGTCACTTTACCCACACCTGAATATGCGGTGGATGGGCCGGGGTTTGCCGTCAGGATTTTCACCGCTTTGGCGGTATCAATCGGACTGCCGCCACCGAAGGCAATCAGGTAATCGCAACTTGCCGCCAGGTACGCGGCAAAACCTTTTTGCACCAGTTCTTCGGTCGGGTTCGGGAACACTTCGTCGAACAGTTCGTAAGAAAGTTGATGTTCATCGAGCGCACTAAACAGGCTGTCGAGCAGGCCCATTTTCACCAGTTGCCCGTCGGTAATAATCAGGGCTTTTCCCCAGGGTTTAGCGGCAATTAATTTCACCATATCGCCGATGGCACCTGCGCCGTGAAGGCTGATTTTTGGTAAAGCCAACATAAAGCTCATTGCTATTCTCCTTAATATTATGACGATGGCCACCCGGCCATCGTCTCGGTATTCAGCGCCGTGTCCGTTGCATAATGCGGCGGGTAATAATCGGTAGAGAAATCACGGTAATCAGCATCGCGCCGACAATAATCGACATCACGATGCCCGGCACATTCAAAAGACTTAGCCCGAAGGTGACGAGGCCCATCAGGAACGCGGCGATGATCACGCCCGCCATGCTGCCAGAGCCGCCCAGAATATTGACGCCACCCAGCACCGCCATGGTCACCACGCTTAATTCCCAACCCATAGCGATAGTCGGGCGTGTGCTGCCAAGACGCGAAGTCAGCAGCACCGACGCCAGCCCTGCCATGACCCCCACCAGCACAAACAACATCAGGTTGTGGCGTTTCACGTTGATGCCGGAATACCACGCGCCGGTAGGGTTATTGCCGATAGCGTAAGTGCGACGGCCAAAGTTGGTTTTATGCAGCAGGAAGGCGAAAACCGCCCCCAGTACAATGAACAGGGCGAATTCAAACGATAACGCGCCCCAGACATAACCCTGCCCAAACCAGGCAAAACTTTCCGGGTAGTGATTTAGCGCCTGGTCGCCCAGCAAAATGTAGGTAATGCCGCGATACAGACTCATGGTGCCGATGGTGATCACAATCGAAGAAAGGTTAAAACGCGTGACCAGCAGGCCGTTGAACAAACCGCACAGCAACCCGACGCCAAGCCCGATGCACACCAGCCCTGCTGTATCGACACCTGCCTGAGCGCAAAAGCCCATGGCCGTTGAACTGAGCGCAATGGTTGACGCCACAGACAAGTCGATTTCACGGGCGATAATCAACATCGCCATCGGCAAAACGATGATCGCTTTTTCCGTGAAGTTAAAGGTGGCATCTGAAAGGTTCCAGATGTTGAGGAAATACGGTGAAGCCAGCGCATTTACCACAAATACCGCCAGCGTTACCGCCAGTAAAAATGACTCCCAGCACAGCAAACGGCGCAACAGCGGAGCCGCTCCAGTCTGCGGTGGCACAGATTCAGAGATCAGCGTTTTATTCATGGCTCGCTCCCGAAGTTTGTCGCGCAAGCGCTGCGTCGCGCAGAATCAGCCGCCCTTTGCGTTTATTGCCGCGTTCGTTAAGCAGCACCGCAATCACAATCACCGCACCTGATATCGCCATTTGCCAGAATGGCGATACGCCAATCACCGGCAGCGCGTTGTTGATCACGCCGAGGAACAAAGCACCCAGCAGGCATCCAAGCACACGCCCGATTCCACCCATGGTGCTAATTCCACCAATCACACAGGCTGCGACGATTTGCAGTTCAAAACCGTTAGCGACGTCGACATACGCAACGGCAAATCGAGAAATCCACAAATAGCCGCAAAAACCGGCCAGCGCTCCCGAGAGGCTAAAACTGATGAACTGCATTTTCCCGGCATTGATTCCGGTGTAATACGCCGCCGTCGCGTTGCCGCCCGCGGTGTACATCGCCCGCCCGGTGCGGCTGTAACGCAAGAAATACCCCACCAGCAAAAGGGCCGCGACAGCACACCAACTGAGCAACGGCATGCCCAGCACGACCGCTCGCGGCAATCCGAGAAAATCGCTACTCATCTGATGCGCATTAATCCAGCCGCCGTTTGAGAGCAGGAAGATGATGCCGCGATAAATACTCATGGTGCCAAGCGTGACGACAATCGCCGGAATGCCGAGCTTCCAGACCAGCAAACCGTTAATCACCCCCATCACCAGGCCAAGAACGGTCGCCAGGGATAGCAGCGCCCAGACCGGGATTTGCGGATAGTGGAAGTTAAGCAAGGCGACAATCATGCCGGTGAGCGCCAGGTTCGCCGCCATCGACAAATCAATGCCTTTGGTCAGCAGCACCATCATCTGGCCGAGGGCGAGAATGATCAGAATCGAGGTGTCATTGAACATTTCTACGAGGTTGCCGGGCGCCAGGAACGACGGCACGCGGCTACCAATCCCCAGAATCATCAGCAAGATGACACCCGCCAGCAGGAATTCGCGATGTTTGAGAAGAGATTGCCACATTATGCTGCCTCCTCATGGGAACCGCTGGCGGCGCTGACAATCATCTCAGCACTCGCTTCACCTGCCTCAAATTGCGCCACCATCAGCCCTTCGTGCATCACGATAATGCGATCCGCCATGCCCATCACTTCCGGCAGCTCGGACGACACCATAATCACCGCAAGACCGTGGCCGACCAACTCGGACATAAACTGGTGCACTGCGGCTTTCGAGCCGATATCGATACCTTTGGTCGGCTCATCCAGAATGATGACTTCCGGCTGAGTTGCCAGCCATTTGCCGATCACCACCTTCTGCTGGTTGCCGCCGGAAAGCGTTTCAACCGGCTGTTTCCAGCTAAAGGCTTTGACCTGTAACCGTTTGGCGTATTCGTCCGCCAACGCCCATTCGCGCGCATCGTTTAAGATACCGCGTGGGTTAAGGCGGCTCAGTTGGGGCAGGCTAATGTTTTGATAAATCGGCAGTTGGATAATCGCGCCCTGCTTCTGACGCTCTTCCGGCACGCAGACAATCCCGGCTTTAATCGCGTCCGCTGGCTGACGGAACTGCATCGCCTGGCCGTTGAGCAAGATTTCGCCGTGTGACGGGCGCGAAACACCCGATAGCGCCTGCATTAACTCGGTACGCCCGGCACCGACTAAGCCGTAGAAACCGAGGATTTCCCCTTTGCGTAACTGGAAGTCGATATGGGCAAATTCGATTGGATGACAGAGGTCTTTCACCTCCAGCACCACCTCGCCTGGCTCGCAATTCACTTTCGGGAAGGCGTGAGTGATTTCGCGCCCGACCATCATGGTGACCATCCGCTCTTCGGTTATTTCGTTGATTTTCCCGGAACTGATATAGATGCCGTCGCGCAAAATGGTGTAGTGATCGGCGATGGCAAAAATCTCGTCGAACTTGTGCGAGATAAACAGAATCGCTTTCCCCTCGGCTTTCAGGCGCTCGACGATTTGATAGAACTCGACGATTTCATGCTGCGAAAGTGCGGCGGTTGGCTCATCGAGAATCACGACCTGCGCTTCAAACGACAGCGCGCGGGCAATCGCCACCATGTGACGTTGGGCAATACTCAGCGTTTTGAGTGTGGCGCGAGGGTTAATTTGCACTTCCAGGCGAGTGAGGATGTCTTGCGCTTGTTGGTGCATGGCGGGCCAGTCGAGCTTCTTAAAGAAGCCGCGATAAATATAGTGGCCGACAAAAATGTTTTCGGTGACGGTTAGTTCATCGAACAGCACCGTTTCCTGATGAATCGCCGTGATGCCGACTTTATGCGCCGCTTCCGGGTTTGGCAGCGTTATCGGTATCGCTTTATAAAGCAGTTCGCCCTCTTCCGGCTGATAAATCCCGGTCATGACTTTAACCAGTGTGGATTTACCTGCGCCGTTTTCACCGATTAGCGCCGTGACTTTTCCTGGCCACAAATCGAGGTGGACGTTTTCAAGCGCGCGCACACCGGGGAAGACTTTCGTTATCCCCTTCAGGGACAGCAATGGTGTAGTGAGTGTCATGGTAAATTCCCCATTAAATCAGATCGCCCTCACCCTAACCTGTTTTCCCCCTCTCCCCCAGGAGAGGGGGAAAACAGGTTAGGGTGAGGGTTGTTTAATACCCAATCAGAATATTTTGGAGAATTTATCGATGTTGCTGGCATCGTAAACAAACGGTTCAGCCATCGCGCCGCTGCCGTCTGCATCCAGTTTCACTTTGCCCAATTTGCCCATGCTGGCTTCATCTTTGGTGGCGGTTCCTTTGACTAAATCATCCGCCAGATAAGTTGCGGCGTAGCCCAAATCAATAGGGTTCCAGATAGCGAAGCTTTTCGACGCGCCAGATTTCACCGCACCCGCCATTTCAGACGGTAAACCCAGGCCAGTCACATAAACTTTGCCGATTTTGCCCTGGTCTTTCACCGCTTGCGCAGCGGCAACAATCCCGACGGACGACGGCGAGACAATCACTTTCAAATCCGGGTAGGATTTCAACAGGCCGACGGTTTCGCGGTAGCTTTTATCAGACAGATCATCACCATAAGCAACCGTCACCAGGTTCACTGAAGGGTATTTCGGCAGCACCTTTTTCATCTCAGCAATCCAGATATTCTGGTTAGTTGAGGTTGGTGTAGCGCTCAGAATCGCGACGTCGCCCTTTTCCAGGTTCATCGCTTTTAATGCATCAGCCGCCAGCTTGACGTTGGTTTCGCCAATCAATGCGTTATTGGAAGGATTAAGGTGAATCTGGCGACCCTCTTTTGCCACGCCGGAATCCCATGAAACCACTTTAATGCCGCGCTGCATGGCCTTTTTCAGCACCGGAACCAGTGCGTCAGGGTCATTGGCAGAAATAGCAATGGCATCAACACCTTGAGCGATCAAGCCGTTGAGAACTTCAATTTGTGCTTCGGCGGTTGTCGTGGTGGGGCCGGTATAAATAACTTTAACATCCCCCAACTCTTTGGCGGCTTCCTGCGCCCCGACGTTTGCGGCTTCAAAGAAACCATTCCCGAGGGATTTCGCCACCAGCGCGATTTTCACTTCAGCAAGGGCAGAGCTGGACAGAGCCAGTGCGACAACGGTGAGCGTACAACCTAATATTGCTTTAGTTTTCATTGCTTGTACTCCGATGTTTGTAGGGTTTGCAGGTTTTTTTATTATGTCGAGCTTGTCGGATGACGCTTTGCTTATCCGACCTACTATTGCCCGGTGTTTGTATCAAAAGCGTCCACCGTTACAGACTTACAGCTCTAATGCGCTTGCTAATGGGGTGACGCCAAAACGCTTGCCGAGCGCGATAAGCTCATCACGAGAAATGGTTTGTTTCATGCCACCCATCGAAATGACTTTTACCAATACTTCGGCAGACTTCTCAGCGGTATCAATCAGACCAAACGCTTCATCAAGCGTTGGGCCACTACCAAATACCCCGTGGAACGGCCACAACACCAGCGAATGTTTTGTCATCTCGCCCGCGGTCGCCGTGCCAATTTCATCGGTGCCCGGCACCATCCACGGCAGAATGCCCACGCCGTCCGGGAACACCACCAGGCACTCGGTGCTGCCTTCCCACAGTTTGCGGGTAATCACTTCGGTCGTGTTTTCCAGCACGTAAGTCAGGGCAATCAGGTTGGTGGCGTGGCAATGCATGATGACGCGATCTTTTCCGCCGGTGGTTTTGATACGCACGATGTGTGACTGGAAATGCGAAGCCAGTTCCGAAGTCGGCACCGCTTCGTTCTCCAGCCCCCACAAAATGTGGTAGCCCGTACCGCGATTGTCCACTTTCACCACGCCAATATTTGCCGCCGGGTCGAGCTGCACGTTACGGAAGAATTTGCCGGAACCGGTCACGATGAACGGCGTGTTCGCCAGTTCAGGCATCGGCTGGCTTAGGGCGATGTAACGCGGAGCGGCGTGGAATTCAGCCTGGAATGGCGTGATATCCGCTTCATCCAGACGCATGGTGATGTTACCGCCGTTACGCTCGTCCCAGCCTTTCAGCCAGGCGTCGCTCGTTGCTTTGATCATGCCTTCTACAAACCAGGCTTTAAGGATGTTCTGCATAGTCTTGTGGTTCCTGTTGTGTATACCTCTCCCAAAGGAGAGGGGATTAATTCGGTTTTCTCCTTCTCCCTCAGGGAGAAGGCCGGGATGAGGGTGGTTAAGCGCGTTGGCTCAACACGTCTTTTTCATAATTCCGCACCGTTTTCAGCCACTGGGCATCAATCGGTGTGTCGTTACGCTGGCAATACATTTCCCAGACCGCCGCCCATGGCAGCGATTTTTGCTCTTCGAGCAACGCCAGGCGCGCGGTGTAGTCGCCTTCCAGCTCAAGCTGGCGCAGGGTTTCAGTTGGCTCCAGCAATGCACGCAACAGCGCTTTCTTCATGTTGCGGGTACCGATAACCCACGCGGCGATGCGGTTAATGGAAGCATCGAAGAAATCCAGCCCGATGTGCACGCGGTCGAACAGATCGTGGCGAATAATCTCGCTGGCGATCGCCTGAGTTTCATCATCCAGCAGCACCACATGATCGCTGTCCCAACGCACCGGGCGGCTCACGTGCAGCAGCAGGCGCGGCACATACAACATGGCGCTGGAGATTTTGTCGGAGATAACTTCGGTCGGGTGGAAGTGGCCCGCATCCAGACACAGTGCGGTCTGGCGGCTGGTCGCATAACCGAAATAGAATTCGTTGGAGCCCACGGTGTAGCTTTCCGCGCCAATGCCAAACAGTTTGCTTTCTACCGCGTCGATATGGTGTGCCGGGTTGAGTTTTTCGCTCATCGCTTCATCAAGTGCGGCGACTAAACGCTGGCGCGGGGCCAGTCGATCAACGGTGATGTCTTTCATGCCATCCGGGATCCAGATGTTCATGACTGACGGCGTGCCCAATTGTTCGCCGAAGTACGCGGACACTTTGCGGCTGGCCTTAACGTGGTCAATCCAGAACTGGCGGATTTCATCGTTAGCGTGTGAAAGCGTAAAACCATCGGCGCTTAACGGGTGCGAGAAACAAGACGGGTTAAAATCCAGCCCTAATTTGTTGGTTTTCGCCCACTCAACCCAGTTTTTAAAATGTTCTGGTTTGATTTTGTCGCGGGAAACCGGCTGTTCAGACTCCAGATAAATCGCGTGCAGATTCAGGCGTTTTGGCCCAGGAATCAGGCTTAATGCGCGTTCCAGATCCGAGCGTAATTCAGCGGCGTTGCGCGCTTTACCCGGGTAATTGCCCGTCGCCTGAATCCCGCCGCTCAGCGCGCCTTCCGGGTTTTCAAATCCGGCAACGTCATCGCCCTGCCAGCAGTGCATAGAAACCGGTAAACGGTCGAGCTGTTGCAGAGCGGCTTCAACATCAACACCGACAGCAGCAAAGCGCTGTTTCGCCAGTTCCCAGGCTGTTTCAAGAGATGTGGTCATGCGCAAAACTCCTTTCGTGTTTGAATGTTCAGCGGAAACTGCGCGATATAACGGGCAATTTCGCTTTCTGTTTCGGGGGAAAAAGATTTCAGTTCATAGTTGGCAGCGACAACTTTGCGGAAGTCATCGACATCAGTGATTTCGTCCAGCGCCATTAACTGGCAGCCGATATTGCCGAGCGTTGAGGCTTCAATCGGCCCGGCTAACACCGGAATACCGCAAGCATCGGCGCAGAGCTGATTGAGTAAGGCATTCTGGCTGCCGCCACCGACGATATGCAGGCAGCTAAATGGGCGGCCACGCACGGTGGCGAGTTCTGACAGCGTTTTGGCATACAGCAGCGCCAGGCTGTCGAATATGCATCGCGCAAGTTCGTTATCGGTGAACGGCACCGGCTGGTTGCTTTCGCGACACGCAGCCTGAATTTCACGGCTCATGCTTTCAGGGTTAATAAAACGATCGTCATTTGGGTTGATCACAAAACGGCAGGCCGGTGTTTGTTTGGTGCGATCGATAAGATCCGCCAGATCGGTGATCCCCAACTCGCGGGTCACGCGCTGCAACAGCCACAGCCCCATAATGTTTTTCAGCACCCGGTAGCGCCCTTCCGCACCGCCTTCGTTGGTGATGTTGGCGGCTAATGCCGCGCTGTTGGCATAAGGTGTTTTGCTCTCAAAGCCCATCAGCGACCAGGTGCCAGAAGAAAGGTAAGCGGCATCTTTGTCTTTCAGCGGTGCACCAATCACCGCACTGGCGGTGTCGTGTGTGGCAACCGAAACCACCGGGATTTTGTTGCCTTCACGGCAAACCCACTGGCCGATAACGTTGCCCGGATGCGTCGGAGTGCCGAACCATTTATGCGGCACGCCCGCCCAGTCGAGCAGCGTTTCATCCCAGTTGTCGCTGTTGATGTTCACCAGTTGCGTGGTGGTGGCGTTGGTATATTCCCAATTCAGAGCGCCTGTCAGGCGGAAGCAGAAATAGTCCGGGATCAGCAGGGCATGCTCGACGTTATCAATCAGCTCCGGCTGCTGTTCCACCAGCGCACGGAACTGATAGAGCGTGTTAAATGGCAGGAATTGAATGCCGGTGCGGCGGTAAATATCTTCACGGCCCAACTGCTTGAGCGCGGTGTCCATCACGCCATCGGTACGGCTGTCGCGGTAGGAAATAGGCTGCCCGACGCGCTTGCCTTCGCGGTCAATCAGCACGTAATCCACACCCCAGGTGTCGATGCCGATGCTGTCGATAGCAATGCCTTCGTCGCAGGCTTTTTGCAGGCCGGTACGGATTTCATCTTCCAGCGCGTCGACGTCCCAGACGGTGGAAGTTTCGGCCAGTCTTAAGCAGTTAGTGAAACGATGAATTTCGCGCAGGCAGATACTGCGAGTGTCGCTATCAAAACGCGCCAGCATGACACGGCCGCTTGATGCGCCCAGGTCTACCGCAACACTATGGCGTAGAGTCATTTTGGGGGTCCTTGCTAAATTAATTGCCCCCACTTTAAAAAGTAACGCCGTCGTCCACCTTCTCGACACTGACAGTGCCTATCAGCCATTGGCAAAAAGGCAAAGGTGAACGTGAGTGATGTCACAGATTCATGTTTATCACCCATAAAGCTGCCCTGTGACGCTCTCCGCATTTCCTGATAATTCCCGTCCGTTCTTAAAAAACGAGCAAGTTTTAACTGATTTCGTGTCGAAACTTTAAGGTGCAGATGAGAATCGTTACCTACTATCTGCCCATGTTAAAAAAGCTTGGGGGTAATGATGACGGTATTGCATGGTTTTGACTTTTTCCCATCTGGACATTCATCCGTGGCGATTGAGCCGCGTTTACCCCAGGCTGCATTCCCTGAACATCATCATGATTTTTATGAAATCGTCATTGTGGAACATGGCACTGGAACGCACGTTTTTAACGGCCACCCCTACACATTGAGTGGCGGTTCGGTCTGCTTTGTACGTGACCACGACCGCCATTTGTACGAGCACACCGAAAATCTGTGTCTGACCAATATTCTGTATCGCGCCCCGGATGCGTTTTGCTTTTTGTCCGGCCTCGATAAGCTGCTGCCGCAGGAACTAGACGGCAATTATCCGTCGCACTGGCGTGTAAACCAGCCGGTGCTGCAACAGGTACGCGGCCTGATCGATCAGTTTGAGCAAATTGGCGAAGCGGCGGACACGCACGCCGTCGCCAACCGTGAAATTCTGTTTATGCAGCTTCTGGTATTGCTGCGTAAAGGCAGCATGATGGAAGGCGCAAGCAACTCGGAAGGCCGCTTAAATCAACTGATGGCGTGGCTGGAAGACCATTTTGCCGAGGATATTTGTTGGGAACAGTTAGCCTCACAATTCACTCTTTCCCTGCGCACGTTGCATCGGCAGCTTAAACAGCAAACCGGCATGACTCCGCAGCGTTATCTCAACCGTTTGCGCCTGATGAAAGCGCGTCATTTGCTGCGTCATGGCGAGGAGAGCGTGACGGAAATCGCCTTCCAGTGCGGTTTTGGCGACAGTAACCATTTTTCGACGCTTTTTAAGCGTGAGTTTTCCTGGTCCCCGCGTGAGATTCGCCAGGGGCGTGACACGCAACTTCAGTAATCGCGAAGGCAGTCACCGTTTTTTTAGCCAAAAAAGCCAATACTTTCTGATTCTTTCGGTTTTTGAGGCATCACGGTGGCGGGTCATTTAGTTCTCAAGAAAGCAGATTTTTTCGCCTCTGCCACGCAGCCCGTGGCGGTGGCTGACCGCTATCCGCAAAACGTCTTTGCCGAACATACCCATGATTTCTGCGAGCTGGTTCTGGTCTGGCGCGGCAACGGCCTGCATATTCTCAATGACCGTCCTTATCGCATAACCTGCGGCGACCTGTTTTACATTCGTGCCGAAGACCGCCACAGCTACGAATCCGTCAACGGCCTGGTACTGCATAATATTATTTACTGCCCGGAACGGCTGAAACTGAACGTCGACTGGAAGGATTTGCTGCAAAACACCACGGTGGCAGGGAAGGATCCGCGATGGCGACTGAGCAGCCACGGTATGGCGCAGGCAAGGCAGTTAATCGCCCAACTGGAACACGAAAGCGTGAAGCCCGATGCGCTGTCGTTATGTTTGACGGAAAGCCTGTTTCTGCAGCTGTGTATTTTGCTGCGTCGCCACCGTTATCAATCCCAGGACTCCGCCGGGCCTGACAGCAACGAAACCCTCGATTTACTGATGGCCGCTCTGGGAAAAAGTCTCGATGTGCCTTTTGAGCTGTCGCAGTTTTGCCAGCAGCATCAGGTGGCAGAGCGCCAATTACGCCAGTTCTTTCGCCAACAAACCGGCATGAGTATTAGCCAGTATTTGCGCCAGCTACGCCTTTGCCAGGCGCAGGATTTGTTGCGTCATAGTGAGCTGTTGATTGGGGATATCGCCACGCGTTGCGGCTTTGAGGACAGTAATTACTTTTCGGTGGTGTTTACTAAGGAAACGGGAATGACGCCACGAATGTGGCGTCAACGGTATACCCTTCAATTGGATACCCTAAATAATTCAAGTTGCAGGTAGGAGGCAAAGGAACTTATCCCCAGGAGCTTACTGAAGTAAGTGACTGGGGTAAGTGAGTGCAGCCAACGCCCCTGCGGCTTGAAGTATGACGGGTATTACGCAGCCATGCCCAAACCGACGATATTCGCAGCGATGATAATCACCACGCAACCGATGCTCAACACACCAACCGGCCTTCTGCCTGCTGATTTCCACTCTTTCATGATCAAGCCAACCAATCCGCCACACAACACGTAGAAGCTCATGTGCAACATCCAGCTCATGTAGTCGTATTGTGCCGGGATTTTAGCGTGGCCCCAGGCGTAGAAGAAGAATTGCAGATACCACATCAAACCGGCCAGCGCGGCGAACAGCACATTGCTGATGATCAGCGGTTTTGCCAGCGAGAAGTCGGCTTTTATCGACAAACTCTTCATGTTTGCCAGACGAATGAAGCAATAACCGAGGTTAATCACCGCCCCCCCGCCCATGATGATTACGTAGCTTGGCAGCGCGACATACAACGGGTCAACGCCTAACGCAGCGGCAGCTTCATGCATCGGTTTTGCGGCGTCCATCGCAAATGACATACCCGCCGAGAAGATGCCGCACATCACCGCCAGAACCAGCCCTTTTTTCAGGTTGAACTCTTCGGCTTTGATACCCATTTTGCGTTCTTTGAGTTGGCCTGCGCGGGTCACAATCGCCACACCAACCAATGCCACCAGCACGCCCAGCAGGGTCATGCGCCCGCCAGGTGTTCCCACTAAGACATCAAATTTACCGGCAATAATGGGCGTCATTAACGTGCCGACAATCAGCGTGATACCAATCGCAATACCGATGCCCATCGACATACCGAGATAGCGCATCGTCAGGCCGTAGTTGATGTTACCAATGCCCCACATCGCACCGAACAGGAATACCGGCAGCAGCGTGGAAGCATTGAATGAACCGTAATAAGCCCAAAAATCAGGAAGCAGAATGTAACTGACCAGCCATGGCAAAATTATCCACGAGACGAAACCACCAATTGCCCACATGGTTTCCCAGGACCAGTGCTGAACTTTCTTAAAAGGGGCGTAAAAACAGGCGGCGCTTGCAGCACCCACCAGATGCCAAATTATCCCCATTGTTATTGCATTACTCATTATCCATCCCTCTGTTTTAACTAAAAAACGCAGGGGTGACAGCGCATTACCCCATTAAGAGTAAGTCTAAAGAGTGAGCAACTTGCGAACCTTCTATGTGCTGCCGTAACGGGGGGGAAGCTGGCAAAATTCAGGGGGTACGATTGACGGCGGTCACAGTTCTTTATACCCGCCGTCGCTCGTTTTTCGGGTTAACAGATTTTCACGCTTTGCACACCCAGCAGCCAGGCGAGCTTTTCCAGAACTTCACCCTGATGGCCAAGCCCGATCGCGCAATGATGCGCAGGCCCACCGAGGCACCATTGTGTGGTGAAATCACGCGCGGATAACGGGAAGCGATAGCGGCTGTTGGTGTTGCCGATATCCAGCACTTCCCCTGCAACAGCTTGCCCTTCGGCATACTGCAAACGCACGCCGTTTTGCGCATCCTCCACAATAGAAAGGAAAGTGACCGGGCCGGGTTTTACCGTCATCTGAATCGACACACCTTTGCCCGGTTTACCGTGATAAACCGGCAGCGGGACGAGGCGCACGTCACCTTGCGCCATCAATGGATGGGCCGGGCCATCATGCCCCCAGAGCACGACATCGTCGGCAAATTCAATGCCGTAGGGTTCTGAAAACGAGCCACCCGCCCCCAGCAACTGCTGGATTTTCATCGCCAGCACGTTTTTGATTTCATACTCCCCGGCGACCGGCACGCCGCGCTGGGTCAGCAGCGTGTTGCCGAGAATAATCGAGGTAATAATATTTTCGTAGGCGTTGCCGTTGCGACCTTCGTAGTAGTAAGCCAGCGCCCCGAGGTGATTGTTTTCGATGAGTTTGTCCATGGCGCAGGCGGTTTGTACAGCACGATCCAGCTCGGCTTTTTCACACGCCGGGTCGATTTGCAGTGAGGCTTCCACTTCCTGCCATTTTTGCGCGCTGGTTTCCGCCGCCACCTGTTCGCGATATTCCGCCAGTTCGCACATTTCCAGCGGTTTGAAGCGCACGCCGAGTCTGGCGCTCAGGTTAGTCATGTTGCTGTAAACATCGACCATGCCGTCGTAATAATGTCCGAGCACCCCCACCTGACACGCCGCTAACCCTTTTTGTACTTCCAGCGCTTGCAGCCACTGTTCCGTTTGCTGCCAGACGTACTCATCGCCCTGCAATGCGCCCACAAGCAGCTGGTAGCGAATCCCCGCCCGATTAAACACGTTCGCCAGTTCAGGTGCGCTACACGCCTGGCAATGGGCCAGCCATTCGCCGGTGCGTTCGCCACGATCGGCCATGTCGCGGATTTTCCCGTACGGCAAACCCAGCTCGGGTTGCAGGGCGAGGATAATCACCGGCTTGTTGATTTTTTGCACCAGGGGGAGAACAGTGGAACTCAGCGCGTAGGTGCTAATGTAGAGCACGATGGCATCGACCGGTTGGCTTTGCAGTTGCGTGGCAAAAGTATCGGCTTTGGCCACGCTATCAATCAGGCCGCCGTTGATGACCTTGGCATTAAACTTCGTGAGGCGTTGATCAATTTGCTGTAAGTACCCCGTCAGACGTTGTTCCAGACCCGAAAACTGCGGCCAGTAAGTATCAAGGCCAATACCAAAAAGGGCGACATTAAGCGACATGATGGTGCTCCAGGATTCAAAGAAACGCCGACTATCACCCTAATTTTGCTGCACTGCCTTTGCCGTAATGCCAGTTTCTGAACAGCGTGGCAAAAAACGATTTATCCGCCTGACAATGCTCACATTTTCGCCAACATGCCGAAAAGTGATAACCTTATAAAAAGTACGGCATTGATAATCATTTTCAATATCATTTAATTAACTATAATGAACCAACTGATTACGCGGCGTTAACAGGTTGTTCGCCGCTCATTTATCTATCCACCCCTTCGAGGAGATAATGAATATGAGCTATACCCTGCCATCCCTGCCTTACGCTTACGACGCCCTGGAACCTCATTTCGACAAACAAACGATGGAAATCCATCACAGCAAACACCACCAGGCGTATGTTAATAACGCGAATGCAGCGCTGGAATCTCTGCCAGAGTTCGCAAGCCTGCCAGTTGAAGAGCTGATCGCTAAACTGGATCAACTGCCAGCAGACAAGAAAACCGTTCTGCGTAACAACGCGGGCGGCCACGCAAACCACAGCTTCTTCTGGAAAGGCCTGAAAACGGGCACCACCCTGCAAGGTGACCTGAAGGCGGCCATCGAGCGTGATTTCGGTAGCGTTGACAACTTCAAAGCAGAATTTGAGAAAGCAGCAGCAACTCGCTTCGGCTCCGGCTGGGCGTGGCTGGTTCTGAAAGGTGACAAACTGGCTGTCGTTTCTACTGCAAACCAGGACAGCCCACTGATGGGCGAAGCCGTTTCTGGCGTTTCCGGCTTCCCAATCGTGGGCCTGGACGTTTGGGAACACGCTTACTACCTGAAATTCCAAAACCGTCGCCCTGACTACATCAAAGCATTCTGGGATGTCGTGAACTGGGACGAAGCAGCAGCACGTTTTGCCGCTAAAAAATAAGTTGCATTGCAGCTGACGAGAGGCGAGCCTGATGGCTCGCTTTTTTTATGTCTGTTGCAGGGAGGTTCAGATGCACTATCCGCTAAACGTTTATCTTGGCAAAGTCCGCGAATACGAAGGCAGCAGGCCGAGTGCTATCGCTAAATATCAGGTTGACGGTGAGCTAAAACTCACTGAACTGGGGCTCGAAGGCGATCAGCAGGCTGAAAAAATCATTCATGGTGGGCCGGATCGCGCGTTGTGCCACTATCCACGTGAGCATTACACCTACTGGGCGCGTGAATTCCCTGAGCAGGCAGAACTATTTACAGCTCCGGCCTATGGTGAAAATTTATCGACCGAAGGCCTGACCGAGAAAGATGTTTATATCGGCGATATTTTCCGTTGGGGTGAGGCGCTGATTCAGGTCACGCAACCGCGCTCGCCGTGCTACAAGCTGAATTACCATTTTGGCATTCATGATATGTCATCCTTGATGCAGGAAACGGGTTATTGCGGCTGGCTGTATCGGGTAGTTTTGGCGGGAAATGTATCGACGGAATCACCGCTGGAGCTGGTTTCTCGTCTGAGTGATGTGACGGTGGCAGAAGCGATTGCTACGGCGTGGCATATGCCGTTTGATGATGAGCAGTATCACCGATTGCTGTCGGCGGCGGGGTTGTCCGTTAGCTGGACGCGCACCATGCAGAAACGGCGCATTTCCGGGAAGATTGAAGATAATTCGCGACGGCTATTTGGTAAGTAAGTTGGGTAAATAAACCCCATATACGAAAAAACCCGCCGAGGCGGGTTTTTAAATTCTTAGCTTTGCTAACGCTAACCTTACAGGCTAGTTACGTTACCAGCAGCTGGGCCTTTAGCACCACTTTCGATGGTGAAAGACACTTTCTGGCCTTCGTCCAGAGACTTGTAGCCATCGTTCTGGATAGCAGAGAAGTGTACGAACACGTCTTTTGAGCCATCGTCAGGAGTGATGAAGCCGAAGCCTTTGTCAGAGTTGAACCATTTTACGAGACCAGTCATTTTGTTAGACATAGATATTACCTTTTAAATTAAATTTGCCTTCCGGCGCAATTGGAATGTTTTACAGATTTTTAAAGCGATAAAGGAAGGTAGATCACGTCGAAGGGTATCTATGATAACTCTTTGAGGACTGCGCTACTAAACTGCTTAAAGGTTCTGTGCTTCAAACCGATGGATGTATTAACTCATATAAGCAGGGTGAATAACAAGGTTTATTTTAGCCGTCCACAGGGCTGGAGCTCAAGCCACCTCTGGGATCCCCCGCAATTAAGCGGGGGAAATCACCATTACTGCATGGAGTTTTTTGCCGTTGAATATGCCTGCATAAACGCCTGATGCTGTGACGCCAGCGGAGCAATCAGCGAGTTATACTGGCTGGCTTGCTGTGACGTTGGGAACTGAATGCCACCCGCGGTGAAACCAACTTGAGTCCCCTGCTGCTGGATGAAATCACCCACTTGCACCAGTTGCGCAGTAAAGGTTTGTGCCGCTGGGATCAGCGGAGCCATGGCTTCTGCCGGAGCAATAACCACTTTCTCATAAACCTTGTCGTACACCACTTTCAGATCGTCTGGTTGTTTCAACGTGGAGCGCGCGCTGTCGGCCTGCATTTTTGCATTCTGGACTTGCTGGCCTAACACATTCAGAGAACCGTTCGCCTGACGCAGTGGGCCGCTCTGGGTCATGTAATCCTGCGGTACACGAATGCTGTTTACGCTGTCGGCTACCGGACGCATACCATCGTCCATCGCCTGGTTCACCTGCTGGGAGAAACCATACAGAATCGCGTAATCAGAAACCAACGGGCCAAACTGCTTTTTCTGGTCGGTTGTCAGCGTCGGCAAACGTTCACCGCTGCGCATCGCCGTATTTTGCAGGAAATCGATAAATGCCTTGCGCTGATCGCCTTCTTTATCAAAGCAACCGCTCAAGCTCACTACCATTAAAATTGCCGCAAGCGGCGCAAACCAGCGTGACCAGGACTTACCTGTCGCCATCTTTTCTACTCCTTTCACCATTCAGTGCCAAAGCACAAATGCGTACCCAATAATGCTGCTAAGGATAGTCCAACCTGACTTTGCAAGATACCCTTTCGCATTAATCTCTTAAGGCAAATTGATGTTGCATGATTGTTATCTTTCTCACAAATTCGGCGTTGCTTTGTCGCTGAGAAATCACTACCAACCTATTAATATTAGAAGGTTAATTCCAATATTTCAGTCAACGCCCACGTAATCAGTACGATAATCGCACACTAACACCCGAGGGATGATTGCCCAATAGCCTGCTGAGTGGTTTGATTTAACGAACGATTAACGAATTATTGTTCGATAATCGAACATCTCTGTATCCTACAGGACATGCCTTATGACAAAGACAACAACGACTGATATTCAGGCATTTATAAACAACAATCGCTTTTCCAGATACCAATGGATGATCCTCGTTCTCTGTTTTATTACCGTAGCACTGGACGGCTTCGATACCGCAATCATCGGTTTTATCGCCTCTGACCTGGTGCAGGAATGGGGTGTGCAGAAATCCGATCTTGGCCCGGTAATGAGTGCGGCACTGGTTGGGCTGGCGGTGGGCGCGTTAACCGCCGGGCCAATGGCTGACCGCATCGGGCGCAAAAAAGTGTTAGTGCTCTCAATTCTGGTTTTCGGCGGATTTAGCTTGCTGACCGCCTTTGCCACCAGCCTGACGTCCCTCGCCCTGCTGCGTTTTTTAACCGGTCTGGGTCTTGGTGCCGCCATGCCCAATGCCGCAACATTGATGTCTGAATACGCACCCGAGCGTAAACGTGCGCTGTTGGTGAACCTGATGTTCGTCGGCTTCCCGATTGGGTCATCAATGGGCGGTTTTGTCTCCGCGTGGATGATTCCCCACTACGGTTGGCAAAGCGTTTTAGTGCTCGGCGGTGTGATGCCACTGATTCTGTCCGTGGTGCTAATGATTTGGCTTCCTGAATCAGCCCGCTATCTGGTGGTAAAAAACAAGCCACAAAAAGATATCGCCACGATTATGCGGCGTATCGCCCCGTTACCGTCGGGTGAAAATCTGCGCTTCGTGCTTAACGAAGTGGGTGGTCATATCAAAGATAAAACCGCGCTTGGCGTGATTTTCTCACCGCGTTATCTGGTGGGAACATTAATGCTGTGCATCACCTACTTCATGGGCTTGCTGATTTTCTATCTCCTGACCAGTTGGCTGCCGCTGTTGATTCGTGAAACCGGAGCAACACTGAGCCAGGCGTCGATTATCACCGCGCTGTTCCCGCTGGGCGGTGGCATTGGCGTGCTCATTATTGGTGCGCTGATGGACAAGCTAAACCCGAACAAAGTGGTCGCGGTGGGTTATTTGCTGACAGGTGTGTTCGTCTGCCTGGTCGGTTTCTCGACCTCAAGCCTGGTGTTAATGGGCGTGATGGTGTTTATCGCAGGCACCATTATGAATGGCGCACAATCGTCGATGCCTGCGCTGGCAGCGGGCTTTTATCCAACGCAAGGGCGTGCAACCGGCGTGGCGTGGATGTTAGGGCTTGGGCGTTTCGGCGGTATTCTGGGTGCATTTAGTGGTGCATTCCTGATGCAGGCCGAGCTGTCATTCAAAACTATTTTCATGTTACTGGCGATTCCGGCAGTGCTTTCTGCCACTGCGCTGATGGTGAAATCCTGGGCGGGCCTGCGAGCGCATGGAGCAAATCGCGTAGAAAATCACGAACTGGATAAAGCTACGCAAAAAGCATGATGGAAACTTTTATTACTTAAACAAGCACACGGCGGGCTAGCCCCGCCGTTTTGCATAATTTGCATATCCTTTTACAAATTTATACTCACGCCGCAACTACACCGACTTTTCAATTCGTTATGCCGCTTAGTTTTTTTGCTGAAACGCATAAGCCGCTGCCAGTAAAAAAATAGTTAGCCTGAAAATCATCGGCCCGCTTTTTTTCCAACTACTCTTAATGAGCTTCTTACGTGTTCACTATCCATTGTGTGATTTATGAGGAGTACTCGATGGAATATAAAGATCCAATGATTGAGCTGCTGAGCAACCTTGAGCAGATTGTGTTTAAAGACCGGCCACAAACGATGGCTCTTAGTGATAAGCCCAATGCATTTTCTGAATTTGAACAACTAAGAAAAAGTACCGGACTTAAGATTGATGATTTTGCCCGCGCAATGGGTGTTAGCGTGACGATGGTACAGGAGTGGGAATCAAAACGACTCAGACCCTCCAATACCGAACTGAAGTTGATGCGCTTGATACAAGCGAATCCAACCATCAGTAAGCAGTTGATGGAATAATTTTATCATTTGTACCCTGATTGCCTTAACCAAAACCCCGCCTGATGCGGGGTTTGTTGTTTTTGAACGCTACGTAAATAGTATGAAATGACGCGGCAATATGCCGAAACCTGACCTGGGTCACTTCAGGAATCGCAAATATAATCCATAAATTAAAGAGGGTTATCACAAGCAATCAACAGGAGGTTGTATGTCTAAGAAAATCCTCGTTCCTATCGATATCTCTGAAATGGAACTGACCAAACAGGTCATTCCACATGTAGAAAACTATGCAAAGCTCGACGATGCCACAATCCACTTCCTGGCCGTTATCCCCGACTATACCTATTTTGCCTCTTACGGCCTGGGTTATGCTTCGATCGCGCCGGATGCCAGAGAAAGGGAGGCGGCTGCCCTGGAAACACTGAGCGATATCATCGCTAAGTTTAAGATTCCGGACGACCGTATCGAAAAGCATGTTCTGAGCGGTACACCAAAAGATCATATCCTCGGGCTTGCCGAAGATATTGATGCCGATGTGATTATTCTCGCCTCTCACCGACCTAGCATGTCGACTTATTTACTTGGTTCAAACGCTGCAGCCGTGGTTCGCCACGCGAGGTGTTCTGTGCTGGTTGTTCGCTGAGTTTTAGCCATAAAAAAACCCGCCGAGGCGGGTTTTTTATTCAACACTATACCGTCACTGAAGCAACGAAATATCTGCAACCTGCAAGAACAGCTCGCGCAGTTTAGCCAGCAGCGTCAGACGGTTGATACGCAGCTCTTTATCTTCTGCGTTCACCATCACTTTGTCGAAGAACTTATCGACTGGCTCACGCAACGCGGCCAGTTCCACTAACGCTTCCTGATAGCGGCCTTCAGCGAAGAACGGCTCCAGTTTATCGCGCAGGATAACCAGCTGACGGGCGAGATCCATTTCTTCCGCTTCTTTCAGAACAGAAGCGCGTACGTGGTCTTGCAGCGTTTCGTCTGACTTCGCCAGAATGTTGGATACACGCTTGTTCGCTGCGGCCAAAGCTGACGCCGCTTCCAGGGTACGGAAGTGCGAAACCGCTTTCATGCGCGCATCGAAATCAGCAGGTTTGGTTGGACGACGCGCCAGCACGGCCTGGATAGTATCCACGCTGTGGCCTTCTTCCTGATACCAGGCGCGGAAACGGCCCAGCATAAAGTCGATGACTTCGTCGACAACCTTCTGGTTAGTCAGCTTCTCGCCGTAAAGGCGCACGGCCTCTTCGGTCAGAGTTTGCAGATCCAGCGGCAGGTTTTTCTCAACGATGATGCGCAGAACACCCAAGGCGGCACGACGTAGAGCAAACGGGTCTTTGTCGCCTTTTGGATGCTGACCGATACCGAAGATGCCCGCGAGGGTATCCATTTTATCGGCGATTGCCACAGCACAGGCCACCAGGTTAGACGGCAGAGCATCACCCGCAAAACGCGGCTGATATTGCTCGTTGAGCGCAACAGCAACGTCTTCGGCTTCGCCGTCGTGACGCGCATAGTGCATGCCCATCACGCCCTGGGTGTCGGTAAACTCGAACACCATGTTGGTCATCAGGTCGCATTTAGACAGCAAACCGGCGCGAGTGGCGTGGTTTACGTCTGCGCCAATCTGGCCCGCAATCCAGCCTGAAAGCGCTTCAATGCGGTTGGTTTTGTCGCGCAGCGTACCGAGCTGTTGTTGGAACAGGACGGTTTCCAGACGCGGCAAGTTGTCTTCAAGGCGCTTTTTACGGTCGCTATTGAAGAAGAACTCGGCATCTGCCAGACGCGGACGCACAACTTTCTCGTTACCAGAGATAATCTGAATCGGGTCTTTCGACTCGATGTTGGCAACAAAGATAAAGTTCGGCAGCAATTTGCCGTCGTTGGCGTACACCGGGAAGTACTTCTGGTCACCTTTCATGGTGTGAACCAGCGCTTCCGCAGGAACGGCGAGGAATTTCTCTTCGAATTTCGCGGTCAGAACGACTGGCCATTCCACCAGAGAAGTCACTTCTTCGAGCAGGCTTTCGCTCAGGTCAGCGTTACCGCCAATCTTGCGAGCCGCTTCTTCAGCGCCTTCTTTGATCACCGCTTTACGCTGTTCGTAGTCGGCAATAACTTTGCCACGCGTGAACAGAATTTCAGGGTACTGATCGGCGTTATCAATTGTGAATTCCGGCTCGCCCATAAAGCGGTGGCCGCGAATAACACGGTCAGATGCGATACCCAGAATAGTGGCCGGAATCACTTCATCGCCCAGAAGCAGAGTCACGGTGTGAACCGGACGCACGAATTGGGTGTTGTTATCGCCCCAGCGCATCAGTTTTGGAATCGGCAGTTTGGTCAGCGCGGTGGCAATCATCGCAGGCAGCAGGGCTTGCGCACTTTCGCCTTTAACATGGGCGCGGTACATCAACCACTCGCCTTTGTCCGTTGCCAGACGCTCTGCCTGTTCAACCGTAATGCCACAACCACGCGCCCAGCCTTCAGCGGCTTTGCTTGGCTTGCCTTCTGCGTCAAATGCCGCAGAAATTGCCGGACCACGTTTTTCAACTTCACGGTCAGGCTGAGACTCAGCCAGGTTGGAAATTTTCAGCGCCAGACGGCGTGGAGCCGCAAACCATTTTACTTCACCGTGAGCGAGATTCGCCGCATCCAGTTCCGCTGTAACATTCGCAGCGAAGGATTCAGCCAGGCTGCGCAGGGCTTTTGGTGGCAGCTCTTCAGTGCCAATCTCCACCAGAAAAGTTTTTTCAGACATGGCAGCCTCTTATTTATTCTTATTGCACATCGGGAAGCCAAGCGCTTCACGAGAAGCGTAATAGGCTTCGGCCACGGCTTTGGTCAGAGTACGAATACGCAGAATGTAGCGCTGGCGCTCGGTAACCGAGATGGCCTTGCGGGCATCAAGCAGGTTAAAGCTGTGCGCGGCTTTCAGAATGCGTTCGTATGCAGGCAGTGGCAGCGGGTTTTCCAGCGCCAGCAGGTGCTGCGCTTCTTTCTCATACTGCTCGAAGCAGGAGAACAGGAATTCCACATCGGCGTGTTCGAAGTTATAAGTTGATTGCTCAACTTCGTTCTGGTGGAACACGTCGCCATAAGTGGTTTTACCCAGCGGGCCGTCGCTCCAGACCAGATCATAAACGCTGTCTACGCCCTGGATGTACATCGCCAGACGCTCTAAACCGTAAGTGATTTCACCGGTTACAGGCTTACATTCCAGGCCGCCAACTTGCTGGAAGTAAGTGAACTGCGTCACTTCCATGCCGTTAAGCCACACTTCCCAGCCCAGACCCCAGGCACCCAGCGTTGGGTTTTCCCAGTTGTCTTCTACGAAGCGAATGTCATGAATCGTTGGGTCCATACCCAGCTCTTTAAGCGACCCAAGGTACAGCTCCTGAATGTTGTCAGGAGAAGGCTTGATCACCACCTGGAACTGATAGTAGTGCTGTAAGCGGTTCGGGTTTTCACCGTAACGGCCATCGGTAGGACGGCGAGATGGCTGCACATACGCAGTCGCCATCGGCTCTGGCCCTAAAGCCCGCAGGCAGGTCATTGGGTGAGAGGTGCCGGCGCCGACTTCCATGTCCAAAGGTTGAACAATGGTGCAGCCCTGGCGAGCCCAGTAGTCCTGTAAAGTCAGGATCAGGCCTTGAAAGGTCTTGGTATCAAACTTTTGCATGTTGATTTCGCACGCGTTCGAGAGGGTTAAAAAGAGAAGCGGCCAGTATACCTTTTGATGGCAAGATATACAGCCCGAATGCACGTGCGTTTGCCTTGCGTTGCGGCTTTATGTCGTCGAAAGGTGCAAGAATTGACCACTTTCGTCGAAGGAGCAGGTGAATCCTTCCCGGCGCGTGGTGCTGCCAAGAATCTCATAGCTCCCCTGATACTGTTTAAAATCCACCACGCTGATGCGATCGGCGCGCGTATTGTAACGATGCGCCGCTTCTCCTTTGCAGGTTTCGATCATCGCTTCGCCCTGGATCACCGGATGCTGAGCGACTTGCGCGTATTGTGGGTGTTGTTCCGAATGACTACAGGCACTGAGTAACACGGCGGTAAAAATTAGCAGCCAACGGCAATTTTTTATTTTTGGCATCATCATTAGTTATGTGTACGTTAAAATCGTTATTGTTATTCAATAATTAACAGGTATTCCGCATTCTGCAAATCCACTTTATATCTGGCAAGAGCACGAAGACAAAACTCAGATAAATCACTGTCAACAACACCAGAGGAACCCATGCAGCAGCAAAAAATTAACTGGATTGACAACCTGCGTGGAATTGCATGCCTGATGGTCGTCATGATTCATACCACGACCTGGTACATCACCAACGCAAATATCGTCAGTCCGTTTAGTTGGGATTTATCGAACGTACTGAATTCGGCATCCCGCGTCAGCGTCCCGCTGTTCTTCATGATTTCAGGTTATCTGTTTTTTGGAGAGCGCAGTGCGCAGCAGCGTCACTTTTTGCGCATCGTCACATGCTTGTTGTTTTACAGCGTGATTGCGCTTATCTACATCAAACTCTTCACGCCAATTAATGCCGGACTTTCTCTGCGCTATATCCTGCAAAAACCGGTGTTTTATCACCTGTGGTTCTTCTTTGCGATCATGGTTATCTACCTTCTTTCGCCTTTGATTCAGGTGAAAAAAGTCAACGCAACGGTGATTCTTGGGCTGATGGTGCTGCTAGGCGTTGTCGCCAATCCCAACACCGTGCCGCAAACGCTGGACGGCTTTAAATGGCTGCCGATTAATTTATACATTCGCGGTGACACGTTTTATTACGTGCTGTATGGCCTGCTGGGGCGTGCGATAGGCATGTTCGAGACGGACAAACGCTGGATTAGCGGGCTGGCCGCCGGGATATTTGTGCTGTGTATTTTTTCGATTTCGACGGGTACGCGCCACCAGTTAGAAGTGAACGGTAATTTTGCCGATACCTTTTATGTTTATTGCGGGCCGCTGGTATTTATCGCCGCGATTGGTTTGCTGGTGCTGGTAAAAAATTGCCTCAACAGCCGCCCGTTGCCGGGGCTGACATTAATCTCGCAACACTCGCTGGGAATTTACGGCTTCCATGCGCTGATAATCCACTTCCTGCGCACCCACGGCTACCAAATCACAAGCTCTCCGGTGCTCGATATTTTGTGGATTTTCGGCGTCACGCTGGCCGGAAGTTTGTTACTTTCGATGGCATTGCAACGCATCGACACCCGAAAAATGGTGAGCTAAATAAAAGACGGGAGTAAAGTAAGCATACACAAATTGTGGATATCAATGGATGAAGCAATGAATTATCAAGTGACGTCGCTTTACTTCTATTCCGTCAAATATTTGCTGTGGGCAACTCTATGTTTTGGGCTGAATTTTTTCGGCTGCCAGGCACCTTTTCTCTACCTGATGGTTATCGGTATTGTTTTCCCGGTTTTGATTTCCATCCGGCTTAACACATTGACCGAACAGGGCGCGGTGCGCAGTAACCGTGAGACGCATGACTGGCTGGTTTTCGTGAGAGGCATCCCGGTTCAGGAAAAACGTCGGCACTTAAGCAACCCGTTTTTCTACAGCACGCAACGGGCCACGCAGTTCTTCCTGAAAGGCTTTTTACTTCGCGCGGCGCTACAGGCAACGATCATCGGCTGGACGATATTTCGCTGGCCACCTGCCCAGGAATGGTGGGTCTACGCCGCAGTCGTGGTGGCCTTGCTGGTGATGCTCTACAGCCTTTGGCATACGCTGTGCAATCTGTATGCACTGTATAAAGATAAATGGGAAGTCGAGAGCTTCACATCACAGACCGAGAGCCAGTGGTTCCGCGCTTTCTTTAGCTGGGGCAAGAACAGGCAAGGCGCTCTGGAAAACTTGCTCACTCCGTTTTAATGAGCATTGCGCATCCGGGCGCGATGCAGCTGGCGGGGGGAAGAAAACCCCGCCGCAATCGCCGCCTGTTCCATGCGTTGCCCTTGCAACAAGCGCTGTTCGGCCACCGCCAGGCGCAATTGTTCTAAATAGTCCCGCACCGAAATCCCCAAATGCTGCTGAAAAAGCCGCGCCAAATGGCGTGAGCTGACATGAACTTTGTCGGCAATTTCCTGCACATCCCACGCTGATTCCGGCGCTGCCGAAAGCAAATCCTGAGCACGATGCACTGCCGGATGAATATGGTTACGGTAGCGCAGCCACGGCGATAGTTGCGGGTCGTCGCCCGAACGGCGGAACCACACCACCATCTCACGCGCCACATCCAGCGCGGCCTTCGGCCCGCAATAGCGGTTAATCAGATGCAGCGAGAGATCGATGCCGGAAGTGATTCCAGCGCTGGTCCAGATGCCCCGATCTTCGATAAAAATGCGGTTCTCTTTCACCTGTGCGGTGGGTGCCGCAGCGCGTAATCGCGCCAGCACATCGTGATGGGTGGTGCACTGCACGCCATTCATCAGCCCGGCTTTCGCCGCCAGCAACGAACCGGAACAGACGCACATTAAATTGAGTTGCTGGCTGTGAATCTGCGGTTGCAGGCGCGTCAGCCAACGGCGCACCGCTTCAGCCTGCGGCGTGTCAAAGTAGCGGTTTGAATCACAAACCCCAGGCAGCACCAGCAAACTGCCTGCCGGGAAACTTTCTGGCAGCGGTTCGATGCCAGAAAAGTTCAGTCCGATGGAGGTGGAAACATGTGGGTCCGGGCCAATGAAATGCAGGTGAAAGGCGTCCCCCGCAAGCTTCAGCGTTTCCGCAGGGCCGGTTAAATCGAGCGACAAAACACCAGGCAAAACAACGAACCAGACCCCAATACTCACGATAAAGACTCCAGGCATTCGGCAACGGTTTGAATTTGCGCAAATCGCCCCGCCAGCACAGTTTCAGTGCGGTGACGCAGGGTTTGCGTATCCAGCGTAACCCCTTTCCAGCTCATCGGGAAGGTGAGCATCGCCTCACTGACAAATGAAACGCGATAACCCAAATCCGACGCCACTCGCGTGGTGGTTTCGCAGCACTGTTCGGTGCGAATCCCGCAGATAATCAGGTGGTTAATATCTCGGCTACGTAACCAAAGATCGAGGCCTGTATCGGTAAATGCATTGTGTACATGTTTCTGGAATGTCACATCAGCCTGATGCTGCAAGAAAGGCATCGGTTTAACGTAGCCTGACTCAAGTGAAAACGGGCTTTGATCGTCAACATGGAAGATATCCACCACGGGAATTTTCAAATCCTGGCAGCCGGAAATGAGTTGCGAAATGGCCTGCTGGAATGCCGGAAAGTCATCTTCTTGCCAGTAATCGCGATGGAAAAAAGATTGCTGCGTGTCGATATTGATCAGAGCGGAACGGGACATTTTCGGACTCCTTCACTTTGGGTGTAAAGCCATTGTGTCAGGGGTTAGCGTGGTTTCTAATACCAAAAACGGACAGAGTGAGGGTGAAATGGGACCAGATGAAATCTTTGAGATTGTGTCGGATGACGCTGCGCTTATCCGACCTACGAAACACCAGGCCTTTGTAGGGTGGATAAGCGCCAGCGTCATCCACCAGCCCTTATAAATTATGTTACTCTCCAGAAAGTTACCCTTCGGAGAAAACCATGAACAGCAAGGCTGCACGCCCCACGATAAGCGACGTCGCGAAAGCGGCAAAGACCGGAAAAACCAGTGTTTCCCGCTATCTTAACGGCGAGCAAAATGTGCTGTCAGACGATCTTCGTTTGCGCATTGAAACGGCGATTGCCGAACTCGATTACCGCCCAAGCCAAATGGCTCGCGGCCTAAAACGTGGGCGAACCCGCTTAATTGGCCTGATCATCGCCGATATCACCAATCCCTACTCCGTCGATGTGTTGTGCGGTATCGAAGCCGCCTGCCGTGAAAAGGGCTTTACGCCGCTGGTCTGTAACACCAATAACGAAGTGGATCAGGAGCTGCATTATCTCGATTTGCTGCGCAGTTATCAGGTGGAAGGAATTGTGGTCAACGCCGTGGGCATGCGCGAAGAAGGGTTAAATCGCCTGCAACAATCGGCCCTTCCGATGGTGCTGATTGACCGCAAAATTCCTGATTTTGCCTGTGATGTCGTAGGCTTAGATAACACCCAGGCGGCAACTACAGCGACTGAACACCTGGTCGAGCAAGGGTTTGAAGCTATTCTTTTCCTCAGCGAACCGCTCGGCACAGTGAACACTCGCCGCGAGCGCCTGAATGCGTTCCACGCCACTCTCAAACGCTACCCAGGCATTGTTGCCGAAAACGCCGAAGTGCCTTTGCACGAAGCCGATTTGATGGACAATACCCTGCGCCAGTTCCATTCCGCGCACCGTGGCATGCGCAAAGCGGTGATTTCAGCGAATGGTGCGCTTACCCTTCAGGTGGCCCGTTCACTGCGCCGCATCGGCCTGCATTGGGGCAGCGATATTGGCCTGCTTGGCTTCGATGAACTCGAATGGGCGGAGCTTGCAGGAGTCGGCATCACCACTCTTAAACAGCCGACCTGGCAGATTGGTTACGCCGCGCTTCAACAGGTCGTGAAGCGCATTGAAGGCGGCAGCGACACCGTTTATGAACAGGTCTTTTCCGGCGAATTAATCGTTCGCGGTTCAACCGTCCGTTAATCAATGTTCGTGATAGCGATCATAAATTGAACATGCCTGGCTTTTCTTTGGAACCGGTTCCATCTAGCGTAATAGTTATATTAGGTAGATGAACCTGGCCGGAGAATTTAATGCCGAGAAAAATTATTGTCGTCACCGCCGCTTACGGGCATGACCGCATCGCCGCAATGGGCGGCCAACAAGCGCTGTTGCCGATTATCGCCAGTGCCGGAGCTGACGGCGTTGAAATCCGTCGCGAATTATTAAATCACATTCAGCTTGATGCCTTGCCAGAGTTGGCACAACAAATTGCTGAACACCGACTCGATGCCTGTTATTCCGCGCCGGAACCGCTGTTTGTTGAAGATGGCAAACTCAATCCGCTGATCCCTTCTTTGCTGCTCGAAGCCCACCAGCTCAACGCGAGCTGGTTGAAACTGTCTCTTGGTCACTTCCGTGGCAGCCAACAGTTCTCACTTTTACAACAGTGGCTTGAGAAAACAGACGTGCCTCTGGTCGTCGAAAACGATCAAACAAATTGCGGAAAACTCGCGCCAATGCAGCGCTTCCAGGCCGCCTGTAATGTGCTAAACCTTCCAGTGACGCTGACATTTGATATGGCCAACTGGCTGTGGGTCGATGAATCCCCGGAAGCCGCAGCCCGCGTGCTTGCCCCGTTAGTCAGCTATATCCACGTCAAAGCCGCCGTGGCGCATCATTACCACTATCGAGCAATCGCGCTCGATGACGCGGAACCGCGCTGGCTTGAATTTCTCAACAACCTGCCAGCCGATGTACCACGCGGAATAGAATTCCCGCTCGAAGGCCGCGACCTGACTGCTGTTACGCGCCATTACGTCAACTTATTACGCGAGGAGTAAGCGATGTCGACCCAACTTGATGTCATCACCATAGGTGAAGCGATGGCGATGTTTGTCGCCAGCCAAAGCGGTGATTTAGCCGCCGCAGAACAGTTCGTTAAGCGCGTGGCGGGAGCGGAGTTAAACGTTGCCACGGGCCTTGCGCGTCTTGGCCTGAAAGTGGGCTGGGTCAGCCGGGTGGGCAACGACTCTTTTGGTCGCTATGTGCTGCAACAACTGGCGAAAGAGAATATCGACAGCCGTGGCGTGACGACAGACGAGCGCTTTGCTACAGGCTTTCAACTTAAATCTAAAGCAGAAAATGGAACCGATCCCATCGTGGAATACTTCCGTAAAGGATCGGCGGCCAGCCATCTTTCTACCGCAGATTTTGATGAAGAGTATTTTGGCTCGGCACGCCATCTACATTTAAGCGGCGTGGCGGCAGCGCTGTCGGATAGTTCATTAGAACTGCTCAATCACGCTGCTCGCGTGATGAAGCAGCAAGGGAAAACCATTTCGTTCGATCCGAATCTGCGTCCGGTGCTGTGGAAAAGTGAAGCCGAAATGGTGAAACAATTGAATCAACTCGCCTTCCAGGCAGACTGGGTGCTGCCAGGATTAAGCGAAGGTGCCATTCTGACCGGGCATAAAACGCCAGAAGCGATTGCCGATTTCTATCTCGACCATGGCGTTAAGACCGTGGTGCTGAAAACGGGTGCTGACGGCGCATGGTACAAAACGGCCTCAGGTGAAAAAGGGGCAGTAAGTGCTGTAAAAGTCGAGAACGTCGTCGATACCGTCGGCGCAGGCGACGGTTTTGCAGTGGGCGTGATAAGCGCCCTGCTTGAAGGGAAAACCTTAGAACATGCCGTCAGCCGCGGGAATAAAATCGGCTCACTGGCAATTCAAGTCATCGGCGATAGCGAAGGGTTACCGACCCGTAGCGCGCTTGGCGAATAAACGAAGACTGCATCAGCTGTGCCCTACACCCGGCATGATGCGACTCTCCTCAACATAGAGGCAAGCCCATGAAAACCCAGTCCCTTTCAGCAAAGACAATCGCGCCAAAACGTTGGTGGTACATCATGCCAATCGTGTTTATCACGTACAGCCTGGCGTACCTCGACCGTGCCAACTTTAGTTTTGCTTCCGCCGCAGGTATCAACGACGATCTCGGTATCACCAAAGGGATTTCCTCCCTGCTTGGAGCACTGTTTTTCCTCGGTTATTTCTTCTTCCAGATACCGGGCGCGATGTACGCCGAACGCCGCAGCGTACGCAAACTGATCTTCGTTTGCCTGATTTTGTGGGGCGGTTGCGCGTCACTCACCGGCATGGTTAGCAATATCCCCGCGCTGGCGGCGATTCGCTTTATCCTCGGCGTGGTAGAAGCGGCCGTGATGCCCGCAATGCTGATTTACATCAGTAACTGGTTCACTAAGTCTGAACGCTCGCGGGCTAACACCTTCTTAATACTGGGTAATCCGGTCACGGTGCTGTGGATGTCGGTGGTTTCGGGCTATCTGATTCAGGCCTTTGGCTGGCGTGAAATGTTTATCTTCGAAGGTATCCCGGCCGTTATCTGGGCATTCGCCTGGTGGATGCTGGTAAAAGATAAACCTGCGCAAGTTGGCTGGTTGTCTGATGCAGAAAAATCCGCGTTGCAGGCGCAACTGGAAAAAGAACAGCAAGGGATTAAAGCGGTGCGCAACTACAGCGAAGCGTTCCGTTCGCGCAATGTCGTGCTGCTGTGTATGCAATATTTTTGCTGGAGTATTGGTGTTTACGGCTTCGTGCTTTGGCTGCCGTCAATCATCCGTGGCGCAGGAACGGCGGGTATGGGAATGGTGGAAGTCGGCTGGCTGTCATCGGTTCCTTATCTGGCGGCAACTATCGCGATGATTGTGGTTTCATGGGCTTCGGACAAAATGCAGAACCGTAAGCTGTTTGTCTGGCCGCTACTGCTGATTGGCGCGCTGGCGTTTCTGGGGTCGTGGCTGGTAGGTGCCGATCATTTCTGGGTTTCCTACACTTTGCTGGTGATTGCCGGTGCTGCCATGTATGCGCCGTATGGCCCATTCTTCGCCATCATTCCTGAAATGCTGCCGCGCAATGTTGCAGGTGGCGCGATGGCATTAATCAACAGTATGGGTGCGCTCGGTTCGTTTGTCGGTTCCTGGTTTGTTGGCTACCTCAATGGGGCAACGGGCAACCCATCTGCTTCCTACATTTTTATGGGGGTAGCATTGCTCGCGTCAGTGTGGCTAACTCTGATAGTGAAACCTGCGACAAACCAACAAGTTCCAGCGGCAGCACACCACGCCTGATCGCTCAATCCGGGCGGTCGTTGCATCGCCCGATTGTATTTAACTGTTAACGGAGAACGTCATGAAGCCGTCCGTCATCCTCTATAAAACGTTACCTGACGACCTGCTTGCCCGTCTTGAAAGTCACTTCAGCGTCACTCAAGTCAGTTCCCTCAGCCCTGAAAATCTCCAACAGCACGCCGATGCTTTTGCCAATGCGGAAGGGATTCTGGGTTCCAGCGAAACGGTGGGTAAAGAGTTTTTGTCTCATACGCCTAAGCTGCGCGCCGCCTCTACCGTTTCCGTTGGCTACGACAATTTTGATGTGGACGCGCTGACCTCACGCGGTATCGCACTGATGCATACGCCAACCGTACTAACTGAAACCGTCGCGGATACCATGATGACACTGGTGTTGGCGACCGCTCGCCGTGCGGTAGAAGTGGCAGAACGTGTCAAAGCCGGCGAGTGGACAGGCAGCATCGGCGCGGACTGGTTTGGTATCGACGTGCATCACAAAACGCTGGGTATTTTAGGCATGGGACGTATTGGCCTGGCGCTGGCACAACGTGCGCACTTTGGCTTTAACATGCCGATTCTGTATAACGCGCGTCGCCATCATCAGGAAGCTGAAGACCGCTTCAACGCCCGTTATTGTGACCTCGACACCCTGCTGGCCGAATCCGATTTCGTCTGTATTTCCCTGCCATTGACCGATGAAACGTATCATCTGATTGGCGCTGAACAGCTGGCGAAAATGAAATCTTCAGCGATTTTGATTAACGCCGGGCGCGGGCCAGTGGTCGATGAAAAAGCGTTAATTCAGGCACTGGTGGACGGCAAAATTCATGCCGCTGGGCTGGATGTCTTTGAGCAAGAGCCGCTGTCGGTTGATTCACCGTTGCTCAGCCTGCCGAACGTTGTGGCGCTGCCGCACATCGGTTCTGCGACGCACGAAACTCGCTACAACATGGCTGCATGTGCGGTAGATAATTTGATTGCGGCGCTGACCGGAGATGTGAAAGAGAACTGCGTGAACCCGCAGGTCCTGAAGTAATTCATTGTGGTGGATGACGCTTGCGCTTATCCACCCTACGAATGTAACCAGTAGGTCGGGCAAGCGTAGCGCCCCCGACATATTGACTAAAGCCAGATTAGAAATCAGACTGAGAAAAACCAGTCATTTCTTCGAGGCCCATCTCACGGCCTAACGCCGTCATTGGATGGACGATAACCAAGCCGCGCACTGCTTTTTTCAGGGCACCCATGTTGGCTTGTTCTTTCTTGGTAATTGGACGTTTGTACGGCAGCGCCATCAGCTTTTGCGCTTCTTTGCTCAGCTTCTGGTTGCGCACCGCTTGCAGGCGCACAATCTCAATTTCCAGCTTCGCTTTCTCTTTTTCCATCTCAGCGTACTTTTCAGCGTCGTTGATCAGATGCAGTTCTGGCATCTCGTGACGGATAAGATCGAGGCGATCGCTCAGGCGTTTGATTTCTGCTTTTTCGATTTCTTTCATTTTTGATTAACCGTGAATAACTTTCATTGCTGGCAAGGATACACCATTCGGCTTAAGAGGGCGAAAAGGGAGTTCGGTCAGAATTACTTTTGGAAGGCTTTTTTTAAGCTGATCCGCGAGATCAGCTCGGTCAAAGAGAGCACCATCGTCGAACGAACGATTTGCTGGTAACGCTGTTTTTGCATAGCAAACAGCTCAGGATCGCTGCCATCCACAAACTTTGGCGTTGGCGGCAGGGCTGAAACACAATGCAATTCACCGAACGGGCCGAGCATCTCATCATCGGTAAAATTATATTCGTTACCGTCGTGATTCAACTCTTCTCGCAGTGCCATTATCAACTCACAATCTTCGTACTCGACGCGATTGAGCACGCCAAGACCGTAGATAAGTTTGAGACGCACGGAAAGATCCCCTAACGGGCCATCGCCATCCAATAACGGTTCAACCGCGTATTTCACTGCATAATCGTCTTTACGGAAGACCTGCAACACCAGAATATTCACCGCTTCGGTAAGAAGTTCGACAGCGGCAATCAGCAGGCTACGTACGGTTTTCCCGGCATTAAGACGCTCAAGCACACGGTTTTCAAAGGCTTGGGTTTCTTCCATCTTTGCCTACATTACTAAAAGTATTATTGGGTGCAGCCACTACTTGCTGCACCCGCTTTCCATCACTATTTGTTGCTGTATGCCTTCACCGCTTCTGCTACCACATCGCTGTTAGCATCAAGGCCGGAGATTTCGGCAAGTGTTGCTTGCGGGCCTTTTTCTGCCAGCAACTTCTCCAGCTCCTGCGCCTGTGGATCTTGCTCGCTACGGTAATGCATCGCCGCGGCAATACCTTCAACCAGGTTCAGGTGCGGCAAACCGTATTCGATAGTGCCCAACAGCGGCTTAATCAGACGGTCGCCCGCGCTTAATTTACGCAGCGGCTGGCGGCCTACGCGCTCCACATCATCTTTCAGATACGGGTTCTCGAAACGACCAAGGATTTTCTGGATGTAGGCTGCGTGCTTTTCTGCATCAAAGCCATAACGCTTGATCAGCACCGCGCCGCTTTCATCCATCGCACCCTTCACGACCGCACGGATTCTCTCATCGAGAATGGCATCGCGAATGGTCTGATGACCGGCCAGTTGACCAAGGTATGCGGTTATAGCATGCCCGGTATTCAGCGTGAAGAGTTTGCGCTCAACAAACGCCATCAGGTTATCAGTCAGTTCCATGCCAGGAATGTTAGGCAGCTCACCTTTGAACTGGGTTTTATCCACAATCCACTCGCTGAAGGTTTCAACAGTCACTTCAAGTGGGTCATTGGTGGCAGATTCTGACGGTGGAACGATACGGTCAACGGCTGAATCAACGAAACCTACATGCTGCTCAACCCAGGCCTGATCATCTTCAGAAAGTGCCTTCATCACGTGAGCTTTCAGCTGGCTGGTGCCGCGCACCATGTTTTCGCAGGCAATAATATTCAGGGGTTTTTCATTGCCGTTAGCACGACGCAGAACCAGACCTTTCGCCACGGCTGGCGCGATGCGCTCCAGCACAACCGGGCCGACGGCGGTTGTCACCAGGTCAACGTCGGCAATCAACGTAACAACATCGTCGCCAATGCTGCTGACGGCATTCACATTAGAAACAGTATCGATTTGCTCTTGCTCACCAACCACATGAACCTGATAGCTGTGGCGCTCATTGAGCGCGTCCAGCACGGTTTGGTTAACGTCAGCGAAGGTCAGTTGAATACCCGCGTCTGCCAGCAGTTTTCCGATAAAGCCACGGCCGATATTACCTGCGCCAAAATGTAATGCTTTCATGTCGTTCACCTTCTTAAATTTGAATTACCCGAGAGGGTTCGGGTGAGTCGTTTGGGGAAACGACCCTCACCGGAACCCTCTCCCGGATGGGAGAGGGAAACTGAGACTTACTTCTTACCGGCCAGCAAATCGAGCACTTCCTGAACGCTGGTGGTATTCGCCAGGCGATCAATCACTGACTCATCATCCAGTGCGTTGGTCAGGCTGGTGATAACCTGGATGTGTTCGTTATTGCGAGCGGCAATACCGATAACCAGGCGGGCAATATCTTCACTTTCTTCACCGAAGTGAACACCGTGTGGATACTGGCAGAATACGACGCCGGTTTTCAGTACGCGGTCTTTCGCTTCAACCGTACCGTGTGGAACCGCGATACCTTCGCCCAGATAAGTTGGGGTCAGTTTTTCACGCTCAAACATCGCATCCACATATTCAGGCTGAACGTAACCGCCGTTCACCAGCTGCTCACCGGCAAAGCGAATGGCTTCTTCTTTGGTGGCAGCCGTCAGGCCGAGGAACACGTTGCCAGCGCCCAGACGGAACAACATTTCTTCGTCAGCAACGAAGCTGTCTTCCAGGCTGCTCATGACCTTAACTTCTTTCTCGCTCAGGTTATGAGAGGCCACCAGACGCTCGGTCAGGTTGGCGTACAGGCTGCTGTCGAGGAAGTTGGTCAGGGAAATATGCTGTGCCTGTGGCACCTGGCGCATAGCGCGTTCTGTCAGGTCACGGTGCGTAATAACCAGGTCAACATCGTCTGGCAAGCTGTTGATTGCACAGTTGGTTACAGAGATATTTTTCAGGCCCGCATCGTTCACTTTCTTGCGCAGCACACCCGCACCCATCGCACTTGAACCCATGCCTGCATCACATGCCACGATGATTTTGCGCACGTGGCTAAGGTCGTTAGACAAACCTGCACCTACCGCCAGTGGCGCTGTAGCCCCTTTGGATTCTGCTTTCATCTCAGCCATACGGCGAGCTGCTGCTTCGATATCGTCTTCTTCTTTCACTTTGCTGGTTTTCAGCAAGATTGCTGATACCACGAAGGAGACTGCGGTTGCTGCAACGATTGCTGCGATGTTCGCGAAGTACGCACCTTTTGGTGTCATCGCCAGAACTGCCAGGATGGAACCCGGAGATGCCGGAGAAACCAGGCCGCCGTTCAGGATAGTCAGAGTGAACACGCCAGTCATACCGCCGAGGATAACGGCCAGAATCAAACGTGGGTTCATCAGCACATACGGGAAGTAAATTTCGTGGATACCGCCCAGGAAGTGGATGATTGCCGCGCCGCCCGCAGACTGTTTAGCATTACCACGACCGAAGAACATGTACGCCATCAGCACGCCCATACCTGGACCTGGGTTTGCTTCAATCAGGAAGAAGATTGATTTGCCCAGTTCGTGTGACTGCTGAATACCCAGCGGCGAGAAGATACCGTGGTTGATTGCGTTGTTCAGGAACAGGATTTTCGCTGGTTCTACGAAGATAGAAGCCAGTGGCAGCATGTCATGGACAACCATGAAGTTAACGCCTGCCGCCAGAACTTTGGACAGAACTTCAACCGCAGGGCCGATACCCATGAACGCCAGAATCGCCAGAATCATACCGATGATGCCAGCGGAGAAGTTGTTCACCAGCATTTCAAAGCCGGATTTAATCTTGCCGTCTACCCATGCGTCGAAATGTTTAATCGCCCAGCCGCCCAGAGGACCCGCAATCATCGCACCAAGGAACATCGGCATATCCGCACCGACGATAACACCCATTGTTGTGATTGCGCCGACCACACCACCACGGTCGCCACCGATTAAGCGACCACCGGTATAACCGATGAGCAACGGCAGCAGGTAAGTAATCATCGGGCCGACCAGTTTCGCCAGCGTCTCGCTTGGCAACCATCCGGTTGGAATAAATAAAGCGGTGATAATACCCCAGGCGATGAATGCGCCGATGTTTGGCATTACCATGTTGCTCAGGAAACGACCAAAGCTTTGCACTCTGATCTTGATATCGGATGACATACGCACACCCCTTGTTGTGTTTACGTGCTGGGAAAGCAGCCCGAGGTTTATTGTTAATGTGGTGGCAAGCAGTGCTGCCAGATGCTCTAAGTGAGGCAAATCTGGCACTGAATCGTTAAGGTGTCCAGCGCATGGAAATTAGTGTGATGGAGATCACTCATTACAGGGTGTGACGAGTCATGATCTGGCGATCCAGATCACATAATTAGTGTGTAAAAAAAACACAGTAGCTAATTTTTGCGCATCATTGACGCCTTTATGTGATAAGAGTCACATTTACTTGCTGAGACTTTGTTATTTAAATGTGATGTGATTCACAAAATATTTTACGTGGATTTTCGCGAGTGTGATCCAGGGCAATTCCACCTGCCAGAAGCCTTTCGTTTTGTCAGAAAATTACAGCGCAGCGGCAAACAATATCGCGCGACCCCAGGCGTCTTCATAATTCCTGAACCATACTTACGCTTTGTCGATTGAAAATGGACGATGTAATGAAACTTATCGGTAATTACACCAGCCCGTACGTGCGCAAAATATCCATCATCCTGCTGGAAAAGGGCATCACGTTTGAATTTGTGAACGACAACCCGTGGACGTCTGATAGCGTCACTCCGCAATACAACCCGCTGGGCAAAGTACCCGCGCTGGTGACGGACGACGGCGAGTATTGGTTCGATTCCCCAATTATTGCGCAGTACCTCGAGCTTTTGGACATCGCCCCTGCCCTTATCCCTCGTGACCCAAAAGCCGCCCTGCAAATGCGCCAGATTGAAGCGTTGGCAGACGGTGTAATGGACGCCGCCCTGGTTTCAGTGCGCGAGCGTCAGCGCCCAATCGAGCAGCAATCTGAAACAGAACTCCTGCGCCAGCGCGAAAAAATCAGCCGAGGCCTGACACTGCTCGAACAATACGCTGCGGATAAAAAACTCAATGCCGATGAACTTTGCGTGGCGACTATCGCGGTGGCTTGCGCGGTGGGCTATCTCAACTTCCGCCGGGTTTCCCCTGGCTGGTGTGTCGACCGCCCACATTTGGTAAAGCTGGTTGAAAAACTCTTTGAACGTGAAAGTTTTGCACGAACAGAACCGCCAACGGCATGATCTCCCGCCATGACAGGGGGCCAACTCCCCCTGTAAACTATCGCCATATTTCACCACTCAGCGGCTTGCCATGACCCCCGATCGCAACTTGTACAGCCAGCTTCCAGCTATCGATAAACTGTTACGTGACGCTTCTTTCAGAGATTTGCTACGCAATTTCGGCCACACGCAAGTGGTCAGCACCTTACGTAAAATGCTGGAAACCGCCCGCGAATACATCCTAACCCAACAACAGCTCCCGACATGGAATGGAAATTGGGCGGCTCAGGCACAAGTACAGTTGGAATCTCACCAGCGCAGTGCTCTCCAGCCCGTGTTTAACCTGACAGGCACCGTGCTGCATACCAATCTGGGCCGGGCATTGCAGGCAGAAGCGGCAATCGAAGCCGTGACTAACGCGATGCGCTTCCCGGTGACTCTGGAATATGATTTACACGGTGCAGAACGTGGGCATCGCGATAAAGCGCTGGCAGGCTTGCTTTGCGAGCTGACCGGTGCGGAAGACGCCTGCATCGTTAATAACAATGCAGCAGCGGTGTTACTGATGCTGGCAGCCTGTGCCAGTGGTGAAGAGGTGGTTGTCTCGCGCGGGGAGCTGGTTGAAATCGGCGGTGCATTCCGCATTCCGGATGTGATGCGCCAGGCGGGTTGCCAACTTGTGGAAGTTGGTACGACAAACCGCACGCATCTTAAAGATTATCGTCAGGCCGCGGGTGAAAATACGGCGCTATTGATGAAAGTCCACACCAGCAATTATCAGGTGGCGGGCTTTACCAAAGCCGTCACCGAAGCCGAACTGGTGGAGCTTGGCAACGAGCTGAACATTCCGGTAGTGACCGATTTGGGCAGCGGTTCGCTGGTTGACCTCACTCAATGGGGATTGCCAGAAGAACCGATGCCGCAACAACTGATTGCCGCAGGCGTAAGTCTGGTGAGCTTCTCCGGAGATAAACTGCTCGGCGGCCCGCAAGCGGGCATTATTGTCGGCAAAAAAGATCTCATCGCCCGCATTCAAAGCCACCCGCTAAAACGTGCATTGCGCGCCGATAAAATGACGCTGGCAGCCCTTGAAGCGACCTTACGTTTATATCAGCATCCGGAAACGCTGGTTGAAAGATTGCCGACGTTACGCCTGTTAACGCGTGATGCGAATGAAATCACAGAGCTTGCACAACGTCTGCTGCCTGTATTTCAGAGCCAATACGGCGAGCAATTCACAGTCTGTGTTGAGCCGTGTTTATCGCAAATTGGCAGCGGCTCTTTACCGGTAGACCGATTACCAAGCTCGGCGCTGACATTCAGCCCGAAAGATGGCCGAGGCTCCACGCTTGGCGCACTCACTCAAAGCCTACGCGAATTAACCAAACCCATTATTGGCCGTATCAGCGACGGGCGTTTATGGCTGGATTTACGCTGCCTTGAAGATGAAACAGGCTTCATGGAGAACCTGAAACCATGATTATTGCGACCGCCGGGCACGTTGACCACGGCAAAACTACCCTGCTACAAGCTATAACTGGTGTGAATGCTGACCGTCTGCCGGAAGAGAAAAAACGCGGTATGACCATCGATCTCGGTTACGCCTACTGGCCGCAACCCGATGGCAAAATTCCCGGTTTCATTGATGTGCCGGGGCATGAAAAATTCCTCGCCAACATGCTGGCAGGCGTGGGCGGCATTGACCACGCGCTGTTAGTCGTTGCTTGCGACGACGGTGTGATGGCGCAAACTCGCGAGCATCTCGCCATTTTGCAATTAACCGGCAAGCCATCGTTAACCGTCGCCTTAACCAAAGCCGACCGGGTGAGCGAAGCGCGTATCGATGAAGTCCGTGAATCAGTGCTGGAAACGGTCAAAGAATTTGGCTGGCAAGATGCTGCTTTGTTTGTCACCGCAGCCACCAGCGGCACAGGGATTGATGAACTACGTGAGTACTTACTTTCACTGCCAGAGCGAGCCCATCCGCGCCAGTATCGTTTCCGTCTCGCCATTGACCGTGCTTTTACCGTAAAAGGCGCAGGTTTAGTGGTGACGGGAACCGCACTTAGCGGCGAAGTAAAAATTGGCGATTCACTGTGGCTGACAGGTGCCGATAAACCCATGCGCGTGCGCGGTTTACATGCCCAAAATAGCAAAACAGAAAGCGCATTTGCCGGGCAGCGTATTGCACTCAATATCAGTGGCGATGCCGAAAAGCTGGATATCAAACGTGGGGACTGGTTATTGGCAGAGCAACCGCTCCAGCCAGTTGAACGCGTGATTGTTCAGTTGCAAAGCCACGCACCGTTACAGCAATGGCAGCCGTTGCATATTCACCACGCCGCGAGCCACGTCACCGGACGTATTTCTCTGCTGGAAGACGATCTCGCTGAGCTGGTCCTGGATGTGCCGTTGTGGCTTGCTGATAACGACCGCCTGGTGCTGCGCGATATCAGTGCTCGCGTCACATTGGCCGGTGCGAGAGCGATTCTTCTGCACGCGCCGCGCCGTGGTAAACGTCAGCCTGCATTTTTGGCCTGGTTACAGCAACTTAAAGACGCTGAAAACGACCAACAGGCGCTCGACACCCATTTGCAGCGTAGCGCTGTGACATTGAGTGATTTTGCCTGGGCGCGCCAACTCACCGCTCAGGGCTTGCAGGAACTGCTAACCCGACCAGATTATCTGCGCGCGGGCAACAGCTTGCTGAGTGATGAAATGGCGACGCGCTGGAAGCAAAAATTGCTCGATACGCTCGAACGTTATCATCAGCAGCACGATGACCAACCCGGCCCTGGACGCGAACGCTTACGCCGTATGGCGCTGCCTGGCGAAGACGAACCGCTGGTTCTGGCGTTAATCGAGAAAATGCGTCAGGAAGAGTTGCTCGCAAGCCGCCAGGGCTGGCTGCATCTTCCGGACCACAAACCGGGCTTCTCCGCCGAACAACTGGCGATATGGGAAAAAGTAGATGTGCTGTTTGGCGATGACCCGTGGTGGGTGCGAGATCTTGCGCGGGAAACGCAGCAAGATGAACAAACCATGCGGCAGTTACTGCGCTTTGCCGCGCAGCTTGGGCTGGTGACAGCTATCTTAAAAGACAGGTATTACCGGAACGATCGGATTCAAACCTTTGCTAATTTGATCCGCGAACTGGATCAAACGCAAGGCGCCACCAGTGCTGCCGATTTCCGCGACAGTCTCGGCGTCGGTCGGAAACTTGCGGTACAAATCCTCGAGTACTTTGACCGAATTGGCTTTACCCGCCGCCGTGGGAACGACCATTTACTGCGTGATAAGGCGCTGTTTATGATTGAGAAGTCGTAGGTCGGATAAGCGCCAGCATCATCTGACAAAACGGGCATAAATGGTGGATGACGCCTGCGGCTTATCCACCCAACCAAACCTGATCATCCTTATCTATACCCAAAATAATTCGAGTTGCAGGTAGGCGGCAAGTGAGCAAATCCCGATGAGCTTACTCAAGTAAGTGATTCGGGTTTGTGAGTGCAGCCAACCCCCCTGCAACTTGAAGTATGACGGGTATATCAGAACAATCCTAACGGCTTCTCGGAGTAACTCACCAACAAGCATTTAGTCTGCTGATAATGCTCCAGCATCATTTTGTGAGTTTCACGCCCGATACCGGATTGTTTGTATCCCCCGAACGCGGCATGTGCGGGATAGGCGTGATAGCAGTTGGTCCACACGCGCCCGGCCTGAATGCCGCGCCCCATTTTGTACGCCAGGTTGCCGTTACGGCTCCAGACGCCTGCACCCAGACCATATTCGGTATCGTTCGCCAGTTCCAGAGCTTCCTCCATGGTTTTAAACGTCGTCACGGCGAGTACCGGGCCGAAGATTTCTTCCTGGAAAACGCGCATGTTGTTTTTACCGAACAGAATGGTTGGCTCGAGGTAATAACCTGCTTTTAAATCCCCTTCCAGCGCTTTGCGACGCCCGCCGGTGAGCACATCAGCACCCTCCTTTTTGCCGATATCAATGTAGTTCAGAATGGTTTCCATCTGCCCCTGGGATACCTGCGCGCCCATCTGTGTGTTCACATCCAGCGGGTTGCCGCTGCGGATGGATTCCACGCGTCGGATGGCGCGTTCCATAAAGCGTTCGTAAATGGATTCCTGCACCAGTGCGCGGCTCGGGCAGGTGCAAACTTCGCCCTGGTTAAAGGCAAACAGCGCGAAACCTTCCAGCGCTTTGTCGAAGAAGGCGTCCTCTTCGTCCATCACATCAGCAAAGAAGATGTTCGGGGATTTGCCGCCCAGTTCCAGCGTGACGGGAATAATGTTTTGCGTCGCGTACTGCATGATTTGCTGGCCAACTTCGGTCGAGCCGGTAAACGCGACTTTGGCGATGCGTTTAGATGTTGCCAGATATTCACCGATTTCCCCCCCAGCGCCATTCACCACGTTGATGACTCCCGGCGGCAGTAAATCGCCCACCAGCTCCATCATTAGCAGAACAGACAGCGGCGTTAATCGTGCCGGTTTCAGCACAACACAGTTGCCCGCCGCCAGCGCCGGAGCCATTTTCCAGCTTGCCATCAGCAACGGGAAGTTCCACGGGATAATTTGCGCGACGACACCGAGCGGTTCGTGGAAGTGATACGCCACCGTGTCGCCATCGACTTCACTGATCCCACCTTCTTGCGCACGAATACAGGACGCAAAGTAGCGGAAATGGTCGATAGCCAAAGGCACGTCAGCGCCGCTGGTTTCACGAATCGGTTTGCCGTTATCCCAGGTTTCTGCCGCCGCCAGCAGCTCAATATTCTGCTCCATACGGTCGGCAATTTTTAGCAGGATATTGGCGCGATCCTGAATGGACATGCCGCCCCAGCCTGCTTTAGCTTCGTGCGCCGCGTCCAGAGCAAGGTCGATATCGCCTTTGCTGGAACTGGCGATTTCACATAACGGTTGGCCGGTGACAGGCGTCAGGTTTTCGTAGTATTTCCCGTCAACTGGCGGCACCCATTGGCCACCAATAAAGTTGTCGTAACGAGGCTTAAGTTTGAGCGGGAAACCATATTCGCCGGGAATAATTCGGGTATCGGGAGGATTATTTGTCATGGGGTTCTCCTGGTCGGTTTGCACTCTCAAGCGTAGACGCCACAGGTGATTTCTTCGCCAGTGTTTGGAGGCTTTACGACACCGATCACGGATTAAACATCTGCTGATTCGGAGTAATCAATCAGCAGGTTATTGGTTTTGATACATACTTAAAGATTCATTTTTCCCGTTTCACAATTAGGAAGGCTTATGCGGCTGTTTATAGGCTTCGATGTCGGAGGTACTCATGTTAAGCACGGTTTGTTCACTGAAGAGGGAGAGGTGCTTATCGCCGAAGAATATGACACCCACTACGACAAGCAGCTGTTTCTGGATGCATGGCAAAGCGTGGTGGCGGGGTATCGGCAGCATAATGAAATTGCCGGTATTGCTATCAGCTTCCCCGGATACATAAACCCGCACACAGGTAATGTCCCCAAAGCTGGCGCCCTGGAGTTTCTGGATGGTAGCAATCTTCTGGAAATTTTCGGCGCACTGACTGACCTTCCAGTCACCGTTGAAAATGACGCCAACTGTGCCGCACTCGGTGAAATGTGGCTGGGTGCGGGCAACGAATACGACTCCCTGGTTTGCGTGACTATTGGTACGGGCATCGGCGGCGGTATTATTGTGAACCGCGAGCTAATGCGCGGATCGCACTTTCGGGCCGGTGAATTTGGCGTGCTGCCGGTGGGCAAATATGGCGAAGACATGCACCAACTGGCATCGGCCAAAGGGCTGATGGACGCCTGTCGCCGCGAGATGAATATCCCCGCCGATGAGAAAATCCGCGGCCAGGATATTTTCGCCCGCGCCGAAACCGATCTTCATATTCAGGGCGTTATCGACAACTGGGTAAAATACCTGGCACGTGGCATTTATAGCGTGGTGTCACTGTTCGACCCGCAGGCTATTTTGCTCGGCGGCGGCGTCAGTACACAGCCCATGCTGTACCCGATGCTTGAGCGGCATTTGGAAGGTTTTAAATTCTGGGATGTGCTGAAAGTGCCGATTCGCCCCTGCAAACTGGGGAATAAAGCGGGCATGTTAGGTGCCGTATGGCTGGCAAAACAGAAGTAGTCCAGACGCAAAAAAGCCCGGCGAAGAGACCGGGCAACGGACGATAGTAAAACTTTTTATTTTATAAATCTGTTCGTAGGTCGGATAAGCGCAGCGTCATCCGACACAACGGACGTAAATGGTGGATGACGCTTGCGCTTATCCACCCTACAAAACCCGTTCATTGGCCTTTGTCAGCTGCCTGTTACTGCTCGATTACTTTTCGCCAGCAATCTCAACCACTACGCGGCGATCCGGTGCCAGGCAGTCGATAAGTTGTGATTTTGACATGTTGTTATCGCAGCTATTGCCGGTAACAGGATCACTCTCACCACGGCCTTCAGCACGCACGTTTTGAGCAGGCATACCTTGTGCCACCAGCGCATCAACTACGGCTTGCGCACGCTGAGAAGAAAGCTGCTGATTGTAGTTTTCTGAACCCAGGCGATCGCTGTAACCGACTACCGTCGTCGAGCTGTTTTTCGCCGCCTGCATTTCCGGGCTGCTATACAGCTGCGAAATTGCCGCGTGGCCTTCTGGCGTCAGTTCTGCGGAATTAAAGCCGAACAGCACATCAGATTTCAGATTGAATTTTTTCACTTCGGGCGCTGCTGCCACTGGTGCAACAACAGGTGCCAAAACGGCGTCATCATGCTGGCCGAAACGGTACACAATACCAGCGGAAACAGAGCTTACATCGCTGCTAATACCAATCTGGTTGGAGTTACCGACGTTGCTCACCCACTGGTATTCCAGGCGACCCGCCCAGTTTTTAGTGAAGGCATATTCAGTACCGACTGCGGCCAGTGGGCGCACGCCAGTTTCAAAATCGCTACGACCTGCGCCACTGGTTTCTGCGCGATAACCCATCGCACCAGCACGGCCATAGATATCCCAGCTATCCGTCAAACCGTAGCTGGCTTTCAGAGACAGTTGCAGGCCCTGGCTTTTCATTTTCGCGCCAGAAACGCCGTTATTACCGTTAATCCCCATGTTGCCGAGGTAGTCATAACCCCCTTCCACCGCTAACCATGGCAGAACCTGATAACCTGCAAACACACCACCGCTGACATTATCTTTATCGAAATCGAAGTCAGTCGCGTTGCTCACGTTATCGTTGAAATCTTTGTTGCCGCTGGCATCAAAATAGTGGGACCAGCCCATTTTAGCGCCGCCGTACCAGGTGTTCGCGTCTGCCGCAGCAAATACGTTAGAAACTGCGCAAGCATTCAGCACGATTAAAGCCACAAGAGTCTTTTTCATATATTCCCTAACATATCCAGTTTCTGAGCAAACGACTCAGAATTAAAAACCATAAGTTTGTCGACACGGATAATAGAGAGATAGTTCACTCATTTGAAATTATAATAAGTTTATTTTTAAACGTTTTATTTACAACGACGTTAATTACCAGACACCATCATATAATGGAGCCTGGTAATTAACATAAAATGCTAAAGCTACATGCTTATTTCTTTCTTACGCGTCAAATCTTCTCGGGTAATTCATTCATTTCAATTAAGTAGCCGCCTCTTTTCAGAGAGAGATAATTGGCTTCCTTTAACGCAAACAAAACATTAAGCACGCTGCTACGTGATAAGTGCGTTCTTTCCTGAATATATTCAAGGACGGAAACACGCATTCTTGTTTCCAGCGGTAACTGAATGATTTCCTGTAAATGGTTGCAAATAACGGAATAGGTACGCTGTTGAACAACCAGATCGTCACGATAAAAGAGGTAACTATTAAAGTAAGCTAAGGTAATAGAAACGTCACGCCACAGGTTTTGTTGATCGAATATTTCCATGGCTTTTTTAGCGCTGACTCGCAATATAGTGGAATCAACATCGACGCGCAGAATATGGCAGCGTGAAGGTTGAAGCGCCTCCGCTAAACCAAACAGATGCGGATCATAGGCACCGGCAATCACCAGCCCGTCTGTTACGCGCAACACGGACAACTCACCTTGCATAAAGAGATATAACTGCGCTTCGCCCTTGTATTCCCAGTGCAATCTTTTACGGGGGACCACGCTCATTTCTGTACTGAAAGGCTTCAGTGCTTCAAGTAAACGCCCAATTGATTCATCCGGTCTGACGGGGGCAGATAACGGCATAGTTTTTCCTCAGTGAATGACTTCAATATGATTATATACATTTTTCCATAAATTTATAAATAAATAAAAGTCACATTGAGCAGCATGCGTTATCCGGGCATCATCACAAACGTAACAAATGAATATCCAGAAACAATTTATCCTCAGTTAAAATAACCACATACGCCCTCAAAATTTAATTTTAATTAAATTATCAGTAGCCAATTCCACTATTTACCCCTACCTTTGCCGGTTCCCATTTCACCGGAAATTATTCTTATGTTCTTAGATTATTTCGCGCTGGGCTTATTGTGCTTTGCCGCTCTGGCCGTGTTTTACGGAATAATTGTCATTCACGATATTCCCTACGAAATCGCCGTTGAGCGCAATCACCCTCATCAGGACGCTATTCACGCCGCCGGATGGGTCAGTCTCTTAACGCTACATGTGTTATGGCCTTTTATTTGGATTTGGGCAATGTTGTACCGCGAAGACCGGGGCTGGGGCTTTAGTGCTAAAGAAAGCGATAACATGGCACAACTGCAAGCCCGTCTCGCGCTGCTTGAGCAACAACTCGCGGCACAAAGCGTCAACAGCCAGAAAGATTTACCCCATTCAGACTAATTAAATGACCAGGAAATATCGTGGAATTATTACTGCTCCTTATTTATGCTGCCATTTGTATTTGTATATTTAAACTTTTTAAAATACCTCTTAATAAATGGTCAGTGCCAACGGCAATATTGGGTGGGGTTATTCTGTTAAGCAGTCTGGTCCTGACGATGAATTATAACCATCCGTACACTGAACGAGCACAGATGCTGACCGTAACGGTGCCGATTATTCCTGAGGTTCAGGGAACGGTGACCAGGGTCACTCAGGACACGAATAAGATGCTGAAGAAAGGAGATTTTCTTTTCAGTATTGACCCCACGCCTTACCAGTCAAAAGTCGATGCGATCAAAGGCGAAATTGAAACTGCGCAGCAAAATGTCGAAGTTCTCAAAGCCCGGCTAGCCTCGCAAACCGCCGATATCGAACAGTACAAAGCCAACCGCGACCTGGCGTTAAAAGATGCCAACCGTTATCGCGAAGGCAGCCGCGACCGCATGAAAAGCCCATTTACCGATCAGGAAGTCGTCAGCGCGCAGGAACACGCGCTGGCGGCACAAGCACAATGGCGTTCGGCACAGGCGAAACGTGAGCAAACCAAAGCACAACTGGATGCATTAGTGGGCAACGAAAACGCCACGGTCTATAAGCTCGAATCGAGCCTGAAAGAGGCGCAATACTACCTCGACAGAACCACCGTTCGCGCACCTGAAGCGGGTTATGTTACCCAGGTCTTACTCAAACCCGGCATGTTCTTACGTCCGCTGCCGCTGCGCCCGGCAATGGTATTTGTCCCTGAGCAAAAAACCGATATTTATGCGGCATTCCGCCAAAATTCCGCGTTACGTTTACACGCAGGCGACAAAGCCGAGGTGGTGTTTAACGGTCTGCCGGGCAAAGTCTTTCCAGGCACGGTGAAGCAGATACTGCCTGTGGTCGCTAATAGCAGCTTCCAGGCACAGGGGTTCTTGCAGGGGTTGAGTCAGAATCCAGGGCTGGACGGTATTTATGCGGACATTACCCTGGACCCGAATTCCGCTATCGACGCGCTGCCGAAAGGGACGACCGCCCAGGCGGCAGTGTACACCGAGCATGTGGAGCACTTGTCGATTCTGCGCAAAATCCTGCTGCGCATGACAAGCTGGACGCACTACCTTTATATCGATCACTGACCGATCGACGGGATCTCTGGCAGCAGAGATCCCGTCGATCCCGGATTACTCGCCGTTAACCCAGATCCGCATTTCCCCTTCCCCACGGTTCGCCCAACTAAACCACGGAATAAAGGTCAGCTTTTTCGCTGCGGTTTTTACTGGCGAATTATCATAGTGATACAACGCCTGTGAAGATGCCTGCTCACATGACTTACGCTCGCCGTCAGCCTGAATCAGCACTTTGTGGGCGAACAAACCTTTGCCTTCAATCAGGCTGAAAGTGCTCTCTTTCGGCAAATACAGATTATGCAGTTCGGCACCGTTATCCGCCTCTTCCAGGCAATAAATCAGCGGCCCACGTTGCACCGCAACTTTGCCTGCAATATGGCGCAGCAGCGGATTGCCGTAAACGCGACGAACCGGCATCGGCAGCGTCAGACGAACGGTGTCGCCCTCCTGCCACAAGCGGTGAATATGCAGATAACCTTTTCGGATCTCCCCAACGCAACTCTCTCCATTGAGCAGAACCTGCGGGTTTTCGCACCAGTCCGGTAAACGCAGCGCGAGAGTATGCTGCACGGCTTGCGGCGACGTCACGGCAATGTCTATCTGCTCATCCCACGGATAATTACCGCTGATTTTCAGGCGCAGTTCTTTATCACCCACCGGAACGGCCATTTCGTTGCCGACATACAGATGCACATACAGCGCTTCCGGCTGCGGCGTGTAAATGTAGTGGCCGAGCGAAGTCAGCACGCGCGCAATGTTCGGCGGGCAGCAGGCGCAACCAAACCAGCGTTGGCGAACTGGTTTTACGTGGTCGTAAATATGGTTGAAGGCCAGCGTTTTCGGGTGAACTTCCAACGGGTTCACATAGAAGAAATGTTTGCCATCCAGCGCCATTCCACCAAGAACCGTGTTGTATAGCGCGCGTTCCATCACGTCGGCAAAGCGGCTGTCGGCTTCCATTTGTAGCATGCGGCGGGCGTACATCATCAGCCCAATGGAAGCACAGCTTTCGGCGTACACCGTGTCATTCGGCAGATCGTAATCAGAGCTGAACGCTTCGCCGCTGCTTTGCGAACCGATGCCGCCTGTAATGTACAGCTGGCGCTGCACCATGTTGTCCCACAGGCGCAGGCAGGTCTGGCGTTTTTCTTCATCTTTATGCAGCCGCGCCAGGTGCGCGACGCCTGCCATTAAATAGACAAAACGCACCGCGTGGCCGATAGCTGTTTGCTGCAACGCCAGCGGTTCATGCGCCTGGCTGTAGGCTTTGTCTTTCACCATCCAGGCTGGGCCGTGAATGTTCCAGTGCGAGGTACGCCCACGTTTTTCATATTCGGTATCGTAAAAATGCGGCTGCGCTCCACGTTCTTCAACGAAATAATTCACCAGATTTAGATAGCGCGGATTGTCCGTCACTTCATATAAACGCATCAGCGCCAGTTCGATTTCCGGATGGCCTGGATAGCCATGAAGCTGATTAACGCCTGGGCCAAACACGCGGTCGATATGGTCAGCCAGACGGCATACCACATCCAGCAGGCGGCGTTTTCCGGTCGCCTGAAAGAACGCGACACCCGCTTCAATCATGTGCCCGGCGCAGTAAAGCTCATGGCATTCAGCGAGGTTCGTCCAGCGCTCATCCGGGGCTTTTACGGTGAAATAAGTATTCAGATACCCGTCTTCGCACTGCGCAGCTTCGACCAGTTCGATAACGTCATCGGCGGTTTTTTCAAGCTCCGCATCCGGCTTCTGGCACAGCGACCACGCCACCGCTTCGAGCCATTTCGCCACGTCGCTGTCCTGGAAAACCATGCCGTAAAACTCACCCTCTTTGCGCCCCGCCGCGATTTCAAAGTTTTCGATGGCGTGGCTCGGGTCCGCTTCGGTAATGCGGTCGTTCAGGGCATCCCACTGATACGGGATCACCACGTCGCGCACCAGACGCTGGTACTGGCCTAAAAACGCATCGGTCACTTTCAGTTGGTGCAGGTCTACTTCCTGTAAAATATCAGGCTGATTCATAACAACTCCTCAGGCGGTCTGGACATGGCGCTGACGTAAGTCAGTGGAAATCTGCGCCATCATAGGATTATTCAAACGGCAACGGCGAATCGCCAGAGCCAGTAACAGGTGGAATGCGGCTGGCAGCAGGGTTTCCAGCGCGGTAATGCCAGAAAGTGAGGCCGCCGTCTGGTGTTCCGGGCCGGGTTGATAGGCCACGAAAATAAACACCATGCTGATGATCCCGGCGCTAGCAGCCCAGGCTAATTTGATGAAGAAAAGATTAAATGCGAAGTTCATCCCCGAGGAACGCACGCCGGTTTTCCACTCGCCGTAGTCATCGGCGAACGCCATGATGGAAAAGTGCAGTGGCAGAGTGAATCCAAGAATGATGCCGTTAGCCAAAATCACCAGCAGCCATAGGGTCTGGAACGCCGCGCCCATTGGCAAAAACCACATCCCTGCAGCCAGCACCGCTAAAACCAGGTTGGTGTAATAGTAGAGTTTTACGGTATCAAAGCGTTTGGCGAGCGGGTTCACAATCACCGCGCCAAGAATGGATGCGAATGTCACCATCGTGAAGAACAGTGAGGCAAACCCAGCGCTGCCTTGCAGCACATAAGTAATGAAATACATGTAGCCGCCGCCGCGCAGGTTAAACACGTTAATCAGCAGGAACGACATCACCAGGCTCAGTAATAGCTGGTCGTTTTTACGCAAACCCGCCAGGTGTTCGCGCAGAGTAAATTTGCCCATCAGCGCCAGCGGCACACGTTCGCGCACCCAAAAGAAGCAGCACAGGAACATCACCACCGCCACGGCACACAAAATACCGACGCCCATCTGGTAGCCCTTCGCGGCGTTTCCCTGGCCGATGATTTCCACCAACCACGGCAGGCCAACCGAGACCAGGAAGCCCGCCACACCGCACAACACAAAGCGCCAGGACTGACAGGAAATCACTTCATCGTGGCGCGTGGTCATAGTGTTGATTAGCGCGCAATAAGGCACGTTAATGGCGGTGTAACCCACTGAAAGCAGAAGATAAGTACCGAATGCCCAGAGGATTTTCATATTGGCGCTAAGATCTGGCACCGTAAACGTCAGCACGCCGATCACGCCAATTGGCACTGCAACCCACAACTGCCATGGGCGAAAGCGGCCAAAACGGCTTTGCGTACGGTCAGCCAGAATGCCCATCAGCGGGTCAGAAATCGCGTCGAAAACACGTAATGCAATAAACAACGTGCCGACAATCGCAGGGGTTAAACCGAATACATCGGTGTAGAAAAAAGTCAGGAAGTTCATGATAAGGCAGGTAATAACCGTTCCGCCTGCATCACCTAATCCGTAACCTATTTTCTCGCGTACCGAGAGCCTGTCATTTAAATCTGTCGCCGTAATATCAGTATTATTTATAGGGGTAGAGGTCATGATTTACGCCTCGCTCGGGTTGAGAACCGGAAGTTATTATTTTTTGTATTTGCAAAGTACCCCAATAAATTGGCACTCAATCCAAATACCAACAAGGCGATAGAAAAGTATAAAAAGATGACAATTCCGACCTGAGGATAAAACTGTGAAGGAGATCGCCAAACGCCTGCGACAAATCCACCGCCCGGTTTATTTTATCTACACTATGGCGGGAGAATGGATTTGAGGATTACGTAATTGTTTGATTTAAAAATATCTTTACCTCTTCGCGTACAAAACGGCGGTTTGTTTATTTCACGTGGCGTGGGCAGCCATCCGCAGCGGGAACTGGACTCGTGGGAGTTGATTTTCGTTGAAAAAGGGACACTTACGATCAGAGAAGAGGACGCGCTTTTTAGCGTTAAGGCGGGGGAAAGTTTATTACTCTGGCCACATCGGAAACATGTCGGGGTAGGCAACTTCCCGGCGGATTTAAAATTTTACTGGCTGCATTTTGAACTCAATTCACATGGTGATAATCCATCAGACTACCCGGTTTCATTAATTTCTATGCCACAGCATGGGCAAGTGATTAATCCACAATATGTTATTTCTTTATTTCGCCAGTTTTTAAGCGAACAGGAGGCCATTAACCGCAGCGACTCGCTGGAGCTCATTTTATTGTTGATCATGCAGCAACTTTCAGTGGCGGCGAATGACAATCCCCAGCCCGACAACAGCGGCGTGGCGTTGGCGTATAAAGCCCAGCAGCTAATCCGTACACAATTTCATCTGCCGGTTTCGACGTCATCACTCGCCAGTCAATTACATTGCAATGCGGATTATCTTGGCCGTGTTTACCGGCAGACATTTGAATTAACCATCACCGAGGCTATTCACCGCCAGCGCGTACTCAGTGCAGAGAAAATGCTGATTAGCGATTCATGTTCGTTAAGCGAAGTGGCGCAGCGCAGTGGGTTTCAGGATGTGGGCTATTTCAGGAAGGTGTTTCGTAAAACGATGGGATTGACGCCCGCGGCATGGAAGCGACGCTATTGTAAGGTGCATATTAATTCGGATTAAATTGGGCTTAAGGTTCAATTCGTCTTTGTCAGCGTGCAATAAAACAACGGGGTGCCATCGTAGCTAAACAAATAGCTCGATGCGTTTTCACGTTTAACCTCCAGGCTAATGCCTCGCTCACGGTACAAAAAGAAATCCGGTGTATAGGGGAAATAGTGGCTGAAAACATTCTCCATCCCGCTATTTTCTTTCGAGATCATGATGATTTTCTCCTCTTCGTGCCAGTATTTAAAGTTGAAATGGTTATTGGTATTCATCTCTGGCTTGCCTTCTTCGTGCAGTTGCCCGGATGCCGTATAAGTCCCGGAGCCCTCATTAAAGACAAAGTGTGTAATCATCTCGTAGCTGATATTTTCACCAACAATAGTTGCGGTAGCATCACAAGAAAAATGATCGCGTTTATATGCCTGATACCAGGCAAAAATCAAAGGTAACGCAATCAATAAAACGATCAGCACCCAACACGCTATCCTTTTGTTAGCTTTCATAGCGATCTTTCCTGAATATGTAAGATTGGCACTCAGCCGTGCTGTATGCAATTTTCCGATCACATATCAATACGGATAAACCTTGCAGAGAACGATTAAGGGTTAAATAAGCAACCCCTCCCGATTTGCAATTCAATGAATAACGCCTACCCAGTGCACTAAAAGTTTGAGCACTTTTCTCTTCACCAGACCAGGAGGAATAAAGCAAACAACCATTGACCTGCCCGATGTAACTGTAATCGGAATAGAAAGATTCTCCCCCCGCGCGCTGCATATAAACGACGCCACAAGAAAGAATAAATGCGATGCCAGCCAGCAGATATGCCAAACGTGAATTAAAAAAGTCAGTAACGCGCGTTCTGCGTTGTGGCAGTTCGTGAAGTGCCGTTTCGGTCTCTTTATTTACACCCGCTGGCGGTAACGAGGTGACAGATACTGGAACGATAAACTCATCGGCTGTTCCTTCACTAACAGTTGCCACCGATTTAAACCCCATCTTCGGGACGGTTTTAATAATATTTTCCGTAAGCCCGGCCGCATGAAGCCCTTTTCTGAGCGAGGCTATGCTTTGATAGAGCGCATTGGTGGTGACCACCGCCCCTTGTTTCTCCCATACCTGCTCAAAGAGAAACCGTTGGGTTAAGACCTGATGATTGTGCCGCAGTAAAAGCAGTAAGCATTCACTTGCCGGAGTATGAATAACGACCCTGCTGCCAGGCAGCCCTTCGATTGGACGCAGACTGTGATCATTAGGGTCGAAAAGAAGCGTGTCATTGATCAAAAAGACGGTGTTCATCATTTTATCCTCGCCTAAATTTTAACCCTCAAAGCGGCTTCATTGAGTGAAACGTCGCAGCAAAAAAACTGATTCAGATTTTTTAATTTTATAATCAATAAATTACAATTTTATGTTGCCAGCCTTCATCTCTATTACCGGATTTCTGACTAAGTATAATTCATAGAAAATCACTCCTCCTTCCGGACAAAATCGCTAAGCTAGTTCCATCTCGAAAACACCCTCTGCCGTAATGACCTTAAAAATTTTAAGATTAATCGCAGATAACCGCACTGATGAAAGGAAATTAAATAGATTTCTAAAACAGACAATTAGTGGTCAAACCAGAGCAACATGCTACCAATGATAATTAATTTAGAATTTTATCTTGAGCCATGCACTCATAATGGTTTTCCATATGTAAGCGATGTGGTTTGCAAAAGAGCGGTTTTTTATTCTAAGTAGGCGTATGAAACAAGTTTTAAACTCCATGTATATCCATAAGCTGGCCGTGATCTGCTCTGTTGCACCATATATTGTAAGTATTCACGGTAGTCATATAATCCTCCCTTATAAAGAGTAGGGCTTATAGGAAATGAACACGGGCAACGGTACAACAGTCGGATTTATTTTATATGAGCATGAAAGATATGGACTATCAATTGCATGGATTTATGATCGGCAAAGAAATCCATTTCGATATTGATAACGGAAGGATATACCGACTTCCAGCCAGTGGCACAGAGCGAAGCTTCATTTTTGGTTCGATATTTTTTAATGGAACCATGTTACAGCTATTTATTTATCTGTTATTACATGCGCGACATAAAAAAGTCACTAAAGACGAGCTACTTAAAAATGTATGGGAAGAAAACAACCTCATACCATCAACACAACGTTTATGGCAGGTGTTAAACAACCTCAATAAAAAACTACACCTGTTGGGATTGCCAGGCGATTTCATCCTAAACATGAAAGGCAGTGGTTATATCATTAATTATATAGACGTAACACCCATTTATTACCGAGTAAGTGATCTCAGCCTTACCTCTGGGAGAGAAAAGGAATAACACCATAAGGTCACACCTTGAGTAAGTGCGACCACGTAGGATGCATTTGCCCTGATTATGAAAATACTTAGGGCCTTTTTTTTTATAAATACCTTCATTGGTGGTGGGTTCACGCGACCTCTCCGTTCGTTAATCCAGTGTTGATGAGGGTATTTATAAAAGCCCACACTTGTATTATTAGAATGATAGCAATTTTAAAAAACAACGCTCACCAAAGGCCTGGCCGCCATTAATGGATAAAACATGAGTATATTTAACGCTTTCTCAAATTTAAAAGTTAGCAAGAAGCTATACTTAGGCTTCGCAATTGTCTTTTTAGTCACCATCATTATTGTTATCTCGGCAATGATCGGTTTAAATGACATTCAGGACAAAATTAATAAAAGTGCAATAACCAGCGAGTTAAATAACGACCTGACCGTTGCACGCTTAAGCCGCACCAATTATCAATATACCTATGATCTACAATATCTTGAACAGAATAACCATTCCCTGAATGGCATGATGGAGCAGATTGCCAAACTTAAGAAATTAAAATGGTCGCCGCAGGGACTCGCTGCGCTGCTGAAGACTGAAAGTGCGGTGAATAATTATATGGCGAATACCGCACCGTTCATTAATGCTCTGAATCAAAAGAAGAGCATTGAAGATCATTTGAATTCGCAGGATTTATATAAAAAATCGCTGCTGGCAGATAAATTGAGCCGCAACGATGCGCTGTCAGACGCGCAAAAAACCCTGGTATCACAGCTAGGATTTAGCTGGAACGACATCGATTCCTCGCTTAACGATTTCAAACTCAAGCCAGGTGAAGGCTTAGAACAAACGATGCAGGCCCGCTTAACAGCCGGAACGGCTCTTGCACAACAGTTGTTACCTGTATTGCCAGCGGCAGATCAAAGTTGGGTGGCAACAGGCGTGACTGAAATTCAGCGGTTTTCTGCCAATCTTTCCAGTTATCGCGAAGCCTGGAATCTACAGAATTCCCTGTCAATCAAACTAACCAACAGCGCAGTGGAACTGGCTCGCACAATTAACACCTTATATCTCCTCCAGCAGAAAGCGGCTGAAGACGTGGTGGTTAAAGCAGAACGCGAAATGGAGATTGTCGCCATTATTGGCATATTGCTTGGCATTCTCATTGCGTATGCGATAACTCGCTCTATTACCCGTCCGCTCAATGAAACCTTACTGGTTGCTGAACAAATCGCTAAAGGTGACCTCACCGGCACACTTGAAAGCCAGCGTCGTGATGAACCTGGTTTGCTGATGCAGGCCGTGGCGACGATGAATAACAACCTGAAAAATATTATTCAAAATGTGCGTGATGGCGTGGATAGCGTGGCCCGCTCGTCATCTGAAATTGCCGCCGGGAACATGGACTTATCTTCGCGTACCGAGCAGCAATCTGCCGCCGTGGTTGAAACCGCCGCCAGTATGGAAGAGCTGACCTCAACCGTGGCGCTCAATGCCGAAAACGCCCGACACGCGCGCCAACTTGCGGAAGCGGCCTCGCAAAAAGCCAATGAAGGTAGCCAGATTTCGAAGATGGTTATCGACACCATGAAAAACGTGCAGAACAGCTCGCACCGTATTTCTGAAATCACCACGGTGATTAATAGCATCGCCTTCCAGACCAATATTCTGGCGTTGAATGCGGCAGTGGAAGCGGCACGAGCGGGGGATCAAGGGAAAGGTTTTGCGGTAGTCGCTGGCGAAGTTCGCAACCTGGCGCAGCGTAGTGCGCAGTCGGCGAAAGAGATTGAAGCGCTAATTCATGAGTCGGCTTCGTATGTCGACTCGGGCTTCCGTCTGGTGGAGGGTGCAGGTGTGGCGATGGATAACATCGAAACTTCAGTCATCCAGGTGCGGGATATTATGAGTGAAATTGCCGCCGCCACGGATGAACAGAGCCGCGGTATTGCGCAGATTGCGCAGGCGATGGCAGAAATGGATACCACTACGCAGCAAAATGCGGCGTTGGTCGAAGAATCTTCCGCAGCAGCCAGTTCGTTAGAAGAACAAGCCGTGCAACTTGAGAAGGTGGTGTCGATATTTCGGGTGTCAAAAACGCAAGTCGATGAAACAGAAACTCGCGCTACAGCAAACTACGTCATTGCTCAAGTGCCGAGCAAAAAATCCGCACCGAACAATAGAGATAATTGGGTCGAATTTTAACAATTTTCATGCTGTGCCCACACCAGGGAAACAGGGCGGTTACCCGCCCTGATTTTTTATAAAAAATAAAAATTTGCCATGGAAGGCTATACCACTTACTGCAAACCTCGTGCTTCAGTGAAGTCATACAACGAGTAGCGTTTCTGCAACGGCTGGCCGCCATCGCGTGTCAACGGCACCCAGTTGAAGCCTGCACGGGTATTGGTCGGACGGGTGCTTAACAAGTCCAGTGGAATGGAAATATAGAACCCTTTGGTGAAGCTGCCTTCGCCGTAGTCATGAGATGACACATTGGTCAGAGTCGCGTATGCACCGGCGGTGATCCCACTTGCGAAGCGGCGAGAGACGTCTAAAGTTCCGCCTTTGTCACCTGCCAGATAGCGGCCAACGCTCACTTTCACGAGGAATTCATCGGCAAACCACGGCTGCCAGTAACCCGTCACGTTCCCGGTTGTTACGCTGTAGTCCGCCATGCGCATCGGGTCATTCCAGTCACGCTGTTTCACCCAGTTCAAATCAGCGCCCACTGCCCACTGTTTATCCAGCGGACGGTAGATAACTTCGCTGCCCACACCGGCAAACATCATCTCCAGATAGCCGCCATAGTTCTGCATATACCAGCCGTCACCCAGCGCGCCAATACGCGTCAGTTGCAGGTTGTTCAGATACAGATCGCTGCTGTCGACGTACTCACGAATGTGCGTGCGCACCTGGGGAATGTGGCTGTCCGGCGGTGGCGTGGTGAAGTTGAATTTATCGTAGTTGTTGTACAGGTTAAGCCAGGCAACACCGCCGACCGTCCAGTTATCGGTAAGCTGGTAATCGACACTGCCGCTCAACGCAATCTGGTACATATAGAACGATTCAGGCCCGCCAAAGGACTGGTTTAATATTGGCGACCAGTCAAAACTCAGTGCGGATTTTTTATCGGCATATCCCGCCTGAACGTGCTCAGGACTTTGCGGTTCCTGATGAACATCAATGTTTGCAGGCTGCGGTGCGCCTAATGGCACGCCACTAAATGCGTTATCCAACGACGCTACATCACTACGATGGCTGACCAGCGACAGACGCTCGTTTTTCTCGGTGACGACAATCTGGCGCGTACCTTCCGGCAGATTGTTCATCACGATGCGGTTGGCGCGTTTCACACCTTCGCTGCGGTCGCGATAATCAGTCTGTTCACCGATGACATAAACCGTGTCGCCTGAACGCTCGATGGCCGGTGAGGATAAACCGGCGTTGTCGCGCAGGGCTGAAAGCTGCGCATTCGCCACTTGCGGATCGAAATCGGCAGGCTGCGTGTCTGGCGTATAGGCCGGTTTCACCGGTTTCTGTGCCGGGCTGCGCAAAGATTCAAAATTGGTATTCAGCGTGAACCCGAAGGTCAGCGTATTGCCACGCTCATAGCCAAGATTGAGATCGCCCCAGTCGCCCAGGCGATACAGCATCCCGACGTTAATCGGCGTGCTTTGCGCTAAACGGCCAGCGTGATCGTCGCGGTAGTTGTTGGCGTCGTATTCCACTTTAAAGCGCAGAGGCTGCCATGGCGTCTGGTATTCCACACCACCAAATAATGCTGCCGGGCCGTGGAAAAAGCGTTCCGAATCAATCTTGCCACCGCTGCCGCTGTAGCCTTCTTCACGCTGGCAAAAACGCTCACTGGCTTTGCAGAATGGGTTGGTGATATTGCCGCTGTTAGCGACATAACCCCAGCCCATACCCAGCGTGAAATCAAAAGGCCCAGCAGCTTTAGTCGCGACCAGGTATTCGCTGTCGAACAGTCCGGTACCGCCGAGATCTCTGAACCCAAGCGAGATATCCGGCGTCCAGCGAGTTTCCTGCCACAGACGTGCTTTGAGATCGATGGCTTTATCTTTGTAAGTCTGGTCACCACTGAAATCTTCCGCACCGTAACGCATCGTACGCACGTCGGTGTAGCGAATAGTGGTCTCGAGCCACGGCATTAACTGCAACGATAAGGACCAGAAACGGTACTGGTCGTTATCACGATAGTTGACGCTGAATTCGCCAGAAGGTGCCATGCGCGCGGTCGGCGTTTGTAGCAATCCCACGCCACCAAAATCGGACTGCGAAGGCGTGACATATGGCGTATACAACGGCGTGCCCCAGTCAGCCTGGGCCGCAGCGCTGAAACCGCCGAGAGACAGCGCAATCATAGAACTGAGAGTAGTGAGTTTCATGGTGCGACAGTCCGTTGTGTGAGCAGATGGATGATTTCCTGATTAAGCGTCTGATATTCCGGCCCAAAAGCCGATGTCTGCAGGTTTAACCAAATCTGGCTGCCAGGCTGCGGCTCATGATAGCGACGGTTCCAGTAACCCGTTGGGACGATTTCCGTCGTGCCATCAGGTGCAATCACGGTAACGATGTCTGCATCAATCCCCGGTTGCTGTTGCTCTAATCCCACATATTCAGAAGTCTGCTTTCCAGGAACCCAGGCCATAGTGGTGCGCGAACTGTTCCATAAGGTGAGGTCATTGCGCGAAAGCGTGCTGATTGTCAGACGATAATCACCCGCAAGCTTCGGGGAAAACTCCGGTTTCAGGCGCACAACATCAGGGTCCAACGACAAAGGATACGCGCCAATCGCTTTCAATTCGGCAATGCGCTGCCGCAGAATACTAATGCGATGTGCCTCGATAACATCCCCTTGTTTTTGCAACTGCTCCTCAAGTGCGGCCAGTTTTGTCACCAACTGCTGTTGACGCAATTGCTGCTGTGCATCACTCGCAGGGGTGGATATTTTCGCAGTTTGCCAGTCGATATTTGCAGGCAGCGCGGGGCTGGTCACCAATTCACTAAGGTCATTTGAGCTGACCGAAGGAACAGAACAAGCAGGCTGACAAATAAGGGTAATCTGCCCCTGACCGTAACTAAGCGGGGCAACAGCCAGCAGAGTGGCAGCAACTAATAGAGGTTTCATCATCATGACCACGGCTTCAGAAGAGTGAGGGACCACACCGGGCCGTGCGGATGCAAGGTTTGTTCGCTGTGAACTACCTGCCCGGTTTGCGCATCAACCCAGTAGCGCTGGGTGTAGCTTGCGCCATCAGTTGTAGCGGAAACCTGCTCCTCCAAAAGACGATAGTTGCGCGTGGTGCCGACAATGGTGAAATCCTCGGTGCCTGCCCACTTGAAGCGTGATATCACCGACGCTGCGTGGAACGTCCCGCTTTGCCATTGTGATTGCGAAGCCCATTGCTGCCCGTCTTTGATGGTTAACGGTTGGGCCAACGGATCGGGTTCGCTGCTTTCAAGCGCCAGCAGGTTATCCGCAAAACCAATCGTCTTAATAATGCGACCATTTTGCGTAGCAACCATTTTGGCATCGGCAGTGAGCCATTTTTGAGTGTTATTTTCATTCCATGCCAGCACAATAAATGCCCGTGGGCCATCGGCCACTTTTAATGACATGGAGGCATAAGGAACGCGTGCAACTTTATTGCTATCAATTGCCGCATCCTGCGAAGAAAAAGTCTGTGTGATAGTCTGAGAAACAATACCGGGGCGATACTGGCTGCAGGCGCTAAGTAATATAACCGCGCCGGCCAGACATATTTTTTTATACATATTAGAGGCCGTAAGCTGGCAAAAAAATGGGGTTCAGAAAGAACCCCATGAATACTTAAACGAATTAACGAGTAGAAGTTGTGGTACTGGTGCTAGTGCTACCACCGTTATCACGGTTGTTGCTAACAACAGCTGCGGTAATAGCAATTGCACCAACAACACCAACACCAATGGCTGCTGCAGTGCCTGCCGCCATACCTGCCGCTGCTGCAGAAGTCCCTGCCGCGGTGCCAGTAGTAGAACCAGCAGAGCCAGTTGCTGCTGGAGCAGCCATAGAAGCCATAGGTGCAGCCAGTACGCAAAGCATCAGCGCAGATAATTTATTCAATTTCATTGAAAGTCCTCTGTTATTGTTTCATTGGTGTATTTCTCCGGCGGAATAGATTCCGCGCAGACAAATGGGGAATCAATCGTCCTTAATATCTAAAAAAATAAAATTTTATCCAGGGTGAAAAATCGACGTCATTTTTCACCCTAAAAATAATCTTCTTAATATTTAAAGCCACACTCAAAGGATATGAATATTATTATGCGTAGCTATTATAAGCACCGTACTCATAATAATTAGCCGCTCTCTTTTCAGCGCCATTGAATATTACGCCGTTGATTGTCAGGTTATTCTGAGCAAAACGTTTAGCGGCGACTTCCATTTCTTTGAGAGTGTTTATCTGGAAACGCGCGACCAGCATAGTCGTACCGGCGTACTTAGCGGCAATACAGGCATCGCTGACTGCCAGAACTGGCGGGGTATCGACAATCACCAGGTCATAACGGCTGGATGCCCATTCCATCAGTTTTTTAAAATTCTCATTCATGAGAAGTTCAGAGGGGTTGGGTGGGATTTGCCCGCGAGAGATAAACGCCAGATTTTCAATTTCTGTTTGCTTAATAACATCGGCAAACCCTTTGGTCCCAATTAATGCATCTGAAAGACCGTTCGTTTCCGGACACCCGATAACATGATGAACCTGACCTTTACGCAGGTCAGCATCAATCAGAAGCACTTTTTTATCCGCCTGGGCAATCACTGCGGCCAAGTTACAGCTGACAAATGTTTTACCCGCTTCCGGCGTGGCACCAGAAATCAGCAGGATATTATTTTCAGCCTGCATCATGGCAAAGTGTAGGCTGGTACGCAGGCTGCGAATGGCTTCGACTGAAAGGTCGGTTGGGTTGTCTTTTGCCAGCAAGTTCACCGAACGCACGGTTCTGCGTTTGCTTTTTGCCAGCTTCATATTTTTGTCTTTCAGCCATTTGGATGTCGGGATTGATGCATAGACATTCAAACCCAGGCTTTCGATTTGTTCACTGCTTTCAATGCCGCTGTGCAGGAATTTACGCAACAGACAAAACGCGACGGAAATAAACAGACCCAGCATCATCCCGGCAACGACAATTAACGATTTCTTCGGTGCTATCGGTCTTTTCTCAGCGACCGCCGTATCGATAATACGCACATTACCCACGGTGCTGGCTTTGTTGATATTCAGCTCCTGCTGCTTATTTAACAGCAGCATATACACTTCCTGGCCGGACTGAACATCACGCGTCAGGCTTAAGATTTCCTGTTGGGTCTTTGGCATATTGCCAATGCGCGCGTTAAGTTTGTCACGCTCTTTGAGTAACAGCGCTTTCTTTTCCAGAAGCGTGCGATAGGCCGGGTGGTCACGGGTATACAGTTTGGAAATCTCTGCCTCTTTAAAGGTCAGTTCATTAATTTGTGTTTCCAGGGCAACGGTATTATCGAGGACTGATTTCGCTTCTAAAGATAAATCGACAGATTCGTTTTTCTGGCGGTACTGGTTTAAACGGTTTTCAGCATCATCGAGTTTGGCACGCACCAACGGCAGTTGTTCTTTCAGGAATTCAAGACTCTTAGCCGCTTCCTCAGATTTACGTCCCACGTTTTGTTGCAGGTAAATATTGCTGACACTATTCAGGATCTGCGTCGCCTGTTTCGCGCTTTCACCCTTGAAGTTCAGCTGCAGCATGCCGCTGTCTTTACTCAGTTCGGATACGGTTAAGTTTTCCAGCAATTTATTAATTGCCGACAGCTTCTCGAGTTTGGTGACCAGAAAAGTCGTGCCTGCAGGCGCATTAATTTCGCTCACCAGCAGGTTGACGTCAGCTTTAGACAACAGCTCCCCCGTCTTCCCCTGCAGGGTCTCGTCATTAATGGTGATGCTGTACTGGTCAGGAGAGAGTACGGTCAGAGTGAAAGGGGTATCGAGTAATTCATCAGGCACCGTTAAACGCGAGATGGCAATTTTCCCGTCCGGCTGACCCAGCAGACGTGCCAGCCCTTTGCCCACTACCGGGAAATGCTTTTCCTGCACCACGGTATCCAGGGCCAGTTCGTCAACGGCTTCACCCAAAACCATACGCGACTGCAATAAGCTGATTTCAGTCTGCGATTCCGGCTTACTGCCCGGCATCATATCGGTCAGCTTGCTCAAAACATTACTGGCTGCATTTTGCTCCACCTGAACCAGCGCGCTGGCGCTGTAAATCGGGGTAGCCAGTAATGCATAGGCAATACTCACCAGAGTGAACACTGCGGTGATAATGACAATTTTCCATTTGTTGTCGAGCAAGGCACCGAGGAGCTCATACAAGTCAATCTGGTCGTTGCTGTTCGTGTTTTGATTATGAGTCGAAATTTGTTCTGACATTTAACGGCATCTCTTTTCGGTGTCTATTTTTTTAACGCCAGAACCCAGCGCGCAGCGCTCTGGGCCAGTTGCGTATAAACCAGCTGGTACATTTCACGGCTTTTCTTATACGGGTCGCCGATTTCCAGCTGGTTCTGCCAGTGGCCCATTAACATGGTTTTGCCACTGACTTCCGGGTAGCTCTTTTTAATTCGCTCGAGGTGGGATTTTTCCATCACCAGGATCAGGTCATATTGCATCGCGAGTTCTGATGAAAATGCCTGTGCGCAATGCCCTTCAAGCGATACCCCATGTTCGGCAGCCACTTCAGCGGCCATGGCGTTCGCTTCGTTGCCGACTAATGCACCCAATCCTGCGGAATCAATTTTTTTTCCAGGCAGAGCCTGACGCATTAAACGCTCCCCCGTTGGGGAGCGGCAGATGTTACCGATACAAACCACTAAAATAGAATCAAACATAAGTTACCACTGCTTAATCATGCGGACGGTTTCAGTCATATCGTGAACACCGTTAATGGTAGGGACTAACTGACCGATAACGCGGTTCCAGCGAGCAAGTGGCGCGGTAGTGACATACACGATGTCATACGGTTGCAGTTTGAATTCGGTGCCCATCACCAGCGCTGTCGCGTCGGAAACATTCAGTTGGTAGACGTTGGCAATTTTGCCGCTGGTGTCTTTGCCACGCGTTGAGCGGATAACGAAAATACCGGTCGCGTCTGAAGTCAACTGGTCGATACCTTCTGCATTGCCCAGCGCTTCGGTCAGTGTCATGCCGCTGCGGTCCATTTTTAGGGTGGTTTGCTTCTTCACTTCACCCATCACGAACACTTTCAGGTCGTCGTTCCGCGGCACATACAGAATGTCGCCGTTGTACAGCAGGCGATTTTGTTGCAGATCGCCATTCTTCAATAACGCCTGAAGGGAAATACGTTCGTCTTTGCCGTTATGGGTCAGCACTGCGTTGTTCCAGTCTGCATTTTCACCAAGCCCGCCGGCCTGGTTGATGGCATCCATAATGGTTAACGGTACATTAGTGATTGCTTGCTGACCGGAACGGGCAACTTCACCAGTGATGTAGGCTTTCTGAGAACGGAATGACGCAATGCTGATATCGATTTGTGGAGATTCAATATAAGCCGCCAGTTTATTGGTCAGCTCTTCGCGCAGTTGGGCGAGTGTACGACCCACCACTTTCACCTTGCCCGCGTACGGGTAGAAAATAGTGCCGTCGGACTGTACCCAGTTACCGGTGTCGGAAGCACTACGATACTGGCCCGCAGGCGTCGTCAGTTCCGGGTGGTCCCACACGGTGACCATCAAAATATCACCCACGCCAATACGGTATTGGTAATCCTGCACTTCTTGTTCTAATTGTGGGTTGGTGCGTGCCACTACCGGAGCGGGATTCAGGGAATCAATCAGTTTTGGGGTAACGGTATAGACGTTAACTTTATCGTTGATATTCACCGTGTCGTCTTTGTTGACGATAGTCTTACCGGAAGTCGTGAGGTTGCTGCCGGGAACAACGGTACAGCCACTCAGCAAAGCAGCGGAAATCAAAAGCGGAATAGCTGCTAATTTTACAGTCATCATGTTGGTCACTTGGTTCATCAAAGAGTGTAAAACCCAGCGGCGCTGGGTTTTTATGCAAAGGGAAATCGGGGGTGTTAGCGATTGCCGGCAGTGATGTCGGCGCTAGCAGGAATTTTGTGCGGCTGAATATGTTTCGCTCTCGGGTCCGGGTTTCGTTTTTGTAGCTTGTTGTTTGTGAACAGGTAGCCTGTGAATAACCCAAGGAACAGTATCAGGGAGAACCACTCCGCAACGCCAAGCTGGGAAAGAACAATCCCGAAGCCGGCAAAGGCGGCAGTGAGTAATGTCATAACCAGCACCGTCTGGCGGCCAGTTAACCCACTGCGCATTAAAATATGGTGTAAATGATCGCGGTCTGGATGGAACGGACTTTGTCCGCGGCGGATGCGGCGCACCATGATGGTCACCATATCCATAAGTGGTAATGCGATAACCCAAAGGGCTGTGACGGGCGCCATTACGGCTTCGTTACCCTGGCTGCCCATAATCACGAGCCACAACATGGTAAAACCAATCACCATGCTACCCGCATCACCCATGAATACTTTCAGGCGTTTCGGCCCCATCAACCCCATGTTGAGCATCAGATAAGGGATCAGGGCGACAATCATTAACAGGCACCACATGGCGCGTGATTGCTCTCCAGCCAGTAAAAACACCACCATCAGGGCAGCAAATGTCGCGCTGGAAACAGAGCCGAGCAAACCGTCGACGCCATCAACCATATTGAAAGCGTTAATTGCCGCCCAGGTCGCGAAAAGCGTCACAAGGTAACCGACGGGGCCAAGTGCGAGCTCGTAGCCACCCAATACGTGGCCGAATGTCTGGAGGTAAAAACCATCGACCATAATGATGATTGCGGATAATGCCTGAATGAAAACACGTGGCACCACCGGGAGGTCGTAGCGGTCATCGGCAATACCGACAAGAAGTAATAAAGAGATACTTAACAAGTAAGGGAGAAAGTGCGATTCAGCGTGCGGCAGAACTTCAGGCCAGAACAGGTAAAACATCACTATTGCACAGTAGAAAGAGATCCCACCTACCAAAGGAACTTCTCCTTTGTGCTGCTTACGGCCACCGGGTTTATCTACCAAACCGCATTTCAAGGCCACGAGGCGAGCGAGAACCAGGAATGTCATCGCTGTTACAAACATGATGAAAATTTCTTTACTCATGGTCATACCTTATTTCTTTTTAGCAAAGCTACCGCCTATGGCGAATGTAGAAATATCTACATACCATTAGAGAAATTCATTAATTACACACCGAAGTCACCGTGAAAATACATGCCATTAACACGATGCAATACTAAAACCATGACATTCTATTACGTCTAAAATTTCAGGTCAAAATTACGCCGCTTCAATATTTTCAGCTTAAAATATGTTTAGCTGCGTTACTATTTCTAATGATTTCATTTTTAATCCTTTAAAAACAACCATTTAAATATACATTCACAGTGGATGAAATAATTTTTTATTTTTGTGTTTTATATACGATATTATTCCTGAAAATAATAAAATAACAATCTCATGATTTTTTCATGTGTGCTTTTATCAAAAATTGACAAGCGGCATATTAAGTCACGGCATATATATAAATTTATATTTAATGATGAATGGAAAATCAAAATCTCACATAAAATTATTTATTTTAAGTGGTGCGACCAGTAAGTGTTCGTATAATGTGGTTTTATTTAAAAAAGGCCTGAATGACTAATGGTAAGAAGAAAATGGACCACGTAGAGAGAGGTAGGATTTCACATCATGAAGGGTTATTGATTCTTTCTAAGCTATTTGTGCTGTAAATGAATTTATAGGATTAATCTCACAAGGCTCAGATAAAGCAGGGATTGCTCTGTTCGGAAGGGAGTTAGATGGAGCTTTATGAGTACACAATCCATAAAATCACAACGCATTGATAATAAAGATATTTTAAATTAAAAAGATGATTAATTAATCTCGTTTATTATTGGTTTAATAGAATATCTACCTGGTTTAATTAGGGTTTCATCATTTTTTACATCATATTTAACAATATGATGTAAAGTTAAAACTATCAGCATGCTCTATTTTTAGGACTTTCCTTACCACTGTAAGATGTTACGTACAAAAAAATCCACATCTGCATCACCTATTAAGCGAAGCGGCAAAAAAAATAGTTTTCACAAATCGACATAAACTTACAAATCATATTAGAAAAATGAAAAATTTAAATTTAAACGTAAAAACACACCTTTGAACTATGGCAAAGATAGAACCTTGTGCTACCGCTCACAGTCAACACGTTGAGCGTTAAGCAACCAGGTTTTTTGGATTAATTAGGATTATTCTAAAGAAATAGTGATATTTCTTAGCAGATAAGAAAAAAAAATTAAAAAATTTTGCAGTCATAACTGAGAGGATACTGTGAGGGGTAAACGCAGAAGCTAAGATGAACTATAAATTAAAATACTAATGCTTATAAATCAGCTAATTACAAAAAACCTCTCTCACTTGCTTAAGATTAAATCCACATACTTTTGTCAGGATTATCCTTTCGCTAACTTGCGCACTTTGTGGCAAATGAGTGGTACACGTTTAAATGTTATGCAGAAGCTCATAACAGCCAACTAACAATATGCACAAGAATTGTAGCAGGAGACAACATCGCAGGAAGAGTACTAACAATCGAAGGGAACAAACGCGGTTTGCACTTTTAACATGGGTACTGGAAATGGGAAGGAGGGAAGTAATTGAAGGGAGATCGCGGAAAATGCATGGCGGTTTTACAACCGCCAAAGTAGTTCAGAGATATACGTTCCTGCTTACCAGTTGAACGGAATCTCAGCTCCGACGCCCACACCGGCATCGTTATCACTGTGTTCTGCTTCGGTGTACCAGATGCCCATTTTCAGCCTCGCCGAGCGATAAACATCTCCGCTCCAGCCGAGTTGCAGCCCTGTCAGAGTGTCTGACCGAGGGAAAGCCTGGTTAATTTCCTTACTTTCAGGATTGACCCTGGCGTAAACCAAACGAGCACTCCAGCGCTGGCTATCTTCAGTAGCCAATTCCACCTTGCCCGCAAGTAGCCGCCCATCGCCACCAATAGCATCACCCAACGGATATCCCTGCTGATAATAGCCATCGGTGTAAATATGATGGGTGTAGCTGGAACCCAGGCGCCCGAAGTTTCTGCGCGTATCATGAGCTTCCACATACCAGTTAATGGCATCTTTTCCGACTATATGATGGCCTTCCACACCACCGAGGAAAAGATTTCCGCTAGGCATGAAACCTGCTTCGTCTTCTCCAATAATCTGACCATAAAAGTTGACTGGCCACCCAAGGGTGGGTTGAAGCTTCAATTTGAAATCAAAACCGGCCAACTGGTTGCCCGGTTCATTACCGGTACCGGTATTATCTTGCCCGGTTATACCATCCATAAATGTACTGAATGACTTTGATCTACCATCCCCACCCCACTGCATCATGCGCGACGCACCAAGTTCAAGAGATGACAGCGGGGAAAAAGTCACTCGTCCACCGGTGAGTAGCGTATGAGGGACCGCGGTGTATTGATTGAGTTCGCCTGCAGTCAGTTGATATTGCCATGGCCCAATCCAGTTCAGCCACCAGGTTTCGGGGGCAGTTTGTTCTGCACGCTGCATTAAAAACCCTGTGACGGGACGCGCTGCATCAGAACTAATAAGGCTGCCCTCATAGCCTGGTCCCCACCATTGTGGGATCTGTCCGAAAGCTAACCACTGATTAAAAAACTTCAATCCGGCATAAGAACTGTTGAGGTTGAAACGGGAACCATTGCTTATCTGCATGTCTGCTTCTGCGTTGCCCTGCAAATGCATGTCCCATTCTTCGCCGCCGAGATTCAACGCCAGCGAAAGATCTTGTCCGGCATAAACTGAATCGGCGAATCCCTGCGGTGTACCAGTCTCATTGCTAAATGAGTGAGCGGTGATTCGCGCGTTGGATTTCAGAACGGCCAGGCGATGATCAACTCGTTGTAAAACCACTCGCTCAGATGCATTTTGTGTTCGGGCATTTTTCAGCGCCCTTTCAACCTCATCCTGGCTAAGAGGCCAGGTGGAAAGTCCGAGGTTGATAATTCCCCTTTCGGACAAAAAGGCCAGATCGTTGCGCAGCATTTCATCGGGTAAAAGTAATCCCGATGCATTTGCTGTGATGCTGATACTTAATAAGGTGATACTGACTGTGACACGAATAACATTATCTTTGAACGAACACACGGGATATCCTTTCTGGTATATTCAGAAACTCCATTAATGAACAAAGGGGCTTAACAGGAACGCTATCTATTAAATAATTATAATTAAAGAGAGTTTGTTAACTTATCTCGCCCATTTATAAGCAATACGTAAAAGGTGGGCTGGCATTAAATGAAATACGATGCGAGAATATATCAATAATATATTTCTTATTGAGGTTTGCTTTAACATCCACATATATTTACTTCTTAGCTTTATTTCACTTAACGCTTTGCTAAATCCTTTTCTGCGATGAACCGTATCCTCATCAAGCCGATAGTCCAGCAGTACGTCTTTAATATTGGCAAATCTAAAGCCGTTATGTAACAGGTAGAACCATAATGCCATGTCTTCAGTTAACGTAGTATCCACCGGATAACGGAAACCTTTCTCGAAAACTTTGCGGCGGAACATAACGGATGGATGAATAAAAGGACATCTGATAATGCTGAACTTCAATAAATCATTATGGCATAGAGGAAGATGCTTTTGGTCTAAAGCAAAATTAGCACCAAATTCATGACAAGACGTCCCCAATACATCAATATCACTACATGTTTTCATATAGTTCATTTGTTTAAGGAGTCTATCCGGATGCGAAATATCATCACTATCCATACGAGCAATAAACTTATAGCCCCCCTCCAGACAACGCTCAATTAAATAATTTAACGCAGTTGCCAATCCTTTATTTTCTTCAAATTCGAATATTTTGCATCGAGTGTTTTCAGAATAACCATCAAGTACCGCCTGCAAGGCATCACTCACCTTACCATCCCGATAAATCAATATATCGCAATAAACATCTTGAGATAATAAACTTTCTATCGCAGCAGTGGCGTACTCAGGTGTATCATTTTTATATAAACTCATAATAACTGATATTTTATTCTTCATATTAGTCCATTTTCAATATTAGAAAGAAATTAATCAAATTTATAGATACCTGCTATACGACGGTTATTTCATTAAAATCCCATAATAGGAACTCGCCATGACCTCTGAAGATAAAAAAAGATCAAAGTCACGCTTTATATCAAGCGGATTCAAAATTAAGCAATGCTTTATCGCATCGCTAAGGGACTTGGGATCGTTAATATCACAAATACAACCAAAATTCGGGCTTATTCCAATTATCTCTTTATGCGGTGGAATATCAGACAAAATGCAAGGAGTACCCATCGCCAATGCTTCTAATGCAGCCATAGGTAGACCTTCGAAAGCCGAAAAAGACACAAAGATATGGTGCTGTGAAAGAAGTTCAGGAATATCGTTTCTTTGCCCAAGATATGTTGCGTACTTGTCTTTTTTATTCAGGTCATTACTCTCACAACTTCCGACAATGCTTAGGGCAACATTGTCGTGCTCTAACTGATTACAGCATTCGACTAACTCTTTCACTCTCTTTCTTTTATTCACTACACCAACATAAATCAACTTGACGGGCGGGTGTTCAACTGTAGAAGGAGTGTAATCAACAGAACGCACACCATTTTTTATTGGTGTGCTTGTAAGATTATAATTTTGCTTTACATAGTCTGCGACGCTTTTTGAAACGGAAATTACATTTAATCGCCTCAATGCATATAAATGAAAATTAATCATCAATCTCGATAACAACTTACCATATGTTAATTTATAGTCCGGTCCTATATAGTTATGCAAAATACAATAACATTTTGCTTTTATCTTGTTGAGAACGAGCGATAAAGAAACGTCAGACCTAATCCCTTGTGAAACCACGACATCAATGTCATTAATTTTTATATATGAAACCATTTTTCTTGAAAGTTTCAAAAAATCATAAGAATCATTGTTAAATGACTCTACATGACACCCCAATTTTATGAAATCCAAAGCGCGAGATCTATTTACATCCAAAGAAGATAAAGAAATTATTGAAATTTTGCTGCGGCAATCCTGAAATACTTCACTGCTAATAAGTTCATAAAGCTGATTTATTGGCCCTCCTCTTGTTAAAGAAGAGACCAAAAAAAGAATTTTTTTATTCAAACTGAGATTTCCATAGCTCAATCGATTTAAGCGGCAAAGAAATATTAGTGCTATGTTCCTCGTTGAAAATACTCACATATTCGTCAACGCAAAGATCTCGTGAGATAACATGCAGATTAAAGTCTTTTCTTTTTTCTTCTGCCCGGTTATCAACAGAAATAATGATGCTTCTTCTTAATTTCTGTAAAGCTCGGATACCCGCGTGCAAACGTGTTCCAACATAATCTATAGACGGAACATTCTCTAAGACGTAATCGAAGTCGGAAAGGTTTGCTGGTACAACTTTAATACCATTAATTAAACAACCAAATGACTGGAAGTACTCATAATCCTGAGAGCCTTGCACCCAAAAGTAGACATCATCATATGATTTCTTTAACGCTTCAATCAGGATCAAATCTTTTGCATAATCTTTCCTATAATCAGTCAGCGTAAATATTACATCCTTAGATTTTTTAGGAACGATTTGTGCACAGTGATCTTCTGTTAAATCCCACATTGTCGCACATGCAGTATTGACAACATTAGTTATGCCGGCACTTTTCAAAAGCTTTTCGGTATATGAATCCCGGACAGAATGCATATGGGTGTTACTGAGAATATGCCTCAATAAAAAAGAGGTGTAAGGACCAGGCTTATCCTGATAATTAGTCCAACCAACACCTAAAGTAATCACTTCTTTCATAAAGAAGGCGTTATAAAGATCAACATTCCATTGTCTGTGTAATAACATGGAGGAATTGAGACAATTAGTACCGCAAAGAATATTGATTGAGATTTCTTTTTGTCTTTTCATTCCCACACGAGTAATTCTTTCATGGGTAGGGAAATGCACTTTCTGTGACTGAGGAAACAGTTTTGAAATTTGTTTATATGCCGAATCCATGATGATGAAATCACCAATATTCATTGAACAAATACTTGTGTTCAAAATCCCTATTTTTGATGATGCGTTATCAAAAAACAATGTTATACACCTCGGTTAATATTTAAAAAATAGCTATACAATAAAGAACTTACAATCCCGTTAGCTAATATAATTAATGGCAGTGAAAATGAGTTATCTGTGCCTACACCCATATAAAATAAAACTACAATTATTACTGAAATAAGATTACAGAAAAATACAGATCGATGAAGCTTCTTAGCTTTAAGGTGGAATGAACTAAATTTAAAAACACCACTAATGGATTGATACAAACACATAAGTAATATGATAGACAACTGATATTGATTGATGTCGAAAAATATCATATAGAACAAAACGACAAATAGAGTGCATACGAATGAAATAATCAACCCGTTTTTAAAATAACTTCTCCATAGGGAGATCAGTAGATTTGAATATCCACTGTATATTATCCCTCTAATTTCAGGCATGAGCTTATTTTCTACTGCTGAAAAGTATATAGCTATTATTCCCGCCAGGCTCAATGCAAGCCTGGTAAACACCAACTGTTCATTATCAATTACTTTTTCAAGGTAAATAAAACTGCCTTGCGTAATAATCCAAAAACAAAGCATTGAGGCTGCCGACCATTTACCTATTGTCCAGTATTCAAGGAGTATTTTTTTAAGATCCTCCCCAAAAGGATATGAATGATAGTTTTTATTATTAATGAAAATTATTATCAACGATATAAAGCTCATTATGAAGATGAGAGCTGAAAGATAATCTCCAGCTTCACGCACGCCACAAAAATACATCAGGCAATAACTCAGCGTTGAGACCAACAATAGTAACGCCGAAAGTATTGCTGAGATAAATTCCTTCTTAACAATATAGAGACTACGGCGCAAAAAATCATACAATGGATAGCAAACTGATAAACCAAATATTAACAGACTGTACCTCCAGTCTTGTTCCCTATAGAACATGAATGAGGAGAGTAATGTCGCTGATATAAAACTTATCAAAATCGTCAATTTTAAAGACAGTCTATAATGATAACCTTGAGTTTTTCTCTCAACACTAAAAACCCAAAATGGTGAAATTACTAGTGATACAATTACCACCAGACTAAAAGAAGAGTAAGAATTTATAATTATATATTTAGCTGCTTGGTAATTATCAAGAAATCGGGATGCAAAAAAAATCATTCCAACATTTAAAGCTGCGAAAGAAAACTGATCAACATATTTACAAAGCTTCATTAATTTGACTAACATCATTTATACACTTGTTTGTTTTTATATTATTCTCAACATGCCACCTTGCATGTATTTTAAAGTAATTCATTTCATTTAAAGCTATTTAATAATTGCTGTTAGTAACATATCACGAGAGGATGAAAATATATAAGTTGGTAATATGGCTACTATAAAAAATGCAACTCTAACAATTTTCTTTTCCTTGTAATTTTGTTCTATAGCAATAACCGTTGGGATTAACATTAATACCAAGCAAAACATTCCTATTCTCTTGGATTGTCCACCACCCATCAAACTAATCGAAACGACAATTAAAGAGATAAAATAAACCTGTAAATGCATAACTTTTTTGCTTAGATCATCAAGTTTGAACTGGTATGAGACACAGTAAAAACCTAATAGTGCTACTGACATTGCCAAGTAAACCCCCGCCCCTAACTCCCCTGTTTCCGAATTTGATTTAGTGGATAATACAAACTGTATTGCGAACAGAAAAACAATGCTTATTAATATAAACACCAGACTGTTTTTTTTCTCTTTATTGAATAATAAATATATTGTAAAGAACAAGAAAAATACATTATGAGTTAATCCAGCCAATAATCCAACACTCATTTTCTTTTTGAATGAATCATCAAGCATGCACATGGCCAGGAATGACGATGACAACACCATAGATAAGTACTGTCTATATATATTTTCCATCCCCATTAACGATGGGAAAAATAACAAAAATAAGTATGGATAGTAGGCTGGTAGATTTAACTTTCTTGTTGTCCATAGCACAATTATAAATGATAGAGCATCATATAATACAAAGACAACCTCATCAGAGTGGATAAACTTATAAACATATCTGGATGACAACCAAAACACAGGTTCCTTTAAATAATATATATCTAAAGACTCTAACTTGAAGTTAACAGCATAAGCATTGATATCCAAATCAAACCCGGATGTTCTCATTATTATTGAGAAGACAAGAAACAATGAGAACGTAATGAAATAATATACCTTTGTTCTATTTTCAATAAAACAACTCACTATTCCCGTCACAAATAAAACGCTATAAAAAAGCAACTCTAAAGTCATTATACATTCTCATCAAAAACATTCACGATGAATAAGAATTATAGGCCCCATACTCATAATAATTACTGGTCCGTTTTTCAACACCATTAAATATTATTCCGTTCACAGTAAGGTTATTTTGTGCAAACCGTTTTGATGAAATATCCATTTCTTTCAAGGTGTTTTGCTGAAAACGTGCGACTAACATTATCGTGCCCGCATATTTAGCGGCGATACAGGCATCACTAACGGCAAGAACCGGAGGGGTATCAACAATAACAATGTCATATTGACTAGCAGCCCAAACCATCAGATGTTTAAAGTTTGCATTCATCAGCAGTTCAGAAGGGTTTGGTGGAACCTGTCCTCTTGAAATAAAATGAAGATTATCAACCTCTGTTTTTTTAATAATTTCATCAAAGGAATTCCTGCCAATTAATATATCGGAAAGGCCATTCTTTTCATTGCATCCAATAACATGATGAACCTGGCCTTTACGCATATCAGCATCGATCAAGAGTACTTTTTTATCGGACTGCGCGATAACAGCAGCAAGGTTACAGCTGACAAATGTTTTTCCTGCTTCGGGTGTTGCCCCAGAAATAAGCAAAATATTATTCTCGGCCTGCATCATTGCAAAGTGAAGGCTGGTTCGCAGACTACGAATAGCTTCGACTGAAAGGTCTGTTGGATTATCTTTGGCAAGCAAATTGATTGAGCGAACCGTTTTCCGTTTGCTTTTATCCATTTTCTGGTTTCGGTCTTTTAACCATTTAGAAGCAGGAATCGCCGCATATACGTTTAGGCCTAACCCTTCAATTTGCTCGCTGCTCTCAATACCGTTGTGCAAGAATCGACGTGTTAAACAAAATGCTATTGAAATGAATAACCCAACTCCAAAACCTAAAAATACAATTAACACTATCTTTGGTGAGATCGGTTTTGTATCAGTAACAGCCATATCGACAATACGAACATTACCTACAGTACTCGCTTTATTGATGTTCAATTCCTGCTGTTTATTTAATAGCAGCATATACACTTCCTGCCCGGACTGCACATCACGTGTAAGACTCAAGATTTCCTGTTGAGTTTTAGGCATGTTACCAATACGGACATTCAGTTTGTCTCGTTCTTTTAATAAGAGTTCTTTCTTTTCTAGGAGTGTACGATAAGCGGGGTGATCTTTTGTATAAAGCTTAGATATTTCAGCTTCTTTAAAGGTTAATTGGTTAATTTGCGCATCTAAAGCAACAGTATTATCAAGGACAGATTTAGCTTCCAATGATAAATCAACTGATTCATTTTTCTGACGAAATACGTTTAATCGGGTTTCTGCTTCATCCAGTTTTGAGCGCACCAGAGGCAACTGTTCTTTCAAAAAGTCAAGGCTCTTAGCTGCTTCTTCAGATTTACGGCCAACGTTCTGTTGCAGATAATTGTCTGCAATACTGTTCAATACCTCTGTAGCTTTCTTAACACTATCTGCTTTAAAAGTGAGTTGTAACATACCGCTGTCTTTACTTAGATCAGAAACAGCGAAGTTATCCAGCAAATTATTAATAGCTGTAAGTTTTGCCAATTTGGTTATAACAAAAGTTGTATCTACGGGTGCGTCAATATCACTCACGAGTATACGTATGTCATTCTTTTCTAATAGCGTCCCAGTGTTTCCCGTCAGAGTTAAGCCATCAATTGATACGCTATATTTATCTGGAGAAAGCACGGTGAGAGTAAATGGAATATCTAATAATTCATCCGGTACATTTAATCTTGAAATAGCAATATTCCCATCATGATTGCCAAAAACTCGAGACAATCCTTTTCCAATTAATGGGAAATGCTTTTGTTGAACAATCATATCTAGCCCTAACTGTTCAACCGTTTGTCCTAGTACCAAGCGAGACTGCAATAATCCTATTTCGGTCTGTGACTCAGGTTTATTGTCCGGCAAAATGTCTGAAAGTTTACTCAATACGCTGCTACTCGTGCTTTGTTCAACTTGCACTAGCGCATTTGCGCTATAAATTGGAGTTGCCAATAAAGAATAAGCGATACTCATAATAGTAAAGACGCTGGTAACGATCACTATCTTCCATTTATTATCAAGCAACACGCCTAATAATTCGCGCAAGTCAATTTCTTCACTTCGACTATTGTTTTTATTAAAACTAGAGGTTACTTCAGACATTTAACGACATCTCTTTACGGTAACTATTTCTTTAATGCCAGAACCCAACGCGCGGTGCTTTGAGCCAGCTGTGTATAAACCAGTTGGTACATTTCTCGGCTTTTTTTGTAGGGGTCGCCAATTTCAAGCTGGTTCTGCCAGTGACCCATTAACATGGTTTTGCCACTCGCTTCCGGGTAGTTTTTTTTAATGCGCTCAAGATGGGATTTTTCCATCACCAGAATAAGGTCATATTGCATCGCAAGCTCTGAAGAGAATGCCTGGGCGCAATGTCCATCAAGCGATAAGCCATTTTCCGCAGCAACTTGTGCCGCTATTGGGTTGGCACCTTCACCAACCAGCGCACCTAATCCAGCAGAATCAATCTTTATACCCGGCAGAGCTTTTCGTAATAATCGCTCCCCGGTTGGGGAGCGGCAGATATTGCCGATGCAAACCACTAATATTGAATCAAACATAATTACCAGTTCTTAATCATGCGGACGGTTTCAGTCATGTCGTTAACCCCTGTAATCGTTGGGACTAACTGACCCAGCACGCGATTCCAGCGAGTAATTGGTGCGGTGGTGACATACACGATGTCATAAGGTTGCAGTTTGAATTCAGTGCCCATCACCAACGCTGTCGCATCGGAAACATCCAACTGATAGACGTTGGCAATTTTGCCGCTATTTTCTTTGGCGCGTGTCGAGCGAATAACGAAAATACCCGTCGCATCGGATGTCATCTGGTCGATGCCTTCCGCATTACCCAGCGCTTCGGTCAGTGTCATACCGCTGCGGTCCATTCTGAGCGTGGTTTGCTTTTTCACTTCTCCCATCACGAACACTTTCAGGTCATCGTTACGCGGAACATAAAGAATGTCGCCGTTGTACATCAGGCGGTTTTGTTGAAGATCGCCGTTTTTCATCAGCGCCTGCAGGGAAATTCGCTCGTCTTTACCGTTGTGGGTCAGCACCGCGTTATTCCAGTCGGCGTTTTCCCCCAGGCCACCGGCCTGATTGATCGCATCCATGATGGTTAGCGGCACATTAGAAATAGCCAACTGGCCGGAGTGGGCGACTTCACCCGTCACATAGGCTTTTTGGGAACGGAATGCGGCAACACTGATGTCGATTTGCGGAGTTTCAATGTAAGCCGCCAGTTTGTTGGTCAGCTCCTCGCGCAACTGGGCGAGTGTACGACCCACCACTTTTACCTTGCCTGCGTACGGGTAGAAGATCGTGCCGTCGGATTGCACCCAGTTACCGGTGTCGGAAGCACTGCGATACTGGCCCGCTGGCGTCGTCAGTTCCGGGTGATCCCACACTGTGACCATCAGCACATCGCCTACGCCAATTCGGTATTGGTAATCCTGAACTTCGCTTTCTAACTGCGGGTTAGTCCGTGCCACTACAGGTGCGGCAGTGAGTGACTCAATCAATTTTGGCGTCACGCGATAGACATTAACTTTGTCATTGATATTCACGGTGTCGTCTTTATTGACGATGGTTTTACCGGAGGTCGTGAGGTTGCTGCCAGGCACAATCGTACAGCCACTGAGTAAAACAGCTGAAATGATAAGCGGAACAGCTGCTAATTTTACAGTCATCATGTTGGTCACTTACTTCATCAAAGAGTGTAAAACCCAGACACGCTGGGGTTTACGCCAGGAAAATAGAGGGGGGATTAACGATTACTGGCAGTGAACGTTGCGGTTCCTGGCCGGCTAAATTGCGCTCTCATATCTGGGTTAAGGGATTGCAGCCGATTGTTCACTAACAAGTAGCTGATAAATACCCCAAAGAAGAACACTAAGGAGAGCCATTCAGGCGTCCCTAAAATGGAAAGCACAATGCCGAAACCTGCAATAGTGGCAGTGAGGATCGTCATAACTATTACCGTCTGCCGAGACGTTAGCCCGCTGCGCAGTAGGATGTGGTGCAAGTGATCGCGATCCGGGTGGAACGGGCTGTGTCCACGGCGCACTCGGCGAATCATGATGGCAACCATGTCCATCAACGGCAGAGCTATCAGCCACAATGCAATAACCGGCGCCATTTCGGCGTTCTCACCCTGGCTACTCAGCATCACGAGCCACAACACGGTAAAACCAATCACCATGCTGCCTGCATCACCCATAAATACTTTCAGCCGTTTGCTGCCGATTAACCCCATGTTGAGCATCAAATAGGGGATTAAGGCGACTATCATTAACAGACACCACATTGCGCGTATTTCTGAACCGGCCAGAAGGAAGACCACCATCAGCGCGGCAAAGGTTGCACCCGCTACCGAACCGAGTAATCCATCAATGCCATCAATCATGTTGTAGGCATTGATTGCCGCCCAGGTCGCGAACAGCGTGACCAAATAGCCCACCGGCCCTAACACCAGTTCGAAAGACCCCAGCACATGCCCAAACGTGTGCAGATACAGGCCATCAACCATCAAAATAATGGCGGACATAGCCTGAATAACCACGCGCGGCACGACGGGAAGGTCAAAGCGATCGTCAGCAATGCCTACCAGCAACAATAAAGAGATACTGAGTAGGTAAGTCAGGAAATGCGCTTCGCTGTGAGGCAGCGTTTCAGGCATGAAGATGTAAAACATCGCAATTGCGCAATAGAAAGAGATGCCGCCCACCAGAGGAACTTCACCTTTGTGCTGTTTACGCCCACCAGGTTTATCGACCAGACCACACTTCAAGGCCACCACGCGAGCAATAAGGAGAGCAATCATCGCTGTTATAAACATGATGAAAATATCTTTACTCATGATGGTAATACCTTATTTATCTTTAACAACGCTACCGCCCATGGCGAAAGCGAATATATCCACTTGCCATTCAAAAAATCCATTTCTCATATACGTGAGCAGCACTACCCATGTAACATTATTAATGTATGGAATAGTGGAGTCGGACGAATCATATGACATCGTTTTTATCATCGCAAAAAGACATGTTTTTTATTTTCATTCATATCTGATAAGTTTCGTAGCGTTATTAGTTTTTTAAAATAAAATTAAAGTTCAGCAAAAACAACATGATACGAACAATTTCGCTATAATAAAAAGATAGGTTTAATTTAATTAATTACTACTAAGATATTTTAATTATTTATTTATCACTAATTGCCAGATTAATCAGACTTTATTTTGTGGTGTATTTTTATTTATTACTCAGCAGAAAACACACCCTTTGATAATGTTTTTATCGTAAGATTCACTTTATTTAATTAATGATTGATTAATTTTCATTTATATCGACATTTAAAATCATGCCATATATAAAAAATAGCGTTCGAGGATGATACAGGTGAATATTGAGTTAAAAGTGCTGACTGTTAACTGACTTTAAACCCAACATCTTGTGCAAGAAGTGCTTTTCTTGACCTTTCATGCGGTCAATAAATGCCCCAGGAATTTTCTGATACAGCATAATGTGAAGTGTATTTCTCCCCCATAAAAACGGTGAAACCCAGTTGTAATCCCCGTTTAAAGAAACACAGTAACAAGCTGAAAAATAATGCTTTTTATCGATAAGGTCGTGCATTTCTCTGGTCCGAAATATTTCTATTCGGTAATGTCCAAAGTCTGCGGAGGTTTTAGGGGATTTTTGGCGGGCATTTTGGCGTTTCGGGTAAAAGCAAAAACCCTATCTTCAGCGCCTCCGGCTGTCGTCAGAAGGAAATACCACAAAATCCGCGGCTGAATTTAGGCGCTGAAAAGGGCAGAAGACACTGTTTATAAGGTTAAAAAGTAATAGCTATATTGGCGTATTGGATGTTTTTTATTCCGCTGGCACAAATGACGTGCCGAATTTTTGCGGAATCAGAATGATTTCTGAGCACGGAATTTCAAGCGGTGATCAATCAAGCGGTGAGGTGGGAATTTGAAAAACTGCGAAAATTCCGTAAACGCCCCGAGATTATTCCGAAAGACCTAAAATGGAGAGCTACAAGCGGGAATCAAAGAGTTAAGACGGTAAAAGGTGAGTAACGGTGCGTTACCCACCTGAATGCATTGAAAGGTGGTGCGCCCAACTACTTCTTCTTGTTGAGCATCGACTTTAAGTCTGCGAATGGGTTGTATGTTGCTTCCCCAATATCCTTCTGGGCGTCATCGCCTGCAACCACCGTCGAGCCGTACTGGTCAGCTTCGGTGTATTTTGAGTGCTCGTGATCGTGGCAATACAGGCATAACAACTCCCAGTTACTGCCATCTTCCGGGTTGTTGGTATGGTCGTGGTCCATGTGGTGTACGGTGAGTTCGCGCAAATTAGAATACACAAACTCACGCGAGCAGCGTCCGCACACCCACGGGAACAACTTCAGTGCTTTCTCACGGTAGCCACTTTCCAGCCGCGTGTAGTTTTTTGGGATCAGAGCCATAATCGCTATTACCTGGTAAAAAATGTAGGGTTATAACTAGTTTATATTCCCTCTTTATCAATCCCCAAACGTTTCATGCGAGAAAGCAGCGTGGTGCGCTTTAATCCCAGGCGTTGCGCGGCACCACGGGGGCCAGCCACCACACCGTTAGTTTCTTTAAGCACGCGCATAATTCTCTGGGCTTCATCTTCGCCTTCGCGAACCTCTTCGCTCGCCACCAACTGCATCGGTTTTTCTTCCGGCACGCAGTAGTCCATTTCCGGCAAGGAAAGATGCAATACATTGCCGCGAGTCAGCAGCACCGCTCGTTCAATCACGTTTTCCAGCTCACGCACGTTACCCGGCCAGTCCATACGGCTGAGAGCGCGCAACGTTTCTGCCGGAATACTGTCGATATTACGGTTCATGCGATGGGCGATTTTAAAGGTGAAGGATTTCACCAGCAGCGGGATATCTTCCGGGCGCTCACGCAGCGGCGGCAACATAATCGGGAAGACATTCAGACGGTAATAGAGGTCACTGCGAAACTCGCGCTCCAACACCATCTCTTTGAGATTACGGTTGGTCGCAGCAATTAAACGCACGTCCACTTGCTGAACTTTGTTGCTCCCGAGGCGTTCAAATTCTTGTTCCTGAAGCACGCGCAACAGTTTGGGTTGCAGCTCCAGCGGCATATCGCCGACTTCATCAAGGAACAGCGAGCTTTTATCCGCCAGCTCAAAACGGCCGATGCGCTGAGTGTTAGCTCCAGTAAAGGCACCGCGCTCATGGCCGAACAAGTCGCTTTCCAGCAATCCGGCAGGCATCGCCGCACAGTTAATTTTCACCATCCGGCGGCTGTTACGCTCGCTCAGATTGTGAATCGCCCGTGCAATCAGCTCCTTGCCCGTCCCCGTTTCACCGAGGATCAGCACCGTACTATCACTTTTCGCGACCATCTCAACCTGTTTGAGCACATTCGACATCACGTCGCTGCGGCCAATAATCTCGCCAAAATCGCTGGCGACATTATTGATTTGCTCGGTCAGATACAGATTTTCGTCCACCAGGTTTTCTTTCAGACGATTGATTTCCTGGTACGCCAGGGCGTTATCCACCGCAATCGCAATACGTTCTGCAATCTGCCGTAGCAGCTTGAGGTTTTGCGGGGTGAACACGCCCGCCTCGCATTGCGCCAGTTTCAATACGCCCAGCATGTTATTGCCGAAAGTCAGCGGCAACAGGCACAGCGTTTGAATTTGGTTGCCCCACATCTCGAACAACATACGTTCATACGGCGCAAGTTGATCGCCGTGATGCAAATTCAACAGCAGCATTTCGCCGCTTTTAAACACCCGCTCTGAAAGCGTGCCCGCCAGAGCGACATCACTGTGATCATGGATTGGCGATTGCTCTTCCACAAAGTGGGTGGAATAGATATTGAGGCGGTCTTTGCGGTTGGTCCGCAGCACGATACTGATGGAATCGATAGAGAAATAGTGGTGAATCTCACGGGCGATTTCGCTGATCAGTTCGTCGAGATCGAGCTTAGAAAGCACGGCGTTAGTGACCGCCACCAGAATACGGAAATCGTCGCGTTCGCGGCAAAGCTGCTGATAACCCAGGTTTGAGTCGAGGCGGCTTTGAATTTGTTCCGCCACCAGCGCGACAACCTGTGCCATGGTGTGTAAGCGGTTAAGTTCTTTATCTGTCCATTCAGCGTCGTTATTGCGAATAAACTCGCAACCACCAAAAATTTTACCTTCGGCAGCCAACGGCAACAGGCAATAACGACCAAACGGCGCGTATAGCTCGAGATTCAGTACCTGCGGCCAGGTATCACTAAATTCTTCATGGGTGCAAATCAGCGCTTCCGGGCGTGAGAGCACGCGCCGCACCGGGCCATTTGCCAACACCATTTCATCTTCGTAATGCCATTCCTTGCCATGCTTATCCGTGCCAAAAAAGGACACACGCTGATGCAGCGGATGATAAAGCAGAATATTCACTCTGTCTGCCAGCGCACCTTGCTTTGCCATTTGCGTCAGGCAGTTAGCAAGTGCCGGGAGATCAGGTTGCTGCAACAGGGTGCGCGTTATATCAAATAGACCCTGTTGCCCGAGATCGCTCATCGGTGTGTATGGCATTGTGCTTATCCAATTGGTGGTGCGGAGGGGGTGGATGACGCTGGCGCTTATCCACCCTACAAAATCTAAACGCCCAGCGATTTGTCATATAAATAGCGCTTAAGTGTAGCCAGGACAGCACACTGCGTTTATGGCTCAGGTCAACAAATACGCGGGAGTGGCTCTGAATGCGGCAAATCCAGCGTCCGTTTGACGCCATATAATCCGGCGACCCGGACACCTTTGCGCTCAACCACTTCACCGATAATAGCGGCATCTTGCCCCAATGGATTTGCCTGTAAAGCGGCAAGAACACTTTCTGCGGCGTTCCTCGCAACCGCAATCACCAGTTTGCCTTCATTGGCAAAATTAAGCGCATCGAGGCCGAGCAGTTCACACACGCCTCGTACCGCATGATTTAACGGTAGCTGGCTTTCAGCGACTTCCATTCCACATCCGCTGGATGCAGCAAACTCATGTAATACGGCATTCACGCCACCGCGCGTGGCATCGCGCAGCGCTTTTACACCGGGGATATTCACCAGCGGCGCAATTAACGGTGCCAGCACCGCACAATCGCTGATTAACGCCCCTTCCAGCCCCAGTGATTCGCGCAGGTTGAGGATTGTCGCTCCGTGATCACCCAGCGTTCCGCTAACAATAAGCACGTCGCCTGCGCTAATTTGCTGCGCACCCCAGCTCAAACCTGCCGGAATCGCGCCAATGCCCGCGGTATTGATAAACAGTTTATCCGCCGCCCCGCGCTGCACAACTTTGGTATCGCCCGTCACCACCGCGATGCCCGCTGATTTTGCCGTAGCCGCCATGCTGCTGACCACGCGCTCCAGCGTTTCAAAGGGTAAACCTTCTTCAAGAATGAACCCGCAGGATAACCAGCGAGGAGTCGCGCCACTGACTGCAACATCGTTGGCGGTTCCACAAACCGCGAGTTTGCCGATATCACCACCGGGGAAAAACAACGGGTCGATCACGTAACTGTCGGTTGAAAAGGCTAAACGATCGCCTCTGGCCGTGAGTTCAGCCAACGGTAAACGTGCCTGATCTTCCTGCTCTGCCAGCCACGGATTATCAAACGCTCGTACGAACAAGTCAGCTACCAATTTTTGCATTGCCTGGCCGCCACTGCCGTGGGCGAGTTCGATAGTTTTCATGATTTTTTACCTGTGTCGGATGACGCTGCGCTTATCCGACCTACATTGGACTCGTTTTTTGTAGGTTGGATAAGCGTTAGCGTCATCCAACGAAAAGGTTTTATGCCTCGCATTCCTGGCTGCGATATTGGTACCAGGCGGCGCAGGCTCCTTCGGAGGAAACCATCAACGCGCCAAACGCATTTTGTGGATTGCAGGCTTTGCCAAACATCGGGCACTGATGGGGTTTACAACGCCCAGTGAGCACATCGCCGCAGCGGGCGAGCGGGTCATCGTAAACCTGCTGCGGTGCGGGTTTAAAATGATCTTCCGCATCGAACTGGCGATAGCCATCGGTCAGTTGCACGCCAGAATCACTGATGGTGCCAAGTCCGCGCCATTCAGCATCACCGTATACGGTAAACACCTCTGAAATCGCCTGCTGGGCAAGATTATTGCCCGCATCGGGCACCACACGCTTGTACTGGTTTTCCACTTTGCTGTGCTGATGAATTTTTTGCTCCACCAGCATCACCACGCCCTGCAATAAATCCAGCGGCTCGAAGCCAGCCACCACCAACGGGCGCTGATGCTGTGTCGCAATAAAATTATAAGCAGCTGTGCCAATCACCATGCTGACATGACCAGGAGCGAGGAACGCATCAATGCCGTTATCCGGCTGCTCGAGCAGGCTGCGCAACGTAGGAATCAAAGTAATGTGCTGGCAGAAAAAGTAAAAATTAGTGATGCCCTGCGCTTTCGCCTGTTGCAGCGTGATGGCTGTCGTCGGCATCGTGGTTTCAAAACCGAGGCCAAAGAACACCACTTTTTTGTCCGGATTCTGGCTGGCTAAAGCGAGCGCATCCATCGGCGAATACACCACGCGCACATCCGCACCGCGTGCTTTGGCCTGCATCAGTGACCCATTTTTACCCGGCACCCGCATCGCGTCGCCAAAGGTGCAGAAAATCACTTCAGGGTGGCTGGCGATTTCAATACAGGCATCAATGCGCCCCATCGGCAACACACACACCGGGCAGCCAGGCCCATGAATAAATTCGATATTCTCCGGCAGAAGCTGGTCGAGGCCAAATTTAAAGATAGCGTGAGTATGGCCGCCGCAAACTTCCATAATGCGCAGTGGACGCTGTGCGGTGTACGGCAGTTTAGGCGCGCGTTCACGCAGCACATCAATAAGCTGCATGACTTTTTCGGGAGCGCGATATTCGTCTACGAAATGCATCATCCGCGTTCTTCCCCAAACAGCAGGCCACCGACGTCAGGTTCCACTTCAAACATATTCTGTAGCGCGTCAAGCGTGTCGCGAGCTTCGGCTTCATCAATAATAGCCATCGCAAAACCGACGTGAACCAGCACCCATTGGCCGATTTGCGCGTCGCCCACCAGCATCAGATTGACGTCTCGCTTGATGCCACAGACATCGACTTTGGCGCTACCGTCTGGCAAACGCTCGACGATTTGGCCCGGAATGCCTATGCACATCGTTCAACCTCCAGCCAGTTCAGCCACTCTTCCATACCTTCACCGCTGGTCGCAGAAACCAGAATGATTTCAATATCAGGGTTCACCTGGCGGGCGTAATCGAGGCATTTATCGACGTCGAACTGTAAGTACGGCAGCAGATCGATTTTGTTGAGCAGCATGAGGGAGGCCGCAGCAAACATATGTGGGTATTTCAGCGGCTTGTCTTCGCCTTCGGTAACCGAAAGCACCGCCACTTTATGGCGCTCGCCGAGATCAAAACTCGCCGGGCAGACCAGGTTTCCGACGTTTTCGATAAACAGAATACCGTCGCGTTCAAGCGGCAGGCGCTGCATGGCATCGCGAATCATCTGCGCATCAAGGTGGCAACCTTTGCCGGTATTCACCTGAATGGCTGGCGTGCCGGTGGCGCGAATACGCGCGGCATCGTTCACGGTTTGCTGGTCGCCTTCAATCACTGCGCAAGGCACACGCCCAATCAGGCGTTTTAAGCTTTCGGTCAGCAGCGTGGTTTTACCGGAACCTGGGCTTGAAACCAGGTTCAGCACCAGTTGTTGCTGTTTCGCGAACTGTTCGCGGTTATACACGGCGAGCTGGTTGTTTTTATCCAGCACGTTAAGTTCGATTTCCAGCATCCGGCGTTGCGTCATGCCCGGTGCGTGAGTGCCTGCGGCACCGTGACCATAATGCAAATCGCCTTGTTCATCGGCGGTTGGGGCAAACTTCACGCCGGTGATTGGCGTTAGCGCTCGCGCGGCTGGTGCGAAAGGTGCGCTACGGAAACCCGAGTGTGGGTTATGCTCGTCGCCTTCTATATACAAGTTGCCATCAGCGCAACCACAAGTACTACACATGATTTGTCTCCTCGACTTCCAGACGCTTAATCTGCACGCCATCATCCGCCACGATGCGTAAATTGCTGCCTTCGCAAAGCGGGCAGCGCCGAACCAACTGCGTTAGCAAAGTGATGTGCTGTTCGCAGTCGTAACACCAGCATTCCGCTTCTTGTTGGTGAATATAAAGCTGACAGCCTTCGGCTAATGTGTCGCGGCACACTAATTCGAAACAGAACTCCAGCGCGCTTTGCTCAACGCATGAGAAAGCACCCACTTCGAGCCAGACACCGGTGACGCGAGTGGCACCATGTTGGCGGGCTTGAGCTTCGATGAGTTCCAGTGCGCGTTGGCAGAGGGTGATTTCGTGCATATTACCTCCGGGGATATCTGGGGGAGGTAATGCAAGGTTGATGCCAGGGTTTATATCCATTTCTCTGGCAGACCGAATTTATTCCGTTCACTGAAAGTTTACCGCCCCCTGAACTTACCGAAACGGTGAACGTGCCAGGGGGCTGGCGTGAGCCACCTGGCACGTTCACCGTTCGCAGATATATGTAGGATCGGAGAACTTTCGGGTGAACGGAAAATCTCCATCCTCCCATAGGAGCTACCCCAACAGGGCCAAATGTCACTCCCCGTCAAACATGTCGAAATGACATGTCATTACTGTGGCTATTTGCTGACAATTAATACAAAACCCAATAATTTCAATAAAATACAATATTGGCACGAAACGTGCTCTGTAGACGCATCAGCAAAAACAGAGTGATTTAAAAATGAACATTTGGGAACTGAGCGAAAAAGCCGAATACATTGCCGACAAGCATCAGCGCTTGCTCACGCAGTGGCAACATTACTGCAATAGCTTGATTCAGGGCATTACCCTTTCTAAAGCGAAGCTGCATCACGCCGTCGGGTGCAATCCAGATGATTCTCTGCGCTTCTTCTTATTTGACCATTTCGTCATTCACGTACGCCTGGCTGAAGGCTTCAACAGCCACACCATTGAGTACTACGTTGAGAAACGTAACGGCGAAGACAGAGTATTGATTGCTAAAGCAATGCTCGATGACGAAGGCCGCGTAGACAACAGCATCAGCAACCGTAACCGTGAAAGCGTTCTTGAGCATTACCTCGAAAAAATCCATCCGGTATACGAAAGCCTGTACAGCGCAGTTAACACCGATACACCGGTATCGATGGGTCAACTGCAACAAAGCGCTCAGGTCTGATAGCCATGTTGGGTGTCGAAAACTGTCGAAACGGCAGCCGTCGGCACAGTTTCGTCAAAAATGATGATGTGATCTAAGGAAGACCTGGTGAATCGCTTTATAATCGCCGACTCCAAACTTTGCATGGGTTGCCATACCTGTGAGGCGGCCTGTTCTGAAACGCACCGCCTGCATGGATTGCAATCCATGCCACGCCTGAAAGTGATGCGCGACGCGAATGATTCCGCGCCGCAAATGTGCCACCAATGTGAAGATGCGCCTTGCGCGGGCGTTTGCCCCGCTAACGCCATTACCCGCGTCGATGGGGCTGTTCATCTGAATGAAAGCCTGTGCGTCAGTTGCAAACTGTGCGCCATCGCCTGCCCATTCGGTTCGATTGAATTCTCCGGCAGCCGTCCGATTCATATCCCGGCAAATGCCAACAGCCCGAAGGCACCACCAGCCCCTCCCGCTCCTGCTCGCGTCAGCTCGCTAATCGACTGGGTGCCGGGCGTTCGTGCCATTGCGGTGAAATGCGACCTGTGCAGCTTTGATGAAGCTGGCCCGGCGTGCGTTCGCACCTGCCCAACCAAAGCGCTGCGCGTGGTTGATAACAACGACATTGCCCAATCAAGCAAACGTAAACGTGAACTGACTCTGGGCGCGACGCTTGGCGATCTCACCCTGTTTACCCAGCCTGAGGTGAAAAAATGAGTGCTTTTATCCTGATTCATTGGGCGCTGATGGGATTTGTGCTGAGCGCAGTTCTGGCAGGTATCACGGCATTTAATAAAACCCTGAGCGGAGTGATTGCCGGCCTGGGTGGCGCAATAAGTTCGGTTCTGGTGCTGATTGCCGGTTTTGATGCATTAACCGGATTTACCGGTATGGCGCAAGTCTGGCAGCTGCATTTACAGCTCAACGCTTTTAATGGCGTGTGGCTGGTGACGCTGGCTCTGCCTGGCCTGTTCATCTCTTTGTTTAACATCGACTGGCATCGTCATCACGCTGTAAAAGCCAATGGCTTGCTGGTGAACCTGGTGATGGCGGCGGCGGTTGCGACTCTGGTTGCTGATAACCTCGGCATGTTGGTGGTGCTGGCAGAAATCGTCGCGTTGAGCGGCTACTTCCTGACAGGCTGCCAGAAATCCGGGCAGCTTTGGTTTGCACTGGGCCGCATCGGCACCGTGCTGCTGGCAATTGCATGCTGGATGCTGTGGAAACAGTACGGCACGCTGAGCTATTCCGAATTGCACCTGATGACCAACGGCGCACCGATTAGCTCCGTAGTCTGGCTGCTGGGTCTGGTGGGTTTTGGCTTGCTGGCTGGCATTATCCCGCTTCACGGTTGGGTGCCGCAGGCTCATGCCAACGCTTCTGCTCCGGCTGCGGCGCTGTTCTCCGCTGTGGTGCTGAAAATTGGCCTGTACGGCATCATGAGTTTCTCGCTGATCAGCCATGCAATGCCGTTGTGGTGGGGCATTCTGGTCGTCGTTCTGGGGATGATTACGGCGTTTATCGGCGGCCTGTACGCGCTGATGGAGCACAACATCAACCGCCTGCTGGCTTATCACTCGCTGGAAAATATCGGCATTATTCTGCTTGGCCTCGGCGTTGGCCTGATGGGCCTGGCATTAAACGAATCTACGCTGGTCGCGCTGGGCATGATTGGTGGTTTGTATCACCTGTTCAACCATAGCGTATTCAAAACCACGTTGTTCCTCGGCGCTGGCGCAGTCTGGTTCCGTACCGGTCATCGCGATATCGAAAAGCTGGGTGGGATTGGCAAGCGCATGCCGCTGATTTCTATCGCCATGCTGATCGGCCTGATGGCGATGGCTGCTCTGCCTCCGCTGAACGGTTTTGCTGGCGAATGGGTGATTTACCAGTCGTTCTTCCACCTCGGCACCTTGCCGCTGTTTATCACTCGCTTCTTAGGCCCGATGCTGGCTGTAGGTCTGGCGATTACCGGCGCGCTGGCAGTGATGTGTATGGCGAAAGTGTATGGCGTGACCTTCCTTGGCGCACCGCGCACCCCAGAGGCTGAAAACGCCACGTCCGCACCGTTCCTGATGAACCTGAGTGTGGCTGCACTTGCGGCATGTTGCGTGATTGCTGGTGTTGCAGCGCCATGGCTGATTCCACTGTTGCAGAACGCCATTCCACTGCCGCTGGAAACCGCAAATACCACCGTTTCACAACCGATGATCACTCTGCTGCTAATTGCCAGCCCGCTGCTGCCATTCATTTTGATGGTGATTTTCCGTGGCGATCGTCTGCCAAACCGCTCGCGCGGCGCGGCTTGGGTTTGTGGTTACGACCACGAACAAGCGATGGTGATTACGGCGGGTGGTTTTGCTCAACCAGTAAAAGCGGCGTTCGCGCCACTGCTGAAATTGCGCAAAACCCTGAACCCGGTGAAATGGGTACCTGGCTGGCAGTGTGATTGCCTTGCCGGTACGTTCCGTCGCCTGGCAATGATCGAACTGGCCGTGTTGCTGGTTGCGGTTTGTGCTTAAGGAGCCTGAGATGAATACCATTTTCTTTTCGTTGATTCAGGCGCTGGTGTTATTTGCCGCCGCCCCGCTGTTGTCCGGTATTACCCGCGTCACTCGCGCCCGCATGCACAACCGCCGTGGGCCTGGCGTGATGCAGGAATATCGTGACCTGTTCAAATTGTTCAGCCGCCAGAGCGTGGCGCCAGCCGCATCCGGCTGGGTGTTCCGCCTGATGCCGTTTGTGATGGTTGGCGTGATGCTGACGATTGCCACCGCGCTGCCGGTGGTAACGCTGTATTCACCGCTGCCGTCGCTGGGCGATTTGATAACGCTTATCTATCTGTTCGCTATCGCCCGTTTCTTCTTTGCGATTGCAGGTCTCGACACCGGTAGTCCGTTTACCGGTATCGGTGCCAGCCGTGAAGCGATGCTCGGCGTGTTAGTTGAACCAATCCTGATTCTGGGACTGTGGGTTGCCGCGCAAGTGGCTGGTAGCACGCACATCAGCAATATCGCTTCCACCATTTATCACTGGCCAGCCGCACAAAGCTTAACGCTGATTCTGGCGCTCGCCGCTTGTGCCTTCGCCACATTTATCGAAATGGGCAAACTGCCGTTTGACCTCGCAGAAGCCGAGCAAGAGTTGCAGGAAGGCCCATTGACCGAATACAGCGGTGCGGGTTTTGCAGTGCTGAAATGGGGCATTTCACTCAAGCAATTGGTGGTGCTGCAAATGTTCGTCGGCGTGTTCCTGCCATGGGGCCAGATGAGCGAATTTAGCTGGGGCGGCCTTGTCATCGCGCTGGTTCTGGCAGCGGTCAAACTGGTGCTTGGCGTGCTGATTATCGCGCTGTTCGAAAACAGCATGGCGCGCTTACGCATGCTGGAAACTTCGCGCATTACCTGGGCCGGTTTTGGCTTTGCCTTTTTAGCCTTCGTCTCCTTGCTGGCGGCGTGATTTAAGAGAATTTATCAATGTCTGAAGAAAAGATTGGCCAACATTATCTCGCGGCGCTGCATAAGCAATTTCCTCATGCGGTAATCGACGAAGCGTGGCAGACCAAAGACCAAATCACCGTCAACGTGAAGCTCAATATGCTGCCAGAAGTGGTGGAGTGGCTTTACTACCAACAGGGCGGCTGGTTATCCGTGCTGTTCGGTAACGATGAGCGCCAACTGTGCGGTAACTATGCGGTGTATTACGTGCTTTCGATGGAAAGCGGCGTGAAATGCTGGATTACCGTGCGCGTTGAAGTTGACGCCGACAAACCGGAATTCCCGTCTGTTACGCCACGCGTGCCTGCTGCGGTTTGGGGCGAACGTGAAGTGCGCGATATGTACGGCCTGCAACCTGTTGGCCTGCCTGATGAGCGCCGTTTAGTGCTGCCAGATGATTGGCCTGATGACCTGTATCCGCTGCGTAAAGACAGCATGGATTACCGTCAGCGCCCGGCACCGACCAGCGATCAGGAAACTTACGAGTTCATCAATGAGCTGGGCAGCAAGAAGAACAACGTGGTGCCGATTGGCCCGCTGCACGTAACCAGCGATGAACCCGGCCACTTCCGTCTGTTCGTTGATGGCGAAAACATTATCGACGCCGATTACCGCCTGTTCTACGTCCACCGTGGCATGGAAAAACTGGCTGAAACCCGCATGGGCTATAACGAAGTCACCTTCTTGTCTGACCGTGTTTGCGGTATTTGCGGCTTCGCCCACTCCACCGCGTATACCACGTCGGTAGAAAATGCGATGGGTATCGTGGTGCCAGAACGCGCCCAGATGATCCGCGCCATCTTGCTGGAAGTTGAACGTCTGCACAGCCACCTGCTGAACCTCGGCCTGGCTTGCCACTTTGTTGGCTTCGACTCAGGCTTTATGCAGTTCTTCCGCGTGCGTGAGATGTCGATGAAAATGGCAGAAATCCTCACCGGTGCGCGTAAAACTTACGGCCTGAACCTGATCGGCGGGATTCGTCGCGATCTGTTGAAAGACGACATGATCCAGACGCGCCAGCTTGCCCAGCAGATGCGCCGCGAAGTGAAAGATCTGGTCGATATCCTGATGAGCACGCCAAACATTGAACAACGCACCGTCGGGATTGGCCGTCTGGACCCGCAAATCGCGCGCGATTTCAGTAACGTCGGCCCAATGGTTCGCGCCAGCGGTCACGCCCGTGACACCCGCGCCGATCACCCGTTTGTCGGTTACGGTTTGCTGCCGATGGAAGTTCACAGCGAAACTGGCTGCGATGTGCTTTCGCGCCTGAAAGTCCGCATCAATGAAGTGTATACCGCGCTGAACATGATTGATTTCGGTCTTGATAACTTGCCTGGAGGCCCGCTGGCCGTAGACGGTTTCACTTACATTCCAAACCGTTTCGCACTTGGTTTCTCTGAAGCTCCACGCGGCGATGATATTCACTGGTCGATGACTGGTGACAACCAGAAACTGTACCGCTGGCGTTGCCGTGCGGCGACGTATGCCAACTGGCCGACACTGCGTTACATGCTGCGCGGCAATACCGTTTCTGATGCACCGCTGATTATTGGCAGCCTGGACCCTTGCTACTCCTGTACCGACCGCATGACGGTGGTGGATGTGCGTAAGCGCAAAACCAAAGTGGTGCCGTACAAAGAGCTTGAGCGTTACAGCATTGAACGCACCAATTCGCCGCTGAAATAGACGGAGTCACCATGTTTAACTTCATCAAAAAAGCCATTAAAGGCGGCGTGGCCACCGAGTCGTACCCGCTTCAACCGATCGCCGTGGATCCAAACTTCCGTGGCAAACCGGAACACAACCCGCAGCAATGCATCGGGTGTGCGGCCTGCGTTAATGCTTGCCCTTCCAACGCGCTGACGGTGGAAACCGATCTGGTGGCGGGACAACTGGCGTGGACCTTCAACCTGGGGCGTTGCATTTTCTGCGCGCGCTGCGAAGAAGTCTGCCCAACGGCGGCCATCAAGCTTTCTCAGCAATACGAACTGGCCGTGTGGAACAAAGCCGATTTCCTGCAACAGGCACGTTTTGACCTGTGCAATTGCCGCCAGTGCCACAAGCCTTTTGCGGTACAAAAAGAGATTGATTACGCCATTGCGTTGCTTGAGCACAACGGCGACAAACTTGCCGAAGCGCACCGCGTCTCGTTTGAAACCTGCCCGGAATGCAAACGCCAGCAAAGCCTGGTCTCTTCCGACCAAATTGACCTTAGCCGCCAAATTAGAGAGGCCAGCTAATGAGTATGTTACTCGGCCCACGCGACGACAACGGCATGCCAGTGCCGATGACGGTGGATGAGTCCATCGCCGCGATGAAAGCGTCGTTGCTGAAAAAGATTAAACGTTCTGCCTATGTTTATCGTGTTGACTGCGGTGGCTGTAACGGTTGCGAAATCGAAATTTTCGCCACCCTTTCACCGCTTTTCGACGCAGAACGCTTCGGGATCAAAGTGGTTCCGTCGCCACGTCATGCAGACATTTTACTGTTTACCGGCGCTGTGACTCGCGCTATGCGTTCCCCCGCGCTGCGCGCATGGGAATCAGCGCCGGACCCAAAAATCTGTATTTCCTACGGCGCATGCGGCAACAGCGGCGGCATCTTCCACGACCTGTATTGCGTCTGGGGTGGCACCGATAAAATCGTTCCTGTCGATGTGTACATTCCGGGCTGCCCGCCAACGCCTGCCGCAACGCTGTACGGTTTTGCGATGGCGCTGGGTCTGCTTGAGCAAAAAATTCATGCCCGCGAAGCCAGCGAAATGGATGCTCAACCGGCGCAGATTCTACACCCGGATATGGTTCAGCCATTGCGTGTACGAATTGATCGCGAAGCACGTCGCCTGGCGGGTTATCGCTATGGTCGCCAGATTGCCGACAGCTACATGGAAAACCTGACCGCCGGTGGTGGCAGTGTTCAGCAATGGCTGGCACACGAGAACGATCCGCGTCTGACGGAGATCGTCAGCAATCTGGAAGCACTAGTGAAGCAGGAGCGCGTGTAATGAGCGAGTCGGTGGTGTTTTGCCAGCTTAGCCGTAAGTTTGTCGATGAAAACGACAACACACCGAGTGATGCGCAACAGGTGGTTTATTACAGTCTGGCAATCGGCCACCATCTCGGCGTTATCGACTGCCTGAAAGAGAATTTAGTCTGTTCATTTGAGCCTTACAAAGCGTGGATTGCCACGCTTGAAGAGGGCAGCGAAGCGCGGCGCAAAATGGAAGGCGTGCCGCGTTACGGTGAAATCGTTATCGACCAGAGCCATGTCGTTTTACTGGCGAAAGCGTTCGATGCCGCAAAACCAACTCAAACTGAACAGCAGCAAGAATGGAGCCAGGAATTGCTCGATATGCTGCAAGCTATTCAACAAGAGCCCGCTATTTATTTGATGGTTCGGAGGCGTTATGACTAATGTTTTGCTGTGCGTCGGCAACACCATGATGGGTGACGATGGCGCTGGCCCATTACTTGCCGAGAAATGCCAGGCCGCCCCACAAGGCGACTGGATTGTTATCGACGGCGGCACCGCTCCTGAAAATGATGTGTTCGCGATTCGTGAATTGCGCCCGGATAGATTGCTGCTGGTCGATGCGACGGATATGGGCCTGAATCCAGGTGAAATCCGTATTATCGACCCGGACGATATCGCCGAAATGTTTATGATGACCACCCACAACATGCCACTCAACTACCTGATTGATCAGTTGAAAGAAGATGTTGGCGAGGTGATTTTCTTAGGTATTCAACCCGATATTGTCGGTTTCTACTACCCAATGACCGACGCGGTAAAAGCGGCGGTTGAGACGGTATATCAAAGCCTGGCTGGCTGGGAAGGAAAAGGCGGTTTCGCGGATTTGGAAGCGCCAGAGTTCGAGTAATCGTTGCCGGATGACGCTGCGCTTATCCGGCCTACGAGTTTTGTTGATTGGGTAAGCGTTAGCGAAACACACCACGAATTTTGTAGGTCGGATAAGCGTTAGCGTCATCCGACAATCCCCTAAACATCCATCTGTCATCTGCCCAAATGACATCGTCAAATGTGTCGATGTCACTGTCATCCCTTCCCCGATCAATGCACAACCCCTTGAATCACGCTAGTTTCAAAGTTGGCACACTTTATGTATGTCTATCGCCGACTTATAAAAACAGGAGTCTCTGATGAACCGCTTCATCATTGCTGATTCAAGCAAATGTATTGGCTGTCGCACTTGCGAAGTGGCCTGTGTCGTGTCCCACCAGGAAGCGCAGGATTGCGCGGCATTAACACCGCAAACTTTCCTGCCACGTATTCACGTGATTAAAGGCGTGAATGTCTCTACCGCGACGATGTGCCGCCAGTGCGAAGACGCACCGTGTGCCAACGTCTGCCCTAACGGCGCTATCAGCCGCGAGCATGGGTTTGTGAATGTGATGCAAGAACGCTGCATCGGATGCAAAACTTGTGTGGTTGCTTGCCCGTACGGCGCAATGGAAGTGGTTGTTCGTCCGGTGGTGCGCAACAGCGGCGCGGGTCTTAACGTGATGGCCGAAAAAGCCGAAGCGAATAAATGCGACCTATGCCACACCCGCGCATCAGGCCCGGCCTGTATGGAAGCCTGTCCAACTAACGCCATTATCTGCGTTGATCGCAACAAACTTGAACAAATGAGTGCCGAAAAACGCCGTCGTGCTGCGTTTGATGCCACTTCATCTTTGATTTTCTAATTACACTGAATTCACTTTTAACAGGTCTGTTACTGATGAAAAAAATTACCAGCGTATGCCCTTATTGTGGCGCAGGCTGCAAACTGAAACTGGTTGTTGAGAAGAACAAAATCATCCGTGCTGAAGCGGCTGATGGCGTGACTAACCAAAATGAACTCTGCCTGAAAGGCTATTACGGCTGGGATTTTCTCAATGACACTAAGCTGCTCACACCGCGTCTGACGCAGCCGATGATTCGTTACGAAAAAGGCGGAAAACTCCAGCCAGTGAGCTGGGAAGAAGCCATTAGCTATACCGCGAAACGACTGAAAGCGATTAAAGAACAATATGGCCCGCGCTCAATTATGACCACGGGTTCTTCGCGCGGTACGGGTAACGAAACCAACTATGTGATGCAGAAGTTTGCACGCGGCGTGCTGCATACCAACAACGTCGACTGCTGTGCGCGTGTTTGCCACGGGCCGTCGGTTGCGGGTTTGCAGGTGACGCTGGGAAATGGTGCGATGAGTAACTCCATCGGCGATATCGAAAACTCAAAATGTCTGTTGGTGTTTGGCTATAACTGCGCTGATTCGCACCCGATCGTGGCGCGTCGCGTGATTAAAGCGAAAGAAAACGGCGCGAAAATCATTGTTTGCGATCCACGACGCATCGAAACCGCGCGTATTGCCGATCAACATTTGCAGCTGAAAAACGGCTGCAATATGGCGCTGGTGAATGCGTTTGGCTACGTGCTGCTCGAAGAGAATCTCTACGATACACAGTACGTTGCGAAGTTTGCCGAAGGGCTGGACGCTTACCGCAAGGTGGTAAAAGGCTACGCGCCAGAAGACGTTGAGCACCTGACCGGCGTGCCTGCGCAACAGGTGCGCCAGGCGATGCGCACATTTGCCGCAGCCCCTTCCGCCACCATTATGTGGGGCATGGGTGTAACTCAATTCGGCCAGGCGGTAGACGTGGTGAAAGGGCTTTCAAGCCTTGCGCTGCTAACTGGTAACCTGGGGCGTGAAAACGTCGGTGTTGGCCCGGTTCGTGGGCAAAACAACGTGCAGGGCGCGTGCGATATGGGCGTGCTGCCAAACCAGTTCCCGGGTTATCAGGATGTCGTTGACCCGCAAGTGCGTGCCAAATTCGCCAAAGCCTGGGGTATCAACGTTGATGATATGGACGACAAAGTCGGCGTGCGTATCACCGAAGTGCCGCATATGGCAATTCACGGCGAGATGAAAGCCTACTACATCATGGGTGAAGATCCGTTGCAGACCGAAGCCGATCTCGGCCTGGTGCGCAAAGGTTTTGAAGCGCTTGATTTTGTAGTGGTGCAAGACATCTTCATGACCAAAACGGCAGAAGTTGCCGACGTTATTTTGCCAGCGACTTCCTGGGGCGAACACGGCGGCGTATTTACCTGTGCCGATCGCGGTTTCCAGCGTTTTGAAAAGGCCATCGAGCCGAAATACAACGTCAAACGTGACTGGGAAATTATCAGCCTACTCGCCACCGAGATGGGCTACCCGATGCACTACGACAATAACCAGCAAATCTGGGATGAACTGCGCGAGCTTTGCCCGCTGTTCTACGGTGTCACCTGGGAAAAAATGGGTGATATGGGTCACGTGCAATGGCCGTGCCCAACGCTCGATCACCCCGGCACGCCTTATCTCTACAAAGACAGTAAGTTCGATACCCCAACCGGTAAAGGCCAGCTCTTTGCTGCCGAGTGGCGTGCGCCAGCCGAAGTACCGGATACCGAATATCCGCTGGTGCTGTGTACCGTGCGTGAAGTCGGCCACTACTCTTGTCGTTCGATGACCGGCAACTGTGCGGCGCTGCAAACCCTGGCCGACGAACCTGGATTTGTGCAAATCAACCCGACGGATGCCGAGCTGCTCAACATCAAAGACAAGCAACTGGTGTGGGTGAGTTCGCGCCGTGGCAAAGTCATTAGCCGTGCGGAAGTGAACGAGCGCATAAACCTCGGTTCGGTTTACATGACGTATCAATGGTGGATTGGCGCGTGTAACGAACTGACGCAAGACAATCTCGACCCGATTTCCAAAACGCCGGAAACCAAGTATTGCGCGGTTAACGTCAGCCAGATTGCCGACCAGCAATGGGCGGAAAATTACGCCCAGACAACCTATAGCGATATGAAAGCGCGTTTGCGTCAGGCTGTAGAGGTTTAAAACAACCCTCATCCCTGCCTTCTCCCTGAGGGAGAAGGAGAAACCGTACCCCCCTCTCCTGGGGGAGAGGGCCGGGGTGAGGGCGTAAAACATAAAACAGGAAAAATAGTGAATTTTAACGGCGTGATGCTACGCATTCGCGGCAAAGTACAGGGCGTTGGCTTCCGGCCATTCGTCTGGCAACTGGCGCAAAAACTCAACCTGACCGGCGACGTCTGCAATGACGGTGCGGGCGTGTTGGTGCGTCTGGTGTCCATGCCCGATGCGTTTATCAGCGAGCTTCACGCCCTTTGCCCGCCGCTGGCTAGGATTGATAGCGTCGAGCAAACCCTGATGCAGTGGGAAACGCCGCCGCAGGATTTCACCATTCGCCACAGTGCGGGCAGCAAGATGAACACGCAAATCGTTCCCGATGCTGCGACTTGCCCGGATTGCCTGCGCGAAATGAACGATCCCACCGACCGTCGCTACCGTTATCCGTTTATCAATTGCACTCATTGCGGACCAAGATTCACGATCATTAAAGCAATGCCATACGACCGCCCCAACACGGTAATGGCAGCATTTCCGTTGTGCCCGGCGTGTGAAAGCGAGTATCGCAATCCCATGGACAGGCGCTTCCATGCTCAACCAGTGGCCTGCCCGGAATGCGGGCCGCAAATCGAATGGCTTTGTGGCGAGCAAAAACTTGCGCGCGAAGATGCACTACAGGCCGCCATTACGGCGTTAAAAGACGGGAAAATCGTTGCGATTAAAGGGCTTGGTGGTTTCCACCTGGCGGTTGATGCACGTAACGACGCCGCTGTTTCCCGCTTACGCGCCCGCAAACATCGCCCGACAAAACCACTGGCGGTGATGCTTTCAGACTCACAATGTTTACCTGCCGAGGTCGTCGCACCGCTTAATACGCCAGCAGCACCGATTGTGTTAATGGCGAAATCCGTATTGCACGGGCTAAGCGAGTTCATCGCCCCGCATTTAAGCGAAGTGGGCGTGATGCTGCCTGCCAACCCGCTACAACACCTGCTGTTACAGGATTTCGGCGGCCCGCTGGTGATGACTTCCGGCAATCTGAACGGCAAACCGCCTGCAATCACTCATCAGCAAGCCCTCGAAGAACTGGCAGATATCGCTGACGGCTGGCTGCTGCACAACCGCGATATCGTGCAGCGCATGGATGATTCGGTGGTGCGTGCTGATGGCGAAGTGCTGCGCCGGGCGCGAGGATTTGCACCGGATGCGCTGCCCTTGCCGCCAGGTTTTGACGCGCTGCCACCCATTTTTGCGGCCGGTTCCGACCTGAAAAACACCTTCTGTTTACTCCGTGGCAACCAGGCGGTACTCAGCCCGCATTTAGGCGATCTGGCTGAAGATGGCGTGGAACAGCAGTGGCAAAAAGCGCGTGAGTCGATGTTTGACGCATGGGATTTCACGCCAGAGCGCGTCGCGGTGGATGCGCATCCCGGCTATCACAGTTCGCGCCTTGGACATGCCATGGGGCTAACGGTGAGCAAAGTTTTACATCATCACGCTCACGCTGTGGCATGTCTGGCAGAGCACGCCTGGCCGCTGGACGGTGGCGATGTGATTGCGCTCACCCTTGATGGTATTGGTTATGGCGAGAACGACCAGCTTTGGGGCGGCGAATGTCTGCGGGTTAACTATCGCGACTGTGAACATCTCGGCGGTTTGCCTGCTGTGGCGCTGCCCGGTGGCGATCTCGCCGCGCGCCAACCGTGGCGTAATCTGCTCGCCCATTGCGAGGCGTTTGTCCCGCACTGGCAACAGCGCCCGGAGACTGCGGTGGTGAGGTCGCAAAACTGGTCATTGCTGGCGACGGCCATCACGCGTGGTATTAACGCACCGCTCGCTTCGTCCACAGGCCGTTTGTTTGATGCCGCCGCTGCGGCACTGAACTGCGCGCCGCTACAACAAAGTTATGAAGGTGAAGCCGCCTGCCGCTTTGAAGCGCTGGCATCGCAAAGTAGCCAATGTCTCCATCCCGTCACTTTACCCATTATCGACGGCAAACTGGATCTTGCGACCTTCTGGCAACAGTGGTTGAACTGGCATGACGGCGCTGCCGCTCGCGCCTGGGCATTTCATGACGCCCTGGCGAAAGGCTTTGCCGATTTGGCACGCACTCATGCGCAAAGGCTCTCGATTCGCACCATCGCATTCAGCGGTGGCGTGCTGCATAACCGACTGATGCGCGAACGATTTTCGTATCATCTCGCAGATTTCAATCTGCTCTTCCCGACACTGTTACCGGCCGGTGACGGTGCACTCGCATTGGGCCAGGCTTTGGTTGCCGCTGCCCATTTCACCCTTCCTTCACAAGGATAAAATGATGCTATTGCGTGTTCTTCGTGACAATCCACGCGCCGCTGTTTTGCTCGTGGTTTTAGTCGCCGCCAACCTGGCCGCCTGGGCCTGGGCGCTGGTTTCGTTCCACCACAGCACCGCGCTGATGGCCGCGAGTTTGCTGGCCTGGTGCTACGGATTACGCCATGCGGTCGACGCCGACCATATCGCGGCGATTGATAACGTGACGCGCAAGATGATGCAGCAAGGTAAACGTCCGTTCGGTATCGGCGCCTGGTTCTCCCTCGGCCATTCCAGCATTGTGGTGCTGGCTTCCATCGCGATTGCTGCCACAGCGGCGGCATTTCAAAGTGATATGGACTGGTTCCATGATGTCGGCGGCGTGATTGGTACGGCCGTTTCAGCGTGCTTCTTGCTGGCAATGGCGCTGGTGAATCTGGTGATTTTACGCGGCGTGTGGCGCAACTTCCGTCAGCTAAAGCGTGGCGAAGCGCTGTCTGCTGAAGCGACGGATTTCAACGGCGGCGGCATGATGAGCTGGCTGTTCCGTTCCACGTTTAAGCTGATCAACAAAAGCTGGCATATGTATCTGGTCGGTTTTTTGTTTGGTTTAGGATTTGATACTGCGACAGAAATTGGCGTGCTCGGCATTTCTGCTGCCAGCGCATCCAGCGGCATGTCGATATGGTCGATTCTGGTGTTCCCGGCGCTGTTTGCCAGCGGTATGGCGCTGATTGATACGCTCGACAATATGATTATGGTTGGCGCGTATGGTTGGGCGTTCAACAAACCGCAGCGCAAACTTTATTACAACATGACGATCACCGGCACCTCGGTTGTGGTCGCGCTGTTTATTGGCGGCATGGAAGCATTAGGGCTGTTGGCCGATAAATTCGACCTGCACTCCGGCATGTGGAAGTGGGTTGATGCGCTTAATGAAAACCTCGGCAATGCGGGCTTTATCGTGGTTGGGCTGTTTATTGCCTGCTGGATTGTGTCGATGCTGAATTACCGCTGGAAGGGGTACGACTCTTTGGTGGTTCGCTAAATCAGACAAACCTTCTCCCTTTCCAGGGAGAAGGTTATTAGAATTTACTTCGATTCAGCCCACGCGCGTTCAATCTCTTCGGCCAGAATTTTCACTCCCGCCTCGATTTTCTCCGGCTCCGGCACGTAATTCATACGCATACACTGATGCGTATGCGGCCACGGCTTATCAAGGCCGGGGAAGAAGTAATCCCCAGGAACCATCAAAACTCCGCGCTTTTTAAGGCGCTGGTACAACAACTCGGTCGAAATCGGTAAATCCTTAAACCACAACCACAGGAAAATCGCCCCTTCTGGTTTATGGATCAAGCAGCGTTCCGGTGACAAATAGCGGCGAATGGTCGCGATTGTGTCCTGAACACGCTGGTAATAAAACGGTTTGATCACGGTTTCAGACAGACGCAGCAAATCGTTACGCTTAATCATCTCACACGCCATTGCCGGGCCGACACCGCCCGGTGCCAGGCTGATGATGCCGTTCATGTTACTGACCGCAGAGATGATTTTTTCATTGGCGATGATGATGCCGCATCGGCTGCCCGGCAGGCCGAGTTTCGACAGGCTCATGCACAGAATGATATTTGGATTCCACAGCGGGCGCGCTTCGCTGAAAATAATGCCTGGGAACGGCACGCCATACGCGTTATCAATCACCAGCGGAATACCGTGCTGATTCGCCAGCGCATCAAGCTTAATCAGCTCTTCGTCGGTGATGACGTTGCCCGTCGGGTTGGTTGGGCGCGATACGCAAATCATCCCGGTATCAGGGCCGATATGCAGGTGCTCAAAGTCTACGTGATATTTAAACTGGCCTTCCGGTAGCAGTTCGATGTTTGGTCGCGTCGAGACAAACAGGTCTTCTTCAAGGCCGGAATCCGCGTAGCCAATATATTCAGGGGCCAGCGGGAACAGCACTTTTTTAGTGCTGCCATCGGCATAACGACCGGCGAACAGATTAAACAAGTAGAAAAACGCGCTCTGACTGCCATTTGTCAGTGCAATATTCTGCGGGGCAATATCCCAACCTAATTCTTTGCGCAGCATTTCCGCTAGCGCGTCAAGCAAGTCACTTTTCCCCTGCGGGCCGTCGTAATTGCACAGCGCATCGGTCATTTTCCCGTTTGCCAACATATCTGCAAGCAACGCCTGGAAGTAGTCGTTCATTGCAGGGATTTGCGCAGGATTACCGCCACCGAGCATGATTGCTCCAGGTGTGCGTAGACCATCGTTGAGGTCCTCCATCAGGCGTGTGATGCCTGCATGGCGGGTAAATTTGTCGCCGAAAAGTGAAAACGTCATAACGTAGATCTGTCTTTGACCATCAAAAAGAGGCTAACCATAGCGCCGGATAAGACGCGGTGCAAACGCATTAAGATTAGTCTCTCGTGGTCAATATGCTGCCTGAAACTAACATCCCAGCATTTTATGTTGGATGATGCTGCGCTTATCCAACCTACGGGGGAAGTTGTAGGGCGGATAAGCGCAGCGTCATCCGCCGTTATTTATGGGTTGCCTGCCCAAACCACCAGCACTTTGTCGTCGCCGAATTCACGAGTAAAACCATAACCTTGCTTGATGCTTAATGTGTTCTGTTTACCCGCGCCAATGGCCGGATGACGGGCGCGGAACTGGCTGATTTTTTGCCAGTGAGAAAGTGTTGCGACGTTTTGACCCCAGTTCATATCAGAACGCGTACCCTGAAGCGGGTCGGAACCCGTCGGGCCAAACGGGCGCTCGGTTTCATCACCATAGAAAATCTGCACAGCTCCCGGCGCCAGCAGCAATAATTCAGCCGCCCGTTGCCCGCCTTCGCGGAATAATCGGGTATCATGCGATGAAAGGTAGCTAAGAACGTTAAACTCCTGCAATTTAGTCGCCATTTGCTGCCAGGTGAGATCCATATCAGCCAGACAATTGACTGCTTTTGCGGCTTGCTCCTGGTAATCAAAATTGATCATCGCGTCAAAGCCGCTGCTGTAGTAATCGCTTTTCATCACGCCGTGGCCCCAGGATTCGCCGGTCATCCAGAACGATGCATCATCCAGCTTTTTGTCCGGGTTGGCTTTCTTCCATTCGGCCAGGGCGGCAACCGACTGCTCTTTAAGCTGCTGCCAGCCTGCTTTTTCGACATGCTTCGCGGTATCGACACGGAAACCGTCGATGCCGTAATCACGCACCCATTGACTGAGCCAATGAGTCAGATAATCGCGCACGGTAGCGTCTGCGATTTCTTTGGCGTGGGTATCAGGCTTATGGCGATAAAAAACAGGTAAACCAGCGGGTTGTGTCGATTCGGTTTTCAGGTCAGGCAGGAAGGCCAGGGACATAGTTAAATCATCAAAACCCGGCGTGTCGTAATCACCGATATCCGTGCGAATCCATTTTTTCCCCCACCAATTCTGCCATGCCGCTTTGTCGCCAAAGTTGATGTAATCATTGAAGGAATGCCAGCTTTGACCGGAGCCTGGTTTCCAGTCGGTCCAGTGTTTTCCGAGCGTTTTCGTCAGCTCGTCGCCTTTGAGATACAACGCGCCAAATTGATATTCCTGCATATCGGCAAGCGTCGCGTATCCAGTGTGGTTCATTACGACGTCGAACAAAATGCGGATCCCGCGTTTATGCGCTTCATCCACTAACGTGCGTAATTCATCTTCGGAGCCCATATTGGCATCGAGTTTTGTCCAGTCCATGGTGTAGTAACCGTGGTAGGCGTAATGCGGGAAGTCCCCTTTTGTCCCGCCACCGACCCAGCCATGAATTTGCTCGAGTGGCGAGCTAATCCATAAGGCGTTAACGCCCAACTGCTGGAAATAATCGAGCTTGCGCGTTAAACCCGCCAGATCGCCACCGTGAAAGGTGCCGATTTCTTGCATGCCATCTTTATGACGACCATAGCTGTTGTCATTTTTTGGGTTACCGTTTTCAAAACGGTCGGTCAGGACAAAATAGACGGTGGCATTGTGCCAGCTAAAGGGAGCGGTCTTTGTGGTGGCGGCGGATTCCAGTAGCAGCAGGCCGTTACTGTTCGCCGCAGGCATCAGGGTAATGTGGCCTTGCTTCACCGTGGCCGTAGCGCCGCTGTAAAAATCGCGCACTTCACTACCTTCGGCGAAAGTTTTGCTGACATCGAGCGTGAGCGGTTTACCGTCCCATTTTGGGCACTGGCGCGTAACATCGACCGGAGCGGCTTGAGGTGCGCTATTAACGCTCAGGCTGAGCGTAGGCGTCCCGCTCCGCGTATCAATTTGCACCCGATACTCGCCTTCACGGAATAATCGCCAGACTGGAGTCTCGCCCTCACAGGGTTTTAGCGAAAGCGCCTGATTCAACTTGATAGACTCGGCGGGCTGCCAGCAAGCGTCCCCAAGTTTGAGACTGAGCGGCAGCGTCCCCTTCGCAAGCTTTGCCTCGCTGACAAATAGCCCCGGATTTTGCTCTTTAAAAGCGGGTAAACCGGGCGCGACCCACGCTGCATGTACAAGGCCTGGGAACAGAAGAAATAACAGAGGTAATGTTTTCATAGGGTTGAGCCTGTGATTATCTTTTATCCAGTGTGGCACTGTTTTAATTAACTGCATTCCTCCCAAAAATGGATAATCGGGGATGAGTTAAAAGGGTGAGTGATGGCGTTATCAATTTACTGAAATATGAGATAACCATCGCATATCACAATACTTTTTGCCGTCATAAGAAGATCGTACGTGACTTCGTTTCAGAATCGGATTATTTCTTTTGGTGCTCTGAAGGTCTATTTTTGTTAGTATCTGCGTTTGCTTTATTCAAAACCTTTGACAATTAAGGCACTGGAAACGTAACGATCCGACCAGGAGATCTAATGATATCAACCCCAATCCGACGATTTGGGGCTGCGATACTTATGTTACTGACCTTCAGTTTTTCAACTGGGGTATTAGCAAGTAAACATGAGCCAAAATCGCATAAAGCCCAATTAACGACGACGAAAAGCACCACGACACACAGTAAGAAGCTGGCAAGTAGTAAAAAAGAGTATTCTCGCAATAGTGAAATAGCATCGCTCCCTGATTTGCGAAAATACCCTTCCGGAACACCTAGAAAAAAAGCGTTTCTCCGGACGGTCATGCCATATATTACAAGTCAAAATGCGGCGATCACCACTGATCGTAACTGGCTGGTTTCTAAGCAGTATGAGCAACGCTGGTCACCGTCAGAGCGTACACGCCTGAAAGATATCACTAAGCGCTATAAAATCGCGTGGAATGGTAATACTAAGCGTGTGCCGTGGAATACGCTGATGGAAAAAGTCGACATCATTCCTACCAACATGGTGGCAACGATGGCCGCAGCCGAGAGTGGCTGGGGCACGTCTAAACTTGCGCGTAGTAATAACAATTTGTTTGGCATGAAGTGCAGCAAACGCCATTGCAACAGCGAACCAGGCAAAGTAAAAGGCTATTTGCATTACGATTCGGTTAAAGAAGGTGTTAACGCCTACGTAACAAATCTGAATACGCATCCGGCCTACAAATCTTTCCGTAAATCACGTGCTCAATTGCGTAAAGCGGATCAAGAAGTGACTGCCAGCAATATGATTCATAAGCTGAAAGGGTATTCCACACGCGGTAGTAGTTATAACAACTATCTATTTGCGATGTACCAATCCAATCAGCGTTTTATGGCACCGAACTAAATAATTAAAATAGATTGTTAATAATAAGTAATAATTCACGCCTTCAATTAGAAGGCGTTTTTTTTATTCAAAATCAGCATTCAAACCAATATCTCGCTGTGTCGCTCCCGATGTTCCTTCGGCGTTGCGTCATACTCTTTCTTGAAGACTGAATAGAAATATTGCAATGAAGGATAGCCGCACATTTGCGATATTTCGTTAATAGACAACGACGTAGAAACCAGCAAGCTGCGCGCCTTTTCAAGCTTTTCAGCGTGAATCATGGCATGAATTGTTTCGCCGACTTCCTCTTTAAAACGCTTCTCAAGGTTCGACCGCGAAATCCCCACAGAATCCAACACCTGTTCTACTTTGATGCCTTTGCAGGCATGGTTGCGAATGTAGTGCATCGCCTGAATGACGGCCGGGTCATGCAAAGAACGATAATCCGTTGAACGACGTTCAACCACGCGCACTGGCGGCACCAACACGCGTTGCAGGGCAAGCGGCTCGTTATCCATCAAACGGTGCAGCAATTTAGCCGCCTGATACCCCATTTGCCTTGTCCCCTGCGCGACTGACGAAAGAGCGACGCGCGACAAATATCGCGTCAGCTCTTCGTTATCAATGCCAATCACGCAGAGCTTTTCCGGTACCGGAATATGCAGATGTTCGCAGACTTGCAGTAAATGGCGGGCGCGAGCATCGGTGACGGCGATAATCCCGGTTTGCGGCGGCAGCGTTTGGACCCAGTCAGCCAGGCGGTTTTGGGCGTGTTGCCAATTTTCCGGGGCGGTTTCTATCCCTTGATATACCACGCCACGGTATTTTTCTTTCGCGACCAATTGGTTAAATGCATATTCGCGCTCCATCGCCCAGCGTTTGCCGCTTGAATTGGGTAAGCCATAGAAGGCAAAACGCTGCACGCCTTTTTCTTTAAGGTGCAAAAAGGCACTCTCCACCAGCGCATGGTTGTCGGTAGCTATGTAATGCACGGGTGGATAATGTTCAGGCAAATGATAGGAGCCGCCAACGCCGACAATCGGCACGTCCGCCCCATCTAACAAACGCTGGATTTCAGTATCGTCAAAATCGGCGATGACGCCGTCGCCTAACCACTCCTTGATGTTATCGATACGAGCACGAAAATCTTCTTCAATAAAAATGTCCCACTCGGATTGAGACGCCTGCAAATATTCGCCTACCCCTTCCACCACCTGGCGGTCATAGGCTTTATTGGCATTGAATAACAACGTAATGCGATGACGTTTCTCAAACATGATTTTATTTCCTGATAACAAAACCTTAAGTGCAATACCATAATGGCAACAATGCCGGGCAACCTTCCCCCGGCATTGTGATCATTTGCACATTTATGCTCTACGCTTGGTCGCCGAATCCATCCATACGGCCAGCAATAAAATCGCGCCTTTAACGATGTACTGCCAGAACGTTGGCACATCCATCATGCTCATACCGTTATCCAGCGAAGCCATGATAAATGCGCCCATCACCGCACCAGCAACGCTTCCCACGCCGCCAGCGAGACTCGTGCCGCCGATGACACAGGCTGCGATGGCATCAAGCTCAGCAATGTTGCCAGCGGATGGAGAACCCGCCCCCAGACGCGAACTGAGAATCAAACCGGCAATGGCCACCATTAATCCATTGATGGCGAAGACGGCGAGTTTTGTGCGCTCAACATTAATACCAGAAAGTCGTGCCGCTTCGATATTGCCGCCAATCGCATAAATGCGCCGTCCAAACGCAGTACGGGTCGCCATAAACATGCCAGCAAGCAGCAATAGCGTCAGGATCAACACCGGGGTTGGCACGCCACGATAATCATTGAGCAACCAGATTGCCCCTAACACGATCACCGCCGTGATGGCCTGCCGCCCGACGACGCCTGTAGATGCGGGAGTTGCCAGTCCTAACGCCTCGCGGCGAGTGCGCATACGCCATTGCCAGGCCACAAAAATGACCAGACCCAAAGTGCCGATACCAAAACCAATTCCGTCCGGAAGGTAGCTTTGGCCGATTTGCGACATCGCCGCGCTGGTTGGCGAAACGGTGGTGCCGTTAGTAATACCAATCAACACACCGCGAAACGCCAGCATTCCTGCAAGGGTGACGATAAATGACGGCACTTTGCGATACGCCACCCACCAGCCATTCCAGGCCCCCAGCACCAGCCCGAGAACCAGCGTAACGGCAATCGTCAGCGGTAAAGGCCAACCGAGCCAGACATCAAAGATCGCCGCGACGCCGCCGAGTAAACCCATCATCGAGCCGACGGAAAGATCAATTTCTGCCGAGATAATGACGAACACCATGCCTACGGCCAGAATCCCGGTAATGGCCGTTTGCCGTAGTAAGTTAGATACGTTTCTGGCGCTGAGATAAGCGCCGTCTGTGGTCCAGGTGAAAAACAACATGATGACAACAATCGCCGCAATCATGACAAAAACCTGGAGATTCAGCGCCCGTAAAGCGGCAAAAGGCGAAGCTGTGGGTGCCGTAAGTTTCATTTCAGACTGGTTGCTTTTCGACATGCTTTTCACTCCTCAGTGCGGCTTCCATGACCTGCTCCTGGGTCAGGTTGTGGTTTATCAGGTCAGCTTTGATTCGCCCCTCGTGCATCACCAGCACTCTGTCGCTAAGACCGAGCACCTCTGGCAACTCCGATGAGATAACAATCACCGCAATCCCTTGCTGAACCAGCTGATTGATTAATTTGTAGATTTCATATTTCGCGCCGATATCAATGCCGCGCGTAGGTTCATCAAGGATCAGGATGCGTGGGTTGAGCAGCAGGCAACGCGCCAGAATCGCCTTTTGCTGATTACCGCCACTAAGGCGGCCAATCGCCAGTTCGGGCGAGGAGGTTTTTACTTTCAGGCGCGCAATAGATTGCAGAACGCAATTTTGTTCAGCAGCATCATCCAGATGCGAGAGCGCACCTGAGAATTGGTTTAGCGCGGCCAGTGTGATGTTTTGCCCGACGGCCATCACCGGCACGATGCCGTCTTTTTTACGATCTTCAGGCACCATGGCAATACCGTGGGCAATAGCTTGCTGGCAATTGCTGATAGCGACAGGTTCGTTATCAATGAAAATACGACCTTCAGATTTCCCGGGCCAAACGCCGAACAGGCACTGAACCGCTTCGGTTCGCCCGGCGCCCACCAACCCTGCAATACCCAGGATTTCGCCCTTGTGCAGTGAAAACGAAATATCATTTACCCGCTTGATATGCCGGTTAACCGGGTGCCAGGCCGTTAGATGTTCGACACGCAGAATTTCTTCGCCAGTCTGGTGTGGTTCATTGGGGTACAGCGCGGTCAGCTCACGCCCCACCATCATGGTAATAATGTCTTCTTCACGCATTAACGCGGCATCACGCGTACCGATGGGCTGCCCGTCGCGGATAACACAGACGGTGTTGGAAATGGCTTTAACTTCATTGAGTTTGTGAGAGATATAAATGCAGGCGATACCATGCGCTTGCAGATCCCGGATGATCTCTAACAGCACTGCGGTTTCTTGCTCGGTAAGCGATGCAGTCGGCTCGTCGAGAATCAACAAGCGCACCTGTTTATTCAGCGCTTTAGCTATTTCCACAAGCTGTTGTTGCCCAAGCCCCAGCGAACCAACACGGGTATCGGGAGAAATATTTAAGCTCACCTGTGCCAGCAGTTTTTGGCAGCGTAGTGTCATGCTGTCGTAATCCAGCACGCCATATTGTGAAAGCTCGGCACCGAGGAAAATATTTTCAAGCACTGTCAAATGCTTAACCAGTGCCAGTTCCTGATGGATAATTGCAATGCCTTTGCGTTCAGTATCGCGAATATGACTCGCCTGGAGTTTTTCACCCGCAAACCAAATTTCACCTTCGTAACTACCGTAAGGATAAATCCCGCATAACACCTTCATTAGCGTCGATTTTCCCGAGCCATTTTCGCCGCAAAGTGACATGACTTCACCGGCATCAACTGACAAGCTGACGTTATCCACGGCCTTCACGACACCAAAGGCTTTGGTGATATTTTTCATTTCCAGTAAACAAGGCATAGCCCCTCCTTTACCTGATTAAGGGTATGCCCGTGGCATGCACGGGCGCAGTGGGTTATAGCTCGCTCTTTTTATGGAAACCGTCTGCCACGACGGTTGTATCGATGTTGGCTTTATCGACCTCGACTGGCGTCAGGAGACGTGAAGGGACATCTTTGACGCCATTATTCAACGTGGCGTCAGAAGCCGGTTGTTTGCCCTCACCGAGTTCCACGGCAATTTCGGCCGCAGTATTGGCAAGCTGGGTGATCGGCTTATACACCGTCATGGTTTGCGTACCGGCGATAATGCGCTTCACACCGGCTAAATCAGCATCCTGCCCGGAAATGGCGACTTTGCCCGCCAGGCCTTGTGCACTCAGCGCCTGAATAGCGCCGCCCGCGGTTGCATCGTTTGAGGCCACCACCGCGTCAATTTTATTGTTATTTGCCGTCAGCGCATTTTCCATAATTTTCAATGCATTTTCTGGCAACCACCCGTCAGCCCATTGATCGCCGACGATTTTTATTTTCCCACTCTCAATATAAGGTTTTAATACTTTCATCTGCCCGGCGCGGAACAACTTGGCATTATTATCAACAGGTGAGCCACCCATCAAAAAATAATTACCAGAAGGTACTTTATTAACAATGCTTTGCGCCTGAAGTTCACCGACTTTTTCATTATCGAATGAAATATAATAATCAATGTCGGCATTATTAATCATGCGATCATATGCTAATACTTTTATCCCCTCTCTTTTTGCCTCAGCAATGACATTACTTAATACCTGGCCGTTGTAAGGAATAATAACCAATACATCAACGCCACGGTTAATCATGTTTTCGATTTGCGACATTTGCGTTTCTTCGTTGCCGTTAGCGGATTGAACAAAGACTTTCGCCCCCAGAGACTCCGCTTTTTTAACAAAGATGTCGCGATCTTTTTGCCAGCGTTCAAGGCGTAAATCATCTATCGCCATGCCAATTTTAACTTCTTTGGCGATGCCGCTGACACTGGTGAGAACGAGTGAGGCACACAACGTTAGTAAAAGGTTCTTAATCTTCATTTTCATATTTTTATACCTGTGTAGGGTGTAATAAATCGGATTAAAAATTATTAACATCTGTCGACCGGCTGTGATTGTTGTCTGTGAATGGCAATCCGGCAATTACAGATTTTTATCTTCCTATTACGTTTTTTTGTTTAATTGTTAATTTATGATGGCGATCTTCTTTTAAATTAGAAAAAACATTTGTTGCGCTATTTATTGGAATAACGCTCGAGATATTTCTTTCATTAATTCCTGCGTTTTTTGCGAGACAGCGCACATTTGAGCATTCTCTTAATCGCAGTGTGAAATAACGTAATTGAGCAACGCCAAAGGAAAATACAGGATGGTTACAGAATCGCTTACTTGCCGCCCCCTGATTAAGATTACGGAGTCAAATATGCAAGCCTATTTCGACCAACTCGATCGTGTACGTTTTGAAGGCACTAAATCCACTAATCCTCTGGCGTTTCGCCATTACAACCCAGATGAAATCGTTCTGGGCAAACGCATGGAAGATCACCTGCGCTTTGCGGCCTGTTACTGGCATAACTTCTGCTGGAATGGCGCAGATATGTTTGGTGTCGGTTCTTTTGAACGCCCATGGCAGCAGGCAGGTGATGCACTGGCGCTGGCAAAAGGCAAAGCCGATGTCGCGTTTGAGTTCTTCCACAAACTAAACGTGCCGTACTATTGCTTCCACGATGTTGACGTATCGCCAGAAGGCGCGTCACTGAAAGAGTATCTGAATAACTTCGCGCAAATGACCGACGTGCTGGCGCAAAAACAGCAAGAAAGCGGCGTGAAGTTGCTGTGGGGTACGGCTAACTGCTTTACCAATCCACGTTACGGTGCAGGTGCCGCCACCAATCCAGACCCAGAAGTGTTCGCATGGGCGGCAACACAAGTCGCCACCGCGATGAATGCCACGCACAAATTAGGCGGCGAAAACTATGTTTTATGGGGTGGGCGTGAAGGTTACGAATCTCTCCTCAATACCGATTTGCGCCAGGAACGCGAGCAAATTGGCCGTTTCATGCAGATGGTGGTTGAGCACAAACACAAAATTGGTTTCCGCGGAACGCTGCTTATCGAACCGAAACCACAAGAGCCAACTAAACACCAATATGACTATGATGTTGCAACGGTTTACGGCTTCCTGAAGCAGTTTGGTCTGGAAAAAGAGATCAAAGTGAACATTGAGGCGAACCACGCAACACTAGCCGGTCACTCCTTCCACCATGAAATTGCCAGCGCGATTGCGTTGGGTATCTTCGGCTCTGTTGATGCGAACCGTGGCGACCCGCAACTGGGCTGGGATACCGACCAGTTCCCGAACAGCGTTGAAGAAAACTCACTGGTGATGTACGAAATTCTGAAAGCGGGCGGCTTCACTACAGGCGGCCTGAACTTTGATGCCAAAGTTCGTCGCCAGAGCACCGATAAGTACGATCTGTTCTATGGTCATATTGGTGCCATGGATGTCATGGCGCTGTCGCTGAAAATTGCCGCACGTATGATTGAAGAGGGTGAACTGGATAAACGTGTCGCCAAACGTTATGCCGGTTGGAATGGTGAAGTCGGCCAGCAAATTCTGAAAGGGCAAATGTCTCTGGCACAAGTTGCGCAGTACGCTGAACAACATAACCTGGCACCGCAGCACCAAAGTGGACATCAAGAGTTGCTGGAAAACCTGGTGAATCATTATCTGTTCGACAAATAAATCTAAGCCGTAGTTGAAATGGTGGATGACGCTTCGCTTATCCACCCTACGAATTCCCGCGCCACGTTTTACGTGGCGCGTTTGTAAGGAGTCGGTATGTACATCGGAATCGATCTCGGCACATCGGGTGTTAAAGCGATTTTGCTGGATGAGCAAGGCGAGGTGCTGACAACACGTACTGAAGCGCTGGCAGTGTCGCGCCCGCATCCGTTGTGGTCAGAGCAAGATCCTGAACACTGGTGGCAAGCCACCGACCGCGCGATGAAAGCACTCGGTGAACAGCATTCCCTCGCGGGTGTTAAAGCACTCGGGATTGCCGGGCAAATGCACGGCGCAACATTGCTTGATGAACAGCAAAATGTTTTACGTCCGGCAATTTTATGGAACGACGGGCGCTGCGGCGAAGAGTGCGCATTGCTGGAAGCCAGCGTTCCTGATTCGCGCAAAATTACTGGCAACCTGATGATGCCAGGTTTTACCGCGCCAAAACTGCTGTGGGTAAAGCGCCACGAGCCTGACGTTTTTGCAAAAGTCGATAAGGTGCTATTGCCTAAAGATTATCTACGTTTGCGGATGACCGGCATTTTTGCCAGCGATATGTCTGACGCAGCCGGCACTATGTGGCTGGATGTCGCGAAGCGCGACTGGAGCGACAAAATGCTCGACGCCTGCCAACTCAGCCGCCAGCAAATGCCTGATTTATTCGAAGGCAGTGAAATTACCGGCACGCTGAAAGCAGACGTGGCGCAGGCGTGGAATATGCCTGCGGTGCCGGTGGTGGCGGGTGGAGGAGATAACGCAGCAGGCGCTGTGGGTGTCGGCATGATGGACGCAGGCCAGGCAATGTTGTCGCTCGGCACCTCCGGGGTTTATTTTGCCGTAAGCGAAGGTTTCCTCAGCAAGCCGGAAAGCGCCGTACATAGTTTTTGCCACGCATTACCTAACCGCTGGCATTTAATGTCCGTGATGTTGAGCGCGGCGTCCTGCCTTGACTGGGCAGCAAAGCTGACCGGCCTGGATACTGTTCCGGCGTTGCTGGCAGCGGCTGAACAAGCCAATGAAGAAGCGGGCGATGTCTGGTTCCTGCCTTACCTTTCAGGCGAACGCACACCGCACAATAATCCGCAGGCAAAAGGCGTTTTTTTTGGCCTGACGCATCAGCACGGCCCGGCAGAACTGGCTCGCGCGGTACTGGAAGGCGTGGGTTACGCGTTGGCGGATGGCATGGACGTGGTGCATTCCTGTGGCATCACACCACAAAGCGTCACGCTGATTGGCGGCGGGGCGCGGAGTCCGTACTGGCGGCAAATGCTGGCGGATATTAGCGGGCAAACGTTGGATTACCGCACGGGAGGAGATGTCGGCCCGGCATTGGGTGCTGCACGACTGGCACAAATCGCCATGTCGCCAGAAAAACCTTTGCCATCCCTGCTTCCGCAGTTGCCGCTTGAACAACAACACAAACCGGATATGTCACGCCATGAACGTTACAAATCTCGTCGCAAAGTGTTTAACCAGATTTATCAGCAGCTGTTGCCGTTAATGTCTTGAGAGTATTTTCAGAAACATGACGCTCTGGTTTTCCAGAGCGTCATCCACCATTTCAGGAGAGCAGCGTAAAAGCAATCATCCCGACCAGTGCACCGGTGGTGCCGAGGATGGTTTCCATCATGGTCCAGGTTTTCAGGGTTTGCCCTTCGGTAGCGCCCGTAAACTTACCGAACAACCAGAAACCGGCGTCGTTTACGTGGCTCACCACAATGGAACCGCCCGCGATACAAATCGACAAGGCTGCCATTTGCGCGCCGCTATAGTTCAATTGCTCGATAACCGGCATTACCAGACCCACTGCGGTCAAACAGGCGACCGTTGCGGAACCCTGGATAATGCGCACCGCTGCCGCCAACACGAAGCAGGTTAACGCAATCGGAAGACCTAATCCGGTTAACGCTTCACCTAACGCTGGGCCAACGCCTGAGTCCACCAGCACTTGCTTGAACACACCGCCCGCGCCGATAACTAAAAGAATGATACCTGCAGGTTGCAGCGCGTGGCCGCAGATTTCCATGACTCGCTCTTTCGCCATTCCCTGACGGTACGCCAGACCATAAATAGCAACCAGACACGCGACCAGAATCGCGGTGAACGGGTGGCCGACAAACTCGAGCCATTCGTACAGCGTGGAACCCTGTTCAACGAAACGTGCAGCGATGGTTTTCATGCCCACCAGCACCAGCGGCAACAGGATCAGCGACAGGCTGAAGCCGAAAGATGGCAGTTTACCTTCGCCCAGATGCGGTTCGGAGATATCGTCAGGAATATGCAGCTCGACATATTTGCTGATGAAGTTACCAAACAGCGGCCCGGCGATAATCATGCTCGGAATTGCAGCGCACAAGCCGAGCAGAATCATCCAGCCAAAGTCGGCATGCATCTGGGAGGCAAGTAACATAGGCGCAGGCCCAGGCAGCAGAAACGCGGCGGCAGCGGCAACGCCCGCAAACAGAGGGATAACCAGCTTAACGAGGTTAGTTCCGGTGTGGCGGGCCATAGAAAACGCCACGCTAATCAGTAGAACGATCGCCACTTCGAAGAACAATGGCAGGGCGCAAATCAAGCCAGCCAGGCCAATCGCGTAATGTGCTCGACTGTGGCCGAAAGACTTCAGCATTTTGACGGCGATTTGGTCTACCGCGCCCGTTTCATGGAGAATCTTACCGAACATCGCGCCAAGCGCGACGACGATGGCGAGGAATCCGAGTGTCCCGCCCATTCCTTTTTCCATGGTTGCCGCGATTTTATCGAGCGGCATTCCGGAAAAGATCCCTGCACCAATTGAAACAACCATCAAAGCAACGAAGGCGTGCATACGCGCCTTCATCACTAAAAACAGCAACAGTAATACTGAACCAACTGCTGTTAAAACAAGGGTTAATGTACTCACTGCGCACTGCCTTTATTAATCACATCAATCGTGCTGGCGACTACGCCTTCAAGCGTTTGGTCGATATCCACCACCAGCACATCAGGTTCGTCAGATTTAGGTTCTTGCAGCGTTTCAAACTGAGTGACCAGCATCTGCGTTTTGAAGAAGTGACCTTTGCGGGCTTTCAGTCGGTTTTCAATCACCTCGAAATCCCCTTTCATGTAGATGAAGGAGAGGTTCGGATTACCTTCGCGTAATTGGTCGCGATAAACTTTTTTCAGTGCAGAGCAAACAATCAGGGAAACTTTGTTGGTACGTTGCATCGCGAAAGCTGCATCGTTCAACGCTTGCAGCCACGGCTTACGATCTTCATCGTTCAGCGGCTCGCCCGATGCCATTTTCATGATATTGCAGCGCGGATGAAGGAAGTCGCCGTCGAGGAACGCGGCTTTAAGTTGATGAGCAACTTCACTTGCAACAGCAGATTTACCGCTGCCAGAGACGCCCATCAGGACGTAGATGTGGTTTTCGTGGTTGGTAGTGCTCATAGCGTAGCTCCGACTAGCGCAACAATTTGTTATAGTAAATTGTTACGGGTAACTGTTATCGGTAACATTGTCTAAGCTGCCTGCGCAATAAGCAATAACCATTAGCTTGCAAAGTGTATAACTGTGAACTAAATCATATTTTGGGACGGTTAAATTGAACCGCCAGGAGAAAGCGTAAAGCCTAAATCGAGCATTTGCGGATTGACCTCTTCGCCGCGAATTCTCGCCAGCAAACGCTCGGCACCAATACGGCCCATTCGTTCACGCGGCGTTAATACGCTGGCAAGGCGCGGCTCCATCACCTGGCCGATATCGTGACCGTGGAAACCGGCAATCGCCATATCTTTCGGGATGCTCAAACCCTGGCGCTGGCATTCAAACGCCGCACCGATCGCTAAGTCATCGTTGGTGCAGAAGATACTGTCGAGCTGAGGATATTCACGACGCGCCTGACGGAACAATTCAATACCGGTGGAATATGAGGAGGAGTTTTCGACCATTACACTATATGGCACAAGTCCGGCATCGTTCATCGCCTGCTCATAACCTTTTTTCTTAATCACAGTACGTTCATCAAGACGAGCGCCGAGATACGCGACGTGGCGGTGGCCGCGAGCAATAATCGCCGCAGTCATCTGGCGTGCAGCTTCGAAGTTATCAAACCCGACGGCGATATCGAGGCACGGAGAAATGCTGTCCATCAATTCCACAACGGGAATCCCCGCCACTTCAATCATTTTTAAAGTGCGTGGAGTATGGGTGCGTTCGGTGAGGATAAGTCCATCGATATTCCAGGAAAGCATTGATTCCAGACGCTCTTCTTCCAGCTCCGGCTTATAGCCGTAGTGGGCGAGCATGGTCTGGTAGCCGTAAGCATCAATGACGTTTTCAATGCCACGCAACACTTCTGCAAATACCTGGTTGGTCAGCGAAGGCAGTAAGACGCCAATGGCACGACTGGTTGAGTTGGAAAGAATGTCAGGGGCGCGGTTAGGAATGTAGCCAAGTTCATCAAGGGCGGCGGCAATTTTTACCTGTAACGCAGCGGAAACCTGGTCAGGGTTACGCAAAAAGCGGCTGACCGTCATTTTTGTTATGCCGACGCGATCTGCAACGTCCTGTAATACCGGTCTTTTCTTTTTCATTATCTTGCTGTGCGGGTTAACTATCGACAGCGAAGTTTAGCACGGACAAAGCACAACCTTCCCCCGGTTTCGAGGAAGGTTGTGACCGGTAACTATCGGTATTTATTAGACTGGAGGTAAATCGAACAAAAGAATCTCACTTTCACTATTGGCGTGAATCGAAATCGCTTGTTCATCCCATACGGCAACCGCATCGCTGGTTTTAGCCTGAGTGCCGTTGATAGAGACATCACCTTTCACAACCTGCACCCAAATGCGGCGATCTGCCGGGATCTGATAGACAGATTGCTCGTCTTTCGCCAACGCCCAACGCGACAGCTCCATATCCTGGTTCACTTTCAGAGAACCATCACGCGCATCCGGCGACAACACCAGCTGGCGGCCCTGCGGAGCATCAAAACGACGCTGATCGTAACGCGGCGTGATGCCTGTTTTGTCTGGAATAATCCAGATTTGGTACAAACGTAGGCGCTCGGTGTCACTTGGGTTGTACTCGGAGTGAGTAATTCCGGTCCCGGCACTCATAATCTGGAATTCACCCGCAGGGACTTTCTCTTCATTGCCCATGCTATCGCGGTGTGCCACGGCACCTTCCAGCACATAGGTCAGGATTTCCATGTCTTTGTGCGGATGGGTACCAAAACCTTCATCGGCTTCCACCACGTCTTCGTTAATCACACGTAATGCCGAGAAACCCATGAAATTGGCATCGTAATAGTTAGCGAATGAGAAGGTGTGCCAGCTATCCAACCAACCATGATTCGCGTGACCACGTTCTTCAGCTTTTCTTAAAAAGATCATCTTTGTTTCTCCGCAATTCGTTTGATGGACTAAGTGTGGACTCGAATCGGAAATGATCATAGAGGGTGAAAATTGACGCCTCTGTTCAAAAAAAGTGAACGAGTTTACGGCGTCAATTTTCAGGTCAGGCAAGAGTGATTGTTGAAGGCGAAGCCTGCTCGAAACCGCGTTCGAGGATCTCGAGGTTAGTCATTGCTTCAATTTCTCTGACGTAATTGGGCTTGCCGTTAAGAATGGTTTCATAAAGCGCATCGTATACGCGCCCATAATCGCCCATTTCCGGTTTCAGCTCTTCGCGCACGGTTTCACCCGCATCGTTCACGTACTCAAGCACGCCTACGCTGCTGTCTGCCGCAAAACCCGGATCACCCGGCATGATGTACGCCTTGAGGCTGGTTTCTTGCTGGTCGATTCCGTATTTAATAAATGAGCCTTTGGTGCCATGAACCTGGAATTTCGGGTAGTCGATTTTCACCAGATGGCTGGTTTTGACGATGGCTTTCATATCGCCATAGAAAAGCTGCGCTTCAAAGGTATCGTCCGGATTGGCTTTATTGCGCACGCTACGAATGTCGTAGGCGACATGATCCGGGCGGCCAAACAGCGAAATAATTTGGTCCATCGTATGCACGCCAAGACCGTAAAACGCACCGACAACCGGTAGACCTGGTTTGGTTTCGGCCACTGGGCGATACATATCAAAGTGGCTTTCAATCTCGACGATGTCGCCAAGTTTGCCGCTTTCGATGGCTTTTTTCATGGTCAGGAAGCAGGAGTCAAAACGGCGGTTTTGATACGGCGTGACGGTCAGTCCTTTGGCTTTCGCCAGCTCGAACAATTCTTTCGCTTCAGCCAGTGTTGGGGTAAAGGGTTTTTCCACCAGCACATTTTTGCCTGCTTCCAGCGCGCGTTTCGCGTAATCGAAGTGGCTGTCTGCATGGGTACACACCACCACCAGTTTCACCTGCGGGTCGTTCAGCACTTCGTCTAAATCGCTGGTGAAATGAATGTGGCTATATTCCGGCTGCTGCTCGATATCAAGCTTTTCATTGCGGCGGAAAATATGGGCAACGTGGAATTTATCTTTGCGAACCAGAACGTAAGGAAGGTGGTAGCGGGTGGTGCTTTTGCCAAAACCTATAAAAGCGCAGTGTAGGGTCATTGCTTCGTCCTTTTTGACTTTGAATTGCAATTACCCTACTTCATTCTTTGGCTTTTTGGCACCGTGATTTTGCGGCTATGGAGTTGTTTGCTTTTGGCGGAGGACGCTGCGCTTTTCCGCCCTACGAAGAGACGGATCGATAGTTGTTTGCCCGAATGAGTTACTCAATACATAGATCAGCCGTCGGCGGCGCAGCCAGGCTGAAAAAAGGGCAAAAAAAAGCCAGCGCAAGGCTGGCTAAGTAATACTGGAAGCAATGTGAGCAATGTCGTGCTTTCAGGTTGTCTCCGTAAGGGTCTCCCCTGAACGCATGGCAATAATAATCATTATCATTCGCACTTGTCTACTATTTTTTAGAAATAATTGGCAGTTGACGAAAATTAAAAAGTCAATAATGTTGAAGGGGTTACCTAACCAATTGAGGAGAAAAGGAATGAGCGAAATCGTGATACGTCATGCTGAAATCGGCGATGCGGAAGCTCTGCATCAACTTTACTCTCAACCGACGCCGCAACGCGACACGCTACATATTCCTTATTCTCCGCAAGGGCAGTGGCTAGAACGGTTGAAGGAACCAAAACCAGGCAGCCGTAATCTGGTCGCATGTATTGATAGAAAAGTTGTTGGCCAACTGACGTTTGCGGTAGAACCATCACCGCGCCGCAGCCACGTCGCATCCTTTGGCATAGGCGTGGACAGTAATTTTCATGGCAGAGGCGTCGCCAGCGCGTTGATGGCAGCAATGACCGACCTGTGTGATAACTGGCTGCGCGTCGAGCGTATCGAGTTGACGGTGTTTGTTGATAACGCACCTGCCCTGGCGGTCTATCGTAAATTCGGCTTTGAGATAGAAGGCACAGGCAAGAACTACGCACTGCGTGACGGCCAGTATGTGGATGCGTATTTTATGGCGCGATATAAGCCGGAGTAAATCGCCCTCACCCTAACCCTCTCATCTGGGAGAGGGCCGGGGTGAGGGGCAACTTAATAACCCGCCGTCAAATCATCCACGGAACGCGGATCAGATGCACCATACAGCGTGCCATCCGGCGCGACCATAATGCTTTGTGTACTGCCCATCGCCTCTTTCACCTGCACATTCTGCCCTTTATCTTTCAGCAGTTTGATGGTGTCCGGGCTAAATCCTTTTTCGACACGTAACTCATCTGGCAACCACTGATGATGGAAACGCGGCGCGTTGGTCGCTTCGGCGACGTTCATCCCATAATCAATGGTATTCATCACCATTTGCAGCACAGTGGTGATGATTCGGCTACCGCCTGGGCTACCCGTCACCAGCCAGGTTTTCCCATCTTTGACCACGATAGTTGGCGACATCGACGACAATGGACGTTTGTGCGGCCCTACCGCGTTGGCATCGCCGCCTACCAGCCCGTAGACGTTCGGAACACCCGGTTTGGCCGAGAAATCATCCATTTGGTTATTCATCAGAATGCCGGTGTTGCCTGCCACAATGCCGGTGCCGAATACAGTGTTAAGCGTGTAAGTCACCGCCACGGCGTTGCCGGCTTTATCCACCACCGAGAAGTGCGTGGTCTGGTTGCTTTCATACGGGGCAAGTTTGCCCGGTTTGATTTCGCTCGACGGTCGCGCCTTGTTGATATCTATCTGTTCTGCCAATGATTTCGCATAGGCTTTGTTGGTCAACGCCTGCCACGGTACTTTCACAAAATCCGGGTCGCCAAGATATTCCGAGCGATCGGCATAAGCATATTTTTCAGCCTCTGCGGTGAGTTGCATCGCATCGGCGCTACCAAAACCGTATTTGGCGAGGTCGAAGTTTTCCAGAATATTAAGGATTTGCACGATGTGAATGCCACCGGAAGACGGCGGCGGCATCGAGAAAATCTCATAACCACGGTATTCGCCGCTAATTGGCGCACGTTCTACCGCCTTGTAATTCGCCAGATCCGCTTTGCTGATCAGTCCGCCATTTTTTGCCATTTCATCCGCAATCTGGTCAGCAATAACCCCTTTATAGAAAGCATCCGGGCCATTTTCAGCAATCATTTCCAGGCTTTTGGCGAGATTCGTCTGCACCAGCTTGTCGCCCTTTTGCAGCGGTTCACCATCCGCTTTCCAGAAAATAGCTTTGCTGTTTGGGTGATTCGGGATCACTTCCGCGCCGTACACTTTTAAATCTTCAGCCAGTGCATCGTTCACCGTAAATCCGTCCTGCGCCAGTTTAATCGCAGGCTGAATCACTTTGTTGAGCGGCAGAGTGCCGTATTTTTCCAGCGCCATTGAGAAGCCCGCCACGGTGCCAGGAGTGCCGGAAGCAAGATGAGAAGTGAGGGATTTTTTGCTGTCAGCGTTGCCTTGCGCGTCAAGGAACATATCGCGCGTGGCTTTTTCTGGTGCCATTTCACGGAAATCAATGGCGGTGGTTTTGCCGTCTTTGGTGCGCAGCATCATAAAGCCGCCGCCGCCAATATTCCCGGCCTGCGGGTGAGTGACCGCCAGCGCAAAACCGACAGCAACGGCGGCATCTACCGCATTTCCGCCCTGTTTCAGAATATCGACGCCCACCTGTGTGGCAAGGGAGTCTTGTGAAGCCACCATGCCATTTTCGGCACGCACCGCATGGTGTACGTCAGCTTCAACACCATAGGATACCGGGGGTGCCGCCGGAGGGGGCGCGGCATTAACAGAAAGGCAAAGTCCTATCATGAGCGCAGGAATGGTCATCCAACGCAGTACTTCTGAACGAAAAGTTTTCCACTGCTTCATCGTTGTTTTCTCCATGTTTGTCCAGTCAATCGCCCAATAAGCCTGGTCTAAAACTCCTAAATAATCTTCGTAACTACGGAAAACGATTAAACTTAGTAGATCCCCCAAATGGAGGAAGTGACGATGAAAAAAATATTACTTGTGGCAGCTTTGCTGCCGTTGACCTGTTTGGCACAGCCGATTAATACCCTGAATAACCCAAACCAACCGGGTTACCAGATTCCCAGCCAGCAACGGATGCAGCAGCAAATGCAGACGCAGCAGATACAGCAAAAAGGAATGTTGAATCAGCAGTTACAAACACAGACACGCGTACAGCAACAGCACCTGGAATCGCAGATAAACAATAATTCGCAGCAGGATGTGTTTAAGGTGAAGAAAACGCTGCCAAATGAACTGGATGTCGGGTCGCAGCAGGTTCTGCCCAATACCAACGGAGGGATGCTGAGTGGCAGTGGTTCGAACGCCAGCGGGCAGGATCACATGCTGCAACCGAGAACCAATGGCAGCATGCTGAATTCTCATGGTAGCTCGACGTTACAGCCGAGCATTCCGCTGAAAACTATTGGGCCGTAATGAAAACGGTGGATGACGCTATCGCTTATCCACCCTACAACACCGCAACCGTAGGTCGGATAAGCTTGCGTCATCCGACATTGGTGAGGTATTAGCCCGTAAAGTCCGCACCAATTTGGTCGATTCGGTCAGTGCAAATAGTATCCACTCCCCAGCGCAGCAGCGTGGCTGCTCGTTGGGGATTATTCACGGTATAAACCAGAATAAATAAACCCGCCGCTTTGAGTTCCCGCACACGCGTCTCATCCAGCAATTTATGGTTCAAATGAAGTGATACGCAACCCAGGCGAGTGGTCAGCTCGCGCCAGTCATCACGCCATTCATCCAGCAACAAACCCCGTGGTAACTCTGGAACCGCATGTTGTGCCGCTTCCAGCGCGTCGATGGAAAAAGACGACAGCAATGGCGCGGTTTGCCCCTGCCATAATTCACGGGCGGCCAGCGCAATGAGTTTCCCGGTTTCGGAGTCAGTGCCCGTTGTCGGCTTGATTTCGATATTGACCATCATGCCATGTTGTTTACAGCGCTCTGCAACCTGCGAAAGCAGCGGCAATGGTTCGCCTTTAAACTCACCGCTAAACCAGCTTCCGGCGTCAACGTTGAGCAGCTTATCCCATGGCAAATCGCCCGCCACTCCCCAGCCATTACTGGTGCGCTCCAGCGTGTCGTCGTGCAGCAGGAAGATTTGCCCGTCTTGTGAAAGCTTGGCGTCAAACTCAATCATGGTGTGGCCGTAGCGCGCACCAACATCAATGGCTGCCAGCGTGTTTTCCGGTGCCAGTTTTCCGCCGCCACGATGGGCCGCGACTTTTGGGTATGGCCAGTTACTCATAAACGTTGTCCATTTTCTTTATCAAAGAAATGCAGATTGTTTTCAGGCAGATGCAGCCATAACGTACTGCCAGGTTGCGGGCGTTCCTGATGCCCAAGGCGCACCACCATTTTCTGCTCGCCCCAACGCCCGTGCACCAGATTATCTGCGCCGAGCATCTCCAGCGTGTCCACCATAAAGGGGATGCCGCCTGCGGTTTGTGAGCTTAACGCAATATGTTCCGGGCGGATACCCAGGGTAACAGCGCGGCCTCGTTGCAGATTTGCCGCATTTCCCAGTGGTAACGCCATGCCGCCTGCCAGCTCAAAACGCGAGCCGTCAGCACTGATATTCCCTTCCAGCAAGTTCATGGCGGGTGAGCCGATAAAACTCGCCACAAAGCGGGTTGCCGGGCGTTCGTAGACTTCGACTGGTGTGCCGATTTGCTCTGCAACGCCTTTGTTCATCACCATCACGCGCTGCGCAAGCGTCATCGCTTCGACCTGATCATGGGTGACGTACAGACTGGTGGTTTTCAGGCGGCGATGCAGTTGCTGTAATTCGAGGCGCATTTGCACGCGCAGTTTAGCGTCGAGGTTTGATAACGGTTCATCAAACAGGAATACCGCCGGGTCGCGTACAATCGCCCGCCCCATCGCCACACGTTGACGCTGCCCGCCAGAAAGCTCACGCGGACGGCGTTTTAGCAAACCATCGAGTTCAAGAATACGTGCTGCCTCTGCCACTTTCTGCTGAATATGCGCTTTACCCATGCCACGGATTTTGAGCCCCCAGGCCATGTTTTCTTCCACGCTCATATGCGGATAAAGCGCGTAATTCTGGAACACCATCGCAATGCCGCGCTCTTTGGGTTCCATTTCAGTGACGCGCTGGCGATCAATCCAGATATCGCCGCTGGTGACACGCTCAAGCCCGGCAACCATTCGTAATAACGTCGATTTTCCGCAGCCAGACGGCCCGACCATCACGATAAATTCGCCATCCGCCACATCGAGCGTTAACGGTTGAATGACCTGGATTTTGTTGTCCCAATTTTTTGATACTGCTTGTAATTTTAAACCTGCCATGGGGGTTATTTCTCACTATCAACAAGGCCACGCACGAACGCACGCTGCATGGCTAAAACGATTATTACCGGTGGAATAAGAGTCAGTAACATAGCCGCCATAACCTGATTCCACTGGGTAGAGCCTTCACCGGAAGACATCATGCTTTTGATACCCGCCACGGCAGTGCCGAGGTTGACGTCGCTGACAATCAGCAACGGCCACAGATACTGGTTCCAGCCGTAGATAAAGGTGATGACGAACAGCGCCGCCAGATTGGTTTTCGAGAGCGGTAGCACGATGTCGCGGAAGAAGCGCATCGGCGTTGCACCATCAATGCGAGCCGCTTCCATTAACTCGTCGGGCAGCGTCATAAAGAACTGGCGGAACAAAAATGTGGCGGTCGCCGAAGCCATTAGCGGCAGCGTCAGGCCGGTATAACTGTCGAGCATCTTGAGATTGGCGATGACTTCTACCGTTGGAAAAATTCGCACTTCGACCGGCAGCATCAGGGTGATGAAAATCATCCAGAAGAACAGGTTACGCAATGGAAAACGGAACCAGACAATGGCAAAAGCGGAGAGCATCGACACCGTGATTTTGCCGATGGTGATAACCATCGCCATCACGAAGCTGTTTAGTAGCATCAGGCCAAACGGCGCACTGTTTGCACCCACGCCATGTACCCAAATATGGGTCATATTTTCCAGCAGATGGGAGCCTGGGATCAGCGTCATTGGCGTTTGAAACACGGCCTGGCTGTCCAGCGTTGCCGCCACAAATGCGACGTACAGCGGAAACAGAATCACGATGATGCCAAGAATGAGCATGGTGTGGCTGAAAATCGTCAGCCCGCGGCGGTTCTCAATCATTGGTAGCGCACCTTACGTTCCACGAAACGGAACTGAATGACGGTCAGGATGATGACCAGGAACATCAGCACTACCGATTGCGCCGCCGATGCGGAAAGGTCGAGACCGGCAAAACCTTCGCGATAAATTTTGTAGATAAGCGTGGTGGTGGCTTGTACCGGGCCACCGCCAGTTGCGGCGTCGATAACCGGGAAGGTATCGAAAAAGGCGTAAACCAGATTTACCACCAGCAGGAAGAAACTCACCGGAGCAATCAGCGGCAGCGACAATTTAAAGAAACGGCGCACCGGCCCGGCCCCATCAATGGAAGCGGCTTCGACCAAGGATCGAGGAATCGACTGAAGTGCAGCAAAGAAGAACAGGTAGTTGTAGCTGATTTGCTTCCAGACCGAGGCAAACACCACGAGGAACATCGCCTGGCCGCTGTTTTGCGCGTGGTTCCAGTGATAACCAAACTGCTCCAGCAGGTGCGTTAACAGGCCGCGCCCAGGGTTGAACAGGAAGATCCACAGCACGGCGGCAATCGCGGGCGCGACCGCATACGGCAGCAACATTAGGGTTTGATAAATACGGCTCCCACGCACCACATAATCTGTAAGGGCGGCGAAAAACAGCGACACCAGCAGCCCGCTGCCTGCCACTAATCCACTGAAAATTAAGGTGGTGTAGAAGGAGTCGAGATAGTAGCTGTCGTGGAAAAGCTGCTTGAAGTTATCCAGGCCGACAAACGTGCTTGAAAGCCCAAACGGATCGACATTCTGAAGTGAATACCACAGCGCTTCGCCCGCAGGCCAGATGAAAAAGATAATAGTGATAACCAGTTGCGGCAGGACTAGTGCATACGGCAGCCAACCGGAACGGAATACAGGACGAGATGATGACATAGCGTGACTCTTATAAATGGCATTGCCGCCCTCACCCCGTCCCTCTCCCCCAGGAGAGGGGGAAAACGGTTTTCTCCTTCGCCCTCAGGGAGAAGGTTGGGATGAGGGTTGTTTATCAGGACTTAGTCGATTGCTCGAAACGGCGCAGCAGCTGATTGCCGCGCTCAACCGCGCTGTCTAACGCCTGCTGAGGGGTTTTCTTGCCGGTCCATACCGATTCCAGTTCTTCATCTACGATGGTACGAATCTGCGGCATGTTGCCCAGACGCAGGCCTTTGGTGAATGGCAATGGCGGCTTGTTCATCATCTGGCGCGTGGCGATGTCAGCACCTGGGTTTTTCTCGTAGAAACCTTGCTCGCGCGTCAGGTCATAAGCCGCTTTGGTAATCGGCAAGTAACCCGTTTTCTGGTGCCATTCGGCAGCAATTTCAGGCTGGGCGAGGAACTGCATAAACTCGGCAACGCCTTTGTAAGTTGCCGCGTCTTTACCCTGCATCACCCACAAACTAGCCCCGCCGATAATGGCGTTTTGTGGCGCATTCGGGATGGTTGCGTCATAAGGCATCATGCCCACGCCGTAGTTGAATTTGGCGTAGTGGCGGATATCTGCCAGCGAACCGGAAGAGGCGGTAGTAATGGCGCAATCGCCGTTGTAGAACTTCTCGGTGGATTCGTCTTTACGGCCGAAGTAGCTGAAATCGCCCTTCTTGTTCAACTCTTGCAACAGCGCAATGTGTTTCACTTGCTCGGGTTTATTGAATTCCAGAACCGCGTCAGTGCCATCAAAGCCGTTGTTTTTGGTCGCAACGGGCAGGCCATTCCAGGCGCTGAAGTTTTCAATTTGAATCCAGCCCTGCCAGCCGCTGGCGTAGCCGCACTTCATGCCCGCTGCTTTCAGTTTGGCGGTGTAATCAGCCAGATCCTGCCAGGTTTTTGGCGGCTGATCCGGGTTCAGGCCAGCTTTCTTAAAGGCGTCTTTGTTGTAATACAATACCGGCGTTGAGCTGTTGAAAGGCTGAGAAAGCAGATGCCCGGTTTTCGCATCGGTGTAGTACCCGGAAACCGTCGGCACAAACTGAGATTCGTCGAACTTAATGCCTGCATCGTTAAATACTTCATACACCGGCTTGATCGCTTTAGAGGCCATCATGGTCGCCGTGCCTACTTCGTAAACCTGCAAAATGGCTGGCGCATTGCCCGAGCGGAAAGCCGCGATCCCTGCCGCCAGGTTTTGTTCGTAGTTGCCTTTATAAACCGGAACAATTTTGTAGTCAGGATGCGTCTGGTTAAAGCGTTGAGCCAGTGAGTCAACTTCTTTGCCCAGCTCGCCTTCCATTGAATGCCAGAAAGGAATGGAAGTGGCGGCGATGGCGCTACTGCTAAATACGCATCCAAGCGCCAGGCAAATTGCTGTGTGTCGTAACGATGCAGTCATGTCTTATCTCTCGAATTATTTTGAGTTGAATAAGTTGCGCGAAAATACGCGTTTTTGTTCGCATCAAAACATGACATGCGCGAATGACAGAAAAATAACCGTGAGGTGACAGGATCGTTACGATGAAGTGAAGGAATTATGACTGGTGGCAAAATGTCATAAAAAAAGGAGCCAAAAGGCTCCTTGTGTTTGAAACGATAAACTAGCCGCCGAGGTAGGCGCTACGCACCGCTTCGTTAGCCAGAAGCGCATCACCTGTGTCTTCCAGTACCACGTGGCCGTTTTCCAGCACGTAGCCGCGGTCAGCAAGCTTCAGCGCCTGGTTGGCGTTCTGCTCGACGAGGAAGATGGTCATGCCTTCGCTGCGCAGTTGTTCGATGGTGTCGAAAATCTGCTGAATGATGATTGGCGCAAGACCGAGCGATGGCTCATCTAACAGCAGCAAACGCGGTTGGCTCATCAACGCACGACCAATCGCTAACATCTGCTGCTCACCGCCGGACATCGTACCTGCACGCTGAATGCGGCGCTCCAGCAGACGCGGGAACAGTTCGTAAACGCGTTGGATGCGCTCATGATACTGGTCGCGTTCCGCGAAGAAGCCACCCATCGCCAGGTTCTCTTCTACCGTCATGCGAGAAAATACGCGGCGACCTTCCGGTACAATCGCGACCGCTTCACGCATGATGCGCGCGGTATGCCAGTCGGTGATATCTTTGCCATCAAAAGTAATTTTGCCGCTGGACGCGCGCGGGTCGCCGCACAATGTGCCGAGCAGCGTGGTTTTACCCGCGCCGTTCGCGCCAATCAGGGTGACGATTTCGCCCTGCTTGATGTGCAGACTGACTTCATGAAGCGCCTGGATTTTTCCGTAGTGGGCGCTCACATGGTCAAAGGACAACATGATATTTTCCATTTTACGCCTCTCCCAAATAGGCACGGATTACGTCAGGGTTATTACGGATTTGCTCCGGCGTGCCGTTCGCAAGCGGCGTCCCCTGGTTCACCACGTAAATCCTGTCAGAAATGCCCATCACCAGTTTCATATCGTGCTCGATTAACAGCACGGTGGTGTTGTGATGGTTGCGTAACTCCATGATTAACTCATCGAGTTCGTGCGTTTCTTTCGGGTTAAGGCCAGCCGCGGGTTCATCAAGCATCAGAATTTCTGGCTGAGTCACCATGCAGCGTGCAATCTCAAGGCGGCGCTGGTCGCCATATGCCAGGTTACTCGCCTGGCGGTTAGCCTGCTCAAGCAGACCAATACGCTCAAGCCAGGTTGCAGCGCGGTCCAGCGCTTCGCTTTGTGAACGGCGAAAAGCAGGCGTTTTCAAAAGACCTGAGAACACACCGGTTTTCAGCTGCATATGTTGAGCAACCAGCAAGTTTTCAATCACGGTCATTTCGCGGAACAGACGAACGTGCTGGAAAGTACGCACCACGCCCATACGTGCAATTTGCTGGCCCGGTAGACCTTCAAGGTGTTGGTCACGCAACAAAATCGTGCCGCCTGATGGCTTGTAGAAGCCGGTCAGGCAGTTAAACACCGTGGTTTTACCGGCACCGTTCGGGCCGATTAACGAAACAATTTCTTGTGGATGCAGTTCCAGAGAAACATTGTTTACGGCGAGCAGGCCGCCGAAACGCATCATCAAGCCGTTTACGGATAACAATGGCTGACTCATGCCTGCTCTCCTTTCACTTGTTCCACTTGCTCTTTTTTAAGCTTCAATTGCGGACGCGACATTGGCAGCAAGCCTTGTGGACGCCAAATCATCATCAGCACCATCAAGCCACCAAGCACCAACATGCTGTATTCGTTCAGATCACGCATCAGTTCGCGCGACACCACCAGCAGCACGGCGGCGAGGATAACGGCAAATTGCGAGCCCATACCGCCCAGCACGACAATCGCCAGCACGAATGCAGATTCGGCAAAGGTGAAGGATTCCGGGCTGACAAAGCCCTGCCGTGCGGCAAACAGCGTACCGGCGAAACCCGCAAACGCGGCGCTGATGGTGAATGCGGTCAGCTTGATACGCGTTGGGTTCAGACCCAGTGAACGGCATGCGATTTCATCTTCACGCAACGCTTCCCACGCACGGCCCAGCGGCATACGCAGCAGTCGGTTAATCACAAACAGCGACAGTACAACCAACAACAACGCAACGAGGTAGAGGAAGATAATCCTGTCACCTGGGTTATATGCGACGTTAAAGAAGTTGCTGAACGTATCCCACCCGCCTTCACGTGCGCTGCGGCTGAATTCCAGACCAAACAGCGTAGGTTTTGGGATCTGGCTGATGCCGTTCGGGCCACCGGTTATTTCGGTGTTGTTCAGCAGCAAAATACGGACAATTTCACCAAAGCCGAGCGTCACAATCGCGAGGTAGTCGCCGCGTAAACGCAACACCGGGAAGCCCAGCAGGAAACCTGCCGCCGCAGACACCAGGCCCGCAATCGGCAAGCATGTCCAGAATCCCAGACCGTAGTAGTGGTTGAGCAGAGCAAAGGTATAAGCGCCGATGGCATAAAAACCGCCGTAGCCCAGAACCAGCAAGCCAGACAAACCCACAACCACGTTCAGACCAAGGCCGAGAATGATATAAATCATGGTCAGCGTGGCGATATCCACCGTACCGCGTGACACCACAAACGGCCACGCAACGGCGAGTACCAACAGTGCCGCCAGGAACAGTTTCTGTTTCGGCGTAGAACCGTCTAACGCAGGCAGCACAAACTTCGGCCCGGAGACTTTTTTCATGCCTTTCTGGAATGCAGGGCGCAGCAACTGGAAGACGAAGACAATCGCCGTACCAATCAACACCCATTCCCAGCGCACCGTTTCGGCGCTGTGAACGACAAGCTTAGTGCCATCGAGACTCAGCTGAACGCCCATAAAGACGCCCGCCAGCACGAAAAATATGGCCGCCGAAAGCAGCGCCAAAACAACATGCATCGGTTTCATACTTTTTCTACCTCCGGGCGACCCAGGATACCGGTAGGCATAACCAGCAGTACCACGATGAGCAGCGCAAAGGAGACAACATCTTTATATTCGGTGCTCAGATACGCGGAAGTCAGCGCTTCTGCAACACCCAAAATCAGGCCACCAATCATCGCACCAGGGATACTACCGATACCGCCCAGAACTGCTGCGGTGAAGGCTTTCATCCCGGCCATAAAGCCGATGTATGGGTTGATAACGCCGTAGAACTGGCCGAGCAGTACACCTGCAACCGCAGCCATGGCTGCGCCAATCACGAAGGTCAGCGAGATAACGCGGTCGGTGTTAATTCCAAGCAGGCTCGCCATTTTCAAATCTTCTGCACACGCACGGCACGCACGGCCCATGCGGGAGTAGCGAATAAACAGCGTCAGCGCGAGCATCGCAAGGAACGTTACAACCCAAATCACCAATTGCATGGTGGTAATGGTTGCGGTGAAGTTATCGCTGGCACCGACGACCCACTGGCCGTTAAACAGGCTTGGCAGCGCGATATCACGCGAGCCTTCAGTCAGGCTGACGTAGTTTTGCAGGAAGATAGACATCCCGATAGCAGAGATCAGTGCAATCAGACGCTTAGAGTTACGCACCGGTTTGTAGGCAACGCGTTCGATGCTCCAGCCGTAGGCGCTCGCAATGACAATTGCACCAATAAAACCCGCACCAACCAGCATCCAGCCCACATCAATGCCCATCATCATCAGCGCTGCGATGATCATAAACGAGACGTAGCTGCCGATCATATACACCTCGCCATGGGCGAAGTTGATCATGCCGATAATGCCGTAAACCATGGTGTAACCGATGGCTATCAACGCGTAAGTACTGCCCAGCGTGACGCCGTTAAACATCTGTTGCAGGAAGTAGAGGAACTGCTCGGACATACAATAACCTTATTTATTCCTCCCCAACGCATAGCCGCCGGGGAGGTGGGATGACCCAGAGTTGCCGCTACTATTATTTCGTCGCTACAGAAGACGAACCGTCGGCATGCCACTGGAAGACACCAAAATCAAATCCCTTCAGATCGCCTTTCTCATCCCAGTTCAGCGGCCCAATCACGGTTTTCGCACCGTTTGCTTTCAAATCTTTTACTAAATCAGCAGGTTCTGCACTTCCGGTACGCTCAAGTGCTGTCGCCAAAGACTGCACCGCTGCGTAAGTGATCCAGACATACGGACCACTTGGATCTTTCTTCTCAGTTTTCAGTTCATCAACGATAGCTTTGTTCGCAGGGTCCTGGTCATAGCGTTTTGGCATAGTGACTAACATGCCTTCGCCCGCATTGCCCGCAATGTTGGACAGCGATGCGTTACCCACACCCTCTGGACCCATAAACTGAGTTTTCAGGCCAACGGCACGTGCCTGACGCAGGATCTGGCCCATTTCTGGGTAGTAGCCGCCGTAATAAACGAAGTCGATGTTTTCTTTTTGCAGACGCGCCACCAGCGTGGAGAAGTCTTTATCGCCCGCTGTGATACCGTCAAAGAAGACGATATTCGCGCCACCTTTCTTCAGGCCATCTTGTACAGAACGCGCCAGGCCTTCGCCATATTGCTGTTTGTCATGAATGATAGCGATACGCTTCGGTTTCACAGTGTCGAGAATGTATTTAGACGCCGTTGGGCCCTGGGAAGAATCCAGGCCTGCGGTACGCATAATCATTTTGTAACCACGGGCAGTCAGCTCTGGGTTAGTCGCACCAGGGGTGATCATCAGGATGCCTTCGTCTTCGTAGATATCAGACGCTGGCTGAGTGGAAGAGGAGCAAAGGTGGCCAATGACATAGCGCACACCGTCGTTAACGATTTTGTTGGCAACCGCTACGGCTTGTTTCGGGTCACAAGCATCGTCGTATTCAACCGCGACTAGTTTGTCGCCTTTGATGCCGCCTTTTGCGTTGATGTCTTTGATTGCCTGGCGAGCACCGTTAAATTCCATGTCGCCCCACTGCGCAACCGGGCCAGACATAGCACCAACAACGGCAACTTTGATATCAGCTGCGGTTGCCGCGTGAGACACCGCCAGCGCAATAACCCCAGCGAGTAATGTCTTCGCGTTCATTTTCATAGATCCAATTCCTGTTCGTGATTTGTGGTTTTATTTTGGGCAAAAAACAAACTGAATGTTTTTTAGCCTTTAACCATTTTTATGAGTGCCTTTAAGGGCTTAGCATTAAAATTTACAATTTTTAAGGCTAAACTCTCTATTTTTCAGGCTATTAAGCAAAGATATTATTCTGTATTTGCTTAGAGTTAAACAAAAAAAAGCAGCTTTTTCAGCATAAAATAGCGATACAAAGAGCGGAATAAATCACTAGGTTTTAGGGTTTTATACTGACCATTTTTCAATCTGCCATTTATCGAACTGGCATATGTTTGACGCAAAAATTAATCGTCTGGTATATGACAGATAAAAGAGAAAGCGTCTGGCGCAAATAAATTGGTTACACTCGGGGTTTTCCCGCTTTTTGGTTAGCTCGCTTATGAAACTCACCATCATTCGTCTGTTTGAGTGTAGTGCCCAGGATGAGATCGATCTCGCTAAGATCTGGCCGGAATATTCCAGCGCCTCACTTACGCTTAGTGATACCCACAGAATTTACGCGGCAAAATTTAATGAGCGACTGCTCGGCGCGGTGCGCGTTACGCTTGCGGGCCATGAAGCCGCGCTGGATTCGCTGCGGGTACGCGAGATCACCCGTCGCCGTGGCGTGGGGCAGTATCTGGTTGAAGAAGTGATTCGCGATAATCCTGACATCACCGGTTGGTGGATGGCAGATGTTGGCGTGGAAGACCGGGATGTTATGACGGCGTTTATGCAAGCGGTAGGGTTTGAAGTTCAGAGTGGTGGCTGGAAGAAGTGATATGAATGCGTCGGATGACGCTGCGCTTATCCGACCTACGGGCCAGGTTTGCGTAGGGTGGATAAGCGCCAGCGTCATCCACCAAAAAATACCCACTCCTTGAGAGTGGGCATTTTAATGCTTATTTAGCGTCGGTCGCAGTACCATTCGCATGCCAGGTAAACACGCCAAACTCAAAGCCTTTCAGATCGCCCTTCTCATCCCAGCTCAACGGACCCATTACAGTTTCCACGGTCGCGCCTTTCAGGTATTTAGCGATTTCAGCTGGTTCTTCTGACTTGTTCAAACCCGCAGCCAGAGATTGCAGTGCTGCGTATGTCGTCCATACGAATGCGCCACTTGGATCTTGTTTCTTCGCTTTGATGGCATCTACAACCGGTTTGTTCGCAGGAACCTGGTCGTAGTTCTTCGGTTTGGTGACTAACAGGCCTTCAGCAGATTCGCCAGCAATGTTAGACAATGAAACGTTCGCTACACCTTCTGGACCCATGAACTGAGTTTTCAGGCCTGCTGCACGAGACTGACGCAGGATCTGGCCCATTTCAGGGTGGTAGCCACCGTAGTAAACGAAGTCGATGTTCTCTTTCTTCAGACGAGCCACCAGCGTGGAGAAGTCTTTCTCGCCTGCGGTGATACCGTCAAAGAACACCACGTTAGCGCCGCCTTTTTTCAGGTTGTCCTGAACGGAGCGCGCAAGGCCTTCGCCATACTGTTGTTTGTCATGAATGACCGCGATGTTTTTCGGTTTCACGTGATCAAGGATGTATTTCGCAGCCGTTGGGCCCTGATCGGAGTCCAGTCCTGTGGTACGCATTGTTAATTTGTAACCGCGCGAAGTCAGCTCAGGTGCCGTTGCCGCAGGAGTGATCATCAGAATACCTTCGTCTTCGTAGATGTCAGACGCAGGTTGAGTGGAAGAAGAACACAAGTGGCCGATTACATATTTGATGCCATCGTTAACCACTTTGTTGGCGACAGCCACGGCTTGTTTCGGGTCACAAGCATCGTCATATTTGGTGATAACCAGTTTGTCGCCTTTGATGCCGCCTTTGGCATTAATATCAGCAACTGCTTGTTCTGCACCGGTAAATTCCTGGTCGCCATATTGAGCAACCGGGCCAGACATCGCCCCAACTACCGCTACTTTGATGTCCTTCGCAAATGCTGCGTTGCTCATCGCAAGTGCAATACAACCAGCCAATAACGCTTTGCCCTTCATGTTCATCCTGAGAATCCCCATTCTTGTTGTGATTGGTATTTGTTGTGTTGTTTTGGCACGGTTTTATTTTTGGTTTACGAATACCGCGTGTGCCTTCGCCGCACTCAGAGTTAAAAACATACCCGAATTTGCGGCTTTTGGAATAACAATTTTTTCACAATGGGGAAGGAAAGTGACGGGCATAAAAAAACCGCCCTGGAAGGCGGTTTTTTTGTCTTGCTGAATAACTTACGCTTCGATGGCCATGCGCAGTTTTTTCATCGCGTTCTTTTCAAGCTGACGTACACGCTCGGCGGAAACGCCATAACGGTCGGCCAGTTCTTGCAGCGTGCTTTTGTTGTCTTCATCGAGCCAACGGGCACGGATAATATCCTGGCTACGTTCGTCCAGGCCTAACATGGCATCGCTGAGTTTATCAGCCGCATGCGATTCCCAGTTGTCGTCTTCGATGCCATCGGCAAAGTTAGAAGACTTATCCTGCAAGAACAGCACAGGGGCCATTGGCGCGCTGTCTGAATCGTCGTCGTTGCCCATGTCGAACGTCATGTCCTGCGCCGCCATACGAGATTCCATCTCACGGACATCTTTGCTGGAAACACCCAGCTCGTTGGCAACCATTTCCACTTCGTCCTGGTTGAACCAACCCAGACGTTGTTTAGTTTTACGCAGGTTAAAGAACAACTTACGTTGTGCTTTAGTGGTTGCCACTTTCACAATACGCCAGTTACGCAGAACGTATTCATGAATTTCAGCTTTGATCCAGTGCACAGCGAACGACACCAGACGGACACCCACTTCCGGGTTAAAGCGGCGCACAGCCTTCATCAGGCCAATGTTGCCTTCCTGAATCAAGTCAGCCTGCGGCAAGCCATAGCCCGAGTAATTACGAGCGATATGAACAACAAAGCGCAGGTGAGACAGGATCAGCCTTTTCGCTGCTTCCAGATCGCCCTGGTAATGCAGCTTTTCAGCAAGCTCCTTCTCTTCCTCAGCCGTCAACATCGGCCAGGAGTTAGCGGCCCGAATATAAGATTCCAGGTTACCAACAGGGGCTAAAGCTAAATTTTGCATTTCTTTGGTCATTCAAACCCTCTCTTAGAGACTAACGTACAGGTTGCTACACAGTGCCACACCTGACTCCACGTCAAGCGCCAAACCGTACCACCCACAGTAAACTCAGACAGTGATGCTATCCACAAGTTCCGTGTAAAGCTGTGCATAGATTGCACACAAAATGTGACAGAGCTATGAAACATGGCAGGAGAAACGCTAACCGAGGTGGGAACGAGTCCCCTGCTGATAGGTACTTCGTAGCAGGGGACTAGTATATCAAAAAATTTTTACTCTGGGGTAAAACGACGTAAATGTTGTACTGTTGCTATCCACGCAGCCAACCAACCGCTCATCGATGAAACCAGCAACAACAGCAGGCATTCGTCGAAACCCAAGCCCGTCAGATCGAATTTTGTGCCAAACACTTGCGCCACTTCGGTCACAGCAGATGACAAACGCCACACCAGAATTTCGGTCAAAATCAGCGACAAAAACGCACCGCTAAAGCCTAATAACGCACCGCCGTACAAGAACGGGCGCAGGATGAATCCATCCGTTGCACCAATCAGTTTCTGCACGTTGATGGAGTCGCGGCGGGCAAAGATGCTCAGGCGCACGCTGTTACCAATCACCAGGAATACCGCGGCAACCATCAGCACGCCAATCATCGCAGCAACACGCCCTACAAGGCCCGTCAGCGAGGCGAGACGTGCAAACCAGCTGTCATCCATGCGCACTTCATCGACACCGTTAATACGAGCGACACGGTCACGCAAAGTGTTCAGGTGGTCTGTGGTCTGGAAATCGAGTTTCGGGTTCACCACGGCAACCGCAGGCAACGGGTTTTCTTCCAGCATATCCAGCGCGCCGCCAAAGCCAGACCAGTTGCGGAATTCGCCCAGCGCTTCGTCACGCGATAAATAGTTAACTTTATCGACGCCCTCTTCTGCCTGAATCGCACCCACCACTTGCTGCGCGGCGTTGTCATCCAGCGCTTTGTCGAGGTAAACGGTAATTTGCGGCGAAGGGTAATACTGTGTGGCGGCCTGATTTACGTTTTTGTAAACCATGTAGCATACGCTTGGCAGTGTGAGAGAAATGGCGATAACCATGACCGTCAGGAAAGTGGCTAAAGGCTTGCTGCGCAAATCCTGTACAGCCCCCTGCCAGGCGTAGCGGAACTGTTCGTTCACACCGCCCTTGAGGGATTTGCTTTTCGATTGAGGCCCTTTGCCGCGTTTTTTCACCGAGCGGCCTAAATCCCCTAACTTATTCAGCGAGTTGATTTTATCCAGCTTGTTGCTGAAGCGCTTTATGTGATTGAGCGCGCTGCGTTTATTCACCTGCCAGGCCTCCATGCAAATGGCCGTCACTTAACGTCAACATGCGATAATTACGGCGGGAAATCAGCCCCATATCGTGCGTTGCCATCAGAACCGTTACGCCCACGCGGTTAAACTCCTCGAACAGACGCAAAATACCTTCCGAGAGCGCATCATCAAGGTTACCGGTCGGTTCATCCGCCAGCAATACTGCAGGCTTATTCACCACCGCACGAGCAATGCCCACGCGCTGCTGTTCACCGCCAGAGAGTTGAATCGGGAAACTCTTCGCTTTATCGAGTAGGCCAACTTTATCCAGTGCCGCAGACACGCGGCGGCGAATGTCTTCACCGCTGGCACCCGCGATGATCAGCGGGATCGCCACGTTGTCGTAAACGGTTCTGTCCATCAACAGATGGTGATCCTGGAAGATCATACCAATCTGACGGCGCAGGAACGGCACTTCGCGGCTCTTGAGGCGGCTAATATCATGGCCGCTGAACGAAATCTTTCCGGCACTTGGCCGCTCAATACCGCAGATAAGCTTAAGCAGGGTACTTTTCCCGGCTCCAGAGTGACCGGTCAGAAAAGCCATCTCGCCAGGTTGCATATGGAAGGTGACTCCCTGCAACGCTTGTCTCCCACCGAGATAGGCCTTACTAACGTGTTCAAAGCGAATCATGGTTAATCCTCTCGGGCAAAAAGTGCCTCAATAAAATCGCCCGCATTAAACGGACGCAAGTCCTCAATACGCTCGCCGACGCCAATGTAGCGAATCGGAATACCAAACTGATCGGCAACGGAGAAAATCACGCCGCCTTTGGCTGTACCATCCAGTTTGGTGAGCGTAATGCCTGTCAATCCAACGGCTTCATGGAATAATTTAGCCTGGCTAATCGCATTCTGCCCGGTGCTGGCATCGAGGGTGAGCATAACCTCATGCGGTGCATCTTCGTCCAGCTTTTTCATTACGCGAACGATTTTCTTCAGCTCTTCCATCAGGTGCGCTTTGTTCTGCAAACGCCCGGCGGTATCTGCCAGAAGGACATCGACATTGCGCGCTTTTGCCGCCTGAATCGCATCAAAAATCACGGAAGCAGAATCGGCACCGGTGTGTTGAGCGATAACCGGAATATTGTTGCGCTGGCCCCAGACCTGCAATTGTTCTACTGCCGCCGCGCGGAAGGTATCGCCCGCCGCCAGCATTACAGATTTGCCTTCTTGCTGGAACTGACGCGCCAGTTTGCCGATAGTGGTGGTTTTACCCACGCCGTTGACGCCAACCATCAGAATAACGAATGGGGTTTTGCCTTCAACATTCAGCGGCTCATCGACTTTCGCCAGAATCTCGCCCATCTCTTCTTTCAGCAGACCGTACAACGCTTCCGCGTCACGCAGGTCTTTACGGCTCGCGCCTTCTGTCAGATTGGTGATGATTTTGCGCGTTGTTTCAACGCCCACATCGGCGATAAGCAACTGCTCTTCAAGTTCTTCGAACAGATCATCGTCGATTTTCTTGCCACGGAACAGACTGATAAATCCGGAACCGAGGTTCTGTTTCGTTTTAACCAGGCTGCGTTTGAGGCGTGCGAAGAAACCTTCTTTGGTTGGACGCTCTTGTTCCTGCTGGATTTCTTCTGCTGGCTGCTCTTCCGCCACTTCTTCGGCGATAACGGCAGCAACCGGGAGTTCTTCAGCAAGCTCTTCTTCCAGTATTTCTTCTACGACAACATCTTCTTCAATAACTTCAACTTCTTGCTCAACTACCGCAACAACAGGCTCTTGTTCCGGTTGCCACTCTTCTGGCTCCAGTTCAGCTTCAGCAACCACGTCTTCAGGAACCGGCAGCTCTTCGTGTTCTACAGCAACTTGCGCGGTAACTTCTGGTTCTGGTTCTGGAATGATTTCCGGTTCAGCCACCAGCACTTCGCTCTCAACGAGCTTTTCGGTGACTTCGACAATTTCTTCTGCGAAGACTTCTGGCTCCTCGCGCTTAGCAAGCGCGACAGGCTCTTCTACAGTCAGAGTTTCTGGCTGGATTTCAGGCTTAGCTTCTTCTGGTTGCGCAGTTTCTTCAAGCGCTTGCGGTTGTTCAGCTTCAATAACCTGCTCAACGACTTCTTCGGCAACCGGTTGTTCTTCTGCCACTTTTTGTTCTGTTTCTTGTTCAGAAGCCTGCTCTTTCTGGCCAAAGCCTAGCCATGAAAAAAAGCCACGTTTTTTCTCTTTCGCCATTTGCGAACACACTCCTCGCTGTTAATTCATGGCACAGGCCCGATTGAGCATGCCACGGGCACTGAAAATAATTATCTAATGAATGCCTTAGTCTATCACTTTCCCCGCCTTACACACACCGTTACACTAGACGGCAAGAAATTGCATCGCAGTGAGTCTCATGAAAAAACCGCAATCTACTGGCACCGGCCAGATTCGTATTATTGGCGGCCAATGGCGCGGCCGTAAACTGCCTGTACCAGACAGCCCTGGCTTGCGTCCTACAACGGACAGAGTTCGTGAAACCCTATTTAACTGGCTGGCTCCCTCAATGGTCGATGCCACCGTATTAGACTGCTTTGCCGGGAGCGGTGCATTAGGGCTAGAAGCGTTATCGCGTTACGCCAGCCGCGCCACTTTACTCGAGATGGATCGCAACGTTTCACAGCAATTGCAAAAAAATCTCGTCACGCTAAAAGCGGCTAACGCCAAGGTTGTGAACACTAACACGCTCAATTTCCTGGCGCAGCCCGGCGAGCCACACACCATTGTGTTTGTTGACCCTCCGTTCAGAAAAGGCTTGCTGGACGAGACGTTAGCGTTGCTTGAAAGCAATGGTTGGTTGGCAGATGAAGCGCTGATTTACGTTGAAAGCGAAGTAGAAAACGGGATGCCTGCGCTACCGGCAAGCTGGTCACTGCACCGTGAAAAAGTCGCAGGCCAGGTCGCTTACCGTTTATTTAGCCGCGAAATTTAAGGAACAGCATCATGTTGATCAATATCGGCCGCTTGCTCATGCTCGGCGTCTGGGCATTTTTGTTACTGAATATTTTCCACCCGTTCCCGCGCCCACTTAATATCTTCGTTAACGTCGCGCTGATCTTCACCGTGTTGATGCACGGCATGCAGTTGGCGTTGCTAAAATCGACTCAGCCAAAAGGCAGCCCACCGCTCAGTCGCGCTCAACAGATTAAGATTTTCATCTTTGGCGTATTTGAACTGCTGGTCTGGCAGAAGAAACTCCGCCAGGGCAAATAATCATTGGGGGACGAACCCTACAAACCGCGTCCCCTTATACTGCAAAGTCCCCGCGTCACCGACACTCATCGAGTGGTACTGTTCAGCCATCACACGCATTTTCAGATCCAGCCCGCCACTTTGTGGGCGAAACCAAATCTCATAACGCATCGTATCTTCAACCGGCGTCACCTGGCGTTGCCGCGAGCGCCGATCGTTGATGGGTGTTTCACGTTTTGTCGCCACCAACACGCTTCGTTGCATCAGAGGTGCTGCATCATTTTCCGCATTCTGGCGGCGCTGCTGCACAAAGCGGAACGACGCTGCCACGACGATAATCGCCACAACGGCGATGAAGAAAAGGGGCATTTTACTCATGGATTTATCTCGAATTGTCAGGCACTTTTAAGAATACCCTGCCGCTCTGGACGTTGTCATCCGTCGCAATTGACCACTAGACTTAAGAAAAACGGCAGATTAACTCATATTTACCCAAAATAATTCGAGTTGCAGGAAGGCGGCGACACAGTGAATCCCCAGGAGCTTACTTGAGTAAGTGACTGGGGTGAGCGAGGAAAGCCAACGCACATGCAACTTGAAGTATGAAGGGTACAAAAGGACACGCCATGCTTTGGTCATTTATCGCAGTATTCTTCTCAGGCTGGCTGTACGTTGACGCCTCCTACCGTGGGCCAACCTGGCAACGCTGGGTGTTCAAGCCTGTCACCCTTTTGCTTTTATTACTTTTAGCCTGGCAAGCGCCAATGTTTAACGCAACGGGCTACTTGATTGTCGCCGGCCTGCTGGCAACGCTACTCGGCGATGCGCTCACATTGCTACCAACCCAGCGCATGCTGTACGCCATCGGGGCATTTTTCCTCTCACACCTGCTCTACACCCTCTATTTCGCCAGCCAGATGACATTCAGTTTCTTCTGGCCGCTACCGTTGGTTTTGCTGGTTGTAGGAGCCTTATTGGTTGCGGTTATCTGGACGCGTCTCGAAACGTTCCGCTGGCCGATTATGACGTTTATCGGCATGACGCTGGTGATGGTGTGGCTGGCAGGTGAGCTTTACTTTTACCTGCCGACGCGCCCAAATTTCTCGGCCTTTAGCGGCGCAACGCTGTTGCTGTTAGGCAATATTGTCTGGCTGGGAAGTCATTACCGCCGCCGCTTCACCGGCGACAGCGCCATCGCCGCAGCCTGCTATTTTGCCGGGCACTTTATGATTGTCCGCGCGTTGTATATCTGACCTTACGGGCGGTATTTACCGCCCCTCAAATTTCCCTCTTGACTCTGGAGTCAACTCCAGAGAGTAACATGGGTAATGAGAACATTATCATTACCCAGGAGGGCACATGCTCAATTCCCCAAAACCACCGCAATTTGCTAAAGCAAAGCTCAGTCCGTTGCCGATAAAAACCGATGCCTGTCACGGTAACGACTGCTGTAGCGAAGCCGTACCTCCTGTGGAAACTGAAATCGTTACAGAGCCTGGCGAGCGTTACAGCTGGCTGGTCGATGGCATGGATTGCGCGGCTTGCGCACGCAAAGTTGAAAACGCGGTGAAACAACTGGCCGATGTTCAGCGCGTCCAGGTGTTGTTCGCCACGCAAAAACTGCTGGTCACCGCCGAGAGTGATGTGCGTCAGGATGTTGAAAAAGCGGTAAAGGCGGCAGGTTACAACCTGAGAAACAGCACTGCCCCCGCGCCAAAAACCTCTTCCCTGCGCGAAAATTTGCCGCTCATTCTGTTGATTGTGATGATGGCATTGAGTTGGGGTCTTGAGCAGTTTAACCACCCGTTCGGCAATATCGCATTTATCGCTACCACGCTGGTTGGCCTGTGGCCAATTGCCCGCCAGGCCGTGCGACTGATGCGCAGCGGCAACTGGTTTGCCATCGAAACATTGATGAGCGTAGCCGCCATTGGTGCATTGTTTATTGGTGCGACAGCCGAAGCCGCGATGGTGTTGCTGCTGTTCTTAATTGGTGAACGTCTCGAGTCTTACGCCGCCAGCCGCGCACGCCGTGGGGTAAGCGCGTTGATGGCACTAAAACCCGAAGTCGCCACGCGCATTCGTAATGACGAACGCGAAACTGTCGCGGTGGGTGATTTGCGGCCGGGCGATGTGATTGAAGTCGCAGCCGGTGGGCGTTTACCCGCCGATGGCCGCCTGTTAACTCCATTTGCCAGTTTCGATGAAAGTGCGTTAACCGGAGAGTCGATTCCGGTCGAACGTCAGCAAGACGAAAAAGTCCCGGCGGGCAGCACCAGCGTCGACAGACTGGTTCAGCTCGAAGTCATTTCAGAACCGGGTGACAGCGCCATCGATCGCATCCTACGTTTAATTGAAGAAGCGGATGAACGTCGCGCACCGATTGAGCGCTTTATTGACCGTTTCAGCCGGATTTACACGCCGATAATTATGGCGATTGCGCTGCTCGCGGCGGTTATTCCTCCACTGCTGTTCGGGCAAAGCTGGGGCGAGTGGATCTACAAAGGCCTGGCGCTATTACTGATTGGTTGCCCGTGTGCGCTGGTGATTTCTACTCCTGCGGCGATTACTTCCGGGCTTGCGGCAGCAGCACGCCGTGGCGCGCTAATTAAAGGCGGCGCAGCACTTGAGCGTCTTGGCAGAATTCAGCATATCGCGTTTGATAAAACCGGCACGCTGACCGCTGGCAAGCCGCAGGTAACGGCCATTGAAGTGAATGGCGAGCGTCACGAAAACGACCTGCTGGCCGTCGCTGCCGCCGTCGAACAGGGGTCATCGCACCCGCTGGCGCAAGCGATAGTGCGTGAAGCACAAAGTCGCGGGCTGACGCTGCCTGAAACCAGCGCGAACCGGGCGCTGGCAGGCATTGGCGTAGAAGCCTCCATCAACGGCGAAACCGTACTCCTGAGTACGCCGGGAAAACTCGCAGAAAATGTTCTCGATTCGCAGTGGCAGACACGTATCACCGAGCTTGAGGCCGAGGGGCAAACGGTCATTGCCGCAGTCCAGCAAGGCAAATTAATCGGGGTTCTGGCCCTGCGCGATACTTTACGCAGCGACGCTAAAGCCGCCGTGGCAGCACTGCATGATATTGGCGTTCAGAGCGTGATGCTGACCGGCGATAACCCGCGGGCCGCGGCTGCAATCGCTCAGGAACTGGGAATGGATTACCGCGCCAGCTTATTGCCAGCCGATAAGGTCAGCGCGGTTAATGAACTCAACGACCGCTCGCCACTGGCGATGGTCGGCGACGGCATCAACGATGCTCCGGCCATGAAAGCCGCGACTATCGGTATCGCTATGGGCAGTGGCACCGACGTGGCGCTCGAAACCGCCGATGCCGCGCTGACGCACAACCGCCTGACGGAACTGGCTGGCATGATTGGCCTTGCGCGCGCCACGCATAACAACATTCGCCAGAACATTACTATCGCGCTGGGGCTGAAAGGGATTTTTTTGGTGACAACATTACTGGGCATAACCGGTTTGTGGCTGGCAGTGTTAGCCGATTCCGGAGCGACGGCACTGGTTACAGCGAATGCGTTGCGGTTGCTGCGCAAAAAATAAAAAAGTCGGGTGACGCTTGCGCTTACCCGACCTACGAAACATCTGCTTTTGTAGGGTCGATAAGCGCTAGCGTCACCCGCCGTTTTAGCTCGTCATACCCAACGCATGCGGCAGCCACAGAGAAACGGCCGGAATGTAGGTCACCATTGCCAGCACCACCAACAACACGGCGTAGAACGGTAGCATCGCTCGCACCACCACTTCGATTTTCTGTTTACTCACCGCACTTGCCACAAACAATACCGAACCGACTGGCGGCGTTATCAGGCCAATCCCGAGGTTCACCATCATGATCATGCCGAAATGCACCGGGTCGATACCCAGCGAATTGGTCACCGGCAGCAATACCGGCGTCAGGATCAGGATAATCGGTGCCATGTCCATCAACGTGCCAATCAACAACAACATGATGTTGAGGTACATCAGGATCACGTATTTGTTATCAGACAGAGAAGTGAAGAATTCCGTGATACGTGAAGGCAACTGCATGTAAGTCATTACCGCGCCGAAAGCTGACGCAAAACCAATCAAAATCATGACGATAGAGACAGTTTTTACCGTGCGGAACATCAGCTTCGGCAATTCGTTCCACTTGTAATCACGGTAGATAAACATGGTCACGAAGAACGCCCACACACAGGCCACTGCCGCCGATTCTGTGGCGGTAAAGACCCCAGTCAAAATCCCGCCGAGAATAATGACCACCGTCATCAAACCCCACAGCGCATCGAAGAAAATCTTCAACGCCTGCTTGAAGGGAATGCGTTCACCTTTCGGGTAACCGCGCTTATGGGCAAACCCGAGGCACATCACCATCAGGCAGAAACCCAGCAATAAACCTGGCAAAATCCCGGCAATAAACAGCGTTGCAATGGAAACCGTGCCGCCTGCCGCCAGGGAATAAATCACCGAGTTATGGCTTGGCGGGATCAAAATCGCCTGCACCGATCCACTCGCTGTCACCGCTGCAGCGTATTCACGCGGATAACCCTTTTTCTCCATTTCCGGGATCATCACGCTGCCGATGGATGCCGTATCCGCCACGGACGATCCGGAAATCGCGCCAAAGAAAGTGGACGCCACGATATTCACCAGCGACAACCCGCCGCGAATAAAGCCCACGAAGATATAGGCAAAGTTGACCAGACGACGGGCGATCCCCCCCTCCGCCATTATCGCGCCCGCCAAAATGAAGAACGGAATCGCCAGCAGGGTAAATTTATTCACCCCACTGGTAATTTGAATCATGATCGCTTCCAGCGGTAAATCTATCCATAACGCACCCGCTATGGCGCTTAGCCCAACAGCAAAGGCTACAGGCATTCCCACCGCGAGTAGCACCGCAAGCGTTGCTAATAATATAAATGCGTCCATGTTATCCCCTGACCTTAGCCGTGATTACCCAGCAACACTATTGGGCGGTTCTCTTGAGAGCCGAACAGTAATCGCTCAACAACAAACAAAATCATCAAAATCGCGCCCACAGGCAGCGGAAGATAGGTTTGACCGGACGTGAGAAGCGGGAATTCGGCAACAGGCTGTTCCCATAAATCCGCGCACAAATAGAAGCTGTAATAGAACATCACCAGAGAAATCAGCAGCATGAGCAAGTCGACCAGGCGTGCGCAAAACGTCTGCGCGGCCTGTGGCAGACGGTCTGTCAGCATATTCACAGCGATGTGAGAACCGGCGCGGTAGCTCACCGCCGCGCCGATAAACGTGAAGGTCACCATGCAGATTATCGCCACCGGTTCCGGCCAGGATTCCCCACGGTTCAGCACATAACGCGAGAAAATCCCAATCGGTATAATGATTGTCATCACCAGTAGCGACAGCCCGGCGACAATCATCGCCAGCAAATAAACTTTGTCCATTAAGTCAGAGTAGCGTTGCGACATAAAGTAAACCTCCACGGCCCCAAAAGTTACTGAACGTCAGCAATGGCTTTCATCAATTCCTGATGCTTATCGCCGTACTCTTTACGGACTGGCTCCGTCGCTTTCACGAACCAGGCTTTGTCGATTTCGTGGAACTGAACACCACCAGCTTTCATTTTTTCCAGCGCTTGTGTGTTGTAGGCATTCCACAATTGGCGCTGTTCCATTTGCGCATCACGTGCCAGCTTCAGAATTTTTTGCTGTTGGTCAGGCGTCAGCTTGTCCCATTTCACTTTGGAGTAAAGCAGCATTTCTGGCGTGATGAAGTGGCCGCTCAGGGTGTAGTTTTTGGCAACCGGCATGTAGTTGTGGGCAATAAAGGTTGGCGGGTTGTTTTCAGCACCGTCGATAACGCCGGTTTGCATGCCGCTATACACTTCGCTCACACCCATCGCGACTGAGTTTGCACCCATGTCTTTGAGTGTTGCCAGCGCAACTGGGCTGCCCTGAACGCGGATTTTCATTCCTTTAAGATCTTCGGGTTTCACTACCGGATTTTTGGTAATCAGGTTGCGCGTACCAGAGTCCATCCAGCCGAGGAACACCAGGCGGGATTTCGGGTTGTTGGTCAGCTTGTCGCCGATTTGTTTGCCCAAATCACCGTCGATAACTTTATGCATATGGTCTTCATCGCGGAACACGTACGGCAGAGTAAAGACTTCTACATCCGGGAGGATCGCCGCAACGGGTGCCATCGAAACACGGATAATGTCGATTGCCCCCATTTGCGCCTGTTCAATCATCTGTTTTTCATCCCCTAACACACCGCTTGGGAACACTTTAATTTCTAAATCACCGTTAGTTTCTTGTTTGAGTTTTTCGCCCATGTGCTGAACTGCGACCACGTTTGGATACCCTTCCGGGTGAACGTCAGCGGCTTTTATCACTTGTGCGAAAGCAGATTGCGCAAACAAAACTGACGCGGTAGACAGACATAAACCAGCAAAAGCAGGCAGAAAGGTCTTCTTCATTGTGTCGCTCCAGCAGAGGTAGAGATGTGGGGTAAGAAGTAAAACAATGTTTTAATTTGTCGTTTAAAAATTAGACTACGTGGAGAAAAGCGTGGGTGAAGCACTTCACAAAAAGCGACAAAAAATGAAATTGGGGTTCATTAGAGATGCAAAGAGGGTTCAGAAGCCCAAAGCGGGAGCCAAGGGCCGGGGCGGAATTACTGGCCTTTACGCAGCAAGTATTGGTAAGGCAATGATTCCACTTGTTGGGCGAGCAGTTCATGTTCCATAAAGAGGCAAAAACCGGGAATATCACGGGTGGTTGCAGGGTCGTCAGCAATGACCAGCAGGGTTTCGCCAGGCTGCATACTGCGCACGGTTTTACGCACCATCATTACCGGTTCCGGGCAACGCAGGCCCAGGGCATCAAGCGTATGGTCAGGATTAGAAAACAGATCGGTCATCAGCAGTCTCGGATTTAACAAACCGCGATAGTTTACGCCCGGTAAAATCTCGCGCAAGTCACGTGAACGATTGCGTTAAAATTAACCATTGCAAAGCGGGACTAAAGCAGTATCATCGCCCCGCTTTAAAAAGCGTATTGGGTTCCCTCACCCCACCACTAAAAAGGCTACAAAATGACGCAGTTCAATTCTACTCAGCGCACTAAAGCGCTGTTTTGGCTATCGCTATTCCATTTGCTGGTGATCACATCCAGCAACTATCTGGTGCAATTACCGGTTTCGGTTTTTGGGTTCCATACCACCTGGGGCGCGTTTAGCTTTCCGTTTATTTTCCTCGCCACCGATCTGACGGTACGCATTTTTGGCGCTCCGCTGGCTCGCCGCATTATTTTTGCTGTGATGCTCCCCGCGCTGGTGATTTCCTATGCCATTTCCGCGCTGTTTTATATGGGAACATGGCAAGGGTTCGATGCACTGCTGCACTTTAATCTGTTTGTCGCTCGTATCGCTGTCGCCAGCTTTATGGCCTACGCGTTGGGGCAGATACTGGATGTGCATGTGTTTAACCGCCTGCGCCAGAGCCGTTATTGGTGGCTTGCACCCACAGCATCGACCTTGTTCGGGAATATCAGCGACACGTTTTCCTTCTTCTTTATCGCTTTCTGGCGCAGCCCGGATGCCTTTATGGCGCAGCATTGGGTAGAAATCGCGGTCGTGGATTACTGCTTCAAAGTGCTTATCAGCATCGTGTTCTTCCTGCCGATGTACGGCGTTCTGCTGAATATGTTGTTGAAACGGCTGGCAGATAAGTCTGAAAACTCAGCGTTACAGCCCGGTTGACGGTGCTTGAATTATCTTGTGCTAAGATGCTGGGATCGGCCGCAAAGGCTTGCTAACGTAAAGGAAGAAGTCATGGGTAACCTGGTAAAATATGTCGGTATTGGCCTGCTGGTATTAGGCCTGGCCGCTTGCGATAACAGCGACAGCAAAACGGCCACGGCGAACGACGCGGCGCAAGCTAGCGCAGCCAGTCAGCCGGTCAGTCTGCTGGATGGGAAAATCAGCTTTGCACTCCCCGCCGATATGACCGATCAGAGCGGTAAATTAGGCACTCAGGCAAATAACATGCACGTCTATTCTGACGCTACCGGTCAGAAAGCAGTGATTGTGATTGTGGGTGAGAACACACCAGACGATCTGGCTGCACTGGCAAAGCGCCTTGAAGATCAACAGCGTGCTCGTGACCCACAACTGCAAGTCGTGACCAATAAATCCGTCGAGATTAAAGGCCACACGCTGCAACAGTTAGACAGCGTTATCTCCGCCAAAGGCCAGACGGCTTACTCGTCTGTTATCCTGGGTAAAGTTGATAACCAACTGTTAACTATGCAAATTACACTGCCTGCTGATAACCAGCAAGCGGCGCAAACTGCGGCAGAAAACATCATTAATACCATCACCATCAAGTAATTACGGTTGTGATGATGAGACGGCCCCCGGTTCTTCAACCGGGGGCCGTTTTTTTAACTGCCATGCCATTAATAACGCGATGCAAACCAGCAGCGCCGCAGCCAGATAAATCACCGAGACGCCCGCGTAAACCATCACAAATCCGGCTAATGGCCCGGTGATCCCCAGCGATAAATCCATAAACACCGTGTAGGTCGCCAGCGCGCTACCCTGGTTTTGTTGCGGCACCATTTTCACTGCCACCACACCCAACGCCGGGAACACCAATGAAAAACCTGCCCCCGTCAAAAATGTGCCTACTTTTGCCATCCACGGTTCAGCCGCAAAGCCCACCAACAGCAAACCGATAATCTCCACCGAGAAGCAAATCATCGCCACGTTCAGGCCGCCAAGCCGGTTAATACCGTTAGGGAACAGTAAGCGAGTGCCCACAAATGCGCAGCTAAAGAGGGTGAGCGCAAAGGCCGCACCGTCCCAACCTTTGGCGTCGTAAAACAACGTAATGAAGGTGGCGATTACGCCAAATCCTGCGGATGCCAGCGCCAGCGCCATGCCGTATGGCCAGACACGCCCGAGCACCGCACGAAACGGCAGCGGCTTGCCCATGCTGGCTTTCACCGCCGGGCGAGGAATTGCCAGCAGCACCGCAATCAGCGCCACCGCCATAATGATTCCCGCCAGTAATTTCAGCCCGCCGAAGTGATAAAAAAGCACCCCCAGCGGTGCGCCCATCGCCATCGCGCCATAGGTCACGATGCCATTCCAGGAGATCACCCGCCCGATGTGCAGCGAGCCGACAACCCCGACGCCCCAAAGCGTTGAACCGGTTCCTGCAAAACTTTGCCCAATCCCCAAAATCACGCGCCCAAGACACAGCAGAACCAGACTCGCCAGCGGCCATGCACTGCCAAACGCCGCCAGCAAGTAGCTTGCACCACTGAGAAAACAGCCGCACAAACCAAAGATGACTATCTTTTTCGGGCCAAGAATATCCGCGTAACGCCCCGCGTGTGGGCGACTGAGCAGCGTGGCGAAATATTGCAGGCTAATCACCAGCCCCGCCCAAAACGCGCTGTATCCCATAACGTCATGCACGTAGCCCGGCAACACCGCGAGCGGCAGGCCAATCGTCATATAGCTGGCAAAATTGAACATCACGACAGAAACAATCTGTAGATTGAGTCGGAAACTACTTATTGCCGGGGCGGGTGTCAGGTCAGGCATGGTTATTCACTTTTAAAACAGCGTTCCTCAGTATAACCATGTCGTGATTCACATTTCAGCAACTGACTTTCAGACTCGACCTGCGAGTGAGAAACAAACGAAGCGCTACACTAAGAAGATCCCTCGAACACAGGATCTTTTCATGGTTTCTCCAGAACCCGACAAAACCGGACTACACATTCTCATTAAGCTTTCTGCACTGGTGATTATTCTTGCCGGGATTCATGCGGCCGCAGACATTATCGTCCAGCTTTTATTGGCCCTGTTTTTTGCCATTGTCTTAAACCCCTTAGTCACCTGGCTAATTCGCCGGGGAGTGAACCGCCCGCTGGCTATTTCAATGGTCGTGTTTGCCATGTTGGTCGTGCTGACCATGCTGGTTGGCGTGCTGGCAGCGTCGATGAGCGAGTTTGTCGATATGCTGCCCAAGTACAATAAAATGCTGACGCAAAAAGTTTTTGAGCTCGAAAAGATGCTGCCGTTTATGCATCTGCGATTATCACCTGAGCGCATGTTGCAGCGTATGGATTCTGAGAAAGTGATGTCGTATGCCACGACACTCATGACCAGCCTTTCCGGTGCGATGGCCAGCATTTTACTGCTGGTGATGACTGTGGTGTTTATGTTGTTCGAAGTGCGCCACGTTCCCTATAAACTCCGTTTTGCCCTTTCCAATCCGAAAATTCACATCGCCAGCCTGCACCGTGCTTTAAAAGGTGTGACGCATTACCTGGCGCTAAAAACATTAATAAGCCTGTGGACAGGGCTGATTATCTGGCTTGGGCTGGAACTGATGGGCGTGCAGTTTGCGCTAATGTGGGGCGTGCTGGGGTTCTTGCTGAATTACATTCCTAATATCGGTTCGGTTATTTCTGCAATTCCACCGATGATTCAGGCGTTTTTGTTTAACGGCACTTACGAAATGGTGCTGGTCGGCGCGTTATTCCTGGCGGTACACATGGTGCTGGGAAATATTGTCGAGCCGCGCATGATGGGCCGTGGGCTGGGGATGTCGACGTTCGTGGTTTTCCTTTCGTTACTATTCTGGGGCTGGCTGCTCGGCCCGGTCGGCATGTTACTTTCCGTGCCGCTCACCAGTGTGTGCAAAATCTTGATGGAAACCACACAAGGTGGCGGAAAATTGGCGGTGTTACTTGGCCCAGGACGCCCCAAATCTCGATTGCCGGGATAGGCTGAGTATTCGCACGGTGGTAAGTTAAGGTTCTCCCGGGGATAAGAAAACGGAGTTACAGACCCATGCCTAATATCACGCTTACCACCATCAAGCAGCCTGAAATCTATCTCAACGTCCCGAGTGTTGTGTTAAACGCTCGGACGATTCAGGAGCGCTTACGCAAAATTTTGCAGGGAATGGCGCAGCAGAATCTCGATTCGCTAGTCGTTTACGCAGACAAAGAACATGGCGGGAATTTTGAATATCTGACCGGTTTCATTCCGCGATTTGAAGAAGGTTTGTTGGTGCTGCATAAAAATGGCGAGGCGGTGCTGGTGCTCGGCAATGAAAACCTTAAGCTGGCACAATTCTCCAGAACGCCCGCTAAAGTAGTTCATGCTCCGTGGTTTTCACTGCCAAACCAGCCGATGGACACCGCACTTTCGCTCACTGATGTGCTAAAGCAGGCCGGACTAGATGGACAACAGCGTGTCGGGATCGCGGGCTGGAAGCTGTTCACCGGCAGCCACGACGACAACTCGTCACTGTTCGACATCCCGACTTTTATTTTCCATGCCCTTCAGGCTGCGCTCACTCCAGAATGCGAGCTGCTTAATGCCACCGGGCTGTTTATCTCGCCGCGTAATGGCGCACGCATTATTAATAATGCCAACGAAATCGCCCATTACGAATACGGTGCAAATCTGGCATCAACGGCGGCACTAAGCGCCCTGAATGCAATTGACCTGGGTAAAACAGAAAAATCGATTGCCGCCCTGCTTGCCGCTGAAGGGCAAGCAAACAACGTCGTAACCATAGCCGCGACGGGCGATCGCTTTGAAAACGCCAATTTGTATCCTTCCGATAAGCACATCCAGCAAGGCGATAAATTCTCGTTAACCGTTAGCTATAAAGGCGGTTTAACCAGCCGCGCGGCTTATGTTGTGAGTAGTGCCGATGAGCTTCATTCCGACGTCAAAGATTATCTGGATGTGGTCGCCATTCCATATTATCGCGCGGTAGTAAGCTGGCTTGAGAAGATGCATGATGGCGTAAAAGGCCATGAAGTTTACGAACTGATTGAGCGGGTTTTACCAAAAGACGAATACCACTGGCACCTGAATCCTGGCCATTTGGTCGCCGATGAAGAGTGGCTGTGTTCGCCAATTTACCCGGCTTCAGACATTCCATTATCCAGCGGTATGCTGCTGCAAATCGACATTATTCCGTCGCGCAAAGGCTATGCCGGAGCCAGTATCGAAGACACTGTAGCGCTAGCCGACAAAGCGCTTCGTGAGCAAATTAAAACCGATTATCCTGAGCTTTGGCAGCGTATTAGTGCACGCCGGGAATACATCAGCAATGTGCTTAATATTCAATTGCATGAAGATGTATTGCCGCTATCCAACACCGTTGGATATCTGCGCCCTTACCTGCTAAATAAAGATTTGGCATTAGCCTGCCAGTAAGATTAAACCTGATGTTGCCTGACTTGAGCGGCATTATCGAGCCGCCTGATGGACGGCGTGAAGCTGGCGGCGAAAGTTGCCAGCAGAACAGCGGCTGCGCAAGCCAGTAAGACTTTTTCATTGCCGTAGTGCATCGCCAGTGGGCCTGCGGCAAGTTCGCCCACCGGAATCGCCACAAATGAACCTAACGCGTCGTATGCGTAAACCCGCGCCAGTTTTTCCGGCGGAATATGCATTTGCAACGATTGCGCCCACGCCACACCAAACAAACCGAAGCCCACGCCAGCGATAAAAAATACCACCATCAGGATAGGTGTCGATGGCAGCAAAGCCAGAACGACAATCGGCCCGGCGCAAAATGCCGTCAGAATTGTGCCAATAAACAAATCGCGACGAGGCCGCCAGCGAAGCGCAATAACTGAGCCAACAATCAAGCCAGCGCTTTGTGCCGCGATGGCCATTCCCCAACCCGCGCGGCCAAATGTCGCATCCGCGACGACCGGGCCAAGTATCATCATCACGCCGCTGAAAGCCGCATTCACAATGGTAAACTGCACCACAATAGCCCAAACCCACGAGCGAGAAATAAACTCGGTCCAGCCGTCTTTTAAATCCTGCAATATGTTGGATTGCGAGCTTTGCGGTTGTGTCGAATGGATGCGGATCATCAGATAAAGTGGTGCTGATGCAGCAAATCCTAATGCATCTACTGCCAGCCCCCAGCCCGGTCCCATCACGCTGATAAGCACGCCACCCAGCGACGCGCCAAGCACCGTTCCGCCGTAAATCCCCAACTGAATAAAGGCGTTTGCTTCTCGCAATGAATGTACCGGAACGGTTTGCGGAACCATTGATTGTGATGCCGGTAGCGACGCTCCCGCCGCTGCGCCATTTATCGCGCCGAGCACCGCCAATAGCGCGATGGTTGCCGATCCATCCAACACCAGGCAGGCGACAACAGCCTGAGAAACAGCAGCAATCACGGATGAGTACAACAGGACTTTGCTTCGTGCGTAGCGATCGGCGAGCACTCCGCCAATAAGTAAAAAGGCAACGTTAAAAACGGAACGTGAGGCAATCACAATGCCTAAATCAGCAGCCGTTCCGCCCATATCGAGCACAGCAAAAGCCAGAGCAATGGGTGCAATGCCGTTGCCCAGTACCGTTAAAAGACGCGCGAAAAATAGATTTCTGAACGAAGCGTAATGAAATGCTCGTTTTGAAGGTAGCGCTGTCGATTCCCTGCTCATTAATTTACAACCAAATCCTGCGCGCACGCCCAGGCAGACGCCCAGGCCCACTGGAAATTATACCCGCCTAACCAGCCACTTACGTCCATCACTTCACCGATAAAATACAGCCCCGGCACATTACGCGCTTCCATGGTGCGGGAGCTCAGTTCGTTGGTATCTACGCCGCCAAGCGTGACTTCAGCGGTGCGATAACCTTCGGTGCCGTTGGGCTGCACACGCCAGTTTTGTAAGGTTTCAAGCACTTCACTTTGTTGACGGGTATTGAGCTGTTTAAGTGTGACATCCGGTATTTGCTCAAGCTGTTGCAGGCACTCCACCAGGCGTTTTGGCAGTACCATCGCCAGCGTGTTTTTCAGGCTTTGATTTGGATGAGCGTTGCGCTGCTCGTTAAGCAATTCATCCAGATCGGTATCAGGAAGTAAGTTAACGCTCACAAACTCGCCAGGCTGCCAGTAACTCGACAGTTGCAACACCGCAGGGCCAGACAGACCGCGATGCGTAAACAATAAACTTTCACGGAAGCTCACACCGTTTTCAGCCGTAATGACGGACGGAACCGAGACGCCTGAAAGTACCTGTAGCTGTTCGAGTAACGGTTTGTGCAGCGTAAACGGCACCAGGCCTGCACGCGTTGGCAACACTTTTAGCCCAAACTGTTCAGCGATTTTATAGCCAAAAGGTGTAGCCCCCAGGCCCGGCATGGACAGCCCGCCCGTAGCGATGACTAATTTTGCTGCCTGAACGCTGTCGCCATTTAATTGAATGGTGTAGCCGTTTTCATCACGTTCGATGCCTAACACTTCGCTACGCAGGCGCATGGTCACTTGCCCTTTATCACATTCGGCCACCAGCATATCGGCTATCTGTTGAGCTGATTCATCACAAAAAAGTTGGCCAAGCGTTTTCTCATGCCACGCGATACCGTGCTTACCGACCATGTCGATAAAATCCCACTGGGTGTAGCGTGCGAGCGCAGATTTGCAAAAATGAGGGTTTTGGCTGAGATAAGCTGCAGGTTCGATATAAAGGTTAGTAAAGTTGCAGCGTCCTCCGCCCGACATCAGAATCTTACGGCCTGGTTTTTTACCGTTATCGATGAGTAGCACTTTGCTTCCCGCCTGCCCAGCCATCGCTGCACAGAACATTCCTGCGGCTCCCGCACCAATAATTACGGCATCAAACTTTTCCACGACCTACTCCCGACTATGCTTAATGCAAGGAATTGTAAAGATAGCGGGCTGGTCGCACCAGCTAAATGCGTCTTAACAATTGCAGGTGATTGAAAATAAATATGTAAATCTTTTCATTGTTTGACCCAGGAAGGACAAACATCAAGAAAAGTCCATATTTCTGTTGGCGCATTACGGAGTTGTCTTACATAATGCGCCGCGTTCATGTCCTCAAAATGGCGTAACGTCTATGGAATTTCTGTTTAACGGCCTGGATCTACATACCGGGCTTTTGCTATTACTTGCTCTGGCGTTTGTTCTCTTCTACGAAGCGATCAACGGCTTCCATGACACTGCTAACGCAGTGGCAACCGTTATCTATACACGTGCAATGCGATCGCAACTCGCGGTGGCAATGGCGGCGTTATTTAACTTCCTCGGCGTTCTGCTCGGCGGATTGAGCGTGGCGTATGCGATTGTGCATATGTTGCCAACCGATCTGCTGTTGAACGTAGGGTCCGCTCATGGCCTCGCCATGGTGTTCTCTATGTTGCTGGCCGCTATTATCTGGAACCTCGGCACCTGGTATTTTGGTCTGCCGGCATCCAGCTCCCATACGCTAATCGGTGCCATCATTGGTATTGGTTTGACGAATGCATTGATGAACGGAACTTCCGTTGTTGATGCGTTGAATATCCCGAAAGTGATTGGGATTTTCATGTCGTTGATCCTCTCTCCAATTGTGGGTCTGGTGATTGCGGGCGGGTTAATCTTTTTGCTACGTCGCTACTGGAGCGGCACCAAAAAGCGCCGCCGTATCCACCTGACACCTGCCGAGCGTGAAAAACAAGACGGCAAGAAAAAGCCACCATTCTGGACGCGTATCGCCCTGATTATCTCCGCTATTGGCGTGAGCTTCTCTCATGGCGCAAACGACGGGCAGAAAGGTATCGGCTTAATCATGCTGGTATTGATTGGTGTTGCGCCTGCAGGCTTCGTGGTGAACATGAATGCTTCCGGTTACGACATTGCTCGTACCCGTGATGCCATTACGCACCTTGAGCAGTATTACGCGCAGCACGGCGATGCGATTAAGCACGTTGTCGATCTGAACCCAGCTATTCCAACCCCTGAAGAAGTGAAGGGCCAGGATAAGCCTGCTGAATTCCATTGTGACGCCAGCCGCGCCATGATTGCAGTGCAGCGTGCGAAAGAACTACTGGGCAATATCGACAGCTACGACAAATTGAGCATCGAGCAGCGTAGCCATATGCGCCGTCTGCTGCTGTGCATCTCTGATACTTCAGAGAAAGTCGCTAAACTGCCGGAAACCAAACCGGACGATAAGCGCTTCCTGAAAGAGCTGAAAACTGACTTGTTGTATACCATCGAGTACGCACCAATCTGGATTATCATGGCGGTCGCTCTGGCGCTTGGCCTCGGTACTATGATTGGCTGGCGTCGTGTGGCAACAACTATCGGTGAGAAGATTGGTAAGAAAGGCATGACGTATGCGCAAGGTATGTCCGCGCAGATGACAGCCGCCGTCTCCATCGGTATTGCGAGCTATACCGGTATGCCGGTTTCTACCACTCACGTGCTTTCTTCTTCCGTAGCGGGGACGATGGTGGTTGATGGCGGCGGTTTGCAGCGTAAAACGGTAACCAACATCCTGATGGCCTGGGTGTTTACTCTGCCGGTGTCGATTCTGCTTTCTGGTTCTCTTTACTGGATTTCACTGCACTTCATTTAAGCGCTGTGTAGTCACCAGAAAGCAAAAAGCGGGTCAGTTTACTGGCCCGCTTTTTTTATGTGCTCAAACTGTCAGTGCCAAATCATCAAACCGATAAGACTAATCACCACAAGTCCGCATAGCGCGCTGGTCAAAATAAACTGGCGGCGAAGACGTTCACAGCGGCGGATAAACTCATCGTCGTGATGGTCAAGATAACGTTGAGCATAGATGTAGCCCACTAAGCGAATCTGTTTGCTTGGCTGGCCGTGTGAGGTAAAAAAACCACCTCCATCGACATATTGGTACAGCAGCGGATCGCAACCGCGAAGTACCACCAGCAGTGCACGCAAAGATGAGTAATAGCGCGCCATATTCACAACACAAACTACACAAAGCGCCCAAAAAAGTGCGACGGTGCTGATCATCATAATACCCCTCCCGGTGAAGCCCCAGAACATCACTCCAGGGCAACCGCTCACCCCGAAAACCAGAAAGACCGTTCAGCGAGCCCAAAAAGCCGATCCGGCTCACATTACTATTCCGGAACGGCTCATTTAATAGTGTAGGAGATCCGCTAATTTTTTTGCCACATCATTAATCTTTATCAAAGCGATTAAGGCTATTTGGGGCTTCAATGTATACAACGGTGGCACATTGACGATTTCTATCATTCGCTATAGGGTAGAAATATCATCTACAATTTAGGTCTTTAGACGCGGATGGCACAGATGCAGCGCATTGTGTTATCCGACCAGGCTGGTCATCGACAACTTATGGAAGGAGTAAAATTATGTCTTACAAACACATTCTAATCGCGGTAGACCTCTCCCCGGAGAGCAAAGTACTGGTGGAAAAAGCAGTTTCTATGGCTCGCCCATACAACGCGAAGGTTTCCCTGATTCATGTCGATGTAAATTACTCCGATCTCTATACCGGATTGATCGATGTAAATCTTGGCGATATGCAAAAACGCATTTCTGAAGAAACTCATAACGCACTGAGCGAGCTGTCGACTGGCGCAGGTTATCCGATCACTGAAACCCTGAGCGGTAGCGGCGATCTGGGCCAGGTTCTGGTAGATGCCATTAAGAAGTACGATATGGACTTAGTGGTCTGCGGGCACCACCAGGATTTCTGGAGCAAACTGATGTCTTCAGCACGTCAGCTGATCAACACCGTTCACGTTGATATGCTGATTGTTCCACTGCGCGACGAAGACGAAGACTAAGTTTAGAACGTTTAAGCCCTCACCCTAACCCTCTCCCCCAGGAGAGGGAATAGTATGGTTTCCCCCTCGCCCTCAGGGAGAGGGTCGGGGTGAGGGGTGTTCTATTCCACGATTGCCGTTCCCGAATAAATATCAAACCGGTGGCCTTTAGTGACCACTGCGTTATGCGTTTCCACGCCACCGAGCGGCGGCGCGTAGTCCGGGCGTTTCACCACCACACGTTTTGTCGCCAGCTTTTGCGCAGGCAACAGCAAACCATCTGCATCTTCGTCTGGCCCCACAAGCGACTGAAACACACGCATCTCTTTCTTCACCAGCGCGCTTTTCTGCTTATGCGGGAACATTGGATCGAGATAGACCACTTCCGGGCGCGGCGTAATATTGCTTAACGCCGTCAGACTTGAAGCGTGAATCAGCTGCAAACGTTCCTGCAACCAGCCGCCAATTTCCGCATCCTGGTAACCACGGCGTAAACCGTCGTCGAGCAACGCCGCCACTACCGGATTACGCTCCAGCATCCGCACGCGGCAGCCTACAGACGCCAGCACGAACGCATCGCGCCCAAGCCCTGCTGTCGCATCGACAACGTCCGGCAGATAGCCGCTTTTGATGCCAACCGCTTTTGCCACCGCTTCGCCACGCCCACCGCCAAATTTGCGGCGATGCGCCATCGCTCCCGAGACAAAATCAACAAAAATGCCGCCGAGTTTTGGCTCGTCGCGCTTACGCAATTCGAGATGGTCAGGCGTCAAAACCAGCGCCATCAGGGAATCTTCATCGTGTACAAGACCCCAGCGCTCGCTCAAAAGTGATAAGGCGCCGGAGTCGGCGCCTGCTTCAGTTAATAAACAGATTTTCACAGAATGAATTAGCCCTTGATGCCGTAATGAGCCAGCATCGCATCGAGCTGCGGTTCACGGCCACGGAAGCGTTTGAACAGCTCCATTGGCTCTTCTGAACCGCCACGAGTCAGGATGTTATCAAGGAATGATTGCCCGGTTTCACGGTTGAAAATGCCTTCTTCTTCAAAACGTGAGAACGCATCTGCCGCCAGCACATCCGCCCACAGGTAGCTGTAATAACCCGCCGCATAACCGCCAGCAAAGATATGGCTAAACGCGTGTGGGAAACGACCCCATTTTGGCGATGGCACAACCGCAACCAGCTTCTTGATTTCAGCCAGAGTTTCCAGCACTTTCGCGCCCTGCTCCGGGTTGAATTCTGCGTGCAGGCGGAAGTCGAACAGGCCGAACTCCAGCTGGCGCAGAATAAACAGCGCTGCCTGGTAGTTCTTCGCCGCCAGCATTTTATCCAGCAACTCTTTTGGCAACGGTTCACCGGTTTCGTAATGGCCGGAGATAAACGCCAGCGCGTCCGGCTCCCAGCACCAGTTTTCCATAAACTGGCTTGGCAACTCGACCGCATCCCACGGCACGCCGTTGATACCGGAAACACCCGCCGTTTCGACTTTAGTCAGCATGTGGTGCAAACCGTGTCCGAACTCATGGAACAGCGTGATCACTTCGTCATGAGTAAACAGCGCAGGTTTGCCATTGACCGGGCGGTTGAAGTTACAGGTCAGGTAAGCGACAGGTTTTTGCAGCGAACCGTCAGCTTTACGCATCTGGCCTACGCAATCATCCATCCACGCCCCGCCGCGTTTGTTTTCGCGGGCATACAGGTCGAGATAGAAGCTGCCACGCAACTCATTTTTCTCGTCATATAGCTCGAAGAAACGCACATCCGAATGCCAGACGTCGATGTCTTTGCGCTCTTTCGCGGTAATACCGTAAATGCGTTTCACCACTTCAAACAGGCCGTTTACAGCGCGATCTTCCGGGAAATATGGGCGCAGTTGTTCGTCGCTGATGCTGTACAGATGCTGTTTCTGTTTTTCGCTGTAATAGGTGATGTCCCACGGTTCCAGCTCGGTGACGTTAAATTCTTTTTGCGTGAACGCGCGCAGTTGCGCCAGTTCAGCCTCGCCCTGCGGACGCGCGCGTTTAGCCAGATCGGTTAAGAACTCGAGCACCTGCTGCGGGTTTTCTGCCATTTTAGTGGCGAGAGATTTTTCCGCGTAGTTGCCAAAGCCCAGCAGCTCAGCCAGTTCATGACGCAACGCCAGAATTTCTTCCATCACTGGCGTGTTGTCCCACTTACCTGCATTCGGGCCTTGATCCGATGCGCGAGTCGCATAGGCGCGATACATTTCTTCGCGCAGTTCGCGGTTGTCGCAGTAAGTGAGCACTGGCAAATAGCTTGGGATATCCAGCGTCAGCAGCCAGCCATCTTGCTCTTTAGCTTCGGCCTGAGCGCGTGCCGCCGCCAGTGCGCTTTCCGGCATACCAGAAAGTTGCGCTTCGTCAGTAATCAGTTTCGTCCAGCCTTGGGTCGCATCCAGCACGTTGTTGCTGTAGGTCGAACCCAGTTCAGACAAGCGCGCAGCGATTTCGCCATAGCGCTTCTGTTTTTCTGGCGGCAAACCGATGCCAGAAAGCTCGAAATCTCGCAGTGCGTTATCAACAGCTTTTTTCTCAGCCACGCTCAGATCGGCATAAAACGCGCCATCGCGCAGGTTGCGATACGCCTGATAAAGCCCTTCGTGCTGCCCAACCCAGGTGCTGTACTCAGACAGCAGCGGCAGCGTTTGTTCGTAAGCCTCACGCAGCTCCGCGCTGTTTTGCACCGAATTCAAATGACTGACAGGCGAGAAGATGCGGCCCAGGCGATCGTCCACTTCTGCCAGCGGCTGGCAAAGATTATCCCAGTTATAAGGCGCGCCTTGCGCTACCACGCTTTCGACTTTCGCACGGCAATCATCCAGCGCTTGCTGCACGGCTGGCACGATATGTTCAGGTTTAAGAGCGGAAAACGGCGGCAGATCGAAAGGGGTCAGCAATGGATTAGTCATAAGCGCGGTTCCTGATATCGGAGAAGTGGAGCGCGTAATGCGCTACAAAAGCAATCTTCTTAACATGAGGCTTAGTTTAGCTAATTTCAATGCCAGGCGGTGAGCATAAGGCTGTATACTGTGCAGAATAGTTGTTCTTCTTTTGTCTTTGGAAACCCTGCAAGCCATGCTCAGTTATCGCCACAGCTTTCACGCCGGCAACCACGCCGACGTACTGAAACACACCGTTCAAAGTCTGATCATCGAATCCTTAAAAGAGAAGGAAAAACCTTTTCTGTACCTGGATACTCATGCAGGCGCAGGCCGATACAAACTGAGCAGCGAGCACGCAGAGCGCACCGGTGAATATCTGGAAGGGATCGCTCGCATCTGGCAACACGATGATTTACCTGCGGAACTTGAAGCCTATATTGGTGCGGTGAAAGCCTACAACCACAGCGGCCAACTGCGTTATTACCCAGGTTCTCCGCTGATTGCCCGCCAGCTTCTGCGCGAGCAAGACAGCCTGCAACTGACCGAGCTGCACCCGTCAGATTTCCCGCTGCTGCGTTCTGAATTCCAGAAAGACAATCGCGCTCGCGTTGAACGTGCGGATGGTTACACCCAGCTTAAATCCAAACTGCCGCCAGCTTCGCGTCGTGGTCTGATTCTTATCGACCCACCGTATGAGATTAAAACTGACTACCAGGCCGTTGTGACAGGCATCAACGATGGCTATAAGCGTTTTGCGACAGGGACTTACGCCCTGTGGTATCCCGTGGTTATGCGTCAGCAAATCAAACGCATGCTGCGCGAGCTGGAAGAAACGGGCATTCGCCGCATTCTTCAAATCGAACTGGCCGTACTGCCTGATAGCGACCGCCGTGGCATGACTGCCTCCGGCATGATTGTTATCAACCCACCGTGGAAACTGGAGCAGCAAATGGCTAATGTACTGCCGTGGCTGCATAAAACCCTGGTGCCATCAGGCAACGGTTCGACCACATTGAGCTGGGTTGTGCCTGAGTAACGGCTATTGCAGCTATCGGTGGAACCATTTTCTCGGCGCGCTACAATCGCGAATATTTTTCGACTCATTAGGGAAACATCATGACCAAACATTATGACTACCTCGCCATTGGCGGCGGCAGCGGCGGTATTGCCTCCATTAACCGTGCGGCGATGTATGGAAAGAAATGCGCACTGATTGAGGCGAAAGAGCTGGGCGGTACCTGCGTAAACGTGGGTTGCGTACCGAAAAAAGTAATGTGGCACGCGGCGCAAATCGCCGAAGCTATCCACAACTACGGCCCGGATTACGGTTTCGATACCACGGTGAATAAATTCGACTGGGACAAACTGATCGCCAGCCGCACCGCGTATATCGACCGCATCCACACCTCATATGACAACGTGCTGGGTAAAAACAACGTTGATGTGATTCGCGGCTTTGCGAAATTTGTCGATGCGCACACAGTCGAAGTGAACGGCGAAACCATCACCGCAGACCACATCCTGATTGCCACCGGTGGCCGCCCAAGCCGCCCGTCAATTCCAGGTGCTGAGTACGGTATTAATTCCGATGGCTTCTTCGCGCTTCCTGCTTTGCCAAAACGCATCGCGGTTGTTGGCGCGGGTTATATCGCGGTTGAAATCGCAGGCGTGGTCAACGCGCTGGGTTCAGAGACGCATCTGTTTGTGCGTAAACACGCACCACTGCGTACTTTTGACCCGTTAATCGTCGAAACGCTGCTGGAAGTGATTAACACCGAAGGCCCAACGCTGCACACGCAAGCGGTGCCGAAAGCGGTGGTTAAAAATGCCGATGGTAGTTTGACGCTGCAACTGGAAGATGGCCGCTCTGAAACCGTAGATTGCCTGATTTGGGCGATTGGTCGCGAGCCGGAAACCGACAACTTCAACCTGGCAGCAACCGGTGTGAAAACCAACGCCAAAGGCTATATCGAAGTCGATAAATTCCAGAACACCAGCGTTGCGGGCATTTATGCCGTGGGCGATAACACCGGAGCCGTCGAACTGACACCAGTCGCCGTTGCTGCGGGTCGTCGCCTGTCAGAGCGCCTGTTTAACAACAAGCCGGACGAGCATTTAGATTACAGCAACGTTCCTACCGTCGTATTCAGCCACCCGCCAATCGGCACGGTTGGTTTAACCGAACCGCAAGCGCGTGAGCAATACGGCGACGACAACGTGAAAGTGTACAAATCGTCCTTCACCGCGATGTATACCGCCGTGACTTCGCACCGCCAGCCATGCCGCATGAAGCTGGTTTGCGCTGGCCCGGATGAGAAAATCGTTGGTATTCACGGCATCGGTTACGGCATGGATGAAATGCTGCAAGGCTTTGCAGTAGCACTGAAAATGGGTGCGACTAAGAAAGACTTTGATAATACAGTGGCTATTCACCCGACCGGTTCGGAAGAATTCGTTACTATGAGATAGTGAATTAAAAGTGAATTAAAAAAGACTGCGAAATTTAGATTTCGCAGTCTTTTTATTTATTACGGACATTTTAATAAAGCTCGAATAATCAAAAACACCAACTCATTAATTTTCATACACCTGCGTTATAAAACCTTTCCAGATCTAACTTTAATTATATTTTAACTGATTTGGTTACATTCAGATGCAACCGCCACATCTATACTCTTCAGATTGTATTCATTTGAAATTTTATATTTGCAGAGTGCCTCTTATGAAAAGTAAATCTTCGATAATCATGGGTGTTATGGCGGGCATTTTTATGTTCTCCACGCTTTCCATCAACAATGCTTACGCCACAGAACAAGGCCAGCAACGCCGCCAGGCAAGGGATGTTCGCCAGGATACCCGTCAGGACTCACGTCATGACAAGCGTGAATGTGTGGTGAACGATAGCAAAAGCAACAGTGATTGCCGCCAGGATAAGCGCCAAAGCAAGCAAAATGGCCGTGAAGAAGCGCGAGATATTAAATACTAATAACTAAGCCATACCCTTGCCGGGTATGGCTTTTTTTATTTCCGGCCCGCCATGTCAGGAATAATCAAATCCCCACGCAGTACGTTCGACCCCAAAGCACTTTGGGTTTTCTCGGTCAACCATGTCACGATTCTTGCCGCCATCGCATCCATTGAATATTCAATGGCGGGAATGGTTGGAATACCCGGCAGATGCAGTGAACCCGCCAGGCTAAACACCATAATGTCTTTCGGAACAGATTTATTAAACGCCTGCAATTGCGGAATGATGCGCTGTGCTTCCTGCTCATCAGCAACTAATAACGCGTTGAAATTCAATGTGGTGCTGTTATTGAGCAGCACTTGCAGCGCAACAGATGAAGACGTTGAATCCATAAATATCAGGTTGCGGTTAAAGGGCAGGAAATTGTTTTCCAGCGCGCGCTTATAACCCAACAGAATTTGATCAACCGACCCGCAGGAATCAGGGTTGATGACCGCAATCTGCCTTCTTCCCTGTTTAATCAAATAATTACAGGCCGTTTCAGCAGCAAAAGCGTGATCAAAATTAATGCTGTTACTGGAATCAACATCCACGCAATCGACAAGAATGACATTCTCCTGGTCGATATTGAGCGGGAAACGTGCGCCGATAATCAGCACGTCATCACACAACCCACAGGTCAGCTCATCAAGAGCATGTATGACCTCCGCTTTACTGTTCGCAAAACGCAGCAGCAGGTGTTTTTGATGTTGGCTAAGATGTTTCTCCAGCGCGTAAAGATAACCCGTGGTCTGGTTGATATTTTCCTGCGCGCAAATCACGCCAATGCAGCCGGTAGACTGGCTGAGTAGTGATTGCGCAATCATATTTGGACGGTAACGCAGCTCCTCAGCCGCTTTCAGCACGGCCAGGCGACTTGCTTCCTTCACTCCGCGAGATCCACTCAACACCCGTGATACTGTGGCTTTAGAAACCCCAGCTAAACGCGATACATCATTGATTGTAGACATCATTTTCCTTTATCAGGCTGTGATTCATGCCTGTTTGTCCTGAATACAACTTCGGCTCAGATTGTAGCCAATTTCAGTATAGTCGTTTCCATTTTTGATGGAAACCGATTTTCCACATGATGTCCAAACGATACATTCACCAAACAATTTTGTGATGACGATCCAATAAGTAATGCCGATAAAGACGGGATCTTGATGGGTGTCACAGATCTGTTTGCTACGGATGGAAAACGGTTTCCATAAAGTATCAAATCATTTCCGCAATACTTTATTTACATTTTGAGGATGAGTGTTAATGGTCAAGATTATGTTGTGTTGTTCCGCCGGAATGTCCACCAGCCTGCTGGTTAAAAAGATGCTGACAGTGGCTGAAGAACGAGGAATGCCTGTAGAAATAGAGGCTTACGGCGTGGCTGAGTTTGATGTGCAGTTCCCGCGTTATCAGGTGGTGCTGCTCGGGCCACAGGTAAAATATATGTTAAGCACGCTTTCAGAAAAAACCGCCTCTCACGGTATTCCGGTTCAGGCCATCGACATGATGGATTACGGCATGCAGCGTGGCGATAAAGTGCTGGATTATGCTCTGTCGCTTATCGACGCGGCTCACTAAAAGGGTTATTCATATGAGTTCGCTATATCAATCCATGGTGACGGTGATTGAGCAATCCATCACTCCGTTGGCGGGTCGTCTGGGGCAACAAAAGTACGTGATCGCGATTCGTGATGGGTTCACCGCAGCCCTGCCGTTCATGATTATTGGCTCTTTTATGCTGGTGTTTATATTCCCGCCGTTCTCCGCTGATACCACTATCGGTTTTGCTCGTGCATGGCTGGATTTCTCTCAGACTTACCGTGAACAGCTGATGCTGCCGTTTAACCTGAGCATGGGCGTGATGACGTTTTTCATCTCAGTCGGCATTGGCGCAAGTCTCGGGCGACAGTTTAATCTCGACCCGGTGATGTCCGGCCTGCTGGCCTTTATGGCATTTTTGCTGGTTGCAGCACCGTATGCCGATGGCAAAATCTCTACCCAGTACCTTTCAGGCCAGGGCATTTTCACCGCGCTGATTACGTCGATTTACTCCACGCGTATTTATGCCTGGCTTAAAGAAAACAAAATCACCATTCGCCTGCCAAAAGAAGTGCCAACTGGCGTTGCACGTTCGTTTGAAATTTTGATTCCGGTGGTCGTCATTATCGGCACGCTGCATCCGTTGAACTTATTCATCGAAGCGCAAACCGGCATGATTATGCCGCAAGCGATTATGCACCTGTTGGCACCGCTGGTTTCCGCATCCGATTCCTTACCCGCCATTTTATTGTCCGTGTTGCTGTGCCAGATTTTTTGGTTCTCTGGTATCCACGGCTCGTTGATTGTCACCGGCATCATGAACCCGTTCTGGATGACAAACCTGGCAGCAAACCAGGCAGCACTGGCTGCGGGAACCGCATTGCCACATATTTATCTGCAAGGTTTCTGGGATCACTATCTGCTCATTGGCGGCGTCGGTTCAACATTACCACTCGCCTTCTTATTGCTGCGCAGCAAAGTGACGCACCTGCGTACCATCGGGAAAATGGGCATCGTTCCAAGCTTCTTTAATATCAACGAACCGATTCTGTTCGGTGCACCAATTATCATGAACCCATTGCTGTTTATTCCGTTTATTTGCGTCCCAATGGTCAACGCCGTGTTGGCTTACACCGCAACTAAACTGGGCTGGCTGGCACAAGTCGTCTCGCTGACTCCATGGACAACTCCGGCACCTATTGGCGCATCGTGGGCAACAAACTGGGCCTTTAGCCCGGTCGTGATGTGTGTAATTTGCATGGTCGTTTCTACCATAATTTATCTGCCATTCCTGCGCGCTTACGAGCGTTCATTGCAGAAAACTGCAGCAGAAAATGAAGCACGTTCACCTCTGACAGAAACGGCTATCAGCAATTAATAACCGCCGTCTAATAACTCTGGAATTAATGATGATTGAATTAGAAGAAGCCGTAATGGAAATAATTATGAATGCCGGGCAGTCGCGCAGTTTGTGTTTTGAAGCACTGCATTCTGCACGACAAGGAAATATTGAAGAAGCCAAACTGTTATTACTGGAAGCCGATGGTTACGCGCGCGAAGCTCATAAAATGCAAACCAAATTGATTGAGCAAGATGCAGGCGAAGCCAAACAGCCTATGACGCTAATTATGGTGCATGCTCAGGATCACCTGATGACATCAATGTTAGCGCGTGAGCTTTCAAACGAAATCATTCATTTATATCAGCGCTAAGCATTACGTAAAAAAAATAATATTACCTCTGGCAGGGAGAGACCATTACGTAAATATTTTTAATTAAGTCCAATCCGATGAAAGTATAAATAAAGATAAATATGTTTGGGTAATAGAGTTTTCTCTATTAACCCTGAACAGGATATTTATTGTCTGAAAAAATAAATTACTAAATTGAGATTATAATGAAATTAATTAAACAGCTTCCATTAACAATGGCGGTTATCGCCGCGCTTTGCCCAATTTCTGTACTCGCACAAGAGCCAATGACTCAGGAACAAATTGACCAAATCGTGGCGAAAGCGGTGGATAAAGCCCTGGCCGACCGCGATGCGAAAATAGAAGCGGCACGACTTAAAAGAACCGATACCCTGGTTACGCCTCAGGTTCCCACTACGCCAGATATGTCTGTTCCGTTGGGGCTGAAATTCACCGGTTATGCCCGTTACGGTGCGCATTTCCAGGCAGGCGATCAAAAATACATTGGCGTTGACGGTTCCTATAACGGCTCCTCCGCAATTGGTCGTTTAGGTAACGAAGGCAACGGCGGTGAATTCCAGCTCACCAAAATCATTAAAGCCGATAACGGGGCCATCTGGGATATCGGCGTGATGATTGACCACTGGGGCGATGAAGTTAACCTGAAAAAAGCCTATGCGGGCGTCACTAATCTTTTTGAAGCACAGCCAAATGCTTATTTCTGGGCGGGTCGTGACTTCCATCAGCGCCCGCAACAAGGCATCAACGACTACTTCTGGATGAACCACGATGGGCAAGGTGCGGGGGTGAAAAGCCTCGATCTCGGCTTTGCACAACTGGATATCGCGGCGGTTGCCGCCGTAGATCAGTGTGACCCTGAAATGATTGAAGACGGTGATAACCCGTCGCGCATCTCGTGTACCGGCGGCTCCGGCACCGGTGATAAAGGCAACTATGCGGCGACATCAAAACTGCACGGCATCAAATTTGGCCCAATTGATTTCGAGCTGTACGCCAACTATGGTTTTGATTCCAAAGCCATCGACAGCGACGAACGCTCCAAAGCCTGGCAGGCCGCCGTGGTGTTAAGCCACACCGGCGACAATGGGGTGAACAAAATTATCACCCGTTATTCTGACCATTCAGACAACAGCGTTTATAACAAAACCAATGGCCTGCACACCGTTTATGCCAGCTTCGAGGGGAACTATAAGTTCACTCAACAAGCGCAGATTGAATATCTGCTCGCCTTCCACGATTACGACAATGATGATCTGACCCAGGATAACCGCCGCAACTACGGCGCTATTGTTCGTCCGATGTATTTCTGGAACGACATACATTCCACGTGGCTTGAAGCGGGTTATCAGCGCGTAGATTACGAAAACGACGGTGATAACAAAGGCTGGAAACTCACCCTCTCACAGAACATTTCCATCGCGATGGGACCAGAGTTCCGACCAATGCTGCGTTTCTACGTCACTGGCGGTCAGGTGGATAACAACCACACCACGCGTGTCGCGGGCGAGCCAAATACCCAGCTTGATTCGTTCAACGTCGGCGCGATGTGGGAAGCCTGGTGGTAATATCCCTTGCCGCCTTGATGCAGCTCAAATTATTTGGGATATAAATTTTTACGACGTAATGCGGTGAGCTTTTCCTCACCGCATCGCGTTATAAATGGCCTGCTGAATATCAACCGCACGTTTTTCCTCGGCAATTCCCTGCTCGTCTTTACGCTGTTGCTGCGCATCCAGTCGCAGTTTCGCTCTGTCCAAATCCTCTTTCTGCCGCTTGACGGTTCCAGGTGAAGTGCAAAAATTTTGCAGGAATTGTTTGCGCAGTGAAGTCAGATTTTGCCCGTCGTTCATCGCCTGGCTAAGGGTTCTCACCATGCGCCGACACGGACGCTCCTCGTCCATCTGCGAGCGGTATTGCAGCAAAATATTAAGCGCGTCGCGGTAATCTCCCGCCAGCGCAGATTCGGTGAAATACACTTTCCAGTTCATGCCACCTAACATAAACAGACGCACCACGGTGGCATCTCCGCGCTCAATGGCCGAGCGCAAATTCCCCTCGTCCCAGGTGATGCCAATATTTGCCAGCTTCTCACGCGCGCTTTCCGTTTCCGGAAGCGAATCCAGTTCCGTGATTTTCGCCGGAGTGCTTTGCGCCACGGCAGGCTTATTGGTGACATCGCTCAGATAATACATAGCGAAAATAGCCGCACTGATCACCGTAATACCCGCCACGCACCACAGAACCATGCGCAAGGTTTCGCCAGTGTCCTGTTTGCTTTTGGCTTTGTGTGAGTCGGGGCGTTCGATGGCATCACGCACTTCTTCGCTATCGCGGCCCATGGCCTGATATTTTTTGCGCGCCTTGGCGAGATAATCCTGCAATGCGGCATCCTCTGACGCCAGCAATGCCGCCGGGTTCACTTTCGCTCGCCCTTCATCAAACGCCCGCTGAATAGCCGCCGTGCTTTCCTGGTGATAACTCTCAAGCAAAGCAAGCTGTACCGAGGTTAATGTCTTTTGCGCCACCAGGTCGTTGCGAATTTCGCGTACATCATCGAGAAAAGTTTGCAGCGTTTTGCGTAGATCAATGAGCAAACTCAGGTGTGTGGAGTCCTGAAACAATCCGGCGTAATGGTTGGCGTACTCTTTTTTATCAACCACCATTAATGCCAACTCACTAAAACGCATTCCGCTGACAATATCGCCCCGATCGCCATTCTTCAGCCAACGGCGCACGCAATCTGCGCCAAATTGCGATTTGAGTTTATGCACCAGATTCGCCTGGCTCGGGTAGCTTTGATTGACCAGGCCTTTGAGCATCAACTCCAGCGCGCACATCTGGCGAGCCGCTTTCTGCTGCCGTGCGTCGTCGTTACTTTCAATTTCACTCAAATAACCGAGCAGCGGCTGCTTTGCCCGCACATGCTCGAGATAACTGACAAAACGTAACGCCGCGATGAGCTGATTGTGACTGACTTCCTGGCCGCTTTCATACTCCGGCACCAGCTGCTGCAAATGGCGCAGCAACAGCGTGAAATGCGAGATTTCGGCGTCATTAAGATTTAAGCGTTTTGCCACCGCCATCCAGCTTCCAAGCACCTGTCTGGCCTGTCCGAGCTGTTGAAAAAACCATTGGGGATCTTTCCCTTCGGCGGCTTTGATTGTGAGAAGTGGCAGGATTTGCAATGACGCCTGGCGAATCACACTCAGGCAAGTCTCGAACTTTTCCCGCATCAGCAACTGTGCAGTGCTGGTCATGATTTTCCTTTTTGAATAAGGCGCGAGTCACGACGCCATTGCACAGAATGTTAGCGTAGCCGGAGTGGAAGCAATGGCGATAAAAGACCAGTGAAATTAACCATTTTCAAAAATATCGCTGATCACCTCACCCAATTTTCGCAGCGCGGTTTCGGTCGCATCATTGAATGGCAGCGCGTAGTTCAGGCGCATACAGTTGCGATATTTCCCGGAAGCGGAAAGCAATGACCCCACCGCAATGCGAATATTGTGCTCACGCAGTGTTTCAATAATCGGCACGATATCAATGTGTTCCGGTAGCTCTATCCACATCAGGAAACCGCCTTGCGGGCGAGAAACGCAGATACCGCACGGGAAATAGTGGCGCACCCAGCAGGTGAAAATGTCGAGATTACGTTGATAGTGTTGGCGCATACGCCGCAGATGGCGATGGTAATGGCCGTTACGCACAAATTCAGCGACCGCCATTTGCGTAAAGGTCGTAGTGCTGCCGGTCACGATATATTTCATATGCATCGCGCGGTCAAAATAGCGGCCCGGCACAATCCAACCCACGCGCAAACCCGGCGCTAACGTTTTGGAAAACGAACTGCACAGCAACACGCGTCCATCGACATCGAGCGATTTTATTGTCATCGGGCGCGGATATTCATACGCCAGCTCGCCGTAAACATCATCTTCAATGATGGCGATATCAAAGCGTTGCGCCAGATTCAGCACTGCTTTTTTACGCGCATCGGGCATGATAAACCCGAGCGGATTGTTGCACGTAGGAACCAAAATCACCGCTTTAATCGGCCACTGTTCCAGCGCCAGCTCCAGCGCCTCAACACTGATCCCTGTTTCAGAATCCGTTGGTATTTCAATCACTTTAACGCCAAACGCGCGCAGCATTTGCATGGTACCGTGGAAACAAGGCGACTCAACTGCCACAATATCTCCCGCTTCGCACACCGCACGAATCGCAATCGACAGGGCTTCATGGCAGCCGGTGGTGATCACAATGTCATCCGGCGTGACGACACAACCGCTATCGAGCATCAGACGTGCAATTTGTTCGCGCAGCACGCGCTTACCGTTAATACAGTCATAGCCCAAAACTTCGGCTTCCTGATATTGCACAATACGGCCCATTTCACGCCACAACGGTTTAATCGTTGAATGGGTCACGTCCGGGAATCCGCTGCCAAACGCGATGCTGCCGCCATCTTCCCTGCCGGTGAGTTGTTCAAGCACCGCATCCCATTGTGTAATTTCTACCGGACGTTGCGCAGGACGAGTCAACGCAGGCACTGGCGGCAATGATTTGCGCGGCGTAACAAAATAGCCGGAGCGTGGTTGCGGAGAAATAAGCTGGCGGTCTTCAAGAATATGATAAGCCTGCTGTACGGTGCTGATACTGACGCCGTGTTCGCTACTCAGGTTGCGCACCGAAGGCAGGCGTTCTCCACTGCGATACAACCCTTGTTCGATGCGTTCTGCCAGCAAAGTGGCAAGATGTTGGTAGCGCGTCATGCTGTATCCTCTCAATTCACCATACAGACGGAAAAACCAGTACAGAATGGCGAACAATTCCCCACTCAGATCTTGTTTTAGCGCGTCTGTATGTTAAATAAAAGTTATATTTGCGTCTGCCTGCGATCTGTATGGCGGCGCATGATTGTTCCCATCGACACGATGAGGAGCAACACCATGGGCTTTGAAGAAAACAGACCACGCCGTCCTTTTTATGGCTTTGTGATGATTTACCAATATTTCCGCCAAAGAAGGTTACTGCGCCAGACAGAGCGCACTTTAAAGGGGCTGAGCAAAGAACAATTAAAAGATATTGGGCTGACGACGGATGACATATCACACTGGAAATAACTCTCAATAACGGCGCTTAAATATGGCGCCGTTATTTTTTTGCTGATATCAATTAAAGGACACCTGCAAAAATAATAAGGAAAACCATGCGCATTACTGACCTGCCTTTTAATACGACCGACTGGACCACACTCACCCCCACCGAACATCCGGGCATCACCGGGAAAGCGTTGTGGCGCACACAACAGTTTGGGGAAATCCGGGTACGCATGGTGGAATACACCGCCGGATATCTTGCGGATCACTGGTGCCAGAAAGGCCATGTCTTATTTTGCCTGGCGGGAGAGTTACAGACTGAGCTGGAAGATGGGCGCTTGTTTACCTTAAAACCCGGCATGAGTTATCAGGTGGCGGATAACGCCGAACCACATCGTTCATCAACGGCTATCGGCGCAACGCTGTTTATCGTGGACTAAAAACCATGTTTCCACTCGTGACTTCCAGACTCAATCTAACGCAAATTACCGAACAAGAATGGCCATTATTCTTGCGCTTGCAGCAAGACCCCGACGTGATGCGTTATGTTTCAGATAATCGACAGGAAGCTGAGGTTCGCCAAATTTTTAATGCTCGTCTGGTGCGCTGGGAAATTCACAGCCGCCACTGGCTTTGCCTTGTTATGCGCGATAAACACAGCGGCGTGCCAATTGGTTTCACCGGTTTTGTGCGCAGTGATGACGAGATGGCGGAAGTGGGTTTTATTCTTGATCCCGCGTTTCACGGGCAGGGCTACGGATTTGAATCGCTTCATGCGGTATGCAAATTTGCGTTCGAAAAGTGCCGAATGCGCAGGCTGACCGCGACAGTTACCGTCGGGAATATCGGTTCTAAAAAGACGTTGGAAAAGGTGGGTTTTAAGCAGGAAGGCGTTCTGCGAGAAAACTATTATCTGGGCGATGTCTGGCAGGACGACTGGATTTTCGGTTTGCTGCGCAAAGAATTTAAATAAAACACGGTGGATGACGCTGGCGCTTATCCACCCTACGACGACGGTCTTGTAGGCCGGATAAGCGCAGCGTCATCCGGCATCAAACCTGGATATCCTTATAAGAACATGCCGCCGGAAACTTCAATGCGCTGCGCGTTCATCCAGCCGCTCTCATCGCTGAGAAGTACCGCAATCGCATTGCCGATATCATCCGGCTGCCCCACGCGCCCCAGCGCAGTTTGCGCCGCAATAGCATTGGCAACCTGTTCGTTGTCGCGCACCACTCCGCCGCCGAAATCAGTTGCGATGGCACCCGGCGCAATAATGTTTACCGAAATCCCACGCGCTCCCAGCTCTTTGGCCTGGTATTTAGTCAGCACTTCCATTGCGCCTTTCATCGCGGCATAAGCCGCTTTGCCCGGCAGCGCAAAACGTGTCAGGCCGGTAGAAACGTTGAGGATGCGCCCGCCGTTTTTAATCAGTGGCAACAGGTGTTGGGTCAGGAAGAAGGGTCCCTTCAAATGGATGTTCATTAAATCATCAAATTGTTCTTCTGTTGTTTTTTCAAACAGCGCATCAAGGCCAGTTCCTGCATTGTTCAATAAATAATCAAAAGAATCGCGTTGCCATACGTCGTGCAGTTGTTGCTTCACTTCCTTGGCAAACGCAGCAAAACCCGCACTTTCGGCGACATTCAATTGAATTGCCACGGCTTTCACGCCAATTAGCTCAATTTCACGGACCACATCCCGCGCTTCTTGCTGCTTGCTGTTGTAAGTCAGAATAATGTTCACGCCACGAGCAGCCAGTTTCAATGCTGCGTTTTTACCTAATCCACGGCTGCCGCCGGTCACTAATGCGATTGGTTGACTCATGATTTGCCCCTTTGATGGCTGTCAGGTGATTGAGGTGAAGCTTATTAGCTGCTACAAGATCAATAAAGAGTGCTGGTTGCGCATCACTGTTTCACTCACAACAACAATGCGGAAATAAAGTGGATAAAATACACGCAATGCAACTGTTCATCAGAGTGGCAGAACTGGAGAGTTTCTCCCGCGCCGCCGATACTCTGGGCCTTCCTAAAGGTAGCGTATCGCGCCAGATTCAGGCGCTAGAAAGCATGCTAGGAACAAGGTTATTACATCGAACGACTCGGCGAGTGCAGCTGACACAAGACGGCATGGTGTATTACGAGCGCTGTCGTGACTTGCTGGCGAATCTCGACGAGCTGGACGGGCTTTTTTTGCAGGATCCCAAAAGTGTCAGCGGCCGATTACGCGTGGATATGCCCGTTGGCGTGGCTAAAAACCTCGTTATCCCGAGGCTCCCGGCATTTTTGCAGCAATATCCTGGCATTGAACTTGAACTCAGCAGCAGCGATCGCATGGTTGATGTGGTGCGCGAAGGTTTCGACTGCGTGGTGCGCGTCGGGCAGCTCAAAGACTCGGGCCTGGTGGCGCGACCACTAGGGAAACTCACCTTAATTAACTGCGCCAGCCCGGATTATCTGGCGCGTTTTGGCTATCCGGAAAACCTCGATGATTTAGCCTCGCACGCCGTCGTGCATTACGCGCTCAATCTCGGCAGCCGCCCGCAGGGGTTTGAAGTGTGGCAGGACAAAAACACCCGCTGGATAAAAACGGGTGGCGTGATAACCGTGAACAGCACGGAGACATATCAGGCTGCGTGCCTGGCCGGGCTGGGGATTATTCAGGTGCCACGCATCGGTGTAAAAGACCTGCTTAAGAGTAAAAAACTGGTGGAGATCCTGCCGCAATATCGCGCCGAACCGATGCCCGTTTCGCTGCTTTATCCGCATCGTCGTAACCTTTCGCGTCGCGTTCATTTGTTTATGGAGTGGCTGACGGGATTGGTTAAAGGGTATGTCGATTAGCACCAGGCTATAATTTCGTGAAGAGCTTGTTTTATCTAAAGGAAAAAATAACCTGATGACTACATCGGATAATAGCGAGAAACGCCCAACTGAATCGCTCGATTATGAGCCTGTCGCCAAATTTCAGACGCAACCTAAACCCGAGCCTGCCGCGCCTGAGAACCCCGATGAATCGGAGCCGTTGGTCAATATCAAGACAAAAAATGAGACGGTTAATCATACGATTGCCGGTGTCAATAAAGCTGCGAAACGCCCGATGGTCGCGCATCTTTTACGTGCCACCGAGCGGTTTAATGACCGCATGGGCAATCAGTTTGGTGCCGCCATCACCTATTTTTCATTCCTGTCACTGATCCCGATTTTGATGGTAGCGTTCGCCGCCGCCGGTTATATCCTCGCCTCACACCCCACACTGCTCGAAGAGATTTTCGAAAAAATCCTCACCAACGTTAGCGAGCCGACACTTGCCGCCACGCTGAAGAACACCATCAATACTGCGGTGCAACAGCGTACAACGGTTGGCCTGGTCGGCCTGCTGATTGCGCTCTATTCCGGTATTAACTGGATGGGCAATTTGCGTGAAGCAGTGCGTGCTCAGTCGCGGGAAAAGTGGGAAAGGAACCCACAAGATCAGGAGAAATTTTGGGTAAAGTATCTGCGTGATTTAGTGTCGCTAATTGGTTTGTTGGTGGCGCTGATTGTGACGCTTTCTATCACGTCGGTTGCCGGTTCAGCCCAGGCATTCCTGATAACTCTTTTGCATCTCGACGGTATCGAATGGTTAAAACCGGTTTGGCATTTAGTCGGGTTAGCGATCTCTATTTTTGCTAACTACCTATTGTTCTTCTGGATTTTCTGGCGTCTTCCGCGCCACCGCCCACGCAAGAAAGCACTGATTCGCGGCACATTGATTGCGGCAATTGGTTTTGAGGTTATCAAAATCATCATGACTTACAGCCTGCCAAAACTGGTCAGTTCACCGTCTGGCGCTGCATTTGGTTCCGTTTTAGGTTTGATGGCGTTCTTCTACTTCTTCGCCCGTCTGACGCTGTTTTGTGCCGCGTGGATTGCCACCGCACAATACAAAGACGACCCGAGAATGCCGGGTAAAACACATAGTTGATCCCCCTCTCCCTCAGGGAGAGGGCGGGGGTGAGGGTGGTATGTTTCGATGGCTCGCCCTCATCCCAACCTTCTCCCCCAGGAGAAGGAGAAAACAAAGCGTCACAATCATTCAGCACATAAATCCAGCTTGTAACTTTTATTTAACCTAAAAGCAGTTTTATTCACTGAATTTTTATTTATGTGAAGCATGACGTAGATACTTCTCTTCTGGACTAAAAATTATCCTCTTATTGCTCGTTAATCGCACAGCGCGGTGAACAAGCGTGCGTTGAAATGCACTATTTGCTGTGCGTAATATGGCCCTTCGTTCGCTATAAATAAGAAAAATCTATGCAAGCCACCATCGCAAATTCAATCAATACTGAAACAGACGCAACGCCTGTCAACTCACGCGGAAAAGTCGTCGTTGCCTCGCTCGTCGGCACCGCTATCGAATTCTTCGATTTCTATATTTATGCCACTGCGGCGGTTATCGTTTTCCCGCATATCTTCTTCCCGCAGGGCGACCCAACAGCAGCCACGCTACAGTCGCTGGCAACCTTCGCCATTGCCTTTGTGGCTCGCCCGATTGGCTCCGCGTTATTTGGCCACTTTGGCGACCGCGTAGGCCGCAAAGTGACACTGGTGGCATCACTTCTGACGATGGGTGTTTCCACCGTCGTTATCGGCCTGCTGCCGAGCTACGAAAGTATCGGCGTTCTGGCTCCAATGCTGCTGGCATTAGCTCGCTTCGGACAAGGTTTGGGTCTGGGCGGTGAATGGGGTGGCGCGGCATTGCTGGCAACCGAGAATGCCCCACCGCGCAAACGTGCGCTGTATGGTTCGTTCCCGCAGTTGGGCGCACCTATCGGCTTCTTCTTTGCCAACGGCACCTTCCTGCTGCTCTCCTGGTTGCTGACCGACGAACAGTTCATGAGCTGGGGCTGGCGCGTACCGTTTATTCTCTCGGCGGTGCTGGTGATTATCGGTCTGTATGTGCGCGTTTCGCTGCATGAAACCCCGGTTTTCGCCAAAATTGCCAAAGCCGGTAAACAGGTGAAAGTGCCGATGGGTACGCTGCTGACTAAACACCTGAAAGCGACGATTATCGGCACGTTTATCATGCTGGCGACGTACACACTGTTCTACATCATGACCGTTTACTCCATGACGTTCAGCACCGCCGCGGTGCCAGTTGGCCTCGGCTTCTCGCGCAACGATGTGCTGTGGATGCTGATGATGGCGGTGATCGGGTTTGGTGTGATGGTGCCTATTGCCGGTTATCTGGCAGATAAGTTTGGCCGCCGTAAATGCATGATTGTGATCACCAGCCTGATGATTGTCTTTGCTCTGGCCGTGTTCCAGCCGCTGTTAGGCTCTGGTAATCCAACTCTGGTGATGGCATTCCTGCTGATTGGCCTGAGCCTGATGGGTTTAACCTTCGGCCCGATGGGCGCGTTGCTGCCAGAGCTGTTCCCAACCGAAGTGCGTTATACCGGGGCGTCGTTCTCCTATAACGTGGCATCGATTCTGGGCGCGTCTGTGGCACCGTATATCGCCACCTGGTTGCAGGCGAATTACGGTCTGTTCTATGTCGGTTTGTATCTGGCGGCGATGTCAGCGATTACGCTGGTTGCGCTGTTAGTGTCGAAAGAGACGCGTCATTTGTCGCTTTAGTTTATTTCCCCTCACCCCGGCCCTCTCCCTCAGGAGAGGGAGAAAACCGAACGATCCCCTCTCCCTCAGGGAGAGGGTTAGGGTTAGGGCGTTACTTCTTCATCTGCCCCAAAATACGGCTGCACTGATTGTCGCTGCCCTCGGAAGGTGAGATTAGCGCCAACAGTGCGGCGGCTGGCGTGACAAGCGTCGCCAGAGCTGCCGCAACCGCACCGCGCGCAATCAACGGCCCGGCTTTCACACCGGCATCCGGGTTCTTGAACGTACCGCGCACATACAGCGGCGATCGCAGCGTAATGATACGAATCCCCTTGCTCTCCGGATCGATGGTTAAATCGAGCCGCTCACTTTTAAAGTTCGTCGTCCCGGTAACGTTAATCAGCGAATTTTCAGTATCAAAGGCAAAGATACGCGGAGTCGCCACGCCATTGCGTAAATCAAGGTTTGCCGCCGCACAGTTAATCCGCACTTCGTCATCGCCAAAGATTTGCCCGACGATGTAATTCCCAACGTTAAGACCGACGATTTCCATCAGGTTGCGGCTGATTAGTCCGTCGTTCATCAGCAGTTTCAGGTTGCCATCGCTGCTGCCCAAAAGTTCGGCAATGGAGTTTCCGCGCCCGCGCAACTCCGCATCACCGTTTAGCTCACCGAGCGTTTTCTGCATCGACTCCACTTTTGGCATCAGTTGCTTGAGCTGCAAACGCCGCGCCTGAATATCCGCTCGCCCCTGCATCGGCTTTTTGTCACCTTCGAGATGGATATTGGCGCTGATGGTGCCGTTCGCCATGCCGAATTTCAGCGGCTGGAGCCGCAGGTCAGCATTTTTCAAAACTACATGCGTGGATAAGTTACTCAGTGGCAGCGTGCCGCTGTGTTCGATACGGCCGCCTTTAAAGCGCACGTCGGCATCCATCACGTCCCATTTGTCGGTTTCAAAACGGTCGTAGGGCAGTACTTTGTCGGCGGGCTGGATGGTTTTCTCGCCCTTAGCCTGCTCAGACTTTTTGCTCTGTTGCGCGCCTTTGCCCGAGTCCACGCCAATTAGCGGGCCTAAATCCGCCAGACGAAGCTGTTTAGACTCGAGATCGCCTTCCAGTTTCGGGCGCGGTTTGCCTTGCGAATAGGTGAGCGAGCCGTGAATGTCGCTGTCACCAATGCGCCCGTTAAAGTTCTGGTAGCGGAATACCGAGCCTTTTTCGGTGTCGATTTTTGCCAGCAGGTGCCCATCCGTTTCAAACGGCGGCGTGTCCGGCAACAGCACACCGGTTAAATCATAAAGATTGCCCAGCGAATCGCCGGAGAATTTGAGCTGTAAATCGACGCCGCCCATTTTCATCGGATCGTTTATGGTGCCAATGAACGCCACACGGGAATTGCCGGAATGCACATCTGCCTGCACCGGGAAGGCGGTTTCTCCTTCGCTGCGCAGCGCTAACATTCCGCCAATTTTGCCGGTGCCTTCGAGCGGCGCGCCGTTATAACGGCCTTTCATTTTCAGGCCAAAGACATAATCTGCGGCTTTTGCCGCATCTTTGCCCGTGGGTTTCTTGCCATCGATTTCGCTAAACGGCAAGGGTTTGCCCAGCGGGTCGACAAGGATTTCAATATCCGCTTTCGTGACTTTGTCGTTAACCGCGATGCGGCCTTTGTCGAACAGAATATTGTCCACTTTGAATGACCAGGCCGACGGCGGCTGGTTGGGATCTTTATTTCCGTCTGAGGCTAAATTAAACGTCCAGTTATTGTTCTTTTCTGACAGGCGAATAATTCGCGCATCGGGCTGCACGAGCTTTATCCATGGGATATAGACGGTTTTGGTGAGTAACGCGAGCGGGGCCAATGTCGCGTCAACGCGCGGCAGATGCACCATGGTTACTTCAGGGATTTCAGGTGGGTTGCCGAGAATAATATCTTCGGCATGAACGTGCGGCCAGGGCACCCAACTGCGCCAGCCCGTTTCTTCTTTGTTTCGTTCCCAAACCACGCCTAAATCGCCACGAATAGCGAACGGGCGGTTCAGTTCTGTCGAGACTTTTTGGTTGATGGTCGGTTTGAGCCGATTCCAGTCAAACGTCGCAATCACAATGATTGCCACCACAACCAACAACAATAAAACCCCGACGACACCGCTAACAATTTTTCCAGTTTTAGTCATGCCTTGCCCCCTTTCCTGATGTGGCTCGCTTTAACTAAAGATAGTTGAGCGCGGCCAAAACGGCATCAGGAGAGGCGAGTTAGCACACTTTCCAACTGTTCAAAGGGGATGGGGCGAGAAAGAAAATAGCCTTGCGCGGCAAATGCGGGTGATTCTTGTACGTCACGCCATTCCGCCTCCGTCTCCACACCTTCAACAATGACGCCTTTGCAGTAGCGGTTCATCAGTTGCAGCAACATGGTGAATAAATTGCGGCCTTCGTCGCTGGTGCGCAGCATGATGAACAAATCACGGGCGACTTTTATGTAGTCATAACGCATTTCGCTGAGTGCCGAGAAGTTGGCAACACCTGTACCAAAATCATCAAGCCAGAGCGGGCCAAACTCATGCATTCCGGCAAGCGTCACGGCTTGCGGTTGGGTGATGTGTTCAACCAGTTCAAAACGGACCCATGGCATTTTATTGATGAGCGCCAGAATTGGCTGATGTAGCTTCATCGCCAGCAGCGTCGGGCCATCCACATTGACCGAGGCCAGAATGTCATAACCGAGGAAAATAGATTCCCATTCGGCCAGCAGATTCAGTTGCTCTTCGATAACCATCAAGCGTGAGCGGCTGGATATGGACGTGAAGTAGCGATCCGGTGGAATACGAATTTCTGGTTCATCCGGGTGAGTGACCACCGTCAGCAGCTCTATCGCCATTAAATGACCGTCGATTTTATAGATCGGCTGGAAAGTATACTGCCGCTGGCATTGCAGCCAGAACCGCCGTTCCTGCAAACTTTCGACACTCGCTTCAAGCGTATTAAGCCGGTGAGTGATCTGCTTAAACTTCATCATGTACGTCCTGTTTACCTTGATAACTCGGATGGCTCATCGTCAAGTTATCGGCGTGGCGCATGAGAACTTTATGTTCGCTTTCAGTACAACCGCAATGAAGGAGAGTTGCTTCACATCCCTCATAAACTGCCTTAGCTCAAAGTTTTCCGAAACATCGTTTTAAATTGTTTGACTCGTTTTTAGCCGCCCATCAAACTAGCGGTAATTTCATTAATTCAGGTCTACTGCTATGCCAACGCGCAAAATCGCCGTCATCGGTGAATGTATGATTGAACTGTCGCAAAAAGGTGCGGAAGTTAGCCGCGGCTTTGGTGGCGATACCCTTAACACTTCCGTTTATATCGCTCGTCAGGTTAATGCTGACGATCTTGAAGTCCATTACGTTACTGCTCTGGGTGAAGATAACTTCAGCCAACAAATGCTCGACGCATGGCAGCAAGAAAATGTTCATACCGAGCTGACACAGCGCCTGGAGCACCGTCTGCCGGGCCTGTATTACATCGAAACCGACTCAACCGGCGAGCGTACTTTCTATTACTGGCGCAACGAAGCCGCAGCCCGTTTCTGGCTGGAGAGCGATCAGGCGCAGGCGATTTGTGCCGAACTGGCGCAGTTCGATTACCTGTATCTGAGCGGTATCAGCCTGGCGATTCTGAACGCGGCAAGCCGTGAAAAACTGATGGCACTGCTGGCTCAATGCCGCGCTAACGGCTGCAAAGTTATCTTCGATAACAACTACCGTCCGCGCCTGTGGGCGAGCCGTGAAGAGACACAGCAGGTTTATCAGCAGATGCTGGCCTGCACCGACATCGCGTTCCTGACGCTGGATGACGAAGATTTGCTGTGGGGCGAGAAGCCGGTTGAAGAAGTCATTCACCGTACTCAAGCTGCTGGCGTGCGTGAAGTGGTTATTAAACGTGGCGCGGATTCTTGCCTGGTGGCGATTCAGGGCGAATCAACCTTAGAAGTGCCAGCGGTTAAATTGCCGAAAGAAAAAGTCATTGATACCACTGCGGCAGGCGATTCTTTCAGCGCGGGTTATCTGGCGGTGCGTTTGACGGGCGGCAGTGCAGAAGAAGCGGCGAAACGCGGGCATTTGACTGCGAGCACCGTGATTCAGTATCGCGGCGCGATCATCCCGAAAGAGGCGATGCCTTCTTAATTACACCCTCACCCCGGCCCTCTCCTAAGAAGGAGAGGGAGAAAACCGAACAATTCCCTCTCCTGTGGGAGAGGGTTAGGGTGAGGGCAGATATTACTGCGCTGGCGGAATATCCGACACGTCCTGCTTAGGTTCATCCGTTAACGGAAGCACCTTAGACGGAACCATCACTTTATCCCACGTCGCTTGCAGATCCTTCATGTTGTACTCAGGCTCACCTTTCGGTTGCAACAACACTAACGCCATTTCTTGCGACAATTGCTGACGTAAATCCTGATTCAACCCGCTCAGAGTCAAGCTGTTGAGGAAGTCCTGACGCAGCTTCTGGTACTGTTCCGGCGCAATATCTACCACCTGGTTTTGCAACGAACGCAAACGCTGACCAATTAGCACATCGGTATCAGTCCGCGCGTACGTGGCGAACAGCCCAGCCAGCTCGGCCTTTTTCCGGGTAATCAAAGCATCGAACTCTTCTTGCGACAGCCCTTTATCACGCACGCTCACCAACTCTTTCCCAACCGTCGCCAGATTCGCGTCCAGTTTGGTATTTGGCGATTCCAGGTTGATGCCGCATTGCGCACGCTGATACAGCACGCGGCAATCGAAACTGAGATTTAAATCCTGGATATTCTGCTTGCTGAGATTTTGCTGCACATGCCAGAACAGCGCCTCACGCGCGAGATCGGCACGCCAGTAACGCAGCAGCGCGGAAGATTCACGAATCGGCGTCCAGGCGTTATCCCACGTCAGAGAAAGCCGGTCCTGACGCACGCTGTCAGTCATTAAACTGACGGGAGTCCGTTTCAGCGGAGAAAGTGTCGCGACCGGTGCAGGCGTTTCACGTTTGCCGGTTAAGGTGCCAAACGTTTTATTGATTTGATCGGCAACGCTGCGGCTGTCGACGTTACCCACCACAATCAGCGTCATCGCATCTGGGGTGTACCATTTCTGGTAGAACGCTTTCAACTGCTCGCTATCGACAGGCTGCTTGAGATCTTCTGCCGGGTCATGGCCCAACAGCGTGGAGCCTTGCAGGCGATAGCGCCACCAGTTGTCTTTGGTGTCCATCGGCCAGGTGGCGACCATATCCTGAGTTTGCAGCCCAACGTTTACCGTTTCTGGGGTAATCGCCATTTTGCCGCTGCTGTCGGAAAGATAAGTCAGGGCTTCTTTGAGTAAATCATTGCGGTTATTTGGCAGGCTGAGATTAAACAGCGTGAAGTCATAGGAGACAATAACCGGTGGCAGCGGACGCTTCGGGTCCACACTTTGCTGCCATAAAGAACGCGCCTGTAAAGGCTGCAAGCTGCCGCTTTGGGTCAGCGCCAGACGTGGTAAAAAGTGGCTGTAGCCGCTCTGCTGGGTGGTCTCTGTCAATGAGCCAGTATTCACCATCAGACGAATTTCAATGCGATCGCTAGGGCGCTGAGGTGTGGCCAGGACTTGCCATTGAAAACCATTGGCGAGCGTACCTTGCTGCCAGGCTGGATCGGGCTGAAGTGCTTCTGCCTGCACATTACTGGCGGCGGCGACCAACAGCAATCCGCCAGCTAAGAGTCGAATTTTGGTGCCCTGCATGTTAACCCCTGGAAAACAATCCTGATTAAAAAGTGTAATGGCGACATAGCATTACGCAATATAGCCACCACAGGCGACGTATCACCACTCCGTTTGACCGCAACTTCGCGAAAACGTCACTTTAAAAATGAAAAAAACGCCAAAGAAAATGGCACAAGGGTCAATTATGCGCAGTAGCCCACAGCAAGGGCAAGTCGCTGTGGGCAATTGAAGGGGATTAAGAAGAGACTTCGCTCACTTTTTTCGCGGAATGTGGGTTATTCAGGGTTTCGGTCAGCTGTTTTTCATCCAATTGCTTCACCCATTTCGCCACAACGACAGTCGCCACGCCATTACCGACCAGGTTTGTCAGCGCACGTGCTTCAGACATAAAGCGGTCGATACCGAGAATCAGCGCAAGCCCTGCAACCGGTAAATGCCCCACCGCCGAGATAGTCGCCGCCAGCACGATGAAGCCGCTTCCGGTTACGCCCGCCGCCCCTTTAGAAGAGAGCAGCAACACCACCAGCAGCGTGATTTGATGGAAGATATCCATATGGCTGTTGGTGGCCTGTGCGATAAACACCGCCGCCATCGTCAGGTAAATGGAGGTGCCATCAAGGTTGAACGAATAACCCGTCGGGATCACCAGCCCGACCACCGATTTGCGGCAGCCCAGTTTTTCCATTTTATCGAGCATTCTTGGCAGCGCGGACTCAGAAGAAGAGGTGCCCAGCACAATCAGCAGTTCTTCTTTGATGTAGCGAATGAATTTGAAGATGCTGAAACCCGTCACCTTCGCAATAGAACCCAGCACCAGCACGACAAACAAAATACAGGTGATGTAGAAGCAGATAATTAACTGGCCGAGCTGAACCAGCGAACCGACACCGTACTTGCCGATGGTAAATGCCATGGCACCGAAAGCACCAATTGGCGCGAGGCGCATGATCATGTTGATGATGCCGAAAATGACCTGCGAGAAGCTTTCGATAACGTTGAAAATCAGCTGGCCTTTGTGGCCCAGGCGGTGCAGTGCAAAACCAAACAGCACCGCGAACAGCAGCACTTGCAGAATGTTGCCGCTGGCAAATGCGCCAATCACGCTGCCCGGAATCACATCGAGCAAGAATGCGACCACGCCTTGTTGTTGCGCCTGTTCGGCATAAATCGCCACCGCTTTAGCATCAAGCGTTGCCGGGTCAACGTTCATCCCCGCACCAGGCTGAACGACGTTAACCACAATCAGGCCGATGATAAGCGCAATGGTGCTGACAACTTCAAAGTAAAGCAGTGCCACCGCACCGGTGCGGCCCACGGCTTTCATGCTTTCCATGCCCGCGATGCCCGTCACAACTGTGCAGAAGATAACCGGGGCGATAATCATTTTAATCAGTTTAACGAACGCATCGCCGAGAGGTTTCATCTGCGCGCCTAACTCTGGGTAGTAATGTCCCAGCAAGATACCGATAGCGATTGCCGTCAGAACCTGAAAGTAGAGGCTTTTGAAAAGAGAGAGTTTCATAGGGTGTCCTTGAGAGGTGAAGATTCCGCAAACCTTTCGATCTGCGGCACCAAAAATAACACCCTCAAAATCACCCAAAAGTGATATAGCGCTAATTTGTAAACATAATTGTTAAATTATTGAACTGACTCGCGCCAGCTTTATAACATTTGCAACAAGTGGTTTACTGCTGAGTGGTCGACAAATATCGTGCATCAAACTCTTTAAGTGTCAGCGCTCTGGAGAATAAATATCCCTGCGCCAGCGTCACGCCTTCGCTTAATAACCAGTCGCATTGCGCCTGGTTCTCAATCCCTTCGGCCACCAGTTTCAGGCCCAGCGTTTTCGCCATACCGATAATCACACCCGCCATTGCGTTGTCGTCCGGCAGGCCGTCAACAAAGCTCTTGTCGAGTTTCAGGACATCAACCGGCAGCGCTTTCAGATGATGCAAATGGCGCAAGCTTGCGTAACCCATGCCAAAATCATCCAGCGCAATTCTGACCCCGGCTTTACGCAGCGGGCGCAAAACACTGACCGCTTTTTTCGGGTCATCAATACGATGGCTTTCAGTGACTTCAAGGATCAACATGCCTGGCTGAATGCGATAACGCACCAGTAACTCCAGTAGCGACGACCCCATTTCTTCATGCAGCAATTGGTGCGCCGAGATGTTCACGCACAGCGGCATGGTGATGCCCTGACTTTGCCAGCCCGCCAGCACGCGGCAAGACTCTTCAAGCACCCAGTTGCCGATCGTGAACATCAACCCGCAATCTTCAATACGCGCAATCAAACCCTCTGGCAGCGCCCAGCACCCATCCGGCTGCTGCATGCGCAGTAAAACTTCTGCACTCACCACTTCACGGGTGCGCATATTGACCTGGGGTTGCAGCCAAATCGCAAACTGCTGGTTTTCTAATGCGGTCAGTAAATCGTGCTCCTGCGTCAAATGGCGCTGCGCGATTTCCATCTGTTCCGGGTCAAAGAATTGAATCTGATTTTTACCGTGGCGACGCGCTGAAAATGCGGCCGATACCGCACGACGATAAAGCTGCTCTGCCGTCAAACCACCGAGATACATCGCAATACCAATGCTCGCCGTCGGTTTAAGTGAGATTGACTGAATCGGTAATTTTTCGTTAAGCACCGCGAGAATTTGCTTTGCCAGCGCCATAGCAGCCCAGGCATCTTGCACGCCATGCGCGATAATCCCGAAGTCGTTACTGCTAAGTTGCGCCAGCACCATATTCGGTGGCAGCACGCTTTTGATTTTTTCGACCAGCGTCAGCAACAGCATTTCTCGTTGCTCTTCGTTGAGCACGCCGGCGGCGTCCTGCAAGGTTTCGCTGGCAATCACTATCAGCGCACTTTTTTTATCATCCGCCGTAAGCTGTTCGAGCAACGCCAGCAACAGCGCTTTATTGGGCAGCTCTGAAACCACATGACGCGTGCTCATGGCGCTCATTTCATCATGTAAACGCAGCGTCATTTGCTGATTACGGTTATAGCTGCGCACCAGCATGCCGATTTCATCATCGTGATGCAGCGCGGGTAATTTGAGTTGATGGCTCGCCGCATCGTGCGGGCTGAGGTTGTCTATCTCACGGGCAATATTGCGTATCGGATGCACAATCAAACGGTTAATCGACCAGCTAATAGCAACCGACAAAATCAGCGCCAACAAGAGATAAGTCGTCAGCAACGTTGAAATGGTGCTGATGATGAATTTGTACATCCGCCAGGAATCCGCTTGCAGCACCAGGTAAGCCAGCGGCTGCGGATTTGCCGGGCGCTCCAGGGAATACAACGGCAACGAAATTTGAACCGGCAGCTCAAACAGGCGAGCAATCCACATCGGAATTGGGCGCTCAGGCGCAAAGCTCTGGCGTAATGCCTGGAACTGGTTCGGCAATACCACGTCTGCCCGGCTGATAATGCCAGACGGTTGAATTTGATTCAGGATGGATTCAGCCTGGGGAATATCCGCTTTCAGGATCGCAGCAGACAGCGGAATACGCACCGAATGGGCGATTTTCTCCATCTGGCTGGCTGTATCGTAGCGGCTTTGCTGTACAAAGTGGAAAAGCTGAACCACGATAAAAATGAAAATAAACAGCACGGAAACGGCTGACACCATTGCCATCTGTTTAATCGTTAACGAACGACTGACTCGCAAACTCACTCTCCGCAATGACTGTGCCCTGATAGACATATTGTTGTGCAGGCTGAGTATACTGCATTGTGGTGGGTTTTAGGCTTGAGAAACCGAAACAGCCGCGAGCGTATCCAGTATAAGAGTGAGTACATCGTCGGTATTCTGCGTGAATTCATTATTCCAAAAGCGCAGTACCCGCCATCCTCTTCGCTCCAGCCATAATGTCCGGTTCTCATCGTAACGCGTTCTTTCGCTATGCTGCCCGCCATCCAGTTCGATAATGACTTTAGGCCGTAAGCAGGCGAAATCGACAATAAACGGGCCGACAGGATGTTGTCGCCTGAATTTGTAGTCAGAAAAATGTCGGTTTCTTAACAGCCGCCATAGCCATTGTTCCTGCGGCGTCATGGTTTGACGCAATGTTTTAACGTAGGTTTTGGTTTTTTTATCCATTGCGGGATGCTGGCGGTTTTTTTAGGCGTTGTCAGATTGTGGGGGGGATTTTGGAAAGCGCTTCGAGAAAACAACCCTCATCCCGGCCTTCTCCCTGAGGGAGAAGGAGAGAAACGCTTTATTCCCTCTCCCGGGGGAGAGGGCCAGGGTGAGGGCCAGGGTGAGGGCGTCCCGCACCATCAACTCACTTCGTCGACAACCCCACCAGCATCTTCAAACTCGCAGAATAATAATCCTCTTGCGCGGTGATTTGCGGTTGCGCGGCACTTGCGGGTTGCAGCACTAAATCGCGTACCGCCAGCAAGCCACCGTCCATCATATAAGGCGCCGGATCACCGGTGGTGACATTCACCCAGGCTGGTGTTTTATCACGCGCGAAACGCCCCCACCAGGCTTTATAAACCTGTAACTGCGGGCTATTGTGGTTAAACCAGTACACATAAAGCGGGACGCGAATCGCGTCGTAGCTAAAACGAGCTGGCCACTGTTTTGCCGGGACGGTTCGCCCATCGGAATATAAAGAAACCCAGTCAGAGGGAAGCTGCGGATTGCCAAACTGCATTTTCCCGAGCAGCTTCTGCCCGTCGTTGATCAAATCTCGCCACACCATTAAATGGCTACGATTAGCAAAATCCTGCCACGCCGGGAAGATGAAATAGGAAGGGTTGAGGTTTACGTAACTGTTGAGATTAAAACCCTTAGCTCCGGGCAGCATCACCTGGTAGCCCGCAAAACGAATCACATTATGGGCAACCAACGCCTTGGTGATGGCATCAGATTCATTGAGATAATCTTTGTCGCTCCACTTTTCCCCGGCTTTTAGCAGCGCCCATGCAATAAACGTATCGCCATCGGTGGCGTTATTTTTATCGGTGATGGGTTGTGCTTCAACGGGGTTATAGCGCCAGTAGAACAAACCATTTTCCGGGTTTTTCAGGGTCGTACGCGTCCAGCCCCATATCTTATCGAAACTGTCACGGTCATCGTTTAGCACCGCCATCATCATGGCGAAACCCTGGCCTTCGGTGTGACTGACGCTTTTATTACCGGTATCGACGATGCGACCATCCGGCATTAAAAATCGCGATTTATAGCTATCCCATGCCCCATCAGCCAACGCGTGATGGCTGAAGATCAAAGCGAATATTGCCACTATCAGCGTTTTGTATCGCTGCCACATCGAAGCACCTCATCGACTAATTTGATATCTGAAGTGTACCACTGTTGTCGACGGTGAAGACTCGCGCCACAGCGATACATGCGGTTTACCGCCCTGATCGCGAATCCAGCGGGCGTACACGCCTTCCAGAACCGCGCTAAAAGCGTTGTTCCAGGAAGCCTGCTGCGTTTCTTCGCCAGGGACAGGTAAAGCCATATGGCGAATAAACATCGCCGTTTCGCTGGCCTCAATATCAATATAGCCCCAGTTGAAAATGGCGAGTCTGCCATTTATCTGTGTTTCGAGTTCGCCCACAGTTCTTGCGACAGGTAATGGGAAACGCCCCGCTAAAGTGTCGCCCATTTGCACCAGAAACTGGCGGCTTTCCCCTTCACCCGCATTTGCCACCATGCTTTCAATCATGATGTGGAGCAGAGAGAACCAGCCCGGTTGCGTTTGCTGACTCTGAAAGTATTTCAAAAGTTGCGCGTCATTCATGCTTAATTATTCCCCAGCAGGTAACGGAAGTAGAGTTGCGCGGTACTTTCGTTGTAATCACCAAAGGTGTCATATCCAACCTGGCCACCAATCGTCATGTCTTTATTCACTTTGTAATCGGCTGCAGCGCGAAGGTTGTAGCCCATGCCGTTTTCGCTGCTGCCGCTGTACCACGCCTCTTTAGCAAAGCCGTTTGCCACGTAGTTTTCCAGCTGCGACTGCATTGCTGAATCGGTCGGGAAGTACGGGCTTTCGTCCTGGCTATACGACTGGTAGCCCAGCGACGCGCCGACAGACATCGTCCAGTTATCAAACTTCTGCGAATAATCCACCGGGAAGGAGACGCTGATGTAATCCTGCGGGCTGAAATAGCCGCCTTGCCCGTAGCTGAAGTAGCTGAGGTTTTTCGAGTAATCCATGTAAGTCATGCTGATACCGGTTTTCAGCTCGCGATCGTCAGCATGGTACGGGCGAATATAAACGCCTGCGTTACCCGTGAAGTTGTCGTTGCTCGGGACGTTTTCGCCACGGTAGTTATACAGGCCAACACCGGCATAAAAACCGGCGTCACCATCGTCGTAGCTCAACTGCGCGCTACCGCCGTTTTTGGTGACCTGGCCCCATTTTTTGCCGCTGTATTTGTCTTCGACACCCACATAAGAAAGCAGGCTATCGACAACAGCCCGGCGCTCACCGGTCAGCACTAATTTTAGGTAATCCGTTAATTGTGGCGACCATTGCACCCCACCGACCACGGTATTCAAATCCTGACTCAGCGGCGTGGAACCGACATCCAGCTTGTACTGCTCGCCAGTTAACGCCATGCCCACTTCGACACCCGCCGCACTTTGCGAACCCTGCGACGGCACGATTATCTTGTCGATATTTGGCAGCTCTGGCGGTGTGGTGGTGGAAGCGTTATACAACTCCTCGCCCACTTGCCCCTGAATCAGAGCACCCGTACCAAAGCGGCGGCTGGACTCATTTGACGAACTCCCGGCGTTCAGGCTGATGGGTGTCACGTTCAAATCTAATCGCGAGTCGCCAAACGGCACGGTTGACCACTGTAACGGCGCTTTAATTTCAGTGAGTTTACTCAGGCCACTTTCGCCATCACGCCCACGCACCGACACCGCTCCACGCGCCCAGGTAGAAGTTTTCTCGGTGAGCTGTTCCATCATGTTATCAACCTGGCGCAACGTGCCCGCCTGTGCCGTTTCAACCGGCAAGTCGGTACGCGTCGTGCCCACAGGCGCGGTTTGCGGATTACGCGCCAGCTGTGCGACCTGCCACGGCATCGCTTCGCCATACAGCGAGTTGGATGCGGTAGCTTGCGGAGCAACGGACGTTTTCGGGGTGAACGGATTATCTGCCAGCGCCAGGCCACCCAGCGTTGGCGCCGTGCCGCTTTCAACCCCTTGCAGGCCCACCAATTTGCCACGGGCGGTGCGTAAATAGCTCATCGCCTGTTGGTGATTGCCATCGGCTTCCGCCACGCGTGCCAGCAGCAGCAGGCGATCCGGGGATTCGTCGTGACGTAAACCCGCAGCCAACTGCTTCGCTTTATCGACATCTTTATTCGCCAGCGCGACGTCAATTGCTCCCGTACGCGCATCTTGTTGCGGCGTGTCGCGCGTCATCAAATAGTCGTAAACCAGACCCGCTTCTTTGTTCATTTTGCCGGACTGATACAAACGCGCCATGGCAAACATCAGGTCGGTGTTTTGCGGATCGTTTTGCATCGCACGAATCAGTTTGTCGTACGCCGCCGCATAGTTACCCTGCGTGCGTAGCTGATCGGCTTCGTTGATGACATAACCGTTGCGAATACTCGCCAGTTGCGTCGGCGTGCTGCGCGACTGCAATTCCGGGCTGGCCAGAAACGCCTGCGCTTCACGCCCGAGGCCCGCCTGGTTTAGCACCGCAATCTGGTCGCCGTAATCACCGGCATTGCCCTGCACGCCACGACCCATATTGCCGCGCACAATCGCCACGGCGGTGGTGACATCGCCAGATTGCGCCAGCATTTTTGCCAGTTTACCGGCATCAGCAGGGCTTTGTGGTGGCCGCGTCGCCAACGCTTTTAAGGTATTCGCCGCCGCAACCGTATCGCCCTGCGCCAGGTAGCGTTCGGCGACCGACATTTGCAGGTTGTAGTTCACGCGTGACGCAAGCGAGCGCATATCACTGTTCTGGCTGGAGGCCGGAATACGCGAAAGCAGCGTCTGCGCTTGCTGCCAGGCGTTGTTTTCGCTGGCAAACAGCGCACCGGCATACAGTTCGGTATTGCTGGCATTTGGGCGGAACGACGGCGACATCACATTGCTCGCCTCCGCACTATTCCCCTGTTTCTGTAGCTGACGCGCTAAGTCGAGGCGCAGCCACGGGTCAGATGGATAACGCGAAACGCCCTGCTGCAAAATCGCGATAGCCTGTTGCGGATTGCCATTTGCGACGGCCTGTTGCGCCTGACGACGCACCGGATCGGCTGGGTTGCCGCCAGAAACTCGCGGCTGCAATTTTGCCTGCAAACTGGCAGGCAACGTTTGTAACATCGCCTGCGCTTCGGCGGTTTTATTCTGCTCGCGCAACACGTAATAGAGGTTTTCACGAGCCGGGCCGTTATTGGGCTGATCGGTCAGCACACTGCGCAGCGTCTGCTCGGCAGCGGCGTAATCTTTATTGTGGCGTTGAACATCGGCGCGGAATAATTTCGCTGATGTCCCGCGCTCACCGCTTTGTTGCGCCAGCGGCGCGCTGAGTGCCAGCGCCTGGCTGATGTTGCCTTGTTTAAACGCGGCCTGTGCGCTCGCCAGTTGCCCGTAAAACTCGGCGTCATCGGCTTGCTGTTTGCGCTCGCCGGACTGTTCACCGCCGAGGTTCGCCGCACGATTTAAATATTCTGCGGCAGCGGTGTAATCGCCTTTACGTTGCGCGATATAACCCATGCCCGCCAGCGCGTCGGCGTCTTGCGGGTTGGATTGCAGCACTTGTTCGAACTGGCTTTTCGCCGCATCGGTATTCCCGCTATTAAGCGCGGTAAAGCCTTCGCCTTTGGCCGCACCGCCGATGTTTTTACGGTAGTGATCTTGCACCGCCGTATCTTTCGGGTGGCGTTGCAGGAAGGTTTGATAATACGGCTCGTCGCTCGCCGTTGGGCCAAGCCACAACAACGCCTGGCGCAGCGCTTTATCCGCATCCTGGCTGCCACTGGCCATATTTTGCAGGATGTCCATGCCCTCACGGCGCGTCCCTTCCTGGTAAGTCAGCACTTTACCCAGCGCGATGCGCCCACCATTATCCTGCGGGTTTTGGGCGGTGAACTGGCGTAGACCTGCCACCGCCTGCGGATAGAGCGATTTATCGCCCGCCATCGTCAGGTAATATTCCGGCGCAAGGCTTGGCGGCGGTTGGTCACCGTTAAACAAATTACGCCAGGTCGCAAGGGCTGCGGGAACGTTGCCGCTGCGTGCTTGCTGGCGAGCCAAATCCAACTGCCCGCGAGGGATTTGCTGAATTTGTTTCGCGTTATCTAACGCCTGCAAATTGTTGTCCTGCGGTGAAACAGACGCAAGGCGTTCGCGCCACTGTGTGGCACCTTTGATATCCCCGGCCTGTTGCGCCCATAGCGCCATCAGGTACATCGCCTGGGTGTTGTTGGCGTCAACCATCAACACCTTTTGCAGCGCTTCTTTCGCCAGCTCGTCGTGTGACTTTTCATGCCAGTAGTTAGCCTGGTCAAACAACGCTTTTAACGCCGGATTGTTTTCCGCAGCCGTCGCACTAAACGTCAGGCCGCCAAAGAAGCACAGAGTTAACAGGTGCCGGGCAGTTTGATTTTTATAAGTCATTGAGCACCACCTTTACTTACCATCATCCTGTGGATTAAGACGTTTTTGTGCGCGTTTTTTCAGTAAGGCATACAAGCTCAGGCCGATTACCGTGGCGAACAACAAACCTAAAATGGCCAGGAAGGCGGAGTGCTGGTTAGCGTACCAGACCACCATCATGTACCACGGCATTTGGCCGCTCGGGAACTGCTGGCCGACACGGAAGCTGCGAACCCCGTTTTCATCGGTAATGATCGCCGCATCGCCACGAATGCTGGCGTTGATTCGGGCCGAGCTGAGATCCGTCTGAAGCCGTGAGAGTTGTTCGTCGGTACTGCCAATCGCCATCACCACTACGCGATCGGGGTTCCACTGCGAGCGGAAACTCACAAACCCGCGCCACGCTTCGTTAGATGAGAAATAACGGTCAGCGGCGATACCCGTCGAACCCCAGTCGCCTTCTATCCAGCTTTGAATTTTTTGCCAAATTGAACGTTCACGAACGCCGAACGAATGCTCATTGCTGGTAAATGGCGACTGCGCCAGTAACGTGCGGTTGAACGCATTCTGATTGATGGTCGAAACCGCCAGCACATGGCTTTCTTCAAGGCGTTGCAAGTTCGCGCCACCGGTCGGCAGGCCGAACATCACCGCGTTGTTGTTAAGCGATGTCCCGGTCGCATTACCCGAACGTGCCGCCATATTCAGCAGGGTGCTGATTTCAGTCTCACCTGGGTTTTCAGGCAGCAGCAGAACGGTATGCGAGTAATCCGCAAAGCGGGAGAACGGGAACGAAGCACCAACGAAATAGGAGAGGTTTGGCAGCAGCGAGAAGTGGCGCGTTTTGCTCAAATCAATCCAGGAATCATCGTCGATACGGCTCTTAATGTTGTTATTAAGCAGCACGCTACACGGCGCGGTTTCTTTGGTCTGGATGTTGAAGTACAGCGACAATTGGTTGTCGCCGTAAATCAGATACGGTTGCAGCGCGAGGTTGTAATTTTCCTGACGTGCATCGCCGCCCACTTTGCGCCACAACGTTTCCAGCGCCCCCTGCTTGTTCACCGGCAGGTTGTTGAGGAACGTGCCGTTGAAGGTCATGGAAAGGTATGAGCGCTCCTCGTCTATCCAGTTTTCCGTTGGGAAGCGATAACCGATTTTCATCGGGATCGTGTCGCCATCCCACAAGAACAAATCCGGCGCGGCGCGGAAGGCAACGCTTAATGGCTCGTGCCAGATCCCCGTTGCGGTCAGGCTTTGGTCTTTGCGCATCAGTTCAGTTAAACGCACCGGGCGTTCGGTAGAAATCCAGCGCGGCGCGTCATACGCTTTGCTCACCGGAATCACCTGGTTTTCAACGGCGGTGCTGGCGGTTTGCCCGTCAAATTTACCGTGAGTTAAACGCCACGCCGCCGCGCGCAGTTGCTGATCTGAATTCCCCACCACCAACAGCAGTTTATAAACCGGGTTGCCGGGGTTATCGATGATTTGCAGCATCGGTTTTTGCGTGGCTGGTAGCGTCAGGCCGCCAATCTGGTCGCCCGGTTTACCAAACAAAATGCCGTTTTTCTCGGGCAGTTTGTCGTGCAGCGCGCTAAAGGAAATCCCACGGTAATCCGCTTCGATCCCCAACCAGGACGCCACCAGGGCCGCAGCACTCACCTGCTCAGGCAGCGTTTTAGCCGGGAAGGCAAACGCCACAGAAGCCGGAGTCATCTGCATTGAGTCAAAGAAAGGGCGCGGGAAATGGCTGAGATCAGCACCGATATTCAACTGCTGGCCTTCGAGATCCAGACGCGTGGTCGGCATGATCGTGACCTGGTATTTATCAGACAGGTCACGCAGGCACAGTAACGCATCGCCATCGTTGATTTTAAAGCTGATGTTGTTGCTCGACACCACCATCGCCGCCGGAATGTCCAGCTGGTAATTCGAGACATCGCTGTCCGCAGAACCTAGCGGCACCGTCCCCAATGGCTGACCGTTCATCATCAGCTGCAATGTGGTGTTGCGTGCCGCCATCGCCGGAGACACTTTCAGATTCAGCAGCAGTTGCGCGTTGGTGATGACCTGATCTGCGGGCAACGTAAAGTCGATCCCCGCCTGCAACTGGCCGCCACTGAGCATGATGCCGCGCGGCTGGCCCATTTGCGCCACGGTAATACTGCTGACGTTGCCCGGCGTGAAGACCGATGGCGACGACGGTGCCGGAGTCGGCTCCGCCACATGAACCGAATCTGGCATCGGTGGCGTTTGGGGCACAGGTACAGAATCGGGTGTCGCTTCTGGCGTAGTAGATGTGGCGTCCGGTGCCGGTAAATCCAGCGGAATTTGTGACTCTACCGTCGCGGTGTCTTCTGCCATAACGGGCGAGCTTAAAACACTTAACGCGAGCAATAACTGGCAAACTTTAACGGTCATCCGTTTCATGTCACGTTGTCCTCACTGGCACTTTCCATACGCTTCGCTTCTTCCTGGCGCAGACGGCGGTTTTCGCGACGTGATTTCCAGGTCAGCCAGAACAAGTCAAACACACAACGGATGATGATAAGCAGGGAACGGAACGGGTTATCCTGCGGCTTCGGTGGGTGAATCCAGGCATCAGCACGCGCCAGAACCACGCGCACCAGTTCACGGCGACGGTCGAGTGGGATCTCTTCAAATTGCAGGCGAATCGCCTGTTCGTCGTTGGCAATCACTTGCACCGGAATACTGATGGAGCCGGACTTCAGTTGCAGCTCAATTTCTTCAATTTCATCGGTGAGATGGCGATCGTCCGGCACCGCAATTCGGCAGCCGCCCATCGACAAATCGAGCGTATTACTGCGCGATGAAATCCCGCTGGCGTAGTGGATCACCACCGGGATATCGACATCAATACGAATGGTTTTACGGGTCTGACGCGTTTCACGAGCGACGGCAATCGCCGCCAGCAGGAACACCAGGCTGTATAAACCCCAGCCGACGTTGAGCGCGATAACGTTAGGATCCACGCCGAAATAGTCATGCGCACAGGCACGCACGATCCCAGCGATCACCGCGACGGCCAGTAAGACCGCAACAATCATATGCGGGCGCACGACGCTGAAATCGAAGTATCCGACGTTCAATAGCGCGCCTTTATCGGTCACGTTGAATTTGCCGCGTTTCGGGAACAGCATCGTGACGGCCGTCGGCAGAACCAGGTGGAAAGCCATCACCATGTCGTAAATCTCACCCCAGAAACTGTAGCGATAGCGCCCGTTCATGCGTGAGTTGAGGTAAATGCTCAATATCAGATGCGGAAGCGCGTAAGCAAAAATCAGACTCGCCGAGGAGTGGATGATGTTCAGGTTAAACAGCAAATACGCCAGCGGTGCAGTCACAAACGCCACGCGCGGCAAGGCGAACTGGAAATAGAGCATCGCGTTGAGATAACACAGACGCTGCTGCCATTTCAGGCCACGGCCAAATAACGGGTTATCGAGGCGGAATATTTGCGTCATGCCGCGCGCCCAGCGGGTTCGCTGAATCACGTGCAGCACCAGGCGCTCAGTCGCCAGGCCCGCCGCCAGTGGGATATCCAGGAATGCGGATTTCCAGCCAAGGCGCTGCATTTTCAACGCGGTATGCGCATCTTCGGTAACGGTTTCTACCGCAAAACCACCGATTTCTTCGAGAGCGCTACGGCGAATCACTGCGCAGGAACCACAGAAGAATGTCGCGTTCCAGTTGTCATTACCCTGCTGAATCGGGCCATAGAACAGCGCGCCTTCGTTGGGAATGTTTTTCCCGCCGGATAAGTTACGCTCGAACGGATCGGGCGAGTAGAAATAGTGCGGAGTCTGCAACAGCGCCAGTTTCGGGTCTTGCAGGAACGCACCGACGGTTGCCTGCAGGAAAATACGCGTGGCGACGTGGTCGCAGTCAAACACGCAGATCAGCTCACCTTTGGTGAGTTTCATGGCGTGGTTGAGGTTCCCGGCTTTAGCATGCGAGTTATCGTTACGCGTGATGTAACCCACGCCCGCATCTGCGGCAAACACCGCAAATTCACGCCGTTTACCATCATCGAGCAGGTAGATTTTAATCTTGTCGCGCGGGTAGTCGATACATTGCGCAGCCAGCACGGTATCGCGCACCACTTCGAGGCTTTCGTTATAACTGGGGACGTAAACATCCACCGTCGGCCAGGTCGAAGTATCATCCGGCAGCGGCACAATTCCCCGTTTTAATGGGAAAGCGGTTTGCAGATAACTCAGTAATAAAACGACCCAGATATAAAGTTCAGCTAAAAATAACCCTACGCCAAGAATGGCTTCTATTTCAGAATTAAAGTGCAGGGTTTGTGTCGCACGGAAATAAATATAACGCGTCGACATCAAAACCGAGACCAGCATCATGATTATCGAGACGCTGTGCTTTTTGCTGAAGCCTAATAAAAACAGAATCGCAAGGCTAATAAAGCCAAAGATATACTGCTTCTGGCTGTCCATAGGCGTAATGATGATCAGGACTGCTATTGGCGCTAACACCAATAGCAGTAAATAAAACAGGACCTTTTTCATAGGACATCCTGGATAAATGTCAGAAATTTGACGTTCTCAAGGCGGTGTGAACCGCACCATCACCAATTTTTATGCCGAGAATAGCTGCAACTCGTTTACTGATCAGTTCAATATCAAAAGCCGCAGCAGAAGCAGGGCTGAAATCGAATATTGATTGCTGAGAAGCATTTGCTTCAGCCACACTTTCGTCACGGTTAATAACACCAAGCAGACGATCGCCAAGATGCTGCTGCATAAATGCGGTGACGTCGCGGCTTATATGACGGCGGTTATCGCTCTGGTTGAGAACAAAATAATATCCCGCTTTATTATTTAACGGCTCGCCAATCAAACGATGGTTTTCAATATGTGGCAACAGCGAAAGCGAAGCGGTGTCCGCCAGCATCGTCACAAGATGCAAATCAGCCAGGCGCGATACGGCCTTCAGCGCCGGGTTCGGCCCAGGTGGGAAATCGGCGATAATCACCAAGCCGGGATAGTTAAGCAATGTGCTTAATCCGCGCATCAGGAAGTGGCTGTCGGTTGCCAGAAGATGCTCAAACTCAAGACGCTGATCTTCCGTGACATCGCCATACGGCAACACAAACATATTGCTGCCAGCGGTTAAAACTGACTGGCTCCAGTCTGCCGATTCAATCGCTTTTGTGACATAACCCCGTCCATCAGACAACGGCACGCCAAAGTGCAGGCGCAGCGCATTTTGCACATCAAAATCAATGGCTAAAACCTTGCTACCCGCACGCGCGAGCGCATACGCCAGATTGGCAGTAACCGTGGTTTTCCCTACTCCGCCTTTTGGCGAGCAAACACACACTAGCGGCATGACGCAATCATCTCCAGCAACGGTTGCAGCGGTAAGTCTTTGGCGGGATGACTCCGCGCCGTATTCCCTTTGGCGGCGAACAGTTTGTCAAAACGCACGGGTTCGGTTGTTACCGGTGCAGAGGCCTGCGGTGCTGATACCACAGCAGGTTTCACGGTGTCTTTTACGGGTTCTGGAATAGGGTGCGGAATCGGCTCGACAGCCGCTTCTGGCGCGGTGGCGACCGGTGCCAGTTGTTCAAACAGAGTTGCGGTGGTGTGCTGCGTTTGCCCAGGTTGAAAAGCCGCAGTTTTAGTTTCGGGCAGTGCACTTTGCAGGCTATCCAGAATAGACCCTTGCGCCGCCGTACTCGAGATGGGTTGAGCGGCTAACGGCCTGAAATGGCTGGCATCAAACTCATCCGCCTTCACAGCCTGGGGTGCTGGCACCGCAATGCTTCCGGCATGAGACAACACGGAGTCGTCATCTCCAGTATTCATTAACTGCTTGATGATGGCCCAATTACTGGTATCTGAGTGTTTGTTTTGCGCCGACATATCCTTGAATTCGATAGCGCCTGTGCGGGTCTTATCCTTGAATCGCTGTAAATCATCATAATTTTTCATTGCGACACTCATGATTTATAGGACATGCGTTTTAGAGATGTGAATTGATTCAAAGTTTATACCAATACTCTTAGGAAGGCCTTTCCAGTCATTAATTAGTGTTATTGACTTCATAAATCATTATTAATTGCGGTGGGTTATCATCACTATTTTTATTATTGTTTTTGCAGATAAAACAACGGCATTTCAAGCCAATATATAGGCAGCAGCGGCCTTTTCTCCATCTTTTTTTCTTATCAATACCCATCTAAGCATGAAGATGATTAGATTTGTAATTAAGCGCTATTTAATACTAACCATCAAAAGGTAGCAGCTTTTGTTTGTGATTTCACACACATAAATAGAATTTGGCCAAGTTGAATATTTCGCGGATAAAATTAACATTAAATTTGAGGTTTATATTTCCATGGGGTTTGTGTGGCAAATAGCACCTGGAAAAGTAAAAAGTTGTTTTGGTATTTAGGTGGTGAATATATTGGGGTGCAAAGAAGAGTTTTATTCCTAATGTCGCGACCGCCAAACACCCAGGTCGCGACTAAATTTAAAACGATCAGGTACGACGACAACTATTGAGGAATACCAACATTTCCGTCGCGTCTTTACTGACATAGAAGCTCACCATTTTGTCGTTAAACTCTTGAGCTCTCGCGGCTGGAACGCTTATCGGATCATATCCATGCTTCATTAACCAGCCGTTCATCATATGGCGACTGGTGCGTTTGTTACCGTCAAAAAAGAACTGCTGTAATGCACCGAAAAGAAACATCGTTAATGCTCCTTCAAATGGCGGCAATGTCTTTATAAATTCCACACCTTCAGAATAGACACGGTTTAATTCAGGAGCACCCGTTAACGTCGGCAATGGGCGGTGCTCGCCTTGCTCACCTAAAGCAACGTAAGGAGAATAACTCGTCTCTTCGCCTTCGCCGCGAAACACTCCCCATTCAAGTGCTTCATTACGAGCAACGATGCTATGCAAAAGAGTGATTGTTGGCTTATCCAGGTCGAAGCGTTCTGCCTTAACTAATTCCACCAACTTTTTACTGCTGTCGGCAAGATTCGTGACCTGCTCGGCATCGGATAACTTATGTCCTCCGACGGTGACACCGTCCAGAAGTGTTTGCACTTCAACAAACGTGAACGGGTTATTTTCCAGCTTTGCAGCGTCCCACACGAATGAGGTTAACTGTTGCAGATAAATAGCCAATGCCCGACGTATAGTACCCGGATTAACCTGCGGTAATACGCTGGAATCCCAGCTAAACCCAAGCGGAGTGGAATTTTGTGTGTTCAAGGGGTGCTCCTTCGTGTCTCTCGGCTTGTAATCTACATCAGCGAGGCTGGGGATACAAAAATGAAGCATGGGAGTGTGGTGAAGGCGGATGACGCAAGCTTATCCGCCCTACGAAAACTTAGTGGATGCCAGGCACTGCCTCGCCGCCGATCATCACCAGTCCGGATTCGATTCGCACGAAGCGCGGTGCTTTTAAGAAGAAAGGGATCGAGCCGAAGGGTTAAGCATTGGTCGCCCTCATCCCAACCTTCTCCCCCAGGAGAAGGAGAAAACAGTTTTATCCCCTCTCCCGGGGGAGAGGGTTAGGGTGAGGGCGTTCTGAATTACCGAATTTCCCCGTTCTCATCCTGATCAACAGCAAAACACGCCACCAGCTGGCCACCATACTCTTTGAGCTGCGGTTGCAACTGCGTGCACGGCCCAAAGCGGCGGCGGGATTATTCATCCTACGACTATTTTTTTAGTCGTTTATCGTTGCAGCATAAGCCCTGGCTGCAGCGATTGCTTTATCGTCGAAAATATCTTGTTCATACCCATCCCCAGCCCTTACGCGGTAAATCTTCCATTTACCCTCTTCGAGCCGCAGATACACTTTCAGTGGATAACTTTTCCCACCCTCGCAACCCAGCCGCACTTCAAGAGCCTCCCCCCCCATATAGTCCTGGGACTTACCAATTTTTAGACCAGCCATCCACTCCGGCGCATAATCCTGGGCGTATGTGAAATAGTCTGCGCCAATGATCTCCTGCTCATAGATAGACATAACTTCTTTTAGTCTGAGTCGCGTGTCATTTGCCACAAAATCACGCATCTGGGCTGAATCAAGATCGTCCTGGTGATTATTACTGACAAAGGCATTCAGATAGAAAAGGTAGAATTGCTCCACTCGATTTTCAGGCGATTCAATATGAGCAGTGCAACTCGCCAAAGTCATGCAAAAAATCAGCAAAAGAGCGCGCATTAGTTTTTCCTGTAAATTTTATGAGCAGGGCGAGCTGAACGATAACCCGGCCCGGCCCACATATCACGCTGCCGGAAGTCGGAATACCAGTTAGTACCATCAAAAATTGCCATATGCCCACTAGGATTACCTCCAGTATAGGGTTGTATAATTACTACATCCCCTTCTCTTAGGTTTTCGCCCTGGCCAATGGTGAAATCCGGCAGCCTCTAAAACTGAGCCATAGTCTTTTGCATGCCGAGTATTACTAATTCCCCCACCACCTGCATTGATTGCTATACGCGTAAACTCAGCGCAACGACTATGCGAAGAACTGCCAGCATGTTGGCGTGCGTAAGTTGCAGCAGCGTGTTTATCCCATCCCATAAAAAATCCTTTTTGGAAGCAGTGCGGAATGGATAATAAACCACTGAAATTGAGCAGATTTGTTGCGTAACGTGCCATCGATAAAATGTATGAAAGCATTAAAAAATCACCCAAATATGAATTAACATGATTTGGGTTGTAACGGATGAGATTTTACGGATGGATTGCACAAAGCTTATCCATGCAATGAAAATCTAGTGAATACCCGGCACTGCCTCGCCGCCGATCATCACCAATCCGGATTCAGTTCGCATAAAGCGCGGTGCTTTTAAATCTTCCGCCAACACATTGACCATCTCAAACAGCATTCCGGTAATCTTTTCCACCTGCTCCGGCGATTCCTGCTGATTCAAAAGCAGCATGGTGAGTGACGCGCAGTATTCGCATAAGGTTTCTGAATCGGTGGAAAGTGGGCACCGGTAGTCGTCTGGTTTTGTCATGTCTGTTGTCAGACTTTCGATGAAGTATTCCGGCAATGGGGATTTTAAAGTGAATTTCAGGACGTTTAATCCAGCCAGTAACCGCCCACATAGCGCCATGCATTCAACGTGATTATCGTTTTCTATCAACCCATCAACATATCGCTGGCATTGATTGAGCAACTGGAAGAGATCGTGGGTTGCACCCAGCGGCGTTTTTAACAATGTGGTGATTGCAGGCTCGATTTCAGGGCGAGCGAATGTGTTACTATCGGCGTTAGCCATAGCGTTACTCCTTAACAGTTAACGTTTGTGGTTAGCCCTCGTCTGGTACGCCAATACCTGGCGGGGGCGATCTTTTCAGGTTTCCCTATATAATGGTACGTACCTGAATAGCTCTTATTATGCTTGGAGGTACGTACATGTCAACGATAAAAAAAGACTCAATTCAGTCCAAATTCGGTAAATCTCCAACATTTCAGATCCGCATCACACCAGAGCTGAAATCTCAATTTGAAATTGCAGCGAAAGAGGCTGGAATGAGTTTGGGAAATTGGTTGAAAACACTTGGGCGACAAGAGTTGGAGCGTTTATCTCAAAAACAATGATATTAAATTGAATTTTGACACGAGGTTTTTACATGGAAAGTAATTTTATTACCGCACCTGAAAAAAATAGTTTTCCTTTGGTGAAAGCAGTTTTGAGTTTTACCCCAATATATTTTTTTACTAGTTGTTATGTCATTTGGTTTTATCTAAATGAGTTAGGCAGGCTCAGTTTATTTACCACATCACTGCAAAATAAATATTATTTATTTGCATCTCTTATTTCCTTCATATTGTTATCCATTTCATTCTCAATAATTACATTCATACCAAGCATGCTACTATGTCAATTATACTTTTCTTTCCAAACATCTAGCTTTAACAAAGTATTAAACGTAAAAAGAATACCATTAATAGCTATCGCCTCCTCACTTTCAACACTAATTTTTCTATCTGTTATTTCATGGTTAGATTACATACCGATATTAATTAAAGATTACACATTCATAATTCTATTTACTTCTTTATGTATAATTTCATTTACCCTTACCCATTTAATCTCGACTAAAAAAAATAAACCTCATTATTTTTACTCAAAAAACAACTGGGTAAAGCGCCAGTACTTCTGTAAAGAGAGGGTCGCAACCATATTTATGGTTGCATTTTCCGGAGCAACAGTAGTTTTCCCTTTATCTCTTATATTTAAGTTTGGAAGCGCGTATACAACTCGCGGGGTATTATATGCACTTGTATTGTCTGCTTTAATATCTATACTGTCACTGATGCCTGCTGTATTTCTTTATTCTTCATCAATGGCAGGAACATCTATATTTAAAAAACTCAGAGCTATGTTAATCACTTCTACAACTATTTTCATCTTTGTTTTATTCTTAATGCCAAATTTAGTAAGTCTTATTTGCTTCGGAGCATTTAAAAACATAGGGATTATAGATGAAACGCAACATATATATGTAATAGCTAAACCATATTATTCTCCTTCTATGTTCCCATCCCCCGTATGGACACATATAGAAGGAGATGACGCCGAAAGATTTTATTTGAAAGGGACTAGTCTTTTCTCCTTAGGTGAATCTGTTTTGCTGTGCCCCGAATTTGTTGTCGAAACTAAAAATAAATTTTTGAAAAAGAATTTTGACAAAATTTTTGGAGATAATGATCTTTCATTGCAACATCTAAAAACTGTAGCGAGAAGTTGTGTTCCGGTGAAAAAAGAGCATATTGCACAATGGGATACGATTCAAGATACGGGCAATAAATTAAATAGTTATTCATTCCAAATGAAATAGCATTATCAACCGAAGCGTATTTTATTGTCTCAGGCCTTCCTATGACAAAAGAAGGCCTGAAACAAAACGCTACCGAATTTCCCCGTTCTCATCCTGATCAACAGCGAAACACGCCACCAGTTGGCCACCGTACTCTTTAAGCTGCGGTTGCAACTGCGTGCACGGCCCAAAGCGACGGCGGCAGCGGGCGTTGAACGCGCAACCCGGAGGTGGGTTCAGCGGGCTTGGCAGCTCGCCGGTGAGTTTGATGCGCTCGCGGCGATCGTCTGGATTCAGGCGTGGTGTGGCAGATAACAGCGCCTGCGTGTACGGGTGACGCGGGTTTGAGAAGATCTGATCTTTCGTCCCTTTCTCTACACAGCGCCCCAGATACATCACCATCACTTCGTCGGCGATGTGTTCCACCACGGACAGGTCGTGGGAGATAAACACATACGACAGCCCCATTTCCTGCTGCAAATCCATCATCAGGTTCAGAACCTGCGCACGCACGGAAACGTCGAGTGCGGATACCGGTTCATCGGCGATCACCACGTCCGGGTCGAGCATCAAGCCACGGGCGATAGCAATACGCTGGCGCTGGCCGCCGGAGAACATATGCGGGTAGCGATCGTAATGCTCGGTTTTCAGGCCAACTTTCGCCATCATCGCCAGCGCTTTTTCACGGCGCTCGGCTTTGCTCAGGCTGGTGTTGATTTGCAGCGGCTCTTCAAGAATTTGCCCCACTTTTTTACGCGGATTCAGAGAGCCGTACGGGTTCTGGAACACGATCTGGATTTTCTGGCGACGCAGCTTTTCGGCGGTTTCGTCAGGCTTGAGCAGATCCTGGCCCTGATAGTAAAGCTCACCGCCGGTCGGGATTTCAATCATCGTCAGCAGGCGGCCCAGCGTGGATTTACCACAGCCAGATTCACCCACTACCGCCAGCGTTTTGCCACGTTCGAGTTCAAACGATACGCCGTCCAGCGCTTTCACCAGGCGTTCCTGACCGAAAATGCCTTTCTTCACCGGATAGTGTTTTTTCAGATCGATGGCCTGCAACAGAGGTTGCGCAGTGGCCTTTTCGGTACTCATAGCGTTGGCCTCCCGGCATCATCGAGTGGATAGTGGCATTTGGACTGACGCCCGTTATCCACCATGTTCAGTTCTGGTTCTTCCGTGCGACATTTGTCGGTCGCATACGGGCAGCGTGGATTGAGCAGGCAGCCGTTCGGGCGGTCGTATTTGCCCGGAACCACACCCGGCAGTGAAGCCAGGCGTGCTTTATCCTGCGCAAACTCAGGCAGCGCACGCAGCAGCGCCTGGGTGTACGGGTGGCGTGGCGCACGGAAGATATCGTGCGAAGCCCCCGTTTCCACTACCTGGCCTGCGTACATCACGATGATTTTGTGCGCCGCTTCAGCCACCAGCGCGAGGTCATGGGTGATAAGAATCAGCGCCATGTTCTCTTTTTGCTGAAGTTCCAGTAACAGCTCAATGATTTGCGCCTGGATGGTCACGTCCAACGCGGTAGTCGGTTCGTCGGCAATCAATAGCTTAGGGCGACAGGCAATCGCCATTGCGATCATCACGCGCTGGCTCATACCGCCGGAAAGCTGGTGCGGGTAAACGTCCAGACGCGAAGACGCATCGGGAATGCCCACCAGGTTAAGCAGGTCGACAGCACGCTGACGACGGGTACTTTTGTTGCCGCCCTGGTGCACTTTGATGGCTTCCATAATCTGGAAACCAACGGTGTAGCAAGGGTTGAGGCTGGTCATCGGGTCCTGGAAGATCATCGCCACTTCGGCGCCGACCAGGTTACGACGCTCTTTCTCAGAAATCTTTTGCAGATCCTGGCCGTTAAATTCCAGTTTTTCCGCCATTACGCGGCCTGGGTAATCAATCAACCCCATAATCGCCAGCGAGCTGACGGATTTACCGGAACCAGATTCACCCACAATACCGACAACTTCGCCCTGATTTACGCTGTAACTCACGCGGTCTACGGCACGGAATGGTGTCTTTTCGTCGCCGAAATGCACCGATAATTTATTTACATTCAATAACGCCATTACGTAGCCCTTTACTGCTTGAGTTTAGGATCGAGCGCGTCACGCAGCCCGTCACCCATCAGGTTAAATGCCAGCACCGTCAGCAGGATGGCGACACCAGGGAAGGTGACCACCCACCAGGCACTTTGGGCGAACTGCAACACATCGGAGAGCATGGTGCCCCATTCCGGTGTTGGCGGTTGCGCACCCATGCCGAGGAAGCCGAGAGCGGCCATATCGAGAATGGCGTTAGAGAAGCCAAGAGAAGCCTGCACGATAAGCGGTGCGAGACAGTTTGGCAGAATGTTGATGAACATCTGGCGCATCGGGCTTGCCCCCGCCACACGAGAGGCCGTCACATAATCACGATGCACTTCCACCAGCACCGCACCGCGCGTCAGTCGCACATAGTGCGGAAGTGCTACGAAGGTAAGCGCCAACGAAGCGTTGACTATCGACGGGCCAAAAATGGCCACCAGTACCAGCGCTAACAGCAGGCTTGGCAGAGCCAGCATGATATCGACAACACGCATGATGATGTTGTCGATAAGGCCGCCGAAGTAGCCCGCAACCAGGCCAAGAATCACGCCCATGACCAGCGACAGCACCACCACCAGGCAGCCGACCAGCAGCGACAAACGTGCGCCGTACATCAGGCGAGCCATGATGTCGCGGCCAACGTCATCAGTGCCGAGGATAAACTGCCAGCTTCCGCCTTCTTGCCACACTGGCGGGTTCAGCAGTGAATCACGGAACTGTTCTGCCGGGCCGTGCGGCGCGAGAACGTTAGCGAAAATAGCGATCAAAATCATGGCGGTGACATACACCAGGCCGACGACCGCCCCTTTGTTACGTTTAAAGTAGTGCCAGAATTCCTGGAATGGCGTCATTGGAACTGGCGCCGCTACCATTTTGTTTTCAGTTACTTGCGTCATGATGGCCCCTTATTTCTTATGGCGTATACGCGGGTTCACCACGCCGTACAGTAAGTCGACGATCAGGTTCACGAGGATAATCATCGTCGCGACCAACAATACGCCGCCCTGTACTACCGGGTAGTCACGACGTTGCAATGCATCAATCAACCAGCGGCCAAGGCCCGGCCAGGAGAAGATAGTTTCCGTCAGAATCGCACCCGCCAGCAACGTACCGACCTGCAGGCCGATAACGGTGACGACAGGCAACATGGCGTTGCGCAGAGCATGAACCACGATAACGCGCATGCGGGTCAACCCTTTAGCGCGAGCGGTACGGATGTAATCTTCGCCGAGCACTTCGAGCATGGACGAGCGGGTCATACGCACGATAACAGCCAGCGGAATCGTGCCGAGCACCACGGCTGGCAGCACCATATGCGCCATCGCATCGATGAAGTCGCCCGGCTCACCCCATATCGCGGTGTCTATCAGCATGAAGCCGGTGAGCGGCAAGGTGTCGTCGAGGAACACCGTGTCGCTGACACGCCCGGAGACGGGGGTGAGGTTCCAGTAGACGGAAACCAGCATGATTAACATCATACCCCACCAGAAAATAGGCATGGAGTAGCCGGTCAGCGCGAGGCCTACCGCAGTGTGGTCGAACACAGAACCGCGTTTAACCGCAGCCAAAACGCCAACCGGAATGCCCACGGCAACGGCGAACATCATCGCGCAAACGCCAAGTTCCATGGTCGCTTTAAAGCGCGGCACGAACTCGTCCCAGACCGGGAGACGACTTTTTAACGAAATGCCCAGGTCGCCGTGCATCACACCCCAAATGTAATGGAGGTATTGCTGCCACAATGGCTTGTCGAGGCCAAGTTCGGCCAACAACTGAGCATGACGTTCAGGAGAGATACCGCGCTCGCCCACCATAATCATCACCGGGTCACCGGGAATCATATGTACGAAAGCGAAGGTAAGAAGGGTAATACCGATAAACGTGGGGATGACTAATCCCAGACGTCGGAGGATGAACTGCAACATAACCCGTATTCTCTGTAGTGACCAAGAGCCTGGTGACTCTTCGTCTGTATTGCTCACATATCAAAAGACACCGCCCTCACCCTGGCCCTCTCCCTGAGGGAGAGGGGATTTTACGCCTTCTCCTGGGGGAGAAGGTCGGGATGAGGGCGGGCTTAAAGTCAGAAAATTATTCTACTGACACGTTCTCGAAGTGGTGTTTGCCCAATGGGTCAACCACGTAACCTTTCACTTCTTTGCGTACTGGCTCGTATACCGTGGAGTGAGCAACGATCAGCGCCGGAGCCTGGTCATGCATCACGACCTGAGCTTGTTTGTACAGCTCGATACGTTTGTTGTGATCATCAGTCGCGCGCGCAGGTTGAATCAGGTCTTCAAACGGCTTGTAGCACCAGCGAGAGTAGTTAGAACCGTCTTTCGCCGCAGCACAGCTGAACAGGGTAGCGAAGAAGTTGTCCGGATCCCCATTGTCGCCAGTCCAACCCATCATGACAGCCTGGTGCTCACCCGCTTTGGCGCGCTTCAGATACTCGCCCCACTCGTAGGTGACGATTTTGGCGGTCACGCCGACTTTCGCCCAGTCAGCCTGAATCATCTCAGCCATGCGGCGAGCGTTCGGGTTGTACGGACGTTGTACTGGCATTGCCCACAGGTCAACGGTGAAGCCGTCAGCGTGGCCGGATTCTTTCAGCAGCGCTTTTGCTTTCTCAGGATCGTAGGTGTAATCCTTCACGTCATCGTTGTAGCCCCACATGGTTGGTGGGATCAGGTTTTTAGCCGCAGTGCCTGCGCCCTGATAAACCGCTTTAATGATCGCTTCTTTGTTCACCGCGTAAGTCAGCGCCTGACGCACTTTCACGTCATCAAACGGTTTCTTCTCGGTGTTGAAGGACAAGTAACCCACGTTCAGGCCAGCCTGTTCCATCAGATTGATGTTCTTATCTTGCTTCATGCGAGCGATGTCAGCCGGGTTTGGATACGGCATAACCTGGCACTCGTTTTTCTGCAATTTAGCGTAACGCACGGATGCATCAGGAGTGATGGAGAAGACCAGGCGGTCGATCTGCGGCTTGGTGCCCCAGTAGCCCGGGAACGCTTTGTAGAGAATGCGGGAGTCTTTCTGGTATTGCAGCAGCTGGAACGGACCGGTACCGATTGGGTTCAGGTCAGTTTTTTCCGGCGTACCGGCTTTCATCATATTGTCAGCGTATTCTTTGGACAGAATAGATGCGAAGTCCATCGCGAGGTCTGCCAGGAATGGTGCTTCTGGACGCGCCAGTACGAACTGAACGGTTTTATCGTCCACTTTCTTAATTTCGGTGATCAGGTCAGGCAAGCCCATGCCTTCAAAGTATTCGTAGCTGCCGCCAGAAACTTTGTGGTACGGGTTGTTTGCATTTTTCTGACGATCGAACGAGAACACGACGTCATCAGCATTCAGATCGCGTGTTGGTTTGAAATCTTTATTATCCTGCCACTTCACGCCCTGACGCAGGTGGAAGGTATACGTTTTACCGTCTTCGCTCACTTCCCACTTTTCAGCAAGGCCTGGAACGATTTCAGTGGTGCCCGTTTTGAATTCGACAAGACGGTTATAGATTGGCACTGAGCTGGCATCGTACGTGGTACCAGAGGTGAACAGCTGCGGGTTAAAACCTTCTGGGGAACCTTCTGAGCAATAAACCAGTGTTTTTGCCTGAACGCTTGCTGCTACGGTCAGTGCCACCAGGCTCAGACCAAATTTCAGCATCCCTGACTTCTTCAAGGAAAGACTCATTCTTCTGCTCCATTGTGATGTTCCCTTTTATTTTCCGGTTACAGCGTTATGGGCTGCTTCAGGAAATTGTTAAGGGACATTTGTCGTGTTGTTTTTTTTCCGTTAGACCTTTGTTATTTGTGTGCGGTCCGTTCGGTGTGCCCGGAGGCGGAAGTGAGGCCAGGGATTCCTTTCGTCAGACTAGCTGTGTGATAGTGCGGACTGTCCATAAATTGCCCCTCACGCCCTACAATCTGTCAATAGATGAGTTAAACGTCAATATAGGTAACGGGGATTTACAACCGAGGTGAGAATTGGCGAACAAAGTTTAAAAAAAGCCTGCCGTACCATTTCCAGCAGGGAAATTTATGCTACGGGGTTGTTACCAGAATATTACACTGCTTAATTTGCAACCGATAGCGGTAATCGGTTGCGCGATTTTTGAAAAATTTCTTGTCATATGCTGATTATCTGAACGATTCATTTTGTGATCTAAGTCTCTCACAGCGAATCATGCTGGTCTGAAACATAAGCAACGGGGTATTAGTCCGCTATTTTCCATAACAAAATACGATGGAATGTGTCACAAAATAATATAAAGGCAGGCGTTGCGCGATGAAGCGGATATTTTGGCAAGATTACGGTATTCGACATCAACTAATTTGCCGGATGACGCTGGCGCTTATCCGACCTACAAGTTCATAAACTCAAGATGCAAAAAGGCCAACCCGAAGGTTGGCCTTTTCTAAATTTGGTCGGCGAGAGAGGATTATTCCCCTTCGGGCCGTTGCTAAAGCAACGTTGTCTCGCTGCGCTCGGCTCAAACCTCCTTCGGAGATTCTCATCCTCTTTAAACTACAGATGCAAAAAGGCCAACCCGAAGGTTGGCCTTTTCTAAATTTGGTCGGCGAGAGAGGATTCGAACCTCCGACCCACTGGTCCCAAACCAGTTGCGCTACCAAGCTGCGCTACTCGCCGAATGCGGAGCGCATAGTACTGCGCACCGTTTTAGCCGTCAATCCCTGAAAGTAAAAATCACGTCCGTTTGTTTTAAAATCCAGCATTTGTAGCGAAATGGTTACTTCGCGGCCGTCTTTGGCACATGGCACCAGTTGTTATTCTGGTTAATACCGCCGTCTGGTGAGGTATAGCCCAGGCAACCCATAATGGTGTCATACAATTCCACGTGGCGATGCGGCACTTTCATTTTTGCCTGTTCTTGCATGTGGGCAAACTCGCGCGCGCGGTCTGGGTTTTCCAGGTATTTATCAGACGCCCAAACTAACAGCGGCACACGGAACTGCTCTGGTGGTGCCATTTTACGCGGCGTACCGTGCAGATGTTTGTGCTCATCAATGGACTCACCGTGGTCAGCGGCATAGAAAATAATTGCCCGCTTGTCGCGCAACTGGTCAATAACACGCTCGAGCACGGAGTCGGTATACAGCACCGTATTATCGTAGGCGTTAATCAACTGCTCTTTGCTGCACTCGTTAGCAATGCTGACACACTCTGGCGTCCACTTCGCATAGCTACGTGGATAACGTTGCACATACGAGAAGTGCGAGCCTTTGGTATGCAGGATAATCAAATGCTTGCCTTTGGGATGCTGATCAACGGAAAGCTTCATCTCCTCCATCAGCAGCATGTCATCGACTTGTTTGCCACTGTTACGCGGCTCGGCAGCAATTTGCTCACGATATGAGAAGTTATCTGCCATCGTGTTGCCGTAAAACCACACTTCACTTTGCATCGCAAAAAGGTTTGATGAGAAGCCCAACTGTTTGAGCACAGCAAAAACGTTTTGCTCTTTTAACGTACGCTGCGGGTTGTCTTCCGCCCCACCTTCACGCACAAACATGCAGCGCAGCGAAAGCTTTGTGGCGGTATCACAAGATTCGCCTCTGAATGCGACCAGGTTTTTCTCTTTAGCCAGTTTCGGTGTTGTATCTCGCCCGTAGCCTAAAATCCCCATGTGATCCCAGCGAGTGGTTTCGCCAATCACAAACACCACGTAGGTATCATCCAGCTCTTTTGGCGCAACATAAGTGAACTGTTTTACCGGGTTCATCAAAGAGCGATTATCGGTGGACTCATCGGCTTGCGCCCAGGCATACAACCCTAATGCTGAAACCCAGTTAGAGGGTAAATAGGAGTTGGCCACCACACCGCCATAGCTTGGCATATCTACGGTCGTGCGCCTTTCTGAATTCTTTTGTTGTTTGCCCAGTAAATTGAGCGGCGCCCACACCATTAGCCCGGCGAGCAGCACAATAGCGACATTTTTAAAGCGCTGGCCAGGGGTTTTGAGCTGCTTAAGAAGCGTATCGCTTGCGGCGTTAGTCCAGATAAGTACCAACGGTACGGCGCTTATCAGAATGAGCCATAATACGAACTGATAGCCGACAATCTCTTTCGAAAGGTCGATATCGGTAGTCATCACCGAGGCAATAATCCCGTAGCCGATAACCACATTGAGTAGCGTCATGTAGTAGCTTGCGGCGACAGAGCACAGCACCACTAGCGTCGATAATATGCGCCAGGCGGTGCGCCCAAACAGCGATAACATGCGGAATAAAAAGAAAGTGACCAGTACGCAAGCCACCACTTCCGCCACCATATAAATACCTGACAGACCATTAAAGTTCTGAACAAATCCCTCAAAACGATGGTAAAAAACTGACAGGTTTAAAAACAGGCCGATGTAGACCGCTAACAGAAAACTGAGCTTCTGCTGCGTCATCGATTTAACGTAGTTCATGCAGGGTGTCCGAAAATAAAGCGCAAAAAGAAAAAGTTATAAGCATCACTCAGACTCCACATTACCTGGAAAATTCTGAGCAATAAAAAATAGTGTCTGAATCAGGACGATTCTTAGCCGATTTAGCGCGGATTAGTAGAACATAGGGAAGGTCAAAAGTATCGGCAAAAAGCGTGATCTGGCCCGTTGTTTACACAACTTGAAGCCGAACGGCTGAATACGCCGCAACGATGTTATAAGCATATTAAATAATGTTGTTAATGCTGAGGGAAAAACATGCAATCGTTGGAAGAACGCGCCCGTCGGTATGCAACAAAGGCACATGCGGCTTGCGATCAGCGCCGCAAATATACGCTTGAGCCATATATTGTCCATCCAGCCGCCGTGGTTGAGCTGGTCAGGGGAGTTTGCCCTGTTGAAGAGGTGCTCGCAGCGGCCTGGCTACACGATACGGTGGAAGACACCGGCTCCACGATACTTGATATTGAAGAGCACTTTGGCCCCGACGTCGCAGCGCTTGTCGCCATGGTCACCAACCCGGAACAACTCCCCGGCACCAACCGCATGCATCGCAAGCGTGCCCATTTCCTGCACACCGCCAATGCCAGCGGTGAAGCGCAAACCATTAAGCTCGCTGACATCATTGATAATACCCGTGAGATTTTGCGCTACGACCCGCATTTTGCGCGTGTCTATTTAATCGAGAAACGGATTCAGTTGGCGGGATTACAACGGGGAAATGAGTTCCTGAGAGGTCAGGCCGAGAACATTATTGAGCAGGGTATTTCACAATTAATGATGCCGCCGTATAACGTCCCGGCGGCATGGTTTGCGGCATTAATGACTCGCTATCAAGCGTGAGCGTGGACTTTCTGCAAAACTTCTCGCGCTGGCTGGCGGATGGTAGTGGAAATCGCCAGAGACAAAATCAGCAGGGCGAAGATGACGCAGAAGGTCACATAGAAACCGCCGAAGATAGACGCGATAATCGAACCGCAAATGCTGCCGATACCGAAGCCTAAGTAAATCACACCGTAGTTTTTAGTCAGGTTATTCAGACCAAAGAACTCACTTACCAGTGAAGGGTAAACGGTGATAGTGCCGCCGAAGTTAAATGCCACACAGGCAATCGCTGCAAAGAAAGTCGCTTCGTTAAGAGGGGCGAACAACAGCGCTGCCATGCCCACCAAAGAAATAACCTGGCCGATGGTAATAACACGGATACGGGCAATTTTGTCGGACAGAATACCCAGCACCAGGCGGCCGCTCAGGTTAGCAATCGCGATAACCGTTACCGCATTCGCCGCAGACTCAGCGGTTAAATGCACCATGCCTTGCGCAATATCTTTCGCCACACCAATCACATACAGGCCACTCATGCAGGCGGTCAGGAACATTACTGCCAGCATCCAGTACTGCGGTTTACGCATAGATTCTGCCAGGGTGTAGTCCTTTTCAGCTACACCGTTTGCGGATTTCACTTCCTGCAATGGCGCATCTTTCATCAGCATGGAACCCAGCAGAATCATCACCATCGCCAGACCACCCCAAATCATGAAGGTACTTTCCAGGCCGACGGTTGCCAGCAAATGGCTGTCGATATATTTGAAGCCCAGGCTGCCGAGACCGTAAGAACCAATGGCAAATGCAGAAATCAGACCTTTACGTTCCGGGAACCATTTCACGCAGTTGGAAAGGGTCAGCAGATAACCCGCGCCGTCGGCCAGGCCGACCAGCACACCAGCGCTGAGCCACAGCATCAACAAGTTATTGGAGTGAGCGGTAAGGAAGAAACCGACACCCAGCAACACACCCGCCGCCATGGTGACTTTGCGGACACCAAAGCGTTCCTGCAATTTGCCCGCAACAGAGGAGGAAATCGCCAGACCCAGGCTTAATAAACCGAAGGAGAACGCGACCTGGCTGATTGGCTCATCCAGTTTTTGCGAAAGCGCGCTGTTAAACAGGCTCCAGGTATAAACGGAACCCAGGGCAAACTGGGTAATAATGGTGCCGATCAGAGTTAACCAGCGAGTACGGTTGTAGGAGGCATTATTCATGGCAGATGTCCGCAAAATTTAAGAGAAATCTTCTGCTGCCAAGAGTAACGAAGTGCATTTTATTCCAGGAGAAAAAGGCATGAGTTGCACTCAAGCCGGAATGAAATGCATCTGAGAGGGTATGAATGACCTGGACGGGGATTGAACAACCCGTTTTGTTAGTGATTACTATCAACCTGACGCCCGTAAACATTGAGCATCAGATGTTAAATATACAGGTTCAAGGTTAAATTAATGATCAGAAACGGGCACTCACACCCACATTATAAATATAGGCTTCGCCGGTGGCTAAACCTTCCGCTTGTGACATAGAAGCAAACGCTGCCATATTTTTACCAATCGGCATATCCGCCCCCACGGTCACATCCATCCAGCTCGCATCCTGTCCGTTCGCAACGTTAGATCGCATCCCGGACTGCGCTTTCCACTGATTTTCACCATATTGGTGGTTGTAACTGAGCTGTGCCCACGGACGCAGATAACCCACCGACGAATCTACCCGCCAGCCCACAGTAGAAACGCTGGCGTGCCAGAGTTGATCGGTAAATTGCGCGGCAACGGCGGAGTCGCCATATTCGTTATAAATCCCGGTAGACGAGCCATCCCAACGATATTTTGCCGTCGGCCCGGTGGTTATTTTTCCAGGCAAAGAGATATTCCAGCCGATACCCAAATGTGAGCTATCAGCGTTAACACTGTCGTTACCAGAAACGAGCATCAGCCCCTCCTGGTTTTGGGAGGTAAATGAAGAATTAATCCTTTCTGCGAGAATATCGTTATAACTTGGTTGGTGATTACTGTCCCAGGTATAACGATCCTGCGCTTCGCCTGAAGTTTCTTCGGCGACATACTCTTGTTGCCAGGCAAATACATTCGTAGCATAGGGCAGGCAACACAAAACCAGCACCGTGGAGAAAGTGACACGGCGACCACTGCGTTTAAAGTTTTTATTCATTAAAGCGACTCCAGGAAAGAGCCAAATCCGGCGATATTTTTTTGTGTTTTTGGCAGGCTTGCGGATAGCCCTGAATTAACTATTGTCTCTTTATCTGGCACGTCAAGTTGGCACGAGAAATTTCATCAAAGGAGATACATATGTTGCGTTGTGGATGGGTATCCCAGGACCCGCTCTATATTGCGTACCACGATAAGGAATGGGGCGTGCCGGTGACAGACGGTCAACACCTTTTTGAGATGATTTGCCTTGAAGGGCAACAGGCCGGTTTGTCCTGGATTACCGTGTTGAAAAAGCGTGAAAACTACCGTCGGTGCTTTAAGAATTTCGACCCGCAGGCCGTGGCATTACTGCAACCGGAAGATGTCGATGTATTAGTACAAGACGCGGGAATTATTCGCCATCGTGGGAAAATTGAAGCCATCATCAATAATGCAAAAGCGTACCTGGCGATGGAAGCCAACGGCGAGAAATTCCCGGAGTTCGTCTGGTCATTTGTCGATAATCAGACGCAAGTGACGAAAGCCGCAACGCTGGGTGAAATTCCAGCCATGACCCCCGCTTCCGACGCGCTGTCAAAAGCACTGAAAAAACGCGGTTTCAAGTTTGTCGGCTCGACGATTTGCTACTCGTTTATGCAGGCTTGCGGATTGGTTAACGATCATGTCACCACCTGCTTCTGCCATCCTGATAATCTCAAATGATTCGCCGCTTACAGCCAGATGAAATGGATGAACTGATTGAAATCTGGCTTGCCAGCACTATTCAGGCTCATCCCTTTATTAGCGAAAACTACTGGCACGAAAGTGAGTCCATCGTGCGCAACGTATATATCCCGCAATCTGAAACCTGGGTTTATCAGCATCAGGACAAAATGGTGGGATTTATTAGCGTGCTGGATTCACTGTTTATCGGCGCGCTGTTTGTCAGCGAACCTTTTATTGGCAAGGGAATGGGTCAGTCGTTGATGGAACACGTCAAAGAGATTTACCCCTCACTGAGCCTCGAGGTTTACCAGAAGAATCAGCGGGCGGTGCATTTTTACCATCGCCAGGGCTTTCGCATTGAAGAAAGCGCCTGGCAAAATGAAACGCGCCACCCGACGTGGATTATGAGCTGGCAGGAGGAGAAAACGCAGTAACCTCCGGCACCGGGCCGAGATATTTTTCGGCCCATACCAGCGAGGAGTTCGCCGCACAGCCATTTGCCAGCCGCGACGTCGGAATATCCAACGTCAGCACGTTAACCGCTCCGTTCTTACATAGCTTCCGGTCATCTAAATCCGGCCAGGCACCTTCGTGTATACAGACGACGCCAGGTTTAATGCCGTCCGTCACCAGCGCCCCCACCAGCACCTGCCCTCGGGCATTCCAGACCCGCACCAAATCGCCATCAGCAATACCACGCGCCGCGGCATCTTGCGGATGCAGCGTTAACGGCTCACGCCCGGCGATGGCGTATTTGTCACGCAACGCTGCGTAGTTAAGCTGGCTATGCAGACGGTGCGCCGGGTGAGAAGAAAGCAGTTGAAGCTGGCCTGCTTCAGCATTGCCTTGCCATTCGTCCGGAGCAAGCCAGGTCGGATGCGGCGGGCAATCGGCATAACCAAAACTGGCGATTCTTTCAGAATAAATTTCGATTTTCCCGCTCGGCGTTTTTAATGGATTCGCCTGCGGATCGCGCGTGAAATCAGCAAAACGAATAAAACCGGCATTCTTTTCACTTTCCGGCATTTCTATCAGCTGGTTACTTTCCCAGAACGTTTTAAAGTCCGGTAATTCTACCTGCTGCGCCGCACCGCGTTTGCGGGCGATTTCATAGCACTCTTCCAGCCATTGCAGCTCGGTTTTACTTTCGGTGAAACGCGCCTCGCCGCCCTCTTCCCACAATGCGCTCAGTGCCGCAAAAACGTCGAAATCATTACGCGCTTCACCCTGCGGGGCAACGACCTGCTTCATCGGCACCAAATGCTGATTGCTGTAATCGCCGGTCATCGTTAAATCATTGCGTTCAAACGATGTGGTGATCGGTAGAACAATATCGGCGTGCTTTGCCGCCGCCGTCCAGAAGCATTCGGAAATCACCACCAGTTCCGGTTTCTGCCAGGCTTTTATCAGGCGGTTAGTGTCCTGGTGATGGGTGAAATTGCCGCCGCCAGCCCACCACAACATGCGGATATCCGGGAAGGTTTTCTGTTGCCCATTGTGCTGATACTCGCCGCCAGGGTTTTCCAGCGCTTCTACTATTCGCGCCACCGGGATTTTTTCTACAGCATCGGTTCCGTTTGCCACGGTTCCCTGCAAAGATCCCAATACCGCCGCGCGCCGCGTTGGATTGCCGCCATTCGCAAAATGATAGGACAGGCCAAAACCGCCGCCAGGCGTGCCAATCTGCCCGAGCATCGCCGCGAGCGTCACCAGCATCCAGTGTTTTTGCTCACCGTATTGCTGGCGCTGCATGCCCCAGCCGGACATCAGCATGGTGCGGTTTTCACTAAACAACTGCGCCAGATATTCGATAGTTTTCGCAGGCACGCCGCAAATTTCTGCCGCCCAGGTGGCTGTTTTCGGTTGGCCGTCTGATTCGCCCATCAGATAAGCAGCGAATTTGTCGTAGCCATGCGTGCAACGCGCCAGGAACTCTGTGTCGTGCCAGCCGTGTCTCACCAGCGTATGCGCGATACCCAGCATCAGCGCCACATCAGTCCCCATATTGGGGGCAATCCACTGGGCATTTTCGCCGAAGAAATCCACCGTTTCCGAGCGCATCGGGTCAATGGCGATCACCGTTTTTCCGCTGTTTTTCAGTTGCTCGAAAAACTTCACGCCTTGTTCGTCACTGGCGTTCCACGCAATCTTCAACGTGTTGAGCGGATTAGCACTCCAGAGCACCACCACGTCGCTATGTTCAAGCACTAACGGCCAACTGGTTTGCTGCTGATAAACTTCATTGGAGCCAACCACATACGGCATGATTACCTGCGCAGCGCCCGTTGAATAGTCCCCCAGATGCCCGGTGTAGCCACCTGCAAGACTCATATAGCGCTGCAATAGCGTCGCCGCTTTATGGAACACGCCATTGGATCGCCAGCCGTAAGAACCCGCAAAAATAGACGCTGCGCCATAAGTGGCACGAATACGTTGGTGCTGCTGGTGAATCAGGTGCAGCGCCTCATCCCAGCTAATCCGCACATATTCATCGTCGCCACGCACACCTTGTGGGGCATCAGGCGAGGCAAGAAAACCTTTTCGCGCCATGGGAAATTGCACACGGGCTTTGCTGTGGACCTGATCCGGAACGGCGCTTTGCAATGAGTTTTCGTGGCCGGTTTCCAGTGCGCCGATGGATGTGAGCACGCGCTCCCCGTCAGTTTCGACGAGCATCGGCCCCCAGTGGGCGGCGGTCAGGATTTTCTTGTTTGATGAGAATGTATTAGCCAATTCAGGCTCCCCTTGTTGCAGGTAGTGGGCAGGTGGCGGCCTGATGGCCACTCAATATTTAGTTTACAAATTCAGACGACTCTATAGAAATTTCTACACATTCACACTGCATAATCAACCGCCGCCGATCATGCGGTTGAGTTATTAAATTCACAAAGGAAATGAGATGAAAAAACGCGTCATGATGATTGCCGCCATTGTTTGCGGCACGTTAGCAGTTTCTGGTTGTACGACCAACCCTTACACCGGCGAACGTGAAGCAGGGAAATCAGGTATTGGAGCAGGCATCGGCTCGCTGGTTGGGGCAGGCGTAGGCGTACTTTCCTCATCCAAGAAAGATCGCGGCAAAGGCGCACTGATCGGTGCCGCTGCGGGTGCAGCTTTAGGTGGTGGCGTGGGTTACTACATGGATGTGCAGGAAGCTAAACTTCGCGACAAAATGCAAGGAACAGGCGTAAGTGTGACGCGTAATGGCGACAATATCGTGCTGAACATGCCAAATAATGTGACCTTTGATAGCAGCAGCGCGACGCTGAAACCAGCTGGTGCAAATACTTTAACCGGCGTGGCAATGGTACTGAAAGAGTATCCAAAAACTGCGGTTAACGTTGTGGGTTACACCGACAGCACCGGCAGCCAGGAGCTGAATATGAAGCTCTCACAGCAACGTGCAGATGGCGTGGGTAGCGCGCTTATCACGCAAGGCGTGGCCGCAAACCGTGTGCGTACCACAGGGGCTGGCCCGGCAAATCCAATCGCCAGCAACAGCACAGCTGAAGGCAAAGCGCAGAACCGCCGCGTAGAAATAACGCTTAGCCCGCTGTCTTAATCGAAACATCCCCCTCTCACTCCGGCTTTTGCCGGGGTGAACCCCGCTCGACTCTCCGTGATACGCTACGCAATATCTGTCATCCCGGTTACACACTGATACCTTGATGGGTAATAATGATGAATCCACCTCGTTGTTCTGTGCTGGTTCAGGAAGAGATATGGCTTATAAATACGCTTTGATATTGCTTATCCCGCTCGCCATTATTGGTTGCTCATCGACTGATACGTCAGGCTATGACGGGCATAAAACCCTTAGCCCGACCGAGACCAACGAGGCATTAATCATGCGCTCGCAATATCCGGATCACTATTATGGCCGTGAGAATTTAACGACGGAGCAGCGCAGAGAGATAAGCGAACAAATGCGCGCTGACAGACTCGAAGCCCGCGGGCGACGTGATAACAGCACCGACAGCGGCGATGGCTTCGGGCAGTCGGTTCCGCAAGGGTTTTATAACTAAGTAAATTTCATATCTTATAAAAACAAAAAACCCCGCTGGTGAGGCGAGGTCTTTTGTTTTTGCTGCTAGTGCTTTTACTGCTTCGCACACCTAGTAACTTCAACCTCCAAAATATACGACGAAACCTTCGGCGGTGCAAATACTTGCTGATATTGTGAGCAATCAATAAAAATGTCACTTGCGAAGCTGTTCGCATTTTCATCTTTTTACTGTTTATTTATACAGTAAAATAGATATACTGAATGTGTTGAATGTGATGTGCTCTGAGGCCGCAAACCGCCGCGCAATTCAAGTCCTGGCTGAAACGGGTGGTGCCGTCAGTGCCTTAACCTCAGAGGAGCGCATCTAGTAACCTCAACAAATTCAGTTGGCTACAGGCAGCGGAAAGGCTCGTCGGCTGAAAGTGCTCCTGACTACAGGAGAAAAAGCGTATGGGCTTGATGGGACTGGCTATTTTGTTTCTGAAACTCATGGTTGCGTTACTGCAACTGCTTGAAGGCGCCATGAAATACTTTAAGTAATTCCTGGCCTTCAAGTCGCACCAAAAGGAGGCGGGAAACCGCCTCCTTTTTATAAAAAAGCTATACATCTTCCCAGGCGGGTAATCTGTAATACCACCGACTTAAGGCGTAATACATGGTCATTATCAAACCGAACGTCACTCCCGCTGACAGTATTTTCAACAATATACCTTCAGCACTATCTCCATCATGACGCCATTGCAGAAACCACATAATTCCCCCCCACAGCACGCCAAAGTAGAGGCTGAAGTTCAGGAAAGTCATGTAAAAAGGCACAAAATGAGGAGGCCGGCACCTGAAATTAAAACGCCAGAGCAAATTGACATAGAGTGGAGCATAAGTGCTTTTCCACATCCCTGTTTTGGCAAGTAAATTGAGCGCACGTTGTTTCTTCGCTTCGAAATCCATCCCTGCGTATCTCCTGATAATCATTTTTAACTTCAAGGATATATCTCGTCTTTAGACCACACTGCGGCACATCCCTCATTTCTGGCAACAAAAATTGCCGTTCAGGCTTTACAGGCTGCCATTTTATCTCTGGTTCAAAAGGTGTCAGGACATAGGGTTTCATGGCCTTTGTGTGGTAGATTCCTCTCGATTTTTTGGCACAGTCAGTTTTATAAACTGACAATTGGCATCTACACCCCAAATAACACCTGAGAAAATGAAAAAGTTAGCCAATATTCACCTTCTGATGATGTTGATTCTGTTGGTTGCTGTCGGACAAATGACGCAAACCATTTATATCCCCTCAATTCCCGATATGGCTCGCGATTTCGGCGTGCGCAGCGGCGCAATCCAGCAGGTGATGGCGGCTTATTTGCTGACCTATGGCTTATCACAACTTGTCTACGGGCCAATTTCTGACCGTATTGGCCGACGCCCGGTCATTCTCACCGGCATGAGCATTTTCATCCTCGCCACTCTGTGGGCACTGTTTACAACAAATTTAACCGCGTTAGTGATTGCCAGTGCGTTGCAGGGAATGGGGACGGGCGTTGCGGGCGTGATGGCGCGAACCATGCCGCGTGACCTCTACGAAGGTGCATCGCTTCGGTCTGCTAACAGTTTGTTGAATATGGGGATTCTGGTTAGCCCACTCATGGCTCCGGTGATTGGCGGAATGCTTGACTCCGTGTGGGGGTGGCGCGCTTGCTACGGTTTCCTGCTGGTGCTGTGCATGATTGTGGCGTTCTGCATGCTGCGCTGGCTGCCAGAAACGCGCCCAGTTCAGGAAAAACCGCAACGGCTGATGGCGAGCTATAAAACGCTGCTCGGCAGCGGTTCATTTAATTGTTATTTGCTGATGCTGGTCGGTGGTCTTGCCGGTGTTGCGGTATTTGAAGCCTGCTCTGGCGTGTTGATGGGCGGTGTTTTGGGGCTTAACGGCGTGGTGGTGAGTATTCTGTTCATTCTGCCGATTCCTGCTGCCTTTTTTGGCTCCTGGTATGCCGGGCGACAAAACGCACGTTTTTCATCGCTGATGTGGCAGGCGGTTTTAAGCTGCCTGTTTGCTGGCATCCTGATGTGGATCCCAGGCTGGCTGGGCGTGATGAATATCTGGACGCTGTTGGTGCCAGCCGCGCTGTTCTTCTTCGGCGCAGGGATGTTATTCCCGCTGGCGACCAGCGGTGCAATGGAGCCATTTCCGTTCCTGGCAGGCACCGCAGGGGCGCTTGTGGGCGGGCTGCAAAATATTGGATCAGGCGCAATGGCGTGGTTTTCAGCGTTGCTGCCACAAACCGGGCAATTCAGCCTCGGTATGTTAATGACCGCAATGGGCGTGATGATTCTGTTCTGCTGGTTGCCGCTGGCGCATCGTTTTCAGCAGCATGGGGAAACGGTGTAAGTTTCCCCATGCCCGAAATTAAAGCACCTTACTCAAGAACTCTTTGGTGCGCGGGTTGGTCGGGTTGCTGAACAGTTGCGACGGCGGCCCCTGCTCCTGAATCACGCCCTGATCGATAAACACCACGCGGTCGGCAACCTCACGGGCAAAGCCCATTTCGTGGGTGACGATAACCATCGTCATCCCTTCCAGCGCCAGCTGTTTCATGACCGCCAGCACTTCGCCCACCAGTTCAGGGTCGAGTGCTGAAGTTGGCTCATCAAACAAAATGATCGACGGCTCCATTGCCAGTGCACGCGCAATCGCCACACGCTGCTGTTGCCCACCGGAAAGGCTCGACGGCCAGGCGTAAATCTTGTCTATCAATCCAACCTTTTGTAGCAGCTTTTCGGCACGTGACACGGCTTCGGCTTTCGACAAACCTTTAAGCGAGATCGGCGCCATTGTCAGGTTTTCCAGCACCGTCATATGCGGGAACAGATTAAAACGCTGGAATACCATGCCGACGCCAGAACGCAGCGTATTCAGGTTGGTTTTCGGGTCATGAACCGCGTAACCGTTGACCACGACTTCACCGCCGTCTGGTTTTTCCAGCGCGTTCAGACAACGCAGGAAAGTACTTTTCCCGGAACCGGACGGACCAATGACGCACACCACTTCTTGCGGCGCGATATCACATGAAATGCCGCGCAGCACATGGGTTTTACCAAACTGTTTCTGCAAGTCTTTAACGTGAATCACTTTTGCCAAACCTCTTTTCCATGTGTTGCACCATCAGCGAAAGCAGGAACGTCAGCACCCAATAAACTAATGAAATTGTCAGGTACGGTTCCCAATAAGTCGCATAAGCGCCAGAAACAGTACGCGCTGCATAAGCCAGATCGGCCAGACCAATCGCTGAAGCCAGTGAAGAATCTTTCACGATGGCGATAGCATTATTGCCCAACGGCGGCAGGATGCGGCGGAACGCCTGCGGCAAAATCACTTTGCGCATCGTTTTTCCCCAGCCCATTCCCAGCGCACGTGACGCTTCCATCTGACCTTTGTCGATTGACTGAATACCGGCGCGGAAAATTTCCGAAACGTAAGCTCCCGCGTTCAGCGTAATCGCCACCACGCACGAAAGAAACGCGCCGTATTCCGAGCGCAGCATGCGGGCGAAATCCACCGACATCAGTCCGCTGGTCACTAACATGCCGTCACGCGGGTTGATAAACAGCGGCACCAGCGCGAAGTGAACCACCATGATTTGCACAAACAGTGGTGTGCCACGGAAGGCGCTCACATAAACGCGCACTGGCCACTGCACGGCGTAACGCAGCACGTGTTTCCACGGGCCATCTTCGGCGTGCGCCATGCGCCCCAGCCCAAGCAACAAGCCCCAGGTGGTGCCTAAAATAACGCAGATGATGGTGCACTTGATGGTCATGATCGCGCCTTGCATAAATAGCGGCGCGTATTCTGAGATTATCTCCCAGCGAAATCCGGTCATACCTGTCCTTGTTGGGGCCGAAACGGCCCCGAGTCATACGAAATTATTCAGCGGGGAGGGTTGGAACGTTGCTATCAAACCACGTGGAATAGATTTTTGCGTAAGTCCCATCGGCAACGATTTTCTTCAGGCCGGAGTTAATTTTACCCAACAGCTCCTGGTTATCTTTTGCGACCGCGATACCGAAATACTGGCGTTCAAATTTGTCGTCTTTAACGGCTTTCAGCGCTTTTTCCGGGTGAGATTTGATGTAGTACTTCACCACGCCAACGTCACCAACAGCCGCGTCGATACCGTCTTCAGCCAGCTCTTGCAGCATCAATGGCGTGTTATCAAAACGTTTGATGTCGGTGCTGTTTTTACCCAGCGTGTCGGAAACCACGGTGTCACCCGCACTGGAGTTCACCACGCCAACTTTCTTTCCTTTGAGCGCGTTAACAGAATCCACTTTCGAGTCATTCGGCACCACGATGGATTGCTCTGCCGGGAAGTAAGGCGCGGAGAAATCGACCATCGCTTTACGCTTGTCGGTGATGGTGATGCCGGAAATAATAATGTCGCGATCGCCAGAATTCAGGGTGGCGAAAATACCTTCCCACGGCGTGTTAACCAGTTTGATATCAAAGCCTTCCGCTTTCGCGATGGCCTTGATGATGTCGATATCGAAGCCTTCCAGTTGCTTCTGGCTGTTTTCAAATTCAAATGGACGGTAAGTGCCGCCAGAGCCGACCACATAAGTCTGCTGCGCGGCGTAGGCGGAAGTGAGAACGGTGGAAACCATGCACCCGGCTAAAAGAACTGACTTGGCAAACATCCTTAACATGTGACGCTCCTGATGAATTATTTATGCATTTAATTTGCATAAAAATACATAATTTGACGGAGCGCGGCAACAACAAAATCAAACTTGTGACTGCATCCACTGAATAAACGCTTCAATTTTAGGCCACTGCCGCCCAGGAAGTGTGGTGGCGTAGTAATTCTGATGGCATTTCAGGGTCACTTCTCCAAATGGGGCCACCAGCTCGCCCTTGTCGATACGTTTTTGCACCAGCCTTTTTCGCCCCATTGCCACACCCACCTGGTTCACAGCGGCGATCACCGCTAAGTCTGAGCGGTCAAAACCAATGCCAGAAGAAGGTGGTAAATCAACGGAAAAATGTTGCGCCCAACTGTGCCATTCGTCAGTGCCGGAGTCATTGCTCCATGCCTGGCGGTCATGCAATAACGTGCAATTTCGCAGATGCGCAGGCTTATTGTGTAATTCAAAACGTTGTGCATATTCCGGGCTGCACACGGGCAAAATGGCTTCGTCCATCAGGAAATGGTGGGATAACTGCGAAGAGGGGGCGTCGTCAAAATAGAGTGCGAGGTCAACGCCTGCGCGCTGCAAATTCACGTTGTCGTTGCCGGTCAGAATGGTCAGGGAAATCGAAGGATAGCGCCGGGTAAAATCCCCCAGCAGCGGAACCAGCCAGCACTGGGCAATGGAAGGGCGCGAATAAATCGTCAGCAGGCCCGAAAGCTCCTGGTTTTTGATATCCAGAATTTCCTGGTTAAGCGTATCAAGCGACGATTTTAGCGCCCAGAAAACGCGTTTCCCTTCATGAGTCAGTTCAACTTTGCGGTGCGAACGCACAAATAATTGAATCCCTAACTCCTGCTCAAGCTGGTTTATACGGTGACTGACCGCACTGGAACTTAACGAAAGTTCTTCTGCCGCCAGCGCGAATGACTGGTGCCGGGCAGCCACTTCAAAAGTATAGAGTTTTGATAGCTGCCAGCCGTTAAGCAGACGGTTTCTGACTTCACGAATCGGATCCATTGAGCTTTCCTGAGAGATAAATCATGGCGGCATTGTAAAATATGCCCTCGAAAACTTCGTTTTAAGATGTGAAAAATCGAACCAAAATCAAATTACCCCCCTATTTTCGACCTGAATCACTCTTTTGCCTCAATTCAGCTCATGTGAAATGCCATTTATATCGTTTGTCAGCCTGGCGCAATTTTTATCCAATAGCGGCAGATAAATCGCAGAACGAGGTGAGGTATGGAATCTCAGATTTGGGTTGTGGGCACGCTACTGAGTAGCATCATTTTAATTGTTTTAACCATCGTAAAACTGAAGTTTCACCCATTCCTCGCTTTGCTGCTGGCCAGTTTCTTTGTCGGCACCATGATGGGCATGAGCCCGCTGGATATGGTGAATGCTATTGAAAGCGGGATCGGCAGCACTCTCGGGTTCCTCGCGGCAGTGATTGGCCTGGGTACGATTCTGGGCAAAATGATGGAAGTGTCAGGCGGCGCGGAACGCATTGGCCTCGCGCTCCAGCGCTGCCGATGGTTATCGGCTGACGTGATCATGGTTTTGGTCGGGCTGATTTGCGGCATCACGCTGTTCGTGGAAGTAGGCGTGGTGTTGCTGATTCCACTGGCGTTTTCAATCGCCAAAAAGACCAACACCTCTTTGCTAAAACTGGCTATTCCATTGTGCACAGCGTTAATGGCAGTGCATTGCGTGGTTCCACCACATCCGGCAGCCATGTTTGTCACCAACAAATTGGGCGCAGATGTCGGCACGGTGATTGTGTACGGTTTACTGGTCGGTTTAACCGCATCGTTAGTCGGCGGGCCGCTGTTCCTGAAAATCGTCGGCAATCGCCTGCCATTTAAACCGGTGCCCGCTGAATTTTCCGACCTGAAAGTTCGTAACGAAGAAACGCTCCCTTCATTAGGCGCAACGCTGTTTACGATATTGCTGCCGATTGGCCTGATGCTGGTGAAAACCATCGCCGAGCTGAATATGGCGAAAAGCGGTACGTTGTATACGCTGCTGGAGTTTATCGGCAACCCGATTACCGCCATGTTTATTGCGGTGTTTGTCGCCTATTACGTGCTTGGGATCCGCCAGCATATCGGGATGAGCAAACTCCTGACGCATACCGAAAATGGCTTTGCTTCTATTGCCAATATTTTGCTGATTATCGGTGCGGGTGGAGCATTTAACGCGATTCTGAAAACCAGTGGCCTGGCTGATTCACTGGCGGTATTGCTGTCGAATTTGCATATGCACCCGATTTTGCTGGCCTGGCTGGTCGCGCTAATTCTGCATGCGGCTGTCGGCTCGGCAACGGTCGCCATGATGGGAGCTACCGCGATTGTCGCCCCGATGCTGCCGCTTTATCCCAACGTTAGCCCGGAGATTATCACCATTGCTATCGGTGCCGGCGCGATTGGTTGCACCATCGTGACTGATTCGCTGTTCTGGCTGGTGAAACAGTATTGCGGCGCGACACTCAACGAAACATTCAAATACTATACAACGGCGACTTTTATCGCCTCTGTGTTGGCACTGGGCGCAACGTTCCTGCTTTCCTTTATCATTTAAGCGCAAAGAGATTGTCTTATGAAAAACGCTGAAATAAACACATTGATTCAACAGTTTCCCCTGGTTCGCGATTTGGTTGCGCTGCAAGAAACACGCTGGTTTAACCCGCAAACCACCACGCTTGCCGAAGGCTTACCTTACGTGGGTCTGACGGCTGAAGATATTCAGGATGCGCACGCCCGTCTGACGCGTTTCGCACCTTATCTGGCGCAGGCGTTTCCAGAAACAGCCGCCACCAACGGGATTATCGAATCAGAAATGGTGGCGATTCCGGCGATGCAAAAACGCCTGGAGAAAGAGTTTAAGCAGGTGATTGGCGGCCAGATGTGGCTCAAAAAAGACAGTCATCTGCCGATTTCAGGTTCGATCAAAGCGCGTGGCGGGATTTATGAAGTTCTGACTCACGCCGAAAAACTGGCGATTGCAGCCGGGTTGCTGACCACCGAAGACGATTACAGCAAGCTATTGACGGCTGAATTTAAAGAATTTTTCAGCAAATACAGCATTGCCGTGGGTTCAACCGGCAACCTGGGGTTATCCATCGGCATCATGAGCGCGCGCATTGGTTTTAACGTCACCGTGCATATGTCTGCCGACGCCCGCGCCTGGAAGAAAGCCAAACTGCGCAGCCACGGCGTGACGGTTGTGGAGTACGAAGAAGATTACGGTGTCGCCGTTGAACAAGGTCGTAAAGCCGCTGAATCCGACCCGAATTGTTTCTTTATCGACGACGAAAACTCCCGCACATTATTCCTCGGCTATTCGGTTGCTGGCCAGCGCTTGAAAGACCAGTTCGCGCAGCTCGGACGCGTTGTGGATGAACAGCATCCGCTGTTTGTTTATCTGCCGTGCGGTGTAGGCGGCGGCCCTGGCGGCGTAGCATTTGGCCTGAAAATGGCGTTCGGCGATCACGTTCACTGCATTTTTGCCGAGCCGACTCACTCGCCATGCATGCTGCTGGGCGTTTACACCGGCCTGCATGACACGATTTCCGTGCAGGATTTAGGTATTGATAATATGACTGCGGCTGATGGCCTGGCGGTGGGGCGTGCATCCGGTTTTGTTGGGCGCGCAATGCAGCGCTTGCTCGACGGTTTCTATACTCTTGAAGATCACACGATGTACCGGCTGCTTGGCTGGCTGGCAGATGAAGAAAGTATTCGTCTTGAGCCTTCAGCATTAGCTGGAATGCCTGGCCCGCTGCACGTCAGTGCGGATACGGCTTACCATCAGATGCACGGTTTCACCGCTGAACAGCTGCAAAACGCGACGCATATCGTCTGGGCAACCGGCGGTGGCATGGTGCCAGAAGCGGAGATGGCGCAGTATCTGGCGAAAGCGAAGTAATTACAGAGCCCTCACCCCCAGGTGAGGGAGAAAACCGAGCAGTTCCCTCTCCCTGTGGGAGAGGGTTAGGGTGAGGGCGACCCACACCCTACTAACCTATTTCAGCTCAGGCCAGTACTCTTTGTTAGCCTCAATCAAATCATCAAGAATGGCTTTGGCAACCGATGCACTTGGCACGGTTTTCGACAGCGTAATCGCCTGCCATAACTTCACGTAAGAGCCTTCTTCCCAGGCTTCGACCACCAGTTTTTCTACCGCCACCTGCTGGCTCATCAACCCTTTCTGGAATTGCGGAATGTTGCCGACAACCAACGGTTCCGGCCCGCTTTTACCGACCAGACATGGAATTTCGACCATCGCTTCCGGGTCAAAGTTATTAATCGCGCCGTTGTTCGGCACAATCAAAAGCATGCGCTCTTGTGTGTTAAAGGCAATTGCCGCCGCCAGATCGACGATGTACGACGCATGTTCGTCAATCTCAAGTTCCCCAGCCGATGATTTCCCGGCCTGAATGATGGCATTACAGGAACCAAACACATGTTTTTCGCGGTGTTCCATCACTTCGTTGGCACGAGTGTGTTCCGGGTTGGAGTGCTCAACCACGTAATCCGGGAACAGATAATATTTCAGGTAAGTATTCGGGAAGGTGCTCGGGTCCAAAGCCCATACGTCTTTTGCTTTAGAGAATGTGTCATTCCAGCTGGCTTCAGTCCCATGCTCATCTGATGGCGGAACATAACCAAATTTAGCCACATGTTCGCGGATCTTCGGCATCAAATCATTGCCATTCTTATCCTCGATTGATGTCCACCAGCCAAAGTGGTTGAGGCCGTAATAACGTACGCGCATCTCTTTGCGATCTTTCAGGCCAGCGATTTGCGCCATGCGGCTTTCAATGCCGATTGGCATATCGCAAATGTTGAGGATCTTCGCGTTCGGGCGCAGTTTACGCGTGGCTTCAGCCACAATCGCTGCCGGGTTGGAATAGTTAAGCATCCAGGCGTTTGGCGAATATTTTTCCATGAAATCAACCAGCTCTAATACCCCGCCAATGGAGCGCATGCCGTAGGCAATCCCACCTGGGCCGCAGGTTTCCTGACCCAGTACACCGTGGCGCAGTGGGATTTTCTCGTCTTTTTCACGCATCGGGTATTTACCCACACGGATGTGCGCCATCACGAAATCCACATCGGTAAAGGCTTCTTTCGGGTCGGTGGTATAGCTGAACTCGATTTCAGGAGCCTGCTCTTTGAGGATAACTTTGCACGCTTCTGCAAGCGTTTCCTGGCGTGCGCCATCGTTGTCATAGAATTTCAGGGCGCGCAGCGGAAAACGGTGCTGGTTTGCCAGTAACATCAATACGATACCAGGCGTGAATGTGCTGCCGCCACCGGCTACTACTACAGAGAATTTTTTCATGATACTGCCTCCGTCATGGATTTAAGTTCGGTCAAAGAAGTGTCTTTCATCAGGGTTTCAAGTTGGTCTCGGACTTGCGGGACATGCAGGCCCACAATCACCTGAATACCGTTGCCGCGTCGCACCACACCGTGGGCGCCCAGCGCTTTGAAAATGTCGTCACTTTGCGTCTGCGCCATATCCGCAAGGGTGATGCGTAAGCGAGTCGCACAGTTATTGACGCTAAGAATGTTGCCAGTACCGCCCAGCGCTTCGAGGATGCCAGCAGCCTGGCCTTGTTTGGTTTCTTTGGTGGCAGCAGCCGTTGTCTGACTGCGGGATGCCTGGTAATCCGCTTTGCTGTATAGCTTGATCTCACTCTCTTCACGGCCTGGCGTTTTCAGGTTGAAGCGCAAAATTAGGGTGCGGAACACCACAAAGTAGATGCAGGTGAAGGCCAGACCGATACCAATCTGGATAAACATCATCGACGCGTGATTGTGGAACATCGGTATCCAGTTTTGCGGCAGGAACTGGTCGAGAAGCCCCCCGCCCATGTTGCCCACCACGCCACACATGTACATCACGGTCGCCATCGTTGCAGCGAGGAATGCATGCACTGCAAATAAAACAGGCGAGATAAACAGGAAGGTAAATTCAAGCGGTTCAGTAATGCCCACCAGCATCGCGGTAAGCGTTGCGGGTATCAGCAAGCCTGCGACTTTCACGCGGTTTTCAGGGGCAGAAGTGGCGTACAGCGCGAGTGCAATTCCCAGGCAACCAAATATCTTCGAGTTACCGTGCAGTGCAAATCCTCCTTCCGGGAACAGCGTTTTCAGCGGCAGCGTGCTCTGGCTGAACTCCTGTAAATGCTGCGCCCAGTAAACCTGGATGCCCCCTTCCACGACCGCCGGGCCAAAGATAAACGGACCGTAGATAAAGTGATGCAGGCCGGTTGGAATCAGAATACGTTCCAGGAACGTATACACCCAGACGCCAAGCGAACCGGCGCTGCGCAAGAATTCCTGTAGGGATTCAATGCCCATTTGCACTTTTGGCCAACCAAACAGGGTAAACCAGGCGCAAGGGATCATGGCGAAGAAAGCGACAATCACGACAAATGAACTGCCCTGGAAGATACCGAGAAAGACAGGGAGTTGTTTTTCGAAATAGCGGTTGTGGATAGCCGTGACAAAACCAGAGATAACAATCGCGCCGATGATGCTGGTATCAAGCGTTTTGATCCCGGCAATCATGGTTAGTCCGGATCCCGCCACCGGATCGGCGCTGAAATCGACGCCGAAATAATGGCCCCAGGTCATCCCCATGGCGTTGATGAAGTAGTTCCAGGTCATAAAGCTCACCAGCACCGCTAAGCAAGCACGGCCCTGCGCTTGCTTAGCGAGGCCAATCGGTAAGCCGACGGCAAAAATCAGCGGCATATTACGGAATACCGTCCAGCCACCTTCTTCAATAATGTGAACAATTTGCGCGAATAAGTTATCGGGGGCGGTGAGCGCTTCGCCGACGAACATCGGATTGCGCAGCATGATGGCGATGCCTACGACAATCCCGGCGAACGGAAACAACAAAACCGGGGTAAACATTGCGCCACCAAAACGTTGTATTTGACTGAGCATTTTTAAATCCTCACGTAACAACCTGTAGGGTAAATGGCCTTATTTTTTAACGCTGGTTTTAACGCTGGCCTGAGACTGAGAGTAGGGAGACGCAGGTGACTTATCGTTGCCCGTCGCACCGATTCGTGATCGCTTTCATAGTTTTTATTTGGTGTAAGTTGTCTACTTTTTGATTAATAACTAGACACGGTGATTTTTCCTTTCTAATTCATTAGGTGAATGCGAAATTAAAATCTTTTAAATCAGATAATTGATTAATGGAACGAGGGTTTATTAAGCCCAGCGTGAAGCCATTAAGAGGTCTACAGGTGATCTACAAATCTATCGCTGACAGGTTACGAATCCGGCTTAATTCAGCGGATTACAATATTGGCAGCCCATTGCCTTCTGAAAAGCGTCTGGCGAGCGAGTTCGGCGTATCAAGAATGACTTTACGCAAGGCTATCGATTTACTGGTGAGCTGGGGGTTAGTTGTGCGCCGCCACGGCAGCGGCACCTTCGTGGCGAATAAAGACGTTCACCACGAAACCAGCAACCTGACGGGTTTTATTGAGGTGATGCGCAACCAGGGCAAAGAGGTGGTGAGTAATGTGCTGGAGTTTCTGATCATGCCCGCACCGCCCGCCATCGCCAGTCAGTTGCGCATTAATATTGATGAACGGATCTATTTCTCGCGCCGGGTGCGCTCGGTAGATGGCAAACCGCTGATGGTAGAAGACAGCTATATGCCGTTGAAATTATTCCGTAATTTGTCCATCGCACATCTGGAAGGTTCAAAATTCAGTTATATCGAGGATGAGTGCCACATTATCGTGTGCGGTAACTATGAAAGCCTGACGCCGGTATTAGCAGACAAGAAGATGGCGAAATTGCTCAACATTGATGAGCTAACTCCCATTTTGCGTATCACATCGCTGTCATATAGCGACAGCGGTGACTATGTGAATTATTCCGTGATGTTCCGGAATGCCAGCGAATACCAGGTGGATTACCATTTACGCCGGGTACACCTGTAAGCGCTGGCATTCATCGTCATTACATCCAGAACAGTACGGCCAGAAGCTGCGGCGTGATAATGCGCAGGAACATCACCAACGGATAAACCGTGGCGTAAGAAAGTGCTGCGGCACCACTGGTCGCGTGCAAACCGTTTGCGAAGGCCAGAGCAGGCGGATCGGTCATCGAACCGGCCAGCATGCCGCACAGCGTCAGGTAATTCATTTTGGCGAGGAGCCGGGCAACCAACGCCGTGACCAGTAGCGGAATGCCGGTAATCAGAATGCCGTAGCCAATCCAGCTCACACCGTCACCATGCAGCAAGGTACCGATAAAATCACCGCCAGATTTTAAACCGACGACTGCCAGAAACAGCACAATCCCCAATTCCCGCAGCGCCAGATTCGCACTCGGTGGCATAAACCAATACAGCTTGCCGATGCTGCCGATTCTCCCCAGGATAATTGCCATAATCAGCGGCCCGCCCGCTAACCCGAGACGCAGTGCAACCGGGAATCCCGGAATAAACAGCGGGATAGATCCGAGCAGCACGCCAAGCCCAATACCGATAAACACCGGCAGCATTTGCACCTGCTGGAGTTTTTGCTGCGCGTTCCCCACCTCTGCCGCCACCGCCTCTATGGATTCCGGACGGCCAACCAGATTGAGGATATCGCCAAATTGCAGGCTGGCATTGCTGCTGGCAACCAGCTCGACGCCCGCACGATTCAGGCGTGAAATCACCACGTCATACTTTTGCTTTAAATGCAGGTCGCGGATTTTCTTGCCGAGCACTTTCTCGTTCGTCACCACCACGCGCTCCACACGTAAATCAGTGCCACGTGTGGAAAGTGAGGTATCCACCTGCTGGCCAATCACCAGCAATGCGGAGTGCAGATCTTTTTCCTGGCCGACCAGATGCAGTAAATCTCCGGTTTGAATGACGGTGCCAGGCGCTGGCACCATCAGCAATTCACCGCGTTTCAGGCGCGAGCAGATAATGGTGTCGCTATTGAGCACCGGAACATCCTGAATCGGCAATCCGTTGAGATTCGGGTTGGCGACGCAGATATTCATCGTCTGGAGTTGTGCGTGATATTGCCCTGAGCTGCTATCAAAACGTTGCGCTTCTTGATCGACATTGATGCGAAAAGCCATACGAATGAGCCACATGGTGAGCAAGATCCCGCAGATGCCGAAGGGATAGGCCATCGCGTAGCTCATCCCCATTTTATCCACCAACTCCGCAGGCGTGCCGAGATCGGTCAGAATTTGCTGACCCGCACCGAGTGCCGGAGTATTCGTTACCGCACCCGAGAAAATCCCCAGCACCACCGGTAACGGAACATCGAAAATTTTATAGATGAGCGCCGTGACCAGCGCGCCAATCACCACAATGAGCAGTGCAAAGAGATTAAGACGCAGGCCGGAAACCCGTAATGAAGAGAAGAAACCTGGCCCCACTTGAATGCCGATAGTGTAAACGAAAAGAATCAGGCCAAATTCTTGAATGAAATGAAGCATATCGCCATTCAGGTTGACTCCCGCCTGATTGATAAAATGGCCGACGATAATCCCGCCGAACAACACACCTCCGATGCCAAACCCGACGCCGCGAATTTTGATGTTACCAATCCACAAGCCCACGACTGCGACCAATGCCAACATACTGACGGTTAACGCTATTCCACTCATTTAAGAATTCCCTGTGAATAACATTATTGTTAACAAGGATTCTGGCAGAGAGGCAGGAGAGTTAATGGGGCGCAGAGCACAAAAAAGGCCCCATTAAATGGGGCCTCAAAAGGGGGATACTACTATTAGCTATTAAGCGCCGGGCGTTCGCTGATAGCGATGCGTTTCGGGGCGACTTCTTCCGGAATTTCGCGTACCAGGTCGATGTGCAGCAGACCGTTGGTAAAGGTCGCGCCGGAAACTTTCATGTATTCCGCAAGGGTAAAGCTCAGGTTAAATGGCTGAGTCACTAACCCCTGATGCAGCCAGGTGGTCTCTTTTTCAGATTTTACCGGCGTCCCTTTTACATGCAGACGCGTGCCTTCCAGCTCGATTTCGAGATCTTCCTGGCGGAACCCTGCCAGCGCAAGCGTAATGCGGTAATGGTTGTCATCGCCTTTTTCAATATTGTAAGGCGGGAATGTCTGGCCTTCGCTGCTGGTTTGTAAGGCGTTAGCCAATTTGTCAAAACCGATCCATTGACGCAGCAGAGGTGATAAATCGTAGTTACGCATAGTTATTCTCCTTCTATGAAGCGAGTTTTACCCATCGCCCTTCAAGATTCAGGGTTGTTGGCTGCTCTCGTTCACCCGAATCGCTTACTTTAGTAAGCTCATCGGGATTCATTCGATTGCCGCCTACCTGCATCATGAAGTTGCTCGGGTAAGAGCCTTCGGCTCCCTGTCGGCAAGCCTAAGTCTGGTTAAATTTTTGGTGTGGGCAGCTTAATGCGACCCGCAGAATTAATTGATTTCGATACGGCGCGGTTTCATCGCTTCTGGAATTACGCGTTCCAGGTCGATGTACAGCAGGCCGTTAACCAGGTTAGCGCCACGAATGTGGATGTTTTCAGCTAACTGGAATTTGCGTTCGAAGTTGCGTTCAGCAATCCCCTGATACAGATAAGTGCGCTCTGGCTGCGGGTCTGCATGCGCGCCTTTTACCACCAGCAGGTTATCCTGGGCTGTTATTTCCAGTTCGCTTTCCGCGAAACCGGCAACAGCAATGGCAATGCGATAGTTGTTTTCATCAACCAATTCAACATTGTATGGAGGATAGCCGCCGTTGCTCTGACCCTGGTTGTTTTCCAGCAGGTTGAACAGACGGTCGAACCCGATTGCAGAACGGTAGAGCGGGGATAAGTCGAAATTACGCATAAATTAAAACTCCTGATAATCAGCGAGACTCAAACATTGCCTTCCATCATGGACAGGCTTCAGGAACCCAGTACCCTTACGGCATACTGTTATTGGCTACATTCCTAAAATCGGTCCTTATCTACGCTTTTCAAGGGTACAAAAGGAAATTTTTTGCGACATTGGCTGTCAGTACATAGACTGCTAGTGGAGTAAACAAGATTAATCTGCGATAGCCGCCACAGAGTGGCAACCGCACAGTTTTTATTCTCTGTATGGGTGATATAACCCAATGCAGCCAGGCCGGAAGTGGCCCTTATTAACGAAAATTAACAGTGATGATGAAAAGTTATCTTCCAACAATAATTCTGGGCAGCGGGCTTCTGACAGTCAGTGGATGTTCAAGTGTTATGACTCACACAGGTGGGCAAGAGGGAACCTATCCCGGCACTCGCGCAAGCTACGAAATGCTGACTGACAGCGAAACGAGCTGGGGATACAAGCCATTTGTCGCGCTCGATATGCCGTTTACCGCAGTAGCGGATACCGTGTTGTTACCGTGGGATCTGTTCCGCGAAGATAAATCACTGAAATCCAGAGTTGAAGCAAGCGAGAGCAAGAACCTGGCGACCAATTCTGTGATCCCGCCCGTTCAGTAATTAAAGCCCTGTTTGGGTCATAAATAACTGGCGGAAACCATCGACATCTTGCATCCACGCAACCTGTTTCCCATCGGGTGAAAACACCACCGCATCCGCTGATGGCTCGTTGCCATTTGGCGGCGTGAGCGGTGTAATGGCACCATTATTCACATCGCACAATACAATCCGATTGTTCTGCACAAAGCCCACAGCCCGCCCTGACGGGTGCCAGTTAAACGCCGACTGAATGTCATCTTTACCTTGCGTAAGCTGGCGTGGCTCCCCGCCGTTGGGTGAAACCAGATACATCTGCACCACACCTGAATCGTCACGCATCAAAAATGCCAGCAAACTGCCATCCGGGGAGCTTCTCACCCAATGACGGGGCTGCGTGGCTAAGCCCGGGTAGCGGCGCTGGTGAGTAAACGTGAGGCGGCGTTGCTGCACACCCGCAGGTGGCGCAGGCAGCGTCGTTTGCGTGCCTTCAATCGGCTCATCGCCCGCAATAAAATAGGCTTCTTTTTTCTCGGGCAAATCAACGATAAACAGCTCTGGCACTTTGTCGCCGCTTTCTGAAAGCGTATCGCCGATAAACGCCAGCGCCCAGCGCTGTTGGTCTCCGTCTGCTTTGCGGTAGCCGTTATTGCCGACCCAACCTTCCTCGTAAGCACGGTTTATGTCATCACTGCCTGCCTGTGGCGTTGATGTCGTGCGGCTAACCAACACGCAATAATGGCTGCCGTCATATTCACGTGGATGTTGCTTCGCGGGTGTCACAGGCCCGTAAGGCAGCGCAATGCCGACGTTACGCAAATCTTGCGCCGCGTCGTATTCATGCATGACGTGGTCGTTATAGGTGAAGCTCAGGCGTGAACCATCGTGGCTCCAGACATGAACATGACTGCCACCGCGCAGTGCGCCTTTGGTAAAGGGTGGGGTGATATCCATTGCATCGAGATTGGTTGCAATCCCGTTTTCGACCACCACGCCACGGCGGTGATGGAAATCGTACTGCCAGGTTTCATCAGGATTTTCGGGGCCGTGGATACAAACATAACGCTCAGGTTGCTGCGGATTTACCGTCACTACGCCAACATGTGCACCCAATGATGCCCGATACACAACCTGCACTTCGCCGGTATTGATATTAACGCGCTCAATGGTTTCGCTGGTAAATGACGCGCCAGAAGGGCGCACATCAAACACCAGATATTGGCTATCTGGAGTCCAGGTATGGGTGTTGGTGAGTTGATGATGACGAGATGCAAAAGTGAGTTGTTTCATGTCGTTATCCAGACAATGACATCAAAGAGAGAAGAGTACAGTACACATAGATACCGGCCGCAGCAAAACTTCACGCTGACTTCATATTCGTTTTGTACATTGCCGTTCATTCTCTCCCTGAGGCAAAGACAATGGAACATTTCGACGTAGCAATTATTGGATTAGGGCCGGCAGGCTCAGCGCTGGCACGGCAATTAGCCGGATCGAAGCGTGTGATTGCACTAGATAAAAAACACCAGCATGGCACTGATGGATTCACCAAACCCTGCGGTGGACTACTGGCACCGGACGCCCAACGCTCATTTATTCGTGACGGTATAACCCTGCCAGTCGAGGTCATCGCCAACCCGCAAATTTTTAGCGTCAAGACGGTCGATGTGGAGACATCACTCACTCGCAACTACCAGCGTAGCTATATCAACATCAATCGCCACGCATTTGATTTATGGATGAAATCGCTTATTCCTGATGACGTCGTGGTTCACCATGACAGTCTGTGCCAGAAAATCTGGCGTGAAGAGGGTAAATGGCAGGTGGTTTTTCACAGCGATGGCCAAAAACAGCAGGTCACCGCTGATTATCTGGTCGGTGCCGACGGGGCTAATTCTCTGGTTCGTCGCCACCTGTATCCTGATCATCAGATTCGCAAATACGTCGCCATTCAGCAGTGGTTTGTAGAACAGCACCCCGCGCCGTTTTACTCATGTATTTTTGATAATGACGTAACGGATTGTTATTCCTGGAGTATCAGTAAAGACGGCTATTTTATCTTTGGTGGCGCGTATCCAATGAAAGAGGGACAGCAACGCTTTGAAAGTCTGAAAGAAAAGATGGCCGCATTCCATTTCCGATTCGGAGAAAAGGTAAAAAGTGAAAAATGCACCGTACTGTTTCCATCGCGATGGGCAGATTTTATTTGCGGGAAAGAAAATGCGTTTTTGATTGGCGAGGCGGCAGGTTTTATCAGCGCAAGTTCACTCGAAGGAATTAGCTATGCGCTCGACAGTGCAGAGGTCCTTAATTCAGTGCTGAAGAACAAAGCGGAGGATCCCAACGATGCGTACTGGCGCGCAACAAGGAAACTACGCATTAAACTCTACGGTAAAATCATCAAAAGCCGGTGCTTAACCGCCCCGGGATTAAGAAAATTGCTGATGCAGAGCAACGTCGCGCATATCCCGCTAAACATAAATGAGCCCACCTGCCGGGATTACACAACGGAAAATCTGTGATGCAAGATATTAGAAGTTTCACCCTGAAGCGTTGACGCCTCAGGGTAAATGCCTGGAGATTTTTATCCCACCCTTTCTACTTTACCCACCAGCAGGATGTAGGAGAGTGCGCCAAGCAGCGCCACAACTGAGATATAAACCAGCGCTGGAGCGAAACCGTAGCCCTGCGCGAGGTAGCCGACAACCAGCGGAACGGTGATCCCGCCCAGGCCGCCAACAAAGTTGAATACTCCGCCGGTCAGACCAATCAGGCGCATCGGTGCCAGCGACGAAACCAGCGACCAGGTGATTGAAGCAAAGCCGTTACCAAAGAAGGCGATGGCCATTAGCGTCATAATCCACACCGGATCGTTGGTGTAGTTCGCGCCCATAATGCAGGTGGAGATCAGCAAGCCGCAGATGATTGGCGTTTTACGCGCAATCCCCAGTGAATAGCCTTTGCGAACCAGCCTGTCAGCCACCCAGCCCGAAAGCAGCACGCCAAAGAAAGCGGCCAGGAATGGAACGGTAGTCATAAACCCGGCTTTCAGCGCGGTAATGCCTTTTTCTTGAGTGAGATAATTCGGGAACCAGGTCAGGAAGAACCACAGCGTGGACGTGACCGCAAACTGGCCAAGATAAACGCCAACCAGTTTGCGATGGAATACCAGTTTCCAGTCGGCTGCGGTCATAGGAATGCGGGATTTTTTCTCGGTTGGCGCATCGCCATCGACCAGGCCACCGCCATCACGAATATAATCCAGTTCAGCCTGATTGATGCCTTTGCTGGCACGCGGTGACTGATAAACCTTAATCCAGATAAATGACCAGATGATGCCTACGCCACCGGTGATAATAAACACCCAGTGCCAGCTCAGCATTTCCTGAATCCAGATAAGCAACGGCGTGAGGAATGCCAGCCCGACGAATTGGCCAGAAGTATAAAAACCTACCGCCGACGCACGCTCATGTTCCGGAAACCAGCTCGTCACCATGCGGTTATTGGTCGGGAAAGCCGGAGCTTCAAAAATACCGGTAATCGCACGCAGGCCAATCAGCGACATTAAACCCGTGGCAAAACCCTGGAATAAGGTTGCCACTGACCAGCCGAAAATCGCGATGAAATAGGTCATGCGCGAGCCGACGCGGTCAAGGAACCAGCCGCCAGGAATCTGGCATAAAGTATAAAGCCAGGCAAAAGCCGAGAAGATATAACCCATCTGGGTTTTGGTAATACCAAACTCTTCCTGAATATGGGCAGAGGCCACGGCCAGATTCGCGCGGTCGACATAACAAATAACCACGGTAATAAAGATCATAATAAGCGTCACATAACGACGACGCGTAGGTTTTGTAGCGGTTACAGAAATATCCATCGTGTTCTGTCTCCAGAATTTGGGCATGGCAATACCAGCCACCATGCCCTGTTATATACAGAGGGTGTTTTATATTTATTGGGGTATTACAGGTGGTTTATAAAATAACCCTCACCATTCGGCAATTGAACCATCTTCGTAACGCCATAAAGGGTTGCGCCAGTCGGCTACATTTTTACTGCGTTCAATGACTTTTTCTTCGTCAATTTCTACACCAAGGCCCGGTTTCATTAATGGCATAAAGTGACCGCCATCCATTTTGAAGTCTTCTTTATTTTTCACAAAGTCGAGCAGTTCGGCACCTTTGTTGTAATGAATGCCCATGCTTTGTTCCTGGAACACGGCATTGCGAGAGACAAAATCGATATGCAGGCAGGCAGCCAGCGCAATCGGCCCGAGCGGGCAATGCGGAGCCAGCGCCACGTCATAAGCTTCAGCCATTCCGGCAATTTTGTAGCACTCGGTGATACCACCAGCATGAGAAAGATCGGGCTGCAGAATCGCCAGTCCGCCCGCTTCAAGTACGCGTTTGAACTCAAAGCGCGAGAACATACGTTCGCCTGCGGCGATTGGAATGTGGGTTTGTGCCGCCAGACGCGGATAGTATTCTGCTTGCTCGGCAAGAACCGGTTCTTCAATAAACAGCGGGCGATATTGCTCTAATTCTTTAATTAATACTTTCGCCATCGGCGCACTGACTCGGCCATGGAAATCCAGACCAAATTCAATTTCATTGCCAAAGGCTTCGCGAATTTGTGCAACGGTATTAACAGCGGCATCAATTTTACGGGAGTTATCAATAATTCCCATTTCTTCACAGCCATTTAATTTAAAGGTATCAAAACCAATTTTCCGCAATGCGGAAATACCTTCAATAACTTCTGACGGACGATCGCCACCGACCCAGCTATAGGCTTTAATTTTATCGCGAACCAGTCCACCCATTAATTGCCAGACTGGTGCATTTAATACTTTACCTTTTATATCCCACAACGCCTGGTCAATACCGGCAATTGCGCTCATCAGAATAGGGCCACCACGATAAAAACCGCCGCGATACATCACTTGCCACAAATCATTAATACGCGCAGGGTCCTGCCCAATCAGCATTTCACTTAATTCATGAACGGCTGCCTCAACGCTTTTTGCCCGGCCTTCAATAACCGGCTCGCCCCAGCCAACCACGCCTTCATCAGTTTCAATTTTCAGGAACATCCAGCGCGGGGGTAATCGATAAGTGGTTAATTTAGTAATTTTCATGGCTGCACAGCCTCCTTGTACGCTTTAACAAATGCTTTCGCCTTCTCAGTTGTACGCTCAACAGATTGACCAGCACGGTATAAATCGCTGCCAAGACCTGCTCCAGCGCAGCCCGCTTTTAGCCATTGCACCAGGTTTTCAGGCGTCACACCACCAACCGCAAACACGGGTACTTCTGGCGGCAGCACGGCTTTCAGCGCTTTGATGTAGTCCGGGCCAAAAGAGGAAGAGGGGAATATTTTCAGCGCCTGAGCGCCCGCATCCAACGCGGTAAACGCTTCTGAGGCGGTGGCACAACCGGCGCAGACCGTCATTCCGCTGGCGACCGCGCGACGAATAACTTCCGGCTGCGTATTCGGTGTGACAACCAGTTTGCCGCCCATTTCAGCCAGTTCAATGACCTGATCGGGTTTCAAAACGGTCCCTGCGCCAATCAGTGCGCGATGCCCAAATTCTGCAACCATTGCGCGAATACTTTGCTGCCAGTTGGGTGAATTCATCGGGATTTCTATCGCATCAAACCCCGCACCCAGCAACGCGGCAACATGTGCGTGTGCTTCGTCTGGTGTAATACCGCGCAAAATAGCGATGAGCGGAAGATTAGTTTGCCACTGCATTTGCAATACTCCTTATTCCTGCCTGGAATGCATTGTCGCCATCCAGCACTTTCGCCTGGTAACCCAGCAACTCAAGCGCTTTGATATAGCGCTGGCTCAGGGATGGATTAGCAACAATGGTGACAGGCTGTTGAGTGTCCGGAGCGTACAGACGAGTCATCGCCGCCACTTCGTTACCAATCAACAACCCGGAAAGAAATTCGCTGACTTCGCTACGCGGCAGTTCACCCAACACATGGGCAGCCCGTATTTCGAAAAGTCGTGGCAACAAATCGCTATCGTTAATACCGCGATGCAGCCCGGCCTCGAAGGCATCGTGACTGGTTTGTTGCTCAGGCAGACCTGCGCCAATTAAGGAGTGGTTCAGCAGAATATGATGCAGCTCACCGGTCATCACGGTGCGGAAATCCTGCACCGTTTCGTTATGCGCATGAACCCATTTGCAGTGCGTTCCCGGCATGATGTAGAGCGACGACGGGCCAAGAGTACGCGCCCCGAGAAGCTGGGTTTCTTCACCACGCATCACGTTGCAGTTGCCATCGCTCTGGACGCTAAGACCGGGAATGATCCAGACGTTATCCAGCACCGGGGTCAGTTGCTGGCTTAAATCAGAAAACCGCGCCGGACACGGTAAGTAAGGGGCGATTTTCCACCCGGCATTGCTGCCTACCATCCCGGCCATCAGCACTGGCGTATTCTTTTCGCGCCAGCCCTGGCTGACTTCATCGAACACCGCTTCTGGGGTTTTACCGTTCAGGCGCGTAACGCCTGCGGTAGTCTGGCGACTATCTATGCAAATGCCGTCCTGGAAGAGCCAGGCGCGCAGGTTAGTCGAACCCCAGTCAATAGCGATGTAGCGTGATGTCATGTGATTTCCTTTAGTCGTTTGGTGGAGCTGGCAATCATTGTCAGCGCCGCTTTTTCTGCCGCCTCTCTATCCTGATGACGAATCGCATCGAATAGCGCTTTATGTTCCTGAAGCGTTTGCGGCATGTTGGCTTCATCACCCATCCAGGTGCGTTCGAAAACGGCACGCTGGAGCGAGCTTATTGCGATACTTAACTGCTGCAGCACCGGGTTATGCACTGATTCCAGCACCGCTTCGTGGTAACGAATATCGGCTTCGTTGAACGCATCACGATTCTGGTTATTCGCCACCATGTCGTTGAGTGCGCCTTCGATACGCGCCAGGTCATTTGATGTAGCCCGTTCTGCGGCCCAGCGTGCGATGGCGGGTTCGACCAGGTTTCTCACTTCGCTCATGGCGCTAATCAGACGCGGGTCGTAGTCGTTTTCCAGCACCCACTGCAACACTTCGGTATCAAGGTAATTCCACTGGTTACGCGGCTGCACAAAAGCGCCGCGATAACGCTTCATTTCGACTAAGCGCTTCGCCATCAAGGAGCGAAAAACTTCGCGGATAATGTTGCGTGAGGTTTCGAACTCCTCACATAAGTCCGCTTCTGACGGTAATGCAGCGCCCGGGGTGTACTTGCCGCCGACAATCTGTTTGCCCAGCGTCACGATGATGCGATCGGTCTTAGTCATGGTTTGCCCTGTTCAACATAGGTTTTAACCACACTTTACCGCGATCGCTGAAAAACACCGCTATTTTGAAGTACCAATGCCATTCAGATTATTCTTCTGATGTTCTTAATGTAGTACAACACAGACATGTTGTACTACAATTTGGATCACAAAACAGACAATCAATAGATATAAAATATGTGGAAGGATCGTGTTGTTACATTGAAGGGGAACTGAAATGGGGTATTTGAGGGTCGAGAAACCCCGGCTGAGTTATTGCCGGGGCTTAAGGCTTAAATGTTATCGATCGTTCAGAACAAACTTCTCAATCGCATATGCAACGCCATCTTCGAGATTCGATTTTGTGACGAAATTACTGACTTCTTTCACTTTATCAATGGCGTTTTCCATCGCCACACCGATACCTGCGTATTCCAGCATCGCAATGTCGTTTTCCTGATCGCCCAGCGTCATCACTTCTTCTTGCTTGATGCCTAAGGATTCCGCCAGCGCTTTAACGCCTGTGCCCTTGTTAACGCGCTTATCGAGGATCTCAAGGAAATAAGGCGAGCTTTTCAGCAATGTATAACGCTCATACACATCGGCTGGAATTTTCGCGATGGCTTTATCCAGAATCGCTGACTCGTCGATCATCATCACTTTCAGGTACGCGCCGTTTTTATCCATGTTTTCTGGCTCGCTGAACACCAGCGGGATATTGGCGACAAAGGATTCATGAACGGTGTAGTAGCTGATATCGCGGTTCGCGGTGTACAGCGTGTGTCTGTCCAGAGCGTGGAAATGGGAACCGACTTCGCGGGAAAGCTGCTCCAGGTAGCGATAGTCGTCATAACTCAGCGCAGTTTGCGCCACGGTGCTGCCATCGTTGGCCTTCTGAACTAATGCACCGTTATAGGTAATGCAGTAGTCATTCGGTTTATCCATATGCAGCTCTTTGAGATAGTTCTCAACACCTGCAAAAGGACGTCCGGTACACAAAACAACGTTGACGCCGCGTTCGCGCGCGCTGGCGATGGCTGCTTTAACGGCTGGAGAAATGGTGTGGTCTGGCAGCAACAGTGTGCCGTCCATATCAATAGCAATGAGTTTTATAGGCATAGGATTTTCTGAGGTAATGAGTTTATCTCATGCTAACGCGATTAAGCCTGCAAAAATAGCGCTACGTTGCTTAAGAAATAGGTCCGTTTTAACGGTAAGAAAACGCCACCCGGAATCGTAAAATGACACGAGTGAGTGGCGTTTATACCCAAAATAATTCGAGTTGCAGAAAGGCGGGTATTAGCGGAAGAATTTATCCTTCAGCATATGGAAACCTTTGGTCAGCAAATCTTCATCGTGAGCGACTTCACCTGCTGGCGATAAAGTATCGACAATTTTCGGAAACTGCTCTGCCAGCAGCTGAGATGCACTTCCCACATCAATCCCGAGTTTTTCAGCCAGGCCGCTAATTGCAGGCGTGCCCAGGACATCTTGTATTTGCTCAGGGCTAACGCTTTGATTATGCGCGCCACTCAGCCATGAAGTGACCACATCTGAGAAACCTTTTTCGCGAAACCGCTCCAGAATTGCCTGAATGCCGCCTTGTTCATTTATCCATGTAAGGATGACTTTGAATTTACCTGCATCGCCACCCCCCATCATGCCAGTAACTTGATCGAATAAACCCATGACCGTGTCCTCTTGCATTCACGAAGTGTGTACTTGAAGTGTAGTCACTCAGGGGGATTAACACGGGAAAATAGAGGAATGGAGAGGGAAATGGTTGGTGGGCAGACGCCCACCAACAGGTACAGGTTAGATATCGATATTCGCCGCTTTCAGGGCGTTTTCTTCGATAAATGCACGACGTGGTTCAACCGCATCACCCATCAGGGTGGTGAACAGCTGATCGGCTGCAATCGCGTCTTTTACAGTCACGCGCAGCATACGACGGCTTTGTGGATCCATCGTGGTTTCCCACAGCTGATCCGGGTTCATTTCGCCCAAACCTTTGTAACGCTGAATAGACAGGCCACGACGTGACTCTTTGCCCAGCCATTCCAGCGCCTGCTCAAAGCTGGCAACTGGCTGTTGGCGCTCGCCACGTTCGATGAACGCATCTTCTTCGATCAGACCGCGCAGTTTCTCGCCCAGCGTGCAAATACGACGGTATTCACCACCAACGATAAACTCTTGCTCCAACGGATAGTCAGTATCAACGCCGTGGGTACGCACACGAATTACCGGCTCAAAAAGATTCAGTTCACGGTTATGACGAACCAGGGAACCCCAGGTGCTGCCGTGCTGCTCGTTTTCATTAAGCGCGGTGACCAGAGCAGAAACCCAGGCATTCACTTTGCTTTCGTCAACCAAATCGGCGTCAGCCAGCGTCGGGTGATAAACCAGGTTGTTCAGCAAGTTGCGCGGATAACGGCGCTCCATGCGGCCAATCATTTTCTGGCAGGCTTTAAACTCAGACACCAGTTTTTCCAGCGCTTCGCCAGCAATGGCTGGTGCGTGGGCGTTGGTGTGCAGCGTTGCGCCATCCAGTGCGATTGCGATCTGGTATTGGTCCATCGCTTCATCATCTTTGATGTACTGCTCTTGCTTGCCTTTCTTCACTTTGTACAGCGGTGGCTGTGCGATATACACGTGGCCGCGTTCAACGATTTCAGGCATCTGACGGTAGAAGAAGGTCAACAGCAGAGTACGAATGTGTGAGCCGTCGACGTCCGCATCCGTCATGATGATGATGCTGTGGTAACGCAGTTTGTCCGGGTTGTACTCATCACGGCCAATGCCGCAACCTAACGCGGTAATCAGCGTGGCAACTTCCTGAGAGGCGAGCATTTTGTCAAAGCGCGCTTTCTCAACGTTCAGAATTTTACCTTTCAGCGGCAGGATCGCCTGGTTCTTACGGTTACGCCCCTGTTTTGCAGAGCCGCCCGCAGAGTCCCCTTCCACAAGGTACAGTTCGGAGTGAGCCGGGTCGCGTTCCTGGCAGTCAGCCAGTTTGCCTGGCAGACCAGCCAAATCCAGCGCGCCTTTACGACGGGTCATTTCACGTGCGCGGCGTGCAGCTTCACGAGCACGTGCAGCATCAATGATTTTACCGACGACGATTTTCGCATCAGACGGGTTTTCCAGCAGGTATTCAGACAGCAATTCGTTCATCTGCTGCTCGACCGCTGTTTTCACTTCTGAAGAAACCAGTTTATCTTTGGTCTGAGAAGAGAATTTAGGGTCTGGAACTTTTACGGAGACAACAGCAATCAGGCCTTCACGGGCATCGTCACCGGTGGCGCTCACTTTCGCTTTTTTGCTGTAGCCTTCTTTATCCATATACGCGTTCAGCGTACGCGTCATCGCGGCGCGGAAACCGGCCAGGTGCGTACCACCATCGCGCTGCGGGATGTTGTTGGTAAAGCAGTAGATGTTTTCCTGGAAACCGTCGTTCCACTGCAACGCCACTTCTACGCCAATGCCGTCTTTTTCAGTGCTGAAATAGAACACGGTTGGGTGAATTGGAGTTTTGTTTTTGTTGAGGTACTCAACAAATGCGCGGATACCACCTTCGTAATGGAAGTGGTCCTGGCGGCCATCACGCTTATCAATCAGGCGGATAGAAACACCAGAGTTCAGGAACGACAGTTCACGCAGGCGTTTAGCCAGAATGTCGTATTCAAACTCAATCACGTTGGTGAAGGTTTCGTGGCTTGGCCAGAAACGGACTTGCGTACCGGTTGCATCGGTATCACCCGTTGCCGCCAGCGGCGCTTGTGGCACGCCGTGGATGTAAGTTTGCTGGTGTACTTTGCCTTCACGGCGAATCAGCAGTTCCAGCTTCTGAGACAGGGCGTTAACAACCGAAACACCCACGCCGTGCAGACCGCCAGAAACTTTATAAGAGTTGTCATCGAACTTACCGCCGGCATGAAGCACGGTCATGATAACTTCGGCAGCAGACACACCTTCTTCAGGGTGAATGCCGGTAGGAATACCACGACCATCATCGGTTACGGAAACAGAGTTATCAGCATGGATGGTGACAACGATGTCTTTACAGTGACCGGCAAGTGCTTCGTCGATAGCGTTATCTACGACCTCAAATACCATGTGGTGCAGACCGGTGCCGTCGTCCGTATCGCCGATATACATGCCTGGGCGCTTACGTACCGCATCCAGCCCTTTAAGGACTTTGATACTGGAGGAGTCATAAGAATTCGACATCAACGTTTCTCGCTCATTTATTCTTGGGTTAATCCGTTATTTTACCCTGATCCACGGCGAACATCTTCGAATTTTTGTCCGCCATATCCATCACATGTTCTGCGCTAATCGCGCTAACAAAAACCTGTGATTCCGTCGCCTTTAACCGGCTGGCTAATAGACCACGACGTGCATCATCTAGTTCAGAGGCAAAATCATCTATCAGATACAGGCAACGCTGCCCGTTCTGTCGGGTGAGAAACTCACCCTGCGCCAGTCGTAAGGCGCACATCAGTAATTTAAGTTGCCCACGCGACAACGTATCTTCTACCGGCGCACCGTCTGCACGAATTCTGAAATCAGCTTTGTGAGGGCCGTGGGCGGTGTAGGTCAGCATTCTGTCGCGCTCGAAGTTGCGCTCCAGCAGCTCACCGTAGTCACTCTCTTTTTCCCAACCACGCTGGAAGGAAAAGTTAAGCGCGAATTCCGGTAGAAATTGCGCACAGGTATCTGCCATGTCATCGGCAATGGCTGCACTGTACTCGGCACGCCAGCGGCTGATTTGCTCCGCTAGTGGGATAAGCTCTTGATCCCATGGCCGTAGTTGCGCATAGCGCGTGACTTGCCGCAACGCAGCGTTACGTTGCTTTAGCAGGCGCTTGAGATTGCTCCAGGCGACGAAAAAACCTGGTTCGTTGTGGAAACATCCCCAATCGAGGAAAGCTCTACGGTATTTGGGACCACCGTTAAGCAATGTGAACCCTTCAGGGGTGATGAGTTGCATGGGCATCAACAGCGCGAGCTCTGCCACTTTGTGACCGTCGCTACCATCAATACGCACTTTGCTGTCGCCTGCACGGTCTTTGGTCAGGCCAACAGAGGTTTCCCGCTCGCCGTTCTGTATACGCCCATGCAGGACAAAGGATTCTGTTTCATGGCGGATCACACGTTCAATTTTCAGACTGCGGAAAGCACGCCCGTGCCCGAGGGTATAAATCGCCTCCAGCACGCTGGTTTTGCCACTTCCGTTGGCTCCCACCAGGAAATTAAACCCTGGAGACAGAGCCAGATCCGCATCTTCGATATTTCGAAAGTCTTTAATCAGTAAACGCGACAGCGACATCTACAGTCTCATTGGCATGACGACATAGGCCGCAGCCTGAGAAGCTGCATCTTCAATTTGCACGCTGGAAACAGAGTCAGTCAGCAAAATGCGTACGTTCTCGCACTTCAGTGCGTTCAGTACATCAAGCACGTAACTGACGTTAAAGCCGATTTCCATATCTGTACCGTCATAAGTGACGTCGAGAATTTCTTCGGCTTCTTCCTGCTCCGGGTTGTTTGCGGTGATTTTCAACTGATTGGCAATCACTTGCAGACGAACGCCACGGAATTTCTCATTCGACAAAATCGCCGCACGTGAAAACGCTTGTTTCAGCAAATCACAGCTGGCATCGAGATGTTTATCCGGGTTCTTCGGCAATACGCGGCGATAATCCGGGAAACGGCCATCAACCAGCTTAGACGTGAAGATAAAGTCGCCGACGTGAGCACGAATGTTGTTGCTGCCAATTTGAATGCGCAGCGGTGAATCACCGCCGTCGAGCATACGCATCAGCTCAATCACGCCTTTACGCGGCACGATCACCGAATGGTTAGGCAGAGACTGACCGACCGGCATTGAACACACAGCCAGGCGGTGACCATCGGTCGCCACGGTGCGTAATTCTTCGCCTTCGGTTTCAAACAACATCCCGTTCAAATAGTAACGAACGTCCTGATGCGCCATAGAAAACTGCGTGGCTTCAATCAGGCGTTTCATGGTCGCTTGCGGGAGCGTGAATTCTACTTCACTCTGCCAGTCGTCCAGGTTCGGGAAATCCGCCGCAGGCAGCGTTGAAAGCGAGAAACGGCTACGCCCGGAGCGCACCAACATGCGGTCGCCCTCAAGCTGAACAGCGATCTCTGCACCTTCTGGCAAACCACGACAGATATCGAAAAATTTACGCGCAGGAACGGTTGTAGCACCCGGCTCATGCGGTTGCACCAATGCGACACGCGCGACCATCTCCATTTCCAGGTCAGTGCCTGTTAATGAAAGAGTCCCTTCCGCGACTTGCAACAGCAGGTTGCCGAGAATCGGTAACGTCGGACGGCCACCTAAGGGGCCACTCACCTGTTGCAGCGGTTTTAATAAAGTTTCACGTTCAACGGTAAATTTCATAGCGTCACGAAGATAATGTTCTGATTAAGTTGGAGAAATCTTCTTTGATGTCGTGGCTTTCTTCACGCAACTGCTCAATCTTACGGCAGGCGTGCAGGACCGTAGTATGGTCGCGGCCACCAAAGGCATCGCCGATTTCTGGCAAGCTATGGTTAGTCAGTTCCTTCGCCAGCGCCATCGCCATTTGACGTGGGCGGGCAACCGAGCGAGAACGACGCTTGGACAACAGGTCAGCAATCTTTATTTTATAGTACTCGGCCACCGTCTTTTGGATATTGTCGATGGTAACGAGTTTTTCTTGCAGCGCCAGCAAGTCACGCAGCGCTTCACGCACGAAGTCGATGGTTATCGCCCGGCCAGTAAAGTTGGCATTGGCGATAACACGGTTCAGTGCTCCTTCAAGCTCACGCACGTTAGAACGTAAACGCTTGGCAATAAAGAAAGCCACTTCACCCGGCAGACGAATGTCATTCTCGTCAGCTTTTTTCATCAGGATCGCAACGCGAGTTTCCAGTTCCGGCGGTTCAATCGCTACCGTCAGTCCCCAACCGAAACGAGATTTCAGACGATCTTCAACACCGTTGATCTCTTTTGGATAACGATCCGAAGTCAGAATGATCTGTTGATTACCTTCAAGCAGGGCGTTGAAGGTGTGGAAGAATTCTTCTTGTGAGCGCTCTTTATTAGCAAAGAATTGAATGTCATCAATCAGCAGCGCATCAACAGAACGGTAGTAACGTTTGAACTCTTCAATAGCGTTATTTTGCAGTGCTTTTACCATGTCCTGAACGAAACGCTCAGAGTGCATGTACACCACTTTTGCATTCGGTTTGCGAGCAATAATACCGTTGCCAACAGCATGCAAAAGGTGCGTTTTACCTAAACCCGTGCCGCCATAAAGGAATAAAGGGTTATATGCGCCGCCTGGGTTATCAGCCACCTGACGCGCCGCCGCGCGAGCCAGTTGGTTAGACTTACCCTCAACGAAGTTATCGAACGTATGTTTTACGTTGACGTTAGAGCGGTATAGCTGTTCAGCCGGAGCCGGGAGGTTGTCCCAGCTTGGGCGATGATGAGTTGTAGGGCGTGCAATATGCGCAGGAGCTGCAGTAGCAACAGTCTGCGGGCTCAGTACTTGACTGACCGGTTTGCTGCCAACTTCAAAACGTAGGACAGGGGCATCCGTACCGCAAAAATCATTGAGCAAGCCATTGATGTTATTGAGGTACTTGTCTCTCACCCAATCGAGTACAAAACGGTTTGGCGCATACAGGGCCAGCGTGTTATCGCTTAGTTCCGCCTGTAGGGGGCGTATCCACATACTGAATTCTGTGGCTGGTAACTCATCCTGCAATCGGGCAAGACACTGCTGCCAAAGCGAAAGTGACACGGCGGACTCCACTCGAACAAAGTCGATAAAATGACGAAGACTGAAAGTTTATATTCATGATTGTTGACACACGCCGACTCTTCCACAACGGAACCCCGGTACGGGAAGCGTGCGAACCGCTATCTGCGGTTTACCCCAGGGTGAACGCTAAAGGATCACGATCGGGACCGCGGATCATAGCCTAAAGTGCGCCAGAGATCTTCTGTTTCTCACAGTTTCTTCCCGATTTATCCACAGGGTTGTTTTGTGGAGTCTAAGTGTAAACGATCCTGCTAAACGCGTAGCGCATAACATTCCTATATTGGAAAATTTAATGACTAGCGCACAAAATCAGCTTATCTGATCTAAGGAAGATCCCAGTCGATCCTTGCGCTTTAATGGGGACGCCGTATAATTCCCCACCCGTCGCGTGTCACCACGGCTTTACTTTGGTCAGATCCTGGTCGTTTCAGGGGTCAAAAAGCGAATTAAGGCACGGGAAATAAGGAAAGAGAATTGACTCCGGAGTGTACAATTATTACAATCCGGCCTCTTTAATCAGCCACACTGAGGCGTAAGTCATTTGCAGTTTCTGCAAGGCTCTTCGCTAACCCAGTGAAATTTATCCAAGTTTAGGTAGAAATCGCCATGAAACGCACTTTTCAACCGTCCGTACTGAAGCGTAACCGTTCACACGGTTTCCGTGCTCGTATGGCAACTAAAAATGGTCGTCAGGTTTTGGCACGTCGTCGTGCTAAAGGCCGTTCCCGTCTGACCGTTTCTAAGTAATAAAAGCTAACCCCTGAGTGGTTAAGCTCGCATTTCCCAGGGAGTTACGCTTGTTAACTCCCACTCATTTCACTTTCGTCTTCCAGCAGCCTCAACGGGCTGGCACGCCGCAAATCACCATCCTCGGCCGCCTAAATTCGCTGGGGCATCCCCGCATCGGTCTTACAGTCGCTAAGAAAAACGTTAAACGTGCACACGAACGCAATCGGATTAAACGTCTGACGCGTGAGAGTTTCCGTTTGCGTCAGCACGAACTCCCGCCAATGGATTTCGTGGTAGTGGCTAAGAAAGGGGTTGCAGACCTGGATAACCGGGCTTTATCGGAAGCATTGGAAAAGTTATGGCGCCGTCACTGTCGCCTGTCTCCCGGCTCCTGATAGGCCTGATTAGGGTCTATCAGCGCCTGATAAGTCCGCTTCTCGGGCCGCATTGTCGTTTTACTCCAACCTGTTCTCACTACGGAATTGAGGCATTGCGCAGGTTTGGGGTATTAAAAGGCAGTTGGTTGACAGTGAAACGCGTATTAAAATGCCACCCTTTGAACCCCGGTGGAGACGATCCCGTCCCACCTGGACCTTTTGATACCAGAGAACACTAACGATGGATTCGCAACGCAATCTCTTTCTCATCGCTTTGTTGTTCGTGTCTTTCATGATCTGGCAAGCCTGGGAGCAGGACCACGCTCCTAAACCTCAGGTACAGCAGACCACGCAGACTACGACCACCGCAGCAGGTAACGCCGCAAGCCAGGGTGTGCCGACCAGTGGCCAGGGGAAAATCATCACGGTTAAGACTGACGTCCTTGAGCTTTCCATCAACACCCGTGGTGGTGATGTTGAGCAGGCACAGTTACTGACCTACCCGAAAGAGCTCAAATCCAATGAGCCGTTCCAGTTACTGGAAACCACGCCAGAGTTTATCTACCAGGCACAAAGCGGCCTGACTGGTCGTGACGGCCCGGATAACCCGGCTAATGGCGATCGTCCTCTGTATAACGTTGAAAGCGACAGCTTCGTCTTGCCGGAAGGCCAGAACGAGTTGGTGATTCCAATGACGTATACCGATGCGGCTGGCAACACCTTTACTAAGTCCTTCACTCTGAAACGCGGCGAGTTCGCGGTAAGCGTGGATTACAATGTGAAGAACGCCGGTGAGAAACCGCTGGAACTGGCTACGTTTGGTCAGCTGAAGCAGTCCATCAATTTGCCGTCCCACCGCGATACCGGAAGCAGCAACTTTGCGTTGCATACTTTCCGCGGTGCAGCGTACTCAACTCCAGATGCGAAATACGAAAAATATAAATTCGATAAAATCGCAGACGGTGAAAACCTGAACGTTAACGCCAGCAATGGTTGGGTAGCGATGTTGCAGCAGTACTTCGCAACTGCGTGGGTTCCACGTAATCAGGGTACCAACAACTTCTATACCACCAAACTGAGCAATGATGTGGCGGCGATTGGTTATAAATCTGCTCCGCAACTGGTTCAGCCAGGCCAAACAGCTCAACTGGGTAGCACCCTGTGGGTTGGCCCGGAAATTCAGGACAAAATGGCAGCCGTGGCGCCACACCTTGACCTGACCGTGGATTATGGTTGGTTGTGGTTTATTTCTCAGCCACTGTTCAAGCTGTTGAAATTCCTGCACAGCTTCATCGGTAACTGGGGCTTCTCCATTATCGTAATCACCTTTATCGTTCGTGGCATCATGTACCCGCTGACTAAAGCGCAGTACACCTCCATGGCGAAAATGCGTATGTTGCAGCCTAAACTGGCAGCCATGCGTGAACGTATTGGTGACGATAAACAGCGTCAGAGCCAGGAAATGATGGCCCTGTACAAAGCTGAGAAAGTTAACCCGTTGGGTGGCTGTCTGCCTCTGGTTATCCAGATGCCAATCTTCCTGGCGTTGTACTACATGCTGATGGGTTCCGTGGAGCTGCGCCATGCGCCGTTCGCACTATGGATTCATGACTTGTCTGCACAAGACCCGTACTACATCCTGCCGATCCTGATGGGCTTGACGATGTTCTTCATTCAGAAGATGTCGCCGACCACAGTGACCGACCCGATGCAGCAGAAGATCATGACCTTTATGCCGGTCATCTTCACGGTGTTCTTCCTGTGGTTCCCGTCAGGCCTGGTACTGTACTATATCGTCAGTAACACCGTGACCATCATCCAGCAGCAGCTGATTTATCGCGGTCTTGAGAAACGTGGCTTACACAGCCGCGATAAGAAAAAGACCTGATAGCAATTAGCCAGATGCTTACGAAAGGCGGTCAATTGACCGCCTTTTTTATTTGCTAAAAAGTCTGAGAGAAATTATGAGCCATAACGAGACAATCGTTGCCCAGGCGACACCGCCGGGACGTGGTGGGGTCGGTATCCTGCGCGTCTCAGGCCGTCAAGCGAGTGAAGTCGCACAAGCGATTCTGGGCAAACTCCCTAAGCCACGCTACGCCGATTATCTGCCATTTCGTGATACGGATGGCAGCGTTCTGGATCAAGGCATCGCACTGTGGTTCCCAGGCCCTAATTCCTTCACCGGTGAAGACGTGCTGGAACTTCAGGGTCACGGCGGCCCGGTTATCCTCGATCTGCTGTTAAAACGTATTCTGGCGCTTCCAGGGCTGCGAATCGCAAGGCCGGGTGAGTTCTCCGAGCGTGCCTTCCTGAATGACAAACTGGATTTGGCACAGGCCGAGGCGATTGCCGACCTGATTGATGCCAGCTCTGAACAAGCGGCGCGTTCAGCGTTAAATTCGTTACAGGGTGCATTCTCGGCAAAAGTAAACCATCTGGTTGAAGCGCTGACGCATCTGCGAATTTACGTCGAGGCGGCGATTGATTTCCCGGATGAAGAAATTGATTTTCTATCTGACGGCAAAATTGAAGCACAACTGAACCAGGTGATTGGCGATCTGGACGCGGTTCGCGCCGAAGCACGCCAGGGCAGTTTGCTGCGTGAAGGCATGAAAGTGGTGATTGCCGGGCGTCCTAACGCCGGGAAATCAAGTCTGCTGAATGCTCTGGCCGGGCGTGAAGCGGCGATTGTGACGGATATTGCCGGAACCACTCGTGACGTATTGCGCGAACATATCCACATCGACGGCATGCCGCTGCATATCATCGATACCGCAGGTCTTCGTGAAGCCAGCGACGAAGTTGAGCGCATCGGTATCGAACGTGCATGGAACGAGATCGAACAAGCTGACCGCGTGCTGTTTATGGTTGACGGAACCACAACCGACGCGACCGACCCGGCAGATATTTGGCCAGACTTTATTGCACGCTTACCGGCGCGTTTGCCGATTACCGTGGTGCGCAACAAAGCGGACGTAACAGGTGAAACGCTGGGCCTGAGCGATGTGAATGGTCACTCACTTGTACGCCTGTCTGCGCGTACCGGTGAAGGCGTAGATGTGCTGCGCGATCATCTAAAACAGAGCATGGGCTTTGAAACTAATATGGAAGGCGGCTTCCTGGCGCGTCGTCGCCACTTGCAAGCGCTGGAACAGGCGGCAGACCATCTGCAACAAGGCAAAGCGCAGCTGCTGGGCGCGTGGGCCGGGGAATTGCTGGCGGAAGAATTACGTCTTTCTCAGCAAAGCCTGAGTGAAATCACCGGCGAATTTACCTCGGATGATTTGCTGGGACGCATTTTCTCCAGCTTCTGTATCGGCAAGTAAGCTAAAAGCTGATTAGTACGTGAACGTTCACTAACCCGTATTAACGACATGTTAATACGGGTTTTTTATTCTTGCCGTACCGCTCGCGATTTCTACCTGCAACCAGGTTTCAAAAGCCTCTAATGCCCGATCGTTGACTCCCGAAACGGTTGGCTTCACAAGACAAAACTTTTTGCTCAGGCTTTCTGACTCCGGCCAGGGCGCCACCAGCAAACCATCCTGAAGCTCTTTTTCAACGTACATCCGTGGCACCAGTGCAACACCCTGTCCCGTGATTGCCGCGGCGATAGCCATTTCGTGCAGGTCGTAGCGGTCGCCTTGAGAAGGGTTATCAAGAACAATTCCATTTTGCCGGGCATAGTGATGCCATGCTTCCGGATTCTGCCGCCGATGGATACGCGGCAACCCGTTCAGTTGTTGCGCCATATCTCCGTTTGTCAGCAATGTCGGATGGCACACCGGTATCAAACGCTCCTCAAGCAGAAAACTGACGTTCATGCCCGCCCATACAGGATGTTCAAAATGAATGGCGGCATCAAAACCACTTCCAGCAAGAATAAACGGGTCGCTTCGGGCGGCAATATTCAGTGTGATATCAGGATGCAAGGATCTGAAACCATTCAAACGAGGAATAAGCCAGCGGCTTGAAAAAGTGGGGAGAACGGCAAGTTCCAGGCTTTGCCCTCCTTCGTGAATACCGCGAATGTACTGGGTATCTCTTTCCAGTCTTTCAAGCATTTCGCGAACATGGTGTGAATAGCGAATCCCCACGGGATTAAGTTTTACCCGGCTCCCTACGCGGTCAAAAAGTTTACAGCTGAGTAGCGATTCAAGGCGCGCTATCTGGCGACTGATAGCGCCTTCCGTTAGCGACAACTCCTCCGCTGCCCTGGCAAAATTACCATGTCTTGCCGCTGACTCGAAAGCCAGCAATGAAGCGCTGCTGGGAAGCTTTCTGCGCATTAGAGCCATCCTATTCGTGCAGGTTCAGTGACAAAATGTCATTGATGGGTGAAATAGTATCGTTATAAGAGCCTGATTTAAGCCTTTAAGATGACGGAGAGTCATCGTGCGAGTCTAGTGTTTCCCGTCATTCATCTTGAGGTAACCGTCATGAACCATCCCGCTTTTTTTTCCCGTCAGATTGGTGACTTTCTGGTTACCGCCGTCAGTGACGGAAATATGGCAGCCAGTCTGGATTTGCTCTCAGGTATTGGAAAACCGGCTGCAGAGGCAATTCAGCATAGCGCGGGTGTTGATGAACCCGGCATTATCCACATCAATTGCTACCTGATACGTGGCCGTGGGCGCACTATGCTGGTTGATAGCGGTACGGGAGGGTTGAACAATGCGGGAGGTATGCTCAGCAAAAACCTTCGTGCCGCCGGAGTTTCTCCTGACGACATCGACACGCTCTTAATAACGCATTGCCATCCCGACCATATCGGCGGCTTGCTGGATGAGCAGGGGCTTGTGGTATATAAAAATGCGCAACTCTATCTACATGCTCTTGAAGCTGAATACTGGCGAGACGATCATCATTTCAACGAAGCCAGCGAGCGAGGACAGCGTAATTTTTTGCTCGCCCGCCGCGTACTTGATGCCTATGCACCCAAGCAGCACATTATTTCCGAAGATGAGATAACAGAAGGCATTCGCCCGGTTTGGCTCCCTGGCCATACGCCGGGCCACACGGGTTTTCAGATTGATTCAACGGAAACGAGTTTGCTTATCTGGGGCGATGTGGTTCATTTTCCCCATATACAGTCAGCTCACCCGGCAGTTTCCATTATGTTTGATTGCAACCCTGCTCAGGCTGAACAAACCCGCGCAGAAATTCTGCAACACGTCGCCCGAGAAAACCTGCTCGTCGCGGGAATGCATTTTGGAACACAAGGATTTGCCTATATCCATCCCTCTGAGTCGGGCTACAGCATCAAATACACGCAGGCGGATGATTAAAACCCAAATATTCATGACGTTGATCATTTGCTAAGGTTTTGATCGTTTTTTATCCATGCCGGGCCGTGCGTTTCATTACCAAAAAACCTACAATCAAAAACAGAGTAAATTGCCTGGTATCAAGGAGAGACAAATGGCAACGCATTTTGCAAGATGGACGATTAACCCGAAATACCCCTTTTCGAGCCGGCTGAATGACGAATGTCATGCTCACGCCCTCAACATGCCAGAACACCGCCGTTCACGATTTTTAGCCTCCCGCAGTTTGTTAGCCGAATTGCTTTATATGCTGTATGGCATTCAACAATTACCGAAGATCGTCACTACCGCTGCTGGACGCCCGCACTTTGCCGACTCTTCACTGACCGATTTCAGCATTGCCTATGCCGGAAACAAAGTCGGTGTGTTGATAACCACCGAAGGCCGATGCGGACTGGATATCGAGATAAATCAGTCTTTCGGCAACCTAACTTCTATCGCGTCAGCTTCGATGTTTCGCAGCAACGAATCCATCTGGATAAATAACCAAAAAAATCCGGGTGAGGCGAAAGCGCAGCTGCGCACGTTGCATCAAAGCGCTTTTAAGCTGACGGGGCGCGAAGAAAGTTTGCAGCTTCTGCCGGGTGCCGGGCGCATACGTGTGAGCGATCAGACTGAAATAGAAGCGATTAGCGACGTAGAAGGGTTACTGATTTGGGGTTGTGTGGTTTCACCTGCCATTGAAAAACTGAGTTTGTGGGAGTTTGAAAGCCCGCAAAACTGGCATAGTCTGTGGGATGTTAAATCTCGTTATCGGGACCCTGACGGCAGTATTATTCGCTTAACCAGTATGTCGTCCGAAAAAGCGTTATATCAAAACTAATCTTTCCAGAACGTCCTGACACCAAGGAGTATGCATGTCCGACACGTTAAAGATTGTCACTTTATTAGGTAGCCTTCGACAGGGTTCATTCAACGCCATGGTGGCGCGCACGCTGCCTCGCATCGCACCGGCTGGAATGAATATTGACGCATTACCGTCGATTAAAGACATTCCGTTGTATGACGCCGATATGCAGCAAGAAGAGGGTTTCCCGGCAACTGTGGAAGCGATTGCCGAGCAGATTCGCGCCGCAGATGGCGTGGTGATCGTGACGCCGGAATATAACTATTCGGTGCCGGGTGGATTAAAGAACGCTATCGACTGGCTGTCACGCTTGCCGGAACAGCCGCTGGCGGGGAAACCGGTCTTGATTCAGACCAGTTCGATGGGTGCAATTGGTGGTGCACGCTGCCAGTATCATCTGCGCCAGATTCTGGTTTTCCTCGACGCGATGGTGATGAACAAGCCGGAGTTTATGGGTGGCGTGATTCAAAATAAAGTGGATGCGCAAACGGGAGAAGTGGTTGATCAAAGCACGCTGGATCATCTGACCGGGCAGCTCACCGCATTTGGCGATTATATTCAGCGCGTGAAAAGCTAATTCGCTAAAGCACGCCACATCGTCTCAAAACCTAGCGCTTTAAAATCGCCAGCTCGTTCCGGTTCGCGGCTGGCGAACTCCATTGTCGTCTCTGCCAGCGAAGAAAAAATAGCATCACTAAACGCGCGGTATGGGCCATTTTGAAAAGCCTTTAATATCGATTGTGAGCATATTTCGTGCATTTCCGGGAATAACTCCGCCACTTTTTGCTTCGTCTCTTCATCAATCTTGTCACTCACAGCCAGTTGACGAATCGCCCGATGCGCTTGCGGATTAGCGATAGCCCAGTCGATGTAACTGTTCCAGATATAGCGGGTGTACTCTTTCGGGTCTTTTAACGTGCGGTCGAGATTTGCCTGCATCGCAAAAAGCAAACCTTGCTTCAAATGCAGATATAGCTCGTTGAGCAAATCGTCCTTGGTGGCAAAATAGCGGAACAGCGTGCCTTCAGCGACACCTGCGGCACGGGCAATCTGCGCGGTTGACGCAACAATCCCCGACTGGCCAATAGCGATTGTCGCCGCTTCCAGTAACGCTAGTTTTTTATCTTCACTCTTCGGACGAGCCACAACATTTAACCCTCTAAATTTACAAAGGCGAATTGAATCACGCGAGCTACGCCACTGCAACGCTGAATGTCAGCGTTTGAAAAGCATCTTGACGCATGTCACGCCTCATCTATAATGAGTGCTTACTCACTCATTATCAAGTTTTGTTAGCAACGTTCCAGTGGATGGGGCGTACATGCGGGCCAGGATATGAAACGTCTCTCCATTTGCGCGGTTATTATTATGTTGATTGCTACAGCAGCCAGTTTGCCTTTTGTCCTGAATGCCGGGTTTGGCCAGGCTCCGCAAGGAGAAGGTCTAAGTTTAGTTGAACGCTCTGCAAATTACGTTGATGGGCAATTCCGCAATCAGGTCACAACGCTCAACTACACTGGCCAGAAAAGTAAACTGGCGGCGATATGGGGATTTCTGACCACTCGCACTGAAAATGCTCGCCCACAACAACCGTTGCCATTGGTTAAAACCGATCTGGCAAGCCTGCCGATTGAGCAGGACACGATGGTCTGGCTCGGCCACTCGTCGTGGTATCTGCAACTGGCTGGGAAGCGCATTCTTATCGATCCGGTTTTCAGCCGCTACGCCGCACCCTTTTCATTTCTGAATAAAGCCTTTCCCGGTGATTACCCGTGGACGGCTGAGTCGATGCCAGAAATTGACCTGCTGATCATTTCCCATGACCACTACGATCACCTGGATTACGCCACCATCAAGGCGCTGAAACCTAAAATCCGCCAGATAATCACGCCGCTTGGCGTCGGTTCGCATCTGCGCTATTGGGGAGTAAATAGCGACATCATTCAGGAAAAAGACTGGAACCAGTCAGTAAAAGTTTCGAATGAGCTGACCGTTCATGTGCTTCCTGCTCGACATTTTTCTGGCCGCACATTCAAGAGCAACCAGACGCTATGGGCGAGTTTTATGTTCGTGACCGATGAACAAAAAATCTATTACAGCGGCGATACCGGCTACGGGCCGCATTTCAAAGCGATTGGTGAACAGTTTGGCTCAGTGGATTTAGCCATCATGGAAAATGGCCAGTACGACGAGGACTGGAACAACATTCATATGATGCCAAAAGAAACCGCGCAGGCCGCTGTTGATTTGAATGCTCGTGCGATTTTACCGGGACATGCGGGCCGCTTTGTACTGGCAAAACATACCTGGGATGCACCGTACAAAAGCCTGGCGCAAGCCAGTCTCGGCAAAAATTTCCGTTTGTTAACGCCAAAGCAGGGTGAGCCTGTTCGGGTGAATGACAATGCACAAAAATTTAGTGCCTGGTGGGAATCTACCAGTGCCATGTAAGCAAAAAGCGCGGGGGGACGAATGACTATTTCAGCTCAGGTTATCGACACAATTGTTGAATGGATTGACGACAATTTGCACCAGCCATTACGCATTGATGATATTGCCTCACATGCGGGTTATTCGAAGTGGCACTTGCAGCGTTTGTTTATGCAGTATAAAGGCGAGCCCCTCGGGAAATACATTCGCGACCGCAAACTGTTGTTGGCTGCGCGTGATTTACGCGATACCGATAACAAGGTTTACGATATTAGTCTGAAGTATGGCTTTGATTCGCAGCAGACATTTACGCGGATATTTACGCGCACATTTCATCAGCCGCCGGGCAGGTATCGCAGAGAGAATCATACATTGAACGGGTAATAAGTAGGCCGGATAAGCGAAGCGTCATCCGGCACAACCGATTAATGTGAATCGATAAAGACGATTTTAAGCACAAACATCAGCGCCACGACAATCACGCATGGGCTGATTTCACGCCAGCGGCCGGTGCCGAGTTTCATCACGCAATATGAGATGAAGCCCAGTGCGATACCTTCGGTGATGGAGAAGCTAAATGGCATCATGACCGCAGTAATAAATGCCGGAACCGCTTCTGTCAGGTCATCCCACTTCACGCGCGACAGGCTGGATGTCATCAGCACGCCAACGTAAATCAGAGCACCTGCTGCCGCATATGCCGGAACCATACCCGCCAATGGTGACAGGAAGATAACCAGCAAGAACAGCAAGCCCACGATCACCGCCGTCAGGCCAGTACGCCCGCCAACAGACACGCCAGAAGAACTCTCGATATAGGCGGTAACGGAAGATGTTCCGATAAACGCGCCCGCAACAGAGGAGACGCTATCAACGTACAGCGCCTGCTTCATGCGTGGGAATTTCCCTTTTTCGTCGGCAAGTCCTGCTTTATCCGTTACGCCAATCAGCGTGCCGGAGGAGTCAAACAGGTTAACCAGCATAAAGGAGAAGATAACCCCTGCCAGGCCAATATTCAGGGAACCTGCTAAATCTACCTGGCCGACAACTGACAGCACGCTTGGTGGCGCAGAAACGATACCGTGGTATTGCACATCGCCCATCATCCAACCCAGCAATGTGGTCACCACGATGGATACCAGCACAGCAGCGTGGATGTTACGCGAAGCCAGAATAGCGATGATAAAGAAGCCCAGCGCGCCCAGCAGAACGCTGTGCGAAGTCAGGTTGCCGATGGTCACTAACGTATCTTTGTTAGCCACGATAATCCCGGCGTTTTTCAGGCCCATCATGCCGATGAACAGCCCGATACCGCTGGTGATACCGACACGCAAACTCACTGGAATATTGGCAATCATCCAGTAACGCACGCGGAAAATAGTCAGCAACAGTAAACCGACTGCACCCCAGAAAATGGCGCCCATTCCGACTTGCCAGGAAATCCCCATCGCGCCAACCACCACAAAGGCGAAGAACGCATTCAGGCCCATGGCCGGAGCCAGTGCAACTGGCAGGTTGGCGAAAATACCCATCAGGATGCTACCTAATGCGGCAATCAAACAGGTGGTGACGAAAACGGCCTGGGTATCCATACCAGCGGCGCCAAGGATCTGCGGGTTGACGAAAACGATATACACCATCGTCAGGAAGGTCGTGAGACCGGCGATCACTTCAGTGCGGGCCGTGGTGCCGTGTTCGCGCAGTTTAAACACGCGCTCGAGCAGCCCCGGATTTGCGGCCGGAGTAGATTGTGGTTGGCTCATTAGTCTTAATTCCGAACATTGAGAGGGAAAATCCGTCGCTATCCTATACCAAAAATTACAAAACATGGTGACCCGGCGCAGTTTTTTTTCATTGAATTTTCTTATACGGCAACGATTGCGTGCCGCAAAAATTGCGCAAATTGGGTAAGATGCATGCTCACTTTAATAAAAGGAAGCGGTATGTCCCGGATAGATGCGGTGTTCTTCGACTGCGATGGCACGCTGGTTGATAGTGAGGTTATTTGCTCCAAAGCCTACGTGCATATGTTTGCGCAATACGGCATCGAGCTTGCGCTTGAGGAGGTTCACAAGACCTTTAAGGGGATCAAGCTCTACGAGATCATCGACACGATCAATGCCCAACATGGAGTGAGCTTGCTAAAAGAGGAACTGGAGCCGATTTATCGCGCCGAAGTTTCACGGCTATTCGACAGCGAACTGGTGGAGATTGAAGGTGCCGCAACGTTAGTCGACCAAATCAAGGTGCCGATGTGTATTGTCTCCAATGGCCCGGTCAGCAAGATGAATCACTCACTGGGCAAAACCGGCATGCTCCACCATTTCCCGGACAAACTGTTTAGCGGCTACGATATTCAGCTGTGGAAACCAGACCCGGCACTGATGTTCCACGCCGCCGATGCCATGGGTGTTGATGTGAAAAACTGTGTGCTGGTGGATGATTCGATGGCGGGCGCGCAATCAGGAATAGCCGCAGGCATGGAAGTTTTCTATTTTTGTGCCGACCCGCATAACAAGCCGATTGATCACCCGAAAGTGACGACGTTTACCGATTTAGCGCAGTTGCCGGAATTATGGCGTGCGCGAGGTTGGAATATTACGGGTTAACGAAAATGGCGGATGGCACAAGCTTATCCGCCGAATGACTCAGGTACTTTGGCGTAACTCTATCTGATAGCTGAAAAGCTCGACCCGCGATTCATCTAACTCATCATCACGCTCGTCATTGAGCAATTCAATCAGCAGTTTACCCGCTTCTTTGCCCATCTTTTTATAATCGATGCGAATAGATGTCAGTGTTGGGTGCGTTTGATCGCAGCTGTCTGAACCATCGAGGCAGGCGATGGCAATATTACCTGGGATTTTTAGCAGACGACGCTGACACTCAAACATTATCCCTAACGCAATGTCTTCATGGCTGCAAATCACCGCATCGAGTTCCGGCTGGCGCTGGAGTATTTCAGTCAATGCGTAGCGGCCAAACTGTAGGCTGGCGGCATCGGGCGTGGTAATAACCTGATCGGAATTCTGGTAGCGACTGAGCATAGCTTTATGCCAGCCATTAAGCTGCTGGCGCTGCAGACGGTTATCCATGTGCGCGCCAATAAAACCAATATTCTTATATCCCTGATCCAACAGGTGTTCCGTTAGTTTATGCGCCGCCTCAAAAAATGACGCTTCGAGGGAAATTGACGCCTGGCTAAACGGGGAACCCACCACATTAATCGTTGGAACATTCGCCTTTTCGAGAGTTTGATACGTTTTTTCAGCCAGTTGCGAGCCAAAGATAACCAACGCGGCAGGATTGCTTTGCAGCAACGTCATCAATATTTCAGCTTCTTTATTTTTGTTATGTTCATGGCAGCCAAGTAGCAGCTGAAATTCGTTTTTATTCAGCACCTGCTGTAGCGACTGCATAAAGCGGGAACTGGCTTTGTCGGTCAAAGAAGGAATGAGTACAGCGACGGTATCACTGTGTCCGGACGCCAGCGCGCCCGCTGTCCGATTGGGGATATAACCCAGCGCTTCCACCGCTTGTTCTATCTTCTCTCGCAGCTTATCAGAAACCTGATCCGGCGTTCTCAGCGCGCGGGAAACGGTCATGGTTCCTACGCCCGCAAAATTGGCGACTTCTTGCAGTGTGACTCGCCCGGTACCTCGGCGCTTACGCGTTTTTTCCATTAGGCCTCTCCGGGCAACTACAACTCACTGTTTTCATTATTTTTATTTCACCATCTATCGGTCAAGCAATTGAACACGTTAGCAAAAACCCTTACGCATTGTATATGCCGGAACTGGATATAGCCAAAGTCGGAGCCGGGATAAATGATAGCGCTATCACAAACCTTGATAGCGCTATCAGGTAGCGCTATCAAATGCGACAACCATCACATTAATTGATACATAAAATATCTACTCTCCTGTTAATTATCATCGGGAGTTATCAGACGCATGTTAAAAAATCTATTAACCGCAGAGGTCATTCAGGTCGTTGAGCAGGCTAAAGACTGGCGCGACGCCGTAGCTATTTCGTGTCACCCGTTGATTGAAAACGGCTCGATTGAACCACGTTATGTCGAAGCTATTTATCGCTCGCATGAAGCTATCGGCCCGTATTACGTGGTAGGTCCAGGCATTGCGATGCCACATGCGCGTCCAGAAGAGGGCGCAAATAAACTGGCGCTAGCACTGACCCTGATTACCTCAGGCGTGAATTTTGATGCCGATGAAAACGATCCGGTAAAACTGTTGATTGTGTTGGCTGCAACCGACAGCACCAGCCACATCGAAGCGATTTCTCAACTCGCTCAGCTATTCGATAACGAACAAGACATTCAGGCCATTTTGACGGCCAAAACAACGCAGGACATTTTGTCCGTCATTGCGCGCTATTAACCCAGGGGAACAATTATGAAAATTACAGTGGTTTGCGGTAACGGTTTAGGCACCAGTCTGATGATGGAAATGAGCATTAAAACTATCGTGAAAGATCTAGGCGTAAGTGCTGAAGTCGATCACGTTGATCTTGGTTCAGCCAAAGGTACACCTAGCGATATTTTTGTCGGCACCAAAGACATTGCCGAGCAATTAGTCGCACAGTCCGTCGGCGGCAAAATCGTCGCACTGGACAATATGATCGATAAGAAAGCCATGAAAGAACGTTTGTCCGTGGCATTAACCGAGTTAGGCGCACTGTAAGCAGGGGTCGATATGGATTTCTTTCGTTTTTTGATGAGCGATGTGCTTTCCGAACCGGCTGTGCTGGTTGGTTTAATCGCTTTGATTGGTTTGATTGCACAGAAAAAACCGGTCACAGAATGTATTAAAGGCACCGTCAAAACCATTATGGGTTTTGTGATTTTAGGTGCCGGTGCTGGCCTGGTCGTGTCTTCGCTGGGTGATTTCGCCAATATATTCCAGCATGCCTTTGGTATTCAGGGCGTGGTGCCGAACAATGAAGCTATTGTTTCCGTCGCACAAAAAAGTTTCGGTAAAGAGATGGCGATGATTATGTTCTTCGCCATGGTTATCAACATCTTGATTGCTCGCTTCACGCCATGGAAATTTATCTTCCTGACCGGTCATCACACGTTGTTTATGTCGATGATGGTGGCGGTGATTCTGGCAACGGCTGGCATGACTGGCGTAACGCTGATTGCTGTTGGCTCGCTGGTGGTGGGTGTGGCGATGGTCTTTTTCCCGGCCATTGCGCACCCTTACATGAAGCAAGTTACCGGTTCTGACGACGTGGCAATCGGCCACTTCTCGACATTATCTTATGTGTTGGCGGGTTTCATCGGCAGCAAATTTGGTAATAAAGAACTCTCGACTGAAGACATGAATGTGCCGAAAAGTCTGCTGTTCTTGCGTGACACACCGGTCGCTATCTCCTTTACCATGAGCATTATCTTCCTGGTGACGTGCCTGTTTGCGGGCGCTGACGTGGTGAAAGAGCTGAGCGGTGGTAAAAACTGGTTCATGTTCTCCATCATGCAGTCCATTACCTTTGCGGCGGGTGTGTACATCATCCTGCAAGGTGTGCGCATGGTGATTGCGGAAATCGTTCCAGCGTTCAAAGGTATTTCCGACAAGTTGGTGCCGAACGCGAAGCCAGCGCTCGATTGCCCGGTCGTGTTCCCGTATGCACCTAATGCTGTACTGGTTGGCTTCCTGAGCAGCTTTGCCGCAGGTTTAATCGGTATGTTCGCGCTGTATCTGCTGAACATGACCGTGATTATCCCAGGCGTGGTGCCGCACTTCTTCGTCGGTGCAGCCGCTGGCGTATTCGGTAACGCAACCGGCGGACGTCGTGGCGCGATTCTGGGTGCATTTGCGCAGGGCTTGTTGATTACCTTCCTGCCAGTGTTCTTGCTGCCAGTGCTGGGCGATATCGGTTTTGCTAACACCACTTTCAGTGATGCCGACTTTGGCGCGCTGGGGATTCTGTTAGGGATTATCGTTCGCTAATCTTTGAGTGACGTACCAATAAAAACGCCAGCGATTCGCTGGCGTTTTTATAACTCTTTTTTATCACTCTTTCGGGTCTTTACCCGCCAGCAGTTTATCCAGTTCGTCGCCGCCGACATGACGGAAGTCCTGCCCTTTAACGAAGTAGAAAATAAACTCGCAGATGTTCTGGCAACGGTCGCCGATACGCTCAATAGAACGCGCACAGAACAGTGCAGTCAACACGCTTGGAATAGTGCGCGAGTCTTCCATCATATAAGTCATCAACTGGCGCACGATGCCTTCATATTCCTGGTCAACTTTCTTATCTTCGCGATAAATACGCACCGCTTCGTCGAGATCCATACGCGCAAACGCATCCAGTACGTCATGCAGCATTTGCACGGTGTGACGGCCTAATGACTCGAGGCTAACCAGCAGCGGCTGGTGCTGGTGGGAGAATTTTTCCAGCGCCGTGCGGCAGATTTTATCCGCGACATCACCGATACGTTCCAGCTCAGAAATCGTTTTGATGATAGCCATCACCAGGCGCAGGTCGCTGGCGGTTGGCTGGCGTTTAGCGATGATACGCACGCAGGCTTCATCGATCGCCACTTCCATCATGTTAACTTTCTGGTCGCCTTCGATGACGCGCTTTGCCAGTTCGCCATCTTGATTGTGCATGGCAGTGATCGCATCAGAAAGCTGTTGCTCCACCAGCCCACCCATGGTCATGACCTGGGTGCGGATATATTCCAGCTCGGCGTTAAACTGGCCGGAAATGTGTTTGTTGAGATTGAGGCTATCCATTGTATTCTCCCGGATCAGCCGTAACGGCCAGTAATATAGTCTTCGGTTTGCTTTTTAGCGGGTGTGGTAAACAGCGTGTCGGTTTCGCTAAATTCAATCAGCTCGCCGAGGTACATAAACGCGGTGTGGTCTGAGCAACGCGCCGCCTGCTGCATGTTGTGGGTCACGATCACCACGGTGTAATCTTGTTTCAGCTCGGTGATCAGCTCTTCAATGCGACCAGTAGAAATTGGGTCAAGCGCTGAACATGGCTCATCAAGCAATAACACTTCCGGGCGAATCGCGATTCCACGCGCAATGCACAGACGCTGCTGCTGGCCACCGGAGAGACTGTATCCGCTCTGGTGCAATTTATCTTTAGTTTCGTTCCACAATGCGGCTTTGGTCAAAGCCCACTGCACACGCTCGTCCATGTCGCTGCGTGACAGCTTTTCAAACAGGCGCACGCCGAACGCGATGTTGTCATAAATCGACATTGGGAATGGCGTCGGCTTCTGGAATACCATGCCCACTTTGGCACGCAGCAGGGCGATGTCCTGGTTCTGAGTGAGGATGTTTTCCCCATCCAGCAGAATTTCACCTTCGGCGCGCTGCTCCGGGTAGAGCGAGTACATTTTGTTGAATGTACGCAGCAGGGTGGATTTGCCACAGCCTGACGGGCCGATGAACGCGGTAACCTGGTTCTTAGCGATATCCAGATTGATGTTTTTCAGGGCATGGAACTTACCGTAATAGAAGTTCAAATCACGAACCTGAATTTTGTCTGGGGTAGTCTCGACCATACTCATCTGTTTCTTAATCTCCATCCGACGCCGCCTTTGCCGCGCCGCAAAATTTAACCGTGTTTACTCTTCGCAAAAATCACACGCGCCAGAATATTTAGCAGCAGTACGCAAAGGGTAATAATCAGAACGCCAGCCCAGGCTAACTGTTGCCATTCGGCAAATGGGCTCATCGCAAATTTGAATATCGTCACTGGCAAGTTAGCAATCGGCTGCATCATGTCAGTGCTCCAGAACTGGTTGGAGAGCGACGTGAACAGCAGCGGGGCGGTTTCACCCGCGATACGTGCAATCGCCAGCAATACGCCAGTAATGATCCCGGAAACAGAGGCTTTCAGCGTAATTGCAGAAATCATTTTCCATTTTGGCGTACCCAATGCGTATGCCGCTTCGCGCAGACTGTCTGGTACCAGTTTCAGCATGTTTTCAGTGGTGCGGATAACAATCGGCACCTGTAATAACGCCAGCGCAATTACCCCAGCCCAGCCGGAGAAGTGCTGCATTTTCGCCACCACAATGGTGTAAACAAACAGACCGACAACAATAGATGGTGCAGAAAGCAGGATGTCGTTGATAAAACGAATAACCTCGGCCAACGCTGATTTGCGGCCATACTCCGCCAGGTAGATACCCGCCATGATGCCCAGCGGCGTACCAAACACGGTCGCCCACAGGATCAACAAGCCGCTACCCGCGAGGGCGTTAGCCAGGCCACCACCTTCTGTATTCGGCGGTGGTGTCATTTCGGTGAATAGCGCAATCGACATGCCGTCGATACCGCGAGTCACCGTAGAGAACAGGATCCACACCAACCAGAACAGGCCAAATGCCATGGTTCCCATTGAAAGTGTCAGAGCAATGCGGTTTTTAAACCGACGACGAGCCTGCATTTTGCGGCGTGATTCCGCTAACGCCGCGCGACTTTGCATTTCCATAGTCGTCATGAGCGCGCTCCTTCATTCTTCGCCAGACGCATAACCATAAACTTAGAGATAGCCAGCACGATAAAGGTGATAACAAACAGGATCAGGCCGAGTTCCATCAATGCTGCGGTATGCAGGCCGGATTCCGCTTCAGCAAATTCGTTCGCCAGGGCAGAGGTAATACTGTTGCCCGGCATATACAGCGAAGCGCTGTCGAGTTGGTAGGTGTTACCGATGATGAAAGTTACCGCCATGGTTTCACCCAGAGCACGACCTAAACCTAACATCACGCCACCAATCACGCCGTTTTTGGTAAACGGTAAAACGATGCGCCAGATAACTTCCCATGTGGTACAGCCGATACCGTAGGCCGACTCTTTCATCATCACAGGAGTTTGTTCGAATACATCGCGCATTACAGAAGCGATGTAAGGGATGATCATAATGGCGAGAATAACGCCAGCCGCAAGAATACCGATACCGAACGCCGGGCCTGAGAACAGTTCACCGACAATGGGTACAGAAGAGAGCACATTGCCGACCGGTTCCTGGAAATACTTCGCAAACAGCGGAGCAAAGATAAACAGGCCCCACATGCCGTACACGATACTAGGAATAGCCGCCAGCAGTTCAATGGCGATACCCAACGGGCGGCGCAACCAACCGGGTGCCAATTCCGTCAGGAACAGCGCGATACCGAAACTCACCGGTACTGCGATTAACAACGCAATGAACGAGGTGACTAGCGTGCCGTAAATCGGCACCAGCGCACCATAAATATCGTTAGGAGCATCCCACTCTTTATTCCACAGGAACGAGAATCCAAATTTCTCGATACTTGGCCAGGAGGAGATGACCAGGGAGATGATGATCCCGCCCAGCAGAAATAGCACAATCAGCGCAGCCAGTTTTACCAGCGCGCTGAAAATGACATCACCTTGTTTGCCAGGGGCTTTGAACACCGGCTTACTCACTGCCATAACTTACTCTTTAAGTTTAAATACATTTCTTACAACATGTCGGATGTCGCTTACGCTAATCCGACCTACGAAAAGCAGTTGTAAGGCGGATAAGCATTCGCGCCATCCGCCATTTTCATTAATTAATAAAGCGCCTTACCGGAGCGGTCTTTCACGTTGGTCTTCCATGCTGCACGAACTTGTTCAACCACAGCGTCTGGCAGGGCAGCGTAATCCAGGTCACTCGCCTGTTTTGCACCGTCTTTGTAAGCCCAGTCGAAGAACTTCAGCACTTCAGCGCCTTGCTCTGGGTTTTTCTGCTCTTTGTGAATCAGAATGAAGGTGGTAGACGTGATTGGCCACGCGCTGTCACCTTTCTGATTTGTCAGATCCTGAGCGAATGATTTGCTCCAGTCCGCACCTTTTGCAGCATTTGCAAAGTTCTCTTCAGAAGGCGCTACTGGTTTACCGTCAGCTGAAACCAGTTTGGTATAAGCGAGGTTGTTTTGCTTAGCGTAAGCGTATTCAACATAACCGATTGAACCTGGCAGACGCTGAACAAACGCGGCGATACCGTCGTTGCCTTTACCGCCCAGACCCGTCGGCCAGTTTACCGTTGAGCCTGCACCGATTTTAGTTTTCCACTCTTCGTTCACTTTCGCCAGGTAGCTGGTGAAGACGAAGGAAGTACCGGAACCGTCAGCACGACGCACAACCGCAATGTTCTGCTGTGGCAGTTTCATGCCTGGGTTGAGTTTAGCGATAGCTTCGTCATCCCATTTTTTGATTTTACCCAGGTAGATGTCACCCAGGGTTTTACCGTCGAGCACCAGCTCTCCGGATTTCACGCCTGGCAGGTTGACCGCCAGAACAACACCGCCGATGACAGTCGGGAACTGGAACAAACCTTCTTGTTGCAGCTTTTCATCAGACAATGGCGCGTCAGATGCGCCGAAATCCACGGTGTGAGCAATGATTTGTTTAACGCCACCGGAGGAGCCGATACCCTGGTAATTAACTTTGTTACCAGTTGATTTATTGTAAGTATCTGCCCATTTGGCATACACCGGCGCAGGGAAGGTTGCACCAGCGCCAGTCAGGCTTGCAGCAGCAAACGCGCCGAAAGCACTCAGGGATAAGGTCGCGGCGACAACAGTTGCGACAGTGGTACGCATAACTTTCATAATGTCTCCTGCAGAGGTGAACGTAAATCGTTGTTTAGTGGTTGCAGGATAGAAAATAGGACAGTTTGGTGACATTTAAATGTACGAATTATGACAGTTTTATGACAGGCCGCTTTGGGGCATATTTCCAGCTGTCATACTCAGGATTCTGAGTGTTCAATCCGTTTCAATAGCTCGTCCTGTTCGTCGCGGCTCAGGTAGCGCGATTCCCCCAGCGGCAGCCCTTCCAGATGGATATTCATGATGCGGACACGTTCAAGTCGGGTCACTTCATAGCCGAAATATTTACACATCCGGCGTATCTGGCGATTCAATCCTTGAACTAATATGATGCGAAATATTTGGTCCGATTCTTTCGTCACTTTGCATTGTTTCGTCACCGTACCCAGTATGGGTACACCCGCGCATAAACCCTTAATAAACTCGTCAGTCACCGGCTTATTGACGCTAACCACATACTCTTTTTCGTGATTGTTGCCCGCACGCAGAATTTTATTAACCACATCACCGTGATTGGTCAGCAAAATGAGCCCCTGCGAATCTTTATCCAGACGCCCTATCGGGGAGATACGTTGGTCGCCTTCAATGAGAGCGCTGATATTCCCTCGCACGCTCTTTTTCATCGTGGTGATGATGCCAACAGGCTTATTCAACGCGATCAACACCAGGCCGTTGTCATCTCGCGGCTCAATAAGCTGGTCATTCACTTTCACCACATCACCAGCAAAGACTTGAGCACCAAAACCGACCTGCCTGCCGTTAATAAAAACATAGCCCTGTTCGACGTAGCGATCGGCTTCGCGGCGCGAGCAGATACCGCTATCGCTAATGTATTTATTAATTCGTACCGGGGAATCGATGGGCATTTTGCGGTGCGTCTCATTCATATCTTGCATAATTACCACCAACTCATTACTTAAAGAAATGTGACGCACGTCACATACATTACCCGTTAGGGGTAGATTACACACAAAAAATTGAGATTAATCACAAATAAAAGTGAAACACAGGTTCATTATCAACAAATAGTGTGATCTACATTACAAAAACAAGTCCAGGATGGGCCAAACCAGAATCCTCGACGTCTTCTGAAGCGCCGCTGATTTTTATCTCCTCTGAATTATTTATTTGCCTGCTGCTTTGCAGCGGTCAGGCCACTTATTGCTTGAAAAACGGGGATTCATTATGCGCAAAACAGGCCACAAGCGCTGGTTTATGCTGTCACTGGTGACATTAGGCACCATTCTTTGCTATTTAACCCGAAATACTATTTCTGCCGCAGCGCCAACATTACAGAGCGATCTGCACATTACCACACAGCAATATTCTTACATTATTGCGACATTCTCGGCCTGCTACACCATTGCACAACCTATTGCCGGTTATCTGCTTGATACATTGGGTACAAAGGTGGGTTACACCATTTTCGGCCTGATGTGGGGCGTGTTCTGCATTGGTGCGTCATTCGCGACTGGCTGGAAAGGTCTGGCAATGTTCCGTGGCCTCGGCGGTTTCGCTGAAAGTGCGATGATACCTGCTGGTTTGAAATCAGTAACTGAATGGTTCCCGGATACTGAACGTTCGGTTGCTGTGGGCTATTTCAACGTTGGTTCCTCTATTGGCGCGGTGATTGCACCTCCGCTAGTTGCGTGGGCAATCTATATCAGGGACTGGAGACTGGCGTTTATTATCGTCGGTGTTTTCAGCGTGCTGTGGGCAGCTGGTTGGTATTTCACCTATAACCGCCCGTCAAAAACCAAATCACTGTCTCGGGAAGAGTATCTCTATATAACCGATGGGCAGCCTGAGAAACCAAAGGTTGAGAAAGTCCGCATTGGCCGCCTGCTGAAACAACGTAAGTTTTGGGGTATCGCATTACCGCGTTTCCTGGCAGAACCCGCGTGGGGGACGTTTAATGCATGGATCCCACTGTTTATGGTGCACACCTACGGCTTTAACCTCAAAGATATCGCCATGTTTGCCTGGATCCCGATGCTGTTCGCCGATTTTGGCTGCATTATTGGGGGTTATTTTCCGGGTATGTTCCAGAAGATGTTTGGTGTGAATATTGTTGTATCCCGCAAGCTGGTGGTCACGATGGGTGCGGCGCTTATGATCCTGCCGGGAATGGTCGGCTTGTTCGGCAGTCCAATGGTGGCGATTGCACTGTTATGCGTTGGTGGCTTCGCTCACCAGTCATTGTCTGGCGCGTTGATTACTCTGTCTTCTGATATGTTTGACTCCAACGAAGTTGCTACCGCTAACGGATTCACCGGCATGGCTGCGTGGACTGCCAGCACCATGTTTGCACTGGTTGTGGGTGCGCTGGCCGACACGGTTGGTTTCAGCCCGCTGTTCGCCGTGCTTTCGGTGTTTGATGTTATCGGGGCGATTGTCTTGTGGGTTCTGCTGAAATCCCCTGAAGAACCAAAACTGGTGACGCAGGAAGAGAATTGATTTAGCAATAAAAAGCCCGGTTGTGCTAAGCGCAACCGGGCTTTTTCATTTTGTATGACAGCTTAAAACGGCTTACTCAACCGTAACTGATTTCGCCAGGTTACGTGGCTGGTCAACGTCGGTGCCTTTAATCAGTGCAACGTGATAAGACAGCAACTGCAACGGTACGGTGTAGAAGATAGGTGCGATAACTTCTTCTACATGCGGCATCTCGATGATATGCATGTTGTCGCTGCTGGCGAAGCCTGCATCTTTATCTGCAAATACATACAGATGGCCGCCGCGCGCGCGCACTTCTTCGATATTTGATTTCAGCTTTTCAAGCAACTCGTTATTTGGAGCCACAACAATAACCGGCATGTCCGCATCAATCAGCGCCAGTGGGCCATGTTTCAGCTCACCCGCCGCATACGCTTCCGCATGAATATAAGAGATTTCTTTGAGCTTCAGTGCGCCTTCCATTGCGATTGGATACTGATCGCCACGGCCTAAGAACAGCGCATGATGTTTGTCAGAGAAATCTTCGGCCAGCGCTTCAATGCGCTTATCCTGGGAAAGCATCTGCTCGATACGGCTTGGTAGCGCCTGCAAACCATGCACGATATCTTGCTCGATTGCTGCGTCAGCGCCTTTCAGGCTGCTCAGTTTCGCCACCAGCATCAACAAAACGGTCAACTGAGTGGTAAATGCTTTGGTCGAAGCCACACCGATTTCGGTGCCCGCGTTGGTCATCAGTGCCAGGTCGGATTCACGCACCAGAGAAGAACCCGGGACATTACAAATCGCCAGCGAACCTAAATAGCCCAGCTCTTTTGATAAACGCAGTGCAGCAAGGGTATCTGCCGTTTCACCAGATTGGGAAAGGGTGATCATCAGGCTGTTACGACGCACCGCGGATTTGCGGTAACGGAATTCAGAGGCGATTTCGACATCGCACGGAACGCCCGCCAGCGATTCAAACCAGTAACGTGAAACCATGCCTGAGTTATAGGAAGTGCCACACGCGACAATCTGAATGTGCTCAACCTGAGACAGCATTTCGTTAGCTTTCGGGCCAAGCTCAGAGAGATCGATAGCGCCATGACTAATGCGGCCAGTCAGGGTATTTTTAATCGCGTTCGGCTGTTCGTAGATCTCTTTCTGCATGTAGTGGCGATAAATGCCTTTGTCGCCCGCGTCATATTGCAGACTGGATTCGATATCAGGACGTTTAACCTGCTCACCTTTGGTATCGAATACGGTTACGGAGCGACGAGTCACTTCCGCAATATCACCTTCTTCAAGGAAGATGAAACGACGAGTCACCGGCAGCAGTGCCAGTTGGTCGGAGGCGATAAAGTTTTCACCCATGCCGAGGCCGATAACCATCGGGCTACCAGAACGTGCGGCCAGCAGAACATCCGGATTACGGGTGTCCATGATTACGGTGCCATACGCGCCACGTAGTTGTGGAATGGTGCGCAGCACGGCTTCACGCAGAGTACCGCCTTGCTCCAGTTCCCAATGGACTAAGTGAGCAATAACTTCGGTATCGGTTTGTGAAACGAATGTGTAGCCACGCCCCTGCAATGCTTCGCGCAGCGGTTCATAGTTTTCGATGATGCCGTTATGAACCACCACGATATGTTCGGAAACATGCGGGTGAGCGTTAACTTCTGATGGTTCGCCGTGAGTCGCCCAACGCGTGTGCGCAATACCGGTGCCACCATGCAGCGCAGTTTCTGCTGCGGCTTCGGCCAGTTTGTTCACTTTACCCAAGCGGCGCAAACGAGTCATATGACCTTTTTCGTCTACTACAGCCAGGCCCGCAGAGTCATAACCACGGTATTCAAGACGACGTAGTCCTTCGAGAAGGATTTCAGCGATATCACGTTGCGCGACCGCGCCAACAATTCCACACATAAGATTAGATTCCTGATAATGGCATTAAGCCATGTGTTGTCGCTGACCTGTATTTTCCGGTTTTTTCCGGAGCCCCGAGCCTTGTAGAGAGTGGGGTTATAGTTTTGGTAGTACTGCGGGGCGGGTCATTTTCGAGAACAACCTTCACCCCAGCCTTCTCCCATTCAGGGAGAAGGAAAATCAAAAATTACTTCTTCTTAACCGGGCGCTGCCAACCCTGAATATGGGTTTGCTTCACGCGGCTGATAACCAGTTCATCTTCACCAACATTACGGGTGACCGTCGTCCCTGCGCCAATCGTCGCACCACGCGCAACGGTGACCGGTGCCACCAGTTGGCTATCGGAACCGACAAACACATCATCACCGATGATGGTTTTAAATTTATTCGCGCCATCGTAATTACAGGTAATGGTGCCTGCACCGATGTTCACGTTGTCGCCAATTTCGGCGTCGCCCAGGTAGCTTAGGTGCCCAGCTTTAGACCCCTTGCCCAGACGCGCTTTTTTCATCTCCACGAAGTTACCCACGTGTGCGCCTTCTGCCAGTTCAGCGCCGGGGCGCAAACGGGCGAACGGGCCGATGGTGCAGGCCGCTGCGAGCGAGGCATCTTCCACAACGGTATACGGGCTAATTTCGCAGTCATCGCCAATCACGCTGTTTTTGATCACGCAGCCGGTGCCAATTTTCACTCGGTTACCCAATGTCACAACGCCTTCAATAATGACATTAGTATCAATTTCCACATCACGCCCGTGGGTCAGTTCACCACGGATATCGAAACGCGCCGGATCGCGCAGCATAACGCCAGCCAGAAGCAGTTTCTCGGCTTGTTCACTCTGGTAGACGCGCTCAAGGCGGGAGAGTTGCAGGCGGTTGTTCACGCCTTCCACTTCGCTTAAACGATCCGGGTGGACAGCGGTAATTTCGCGGCCTTCGTGATGTGCCAGGGCGATGATATCGGTGATATAGAATTCACCCTGCGCATTGTTGTTATCGAGCTTCGAGAGCCAGCGCTTCAGATCCGCGCCATTGGCCACCAGAATACCGGTGTTGATTTCATCAATTTTGCGCTGCTCGTCAGTTGCATCTTTATGCTCAACGATACCGACAACTTTGCCGTTTTCACGAGCAATACGTCCATAACCGGTTGGATCGTCGAGTTTTACCGTCAGCAAACCAATGCCGCCTTGCGGTTTGGCATCACGCAGGCGTTGCAGGGACTCAACGGAAATAAGCGGTACATCGCCGTAGAGCATCAGAATATCTTCGTCATCAGCAAAGAATGGCGCCGCTTGCTGCATTGCATGACCGGTGCCCAGCTGTTCAGCCTGCAAAACCCAGTTCAACGAACCATCGCTGAGCGTGTTTTTAAGTAAGTCACCGCCGTGCCCATAAACCAGATGCACGCGTTGTGCGCCTAAATTATTAGCTGCATCAATAACATGCTGAACCATCGGTTTCCCGGCAAGGGTATGTAACACCTTCGGGAGGTCTGAATACATGCGGGTCCCTTTGCCTGCGGCTAGGATAACCACGCTCATCGCACTGTTTGACATACGCGTCCTGACTTAAATTTGTGAGAGAAGTAAAACGATTTCACGTTGAAATTTCTACATATTTTGCAACAAAAAACGCGATGCCTAAAAAACAGGCTTCGACGGTGATTTTTAGTTGCCCATGTGCTCAATTGTAGGTGGATAAGGTCGCAAAAAGTACTTCTGAAATGACAAAAGCCATATATCTCTATGGATTAAGACTTCTTTTCAGATTGAAACAAAGCTACCCCACATAATTAGTAGTTCCTGTTTTAAAAATCCGCCTTTGTGATAAGCATAAAAGAAACAACGTTTCATTTTTATACATAATGACGCCGACATTGATAAGGAGAATAAAAATGGCGTCAAAAATACCTCTGGCTCTCACGCTTTGCGGCGTAGCTTTATCGCTACCGGCAACAGCACAGCAACAGCCCATCTGGCATGCGATTGCTTTTGGGCAATCAACAGATGTTAACTTTTCATCCAACGTATTGCCTGAAAAAGTCGGCGTAAATAACGTCACGATCGATGGCAAAAAACTCACTACAGCTGATAACGCCGATCTTTCTAAACCGATAACCATTGAGAGTCGCGGCGGCAAAATTGCGAACTCTCACGATGGACTCACTTTCTTCTATACCGCACTGCCCGCCAGTGAGAATTTTGTCTTACAGGCAACGGTGACCGTCGATCAGTTTGGCCCTGAAAATGGTGCCAAACCAGCCGCTCAGGAAGGTGCTGGTTTACTGGTGAGGGATGTATTAGGAAACCCGCGCCAGGAGCCGCTAAAAGAGGGCTACGAAGAGTTCCCGGCGGCGTCAAACATGGTGATGAACGCCATTATGACGCAGGATAAAAAAGACGCATCGCGCGTCAAAATGCAGGCGATTGCACGTGATGGCATTTCGCAGCCGTGGGGAAATACTGGCTCAACGATTTCACGTAAAAGTTATCAGGAAGCGGTAGATCTCAGCAAGATGCCGACTTTCCGCATGAAACTCGAGCGTACAAATGAAGGTTTTATCACTTCATGGGCTGCGGCCGGAAGCGACACATGGGTTTCTGAAAATGTGAAACGCGCCGATATCATTACCGCTCAGGATAAAAACCAATATTACGTGGGCTTCTTTGCGTCGAGGAATGCAAAAATCACCGTAAGTGATGCGTCACTCGAAACCAGCGCAGCGCAAACTGTAGCCTCAGCTGCGTTCGAGCCAAAAGCGTGGCCAGTAGTGATGCAAATTGCTTCGCCACCAAAGAGCACCACCAGCGAATACGTGGTACAGGCACGCGCTAACTATGACGGCAACTTCACCGTACGTCACGACGAAGTTGTGATCGGTCAGGAAAAAGCTGCGAAAGCCGGTGAAATGTTCTCACTGCCTACCACGCTGAAAGAGCGCAACAGCTTTACCGTGACTTTTACCCCAACCAGCGGAAAAACCAAAACACCCGTCAGCCAGAGCTTTGACGTCGAGCAAGTGAAAAACTTGAATGGCTCTACGCTGTACGTCGCTCCAAATGGGGTTTCAAGCAATCAGGGGTCAAAAGAAGCACCATTAGATTTGGCCAGCGCAATATCACTCATCCAACCTGGAGGAAAAATCATCCTGAGCAGTGGTGAGTACCCACAAACTACCATTCCAACCCCTGACAGCGGTTTAAAAGGCAAACTGAAAACCCTGGAAGCTGACGGCAAAGTGGTGATTCGTGGTTTATTGCTCGATGGTAACTACTGGCATGTTAAAGGCATTGAAGTCACCGATAAGAGTTTGCGAGTGCAGGGTAGCAACAACCTTATCGAAAACGTCGTCGCCTATAAAAATGACGATACCGGCATTCAGATTTCTTCGCCAGCCGATGTAGGCCGTCCACTTTGGGCAAGCTACAACCGCGTCGTTAATTCTGAATCCTTCAACAATGAAGACCCAGGCAAAATCAACGCAGATGGATTCGCGGTGAAAATGCGTGTCGGGGGTGGCAACCGTCTTGAGGGTTGTTATGCGCACGACAACATTGATGATGGCTATGATTTATTCAACAAGATTGAAGACGGCGCGAATGGCGTTGTGGTGATCGAGAATTCAATTGCCCGTAACAACACCAGCAACGGTTTTAAATTGGGTGGGGAAGGGCAGCCTGTCGCACATGAAATCCACAACAGCATTGCTATTGGTAACCACCTCGATGGCTTTACCGATAACTTCAATCCGGGTGCGCTGGTGGTGGCAAATAATGTAGCGGTCGATAACCAACGCTTTAACTACATCTTCCGTCCAAGCCCTTATGGAAGTGCTGAAACTCAGGGCAAGTTCAGCGATAACATTTCATTGCGCAGTACTGACGGGAAATATGATGATGCCATTTCCGGGCGCGTAGATAGCAGTAATTACTTCATTCGTGATGGCAAAACAGAGAACAGCGAAGGGAAGCAACTGAGTGTTAAAGATTATCAGTCGCTGACGTTGCCAGTGCCTTTGCAACGTAATGCCGATGGTTCATTTAAAACCGGCGAGTTTCTGACGAAGCAGTAAAAACGTTCAGATGAAAAAAATGCCAGTCAGGGAAACCTGGCTGGCATTTGTCTTTTCAAGCAGGTAGTTACATCGCTTTTCTGGTCAACTCGATAACACGAAGTTTCGCGATCGCTTTAGCCAGTTCAGCAGAAGCCTGAGCGTAGTCCACATCACCGTGGGAGCTGTGGATGCGCTCTTCCGCTTTACGCTTCGCTTCCAGGGCCCGAGCTTCGTCGAGATCCTGGCCGCGAATTGCGGTATCGGCCAGCACGGTTACCGTGCCAGGCTGCACTTCCAACACACCACCGGACAGGTAGATATACTCTTCTTGTCCGTGCTGTTTAACGATGCGGATCATACCAGGCTTAATGGCGGTGAGCAGCGGGGCGTGGCCAGGGAAAATACCCAGCTCACCTTCGCTACCCGTTACCTGGATCTTTTCGACCAGACCGGAGAACATTTGGCTCTCCGCGCTGACGACGTCCAGGTGATAAGTCATTGCCATGTCACCCTCCGATTAAGGCGTTAAAGTTTTTTAGCTTTCTCAACGGCTTCGTCGATAGTACCAACCATGTAGAACGCCTGCTCTGGCAGATGGTCATATTCGCCGTCCATGATGCCTTTAAAGCCACGGATAGTATCTTTCAGCGATACGAACTTGCCCGGAGAACCGGTAAAGACTTCTGCTACGAAGAATGGCTGAGACAGGAAGCGCTGAATCTTACGCGCACGTGCTACAACCAATTTATCTTCTTCAGAAAGTTCATCCATACCAAGAATGGCGATGATGTCTTTCAGTTCCTGGTAACGTTGCAGAATAGACTGCACGCCACGCGCGGTGTCGTAGTGTTCCTGGCCAACAACCAGTGGATCTAACTGACGGCTGGTGGAATCCAGTGGATCTACCGCAGGGTAGATACCCAGAGACGCGATGTTACGGCTCAGTACCACGGTTGCATCTAAGTGAGCAAAGGTGGTTGCTGGAGATGGGTCAGTCAAGTCATCCGCAGGTACGTATACCGCTTGAACAGAAGTGATTGAGCCAGTTTTGGTGGAGGTAATACGCTCCTGCAAAACACCCATCTCTTCTGCCAGAGTTGGCTGGTAACCTACCGCAGATGGCATACGACCCAGCAGCGCAGATACTTCTGTACCGGCCAGGGTATAACGGTAAATGTTATCAACGAACAGCAGAACGTCACGACCTTCGTCACGGAACTTCTCAGCCATGGTCAGACCGGTCAACGCAACGCGCAGACGGTTACCTGGTGGCTCGTTCATCTGGCCATAAACCAGTGATACTTTGTCCAGAACGTTGGAGTCGGTCATTTCGTGGTAGAAGTCGTTACCCTCACGAGTACGTTCACCCACACCTGCAAACACTGAGTAACCGGAGTGCTCGATCGCGATGTTACGGATCAGCTCCATCATGTTTACAGTTTTACCCACACCCGCACCACCGAACAGACCGACTTTACCACCCTTAGCGAACGGGCAAATCAGGTCCATTACTTTGATGCCGGTTTCCAGCAGATCCTGGGAGCTAGACAGTTCTTCGTAGCTAGGAGCAGCACGGTGAATCGCCCAACGCTCTTCTTCGCCGATATCGCCTTTCATGTCGATAGGCTCGCCCAGGACGTTCATGATACGGCCCAGAGTCGCTTTACCTACTGGCACTTCAATTGGGTGATCGAGGTTAGAAACTTCCAGACCACGACGCAAACCATCAGAAGTACCCATGGCGATAGTACGCACTACGCCACCACCTAACTGTTGCTGAACTTCCAGCACCAGACGGTCTTTACCATTTGTAACCTCAAGAGCGTCGTACACTTTTGGTACGGCATCCTGAGGGAACTCGACGTCCACCACGGCGCCGATTACCTGGATAATCTTTCCAGTAGCCATCTCGAATCCTCTAAATACGTAAACCTGGTTATACCGCGGAAGCGCCACCGACGATTTCGGTGAGTTCCTGAGTAATGCTGGCCTGACGAGCTTTGTTGTAAACCAACTGCAGCTCTTTAATCAGGCTGCCGCCATTGTCGGTAGCGGCTTTCATCGCCACCATACGTGCGGCCTGCTCGCTGGCCAGGTTTTCTACGACGCCCTGATAAACCTGAGATTCCACGTAACGGCGCAGCAAGGTGTCCAGCAGCGCTTTAGGATCAGGTTCATACAGATAATCCCAGGATTTCTTCTTCAACTCGCCGTCTTCTGCTGGCGGTAACGGCAGCAGTTGGGTAAGGGTAGGAACCTGAGACATTGTGTTAATAAATTTGTTGCTGACAACATACAGCTTGTCCAGACGGCCTTCATCGTAGGCCTGCAACATCACTTTCACCGGGCCAATCAACTCGGACAGGGAAGGGTTATCACCCATACCAGTCACCTGAGCAACAATATTGCCGCCTACAGAGTTGAAGAAAGAGACGCCTTTAGAGCCGATCATTGCGATTTCGCTTTGAACGCCTTTATCGGACCACTCTTTCATGTCAGCCAGCAGCTTTTTGAACAGGTTAGTGTTCAAGCCACCACACAGACCACGGTCAGTGGACACCACCAGGTAGCCCACGCGTTTGATTTCGCGTTCATCCAGGTAAGGGTGTTTGTACTCAAGATTACCTAAAGCCAGGTGGCCAATCACTTTACGCATTGTTTCTGCGTAAGGACGGCTGGCAGCCATGCGTTCCTGCGTTTTACGCATTTTGGACGCGGCGACCATTTCCATTGCTTTGGTGATCTTCTGCGTGTTCTGGACGCTTGCGATCTTACTACGTATCTCTTTTGCGCCGGCCATGAGCTTCTCCTCAATGCCTTGCGGCTTGCCCTAAGACAAGCCGCCAGACTTTACCAGGACTGAGTTGCTTTGAAGGAATCGAGGATGCCTTTCAGCTTGCCTTCGATTTCGTCGTTGTAGCCACCAGATTGGTTGATTTCTTGCATCAGTGGAGCATGGTCACGGTCAACATAAGCCAGCAGAGCGGCTTCGAAGCTACCGATTTTAGCCAGTTCCACATCTTCGAGGTAACCACGTTCAGCAGCGAACAGAACCAGAGACTGCTGCGCAACAGACATCGGCGCATATTGTTTCTGTTTCAGGAGCTCGGTCACTTTCTGACCATGGCTCAACTGCTTACGGGTCGCATCGTCAAGGTCTGATGCAAACTGAGAGAACGCAGCCAGTTCACGATACTGTGCCAGAGCGGTACGAATACCACCGGACAGTTTTTTCATGATCTTGGTCTGAGCAGCACCACCAACACGGGATACGGAGATACCCGGGTTAACCGCAGGACGAATACCGGCGTTAAACAGTGTTGATTCCAGGAAGATCTGACCATCGGTAATAGAAATTACGTTGGTCGGAACGAACGCGGAAACGTCACCCGCTTGCGTTTCGATAATTGGAAGCGCAGTCAGGGAACCTGTTTTGCCTTTCACTTCACCCTTGGTGAATGCTTCAACGTATTCAGCGTTAACACGCGCAGCACGTTCCAGCAGACGGGAGTGGAGATAGAATACGTCGCCTGGGTAAGCTTCACGACCTGGTGGACGACGAAGCAGCAGGGAAATCTGACGATAAGCAACAGCCTGTTTGGACAGGTCATCATAAATGATCAGTGCATCTTCACCACGGTCACGGAAGTATTCACCCATCGCGCAGCCGGAGTACGGTGCCAGGTATTGCAGTGCAGCAGATTCTGATGCAGTCGCAACAACAACGATAGTGTTAGACAGTGCGCCGTGCTCTTCCAGTTTACGAACCACGTTAGAGATAGTGGATGCTTTCTGGCCGATAGCAACGTAGATACATTTGATGCCGGAATCACGCTGGTTGATGATGGCATCGATTGCCAGAGCAGTTTTACCTGTCTGACGGTCACCGATGATAAGTTCACGCTGACCACGACCGATTGGGATCATGGCATCGACGGACTTATAACCAGTCTGTACAGGCTGGTCTACGGATTGACGTTCGATTACACCTGGTGCGATCGCTTCAACGGCAGCAAAACCGTCATGCTCAAGCGGACCTTTACCATCGATTGGTGCACCCAGGGTGTTCACCACACGACCCAGCAGGCCACGGCCTACCGGTACTTCAAGAATACGGCCAGTACACTTAACTTTCATGCCTTCGGCAAGGTCAGCGTACGGACCCATTACTACTGCACCTACAGAGTCGCGCTCGAGGTTCAGTGCAATGGCGTAACGGTTTCCCGGAAGGGAAATCATCTCACCCTGCATGACATCGGCCAGGCCGTGTACGCGGATGATACCGTCACTTACAGAAACGATTGTACCTTCGTTGTGAGCCTCGCTCACAACACTGAACTGAGCAATGCGCTGCTTGATCAGTTCGCTGATTTCGGTGGAATTCAGTTGCATGCTCCAGTCCCCTTAAGACTGCAAGACGTCTGTCAGGCGATTAAGACGGCCGCGTACGCTACCATCAATAACCATATCACCTGCGCGGATAATGACACCCGCTATTACAGACTTGTCAATTTTGCAATTCAGCTTAACTTTGCGTGACAGACGTTTTTCCATCGCGGCGCTGATTTTCGAAAGCTGGTCTTCGTTTAATACGTTGGCAGAAGTCACTTCGACTTCAACGGTAGCCTCTTGGGCTGCACGTAATTGAACGAATTGCTCAAGAACATCAGGAAGAACTTTCAGACGCCCATTTTCAGCCATCACCTTAATCAGGTTCTGGCCATTGGCGTCTAACTGGTCACCACAGATGGAGATAAACGACGCAGAGAGAGTATCCGGAGCTAAAGCGCCGGAAAGAAGCTCTGCTATTTGTTCGTTTTTAGACACCTCAGCGGCGAAACCCAGCATATGCTGCCAGTTATCAACGCTTTGGTGCTCGACGGCAAAGTCAAAAGCTGCTTTGGCGTAGGGGCGAGCTACAGTTACAAATTCAGACATCAGCCCCTCCCTCCTTACAGTTCAGCGACCAGTTTATCAACGATGTCGCTGTTAGCAGCTTCATCCACGGAACGTTCAATGATCTTCTCGGCACCGGCGATAGCCAGCAGAGCCACTTGCTTACGCAGTTCTTCACGAGCGCGTTTACGCTCTGCGTCGATTTCTGCCTGAGCCTGTGCAACGATTTTGTCACGTTCCTGCTCTGCCTCGGTTTTAGCTTCTTCAAGGATCTGAGAGCGGCGTTTGTTAGCCTGCTCGATGATCACCTGAGCTTCCGCTTTGGCTTTTTTCAGCTGGTCGGTCGCGTTGGCCTGTGCAAGGTCAAGGTCCTTTTTGGCACGTTCTGCAGAAGAGAGACCATCAGCAATTTCTTGTTGACGCTTCTCGATGGCAGCCATGATTGGCGGCCATACGTACTTCATGCAGAACAGAACAAACAGGACAAACGCGATGGCCTGGCCGAGGATTGTTGCGTTAAGATTCACAGCACAATGCCTCTTTGTTAGTTAACGTTCTGATATTGCTTGATATGTTAAGCAATGCTTACTACGCGACGGCGAACATCACGTACAGACCCAGACCAACAGCGATCATCGGGATAGCATCCACCAGACCCATAACGATAAAGAACTGAGTACGCAGCAAAGGAATCAGATCAGGTTGACGCGCTGCGCCTTCCAGGAATTTTCCCCCGAGGATGCCGATACCGATCGCAGCACCGATTGCCGCCAGACCCATCATCACAGCGGCAGCCATGTACAGCAGATCCATATTCAGGTTTTCCATGACAGTCTCCAGTTTGTTTCAGTTAAAACACAGTAGTGGTAAGTAAAATCAATGCTCTTCAGATGCCATCGACAGATAGACAATCGTTAGAACCATGAATATGAAGGCTTGCAGCGTAATAATCAGGATGTGGAAAATGGCCCAAGGCACACTCAGAATCCACTGTGACCACCACGGCAACAGACCAGCAATCAGAATGAAAATCAACTCACCGGCATACATGTTGCCGAACAGTCGCAGGCCCAGTGATACTGGTTTGGACAGCAGGCTTACACCTTCAAGGATTAAGTTGAACGGTATAAATGCCCAGTGATTGAACGGCTGCAGCGTCAGCTCTTTCGTGAAGCCGCCAATGCCTTTCATTTTGATGCTGTAGAAAAGAATGAGGATAAACACACCCAACGCCATGGACAGGGTGATATTCACGTCCGCAGACGGCACCACACGCAGGGCAGGGAGGCCGAAGATGTGCTCGCCGATAAACGGCAAGAAATCAATTGGCAACAGGTCCATCAGGTTCATCAGTAATACCCAGACGAACACAGTCAGGGCCAGCGGTGCAATGACCTTGCTTTTGCCATGGTACATGTCTTTGACATTGCCATTAACAAAATCGATAACCATTTCAACCGCAGTCTGAAATTTACCAGGTACGCCGCTCGTCGCTGTTTTGGCTACTTTACGGAATAACACCAGGAATAGCAGACCCAGAACCACCGAGAAAAACATGGAGTCAATATTGAGCGTCCAGAAGGTGGCCGGGGGGTTTTGCGGATCAACCAGCGAGAAAGTACGCAGGTCCAACTGAAGGTTATTCAGATGGTGGCCTATATACTCCTGCGGTGTAGAGATTTCTCCTGCAGACATGATGCCTCTTACCCTTTGTTGTTAATTACAGCTGGTGCGAGTATCTGCACAACCAGCACCGAAACCCACGTCACAATAAGCGGCAACAATACCGCCTTAAAACCAGCCAACGCCACCACCAGTATGGTAAAGCTCGCAATCACCTTTAACACTTCACCTATGGCGAAAGTCCAGGCCAGGCGGCCTTTTGATGGTGTATGCACCTGGTGACGCCAGGCGAAATTCATAAATACTGCATTTGGCAGCCAAGCTGCCAGGCCTCCGCCAAAAGCAGAAGCACCCCACACGGGGTCTTTGAGGCAAAACAGCAATCCAATTGCTATCACTGCAAGTAGCTGAAGGAACAGAAGCTTACGAGCAACGTTTCTACTCAATAGCGACACAGACATGGCTTATCCTAACTCCTGCTCCCTTCGGGGTATGTCGCGCTGGTATAAAACTGCCTTTAGGTCTTTGAGTCAAGCCTCAAAAAGCGAGCAAATTATACGGTGCGGCCCCGTGATTTCAAACAATAAGTAGCAAAAAGGTGAACAAATGTTTAAATATTTTCCAGCACAGTTATTTTTCAACTTTTGAGTTATACCGACTATTTTGCTGAAAACCTCAAACAACCGAAATAGCCGCCTAATAAAGCGTGCACCAGATCACAAATAAAACATCTCATAGCCATTATACATTTGTCTGTCTCATAAAGTGCGAAACACAGATGCCTGATAAATAAGCTGATTACTGTCTACTCTATTTAAAATAGCCTGAAACATCATTAAAACAATTCATTGACATTTTTATTAATATTTTAACAACCTTCTGAGTATGAAACCCAGGCAATATTTAGCAGGGTTATATTTTCAGGGTTGACTACTTTCAAAATCAACAAGCCGTTTAGAGTTAACAACAATGCAAACACTAGTTAAGCCATTGTTAAATGTAACCAGAAATGTCAGACATTTCCCCTTGTATTTTTAACCTTAACGAAACAATCCTTTTTAGCTTTTTTTTGATAAATATTAAGTTTTGTTTGGCTTAATCATCACCAGATGACGCTCCCCATCCAGTTCTGGCACTTGCAACCGGATAACCTCTTCGACGCTAAATTCAGCAGGCAGTGCCGCGATTTCATCATCCGGACGCTGACCCTTTAGCGCATAAAAACGGCCATTCTCTGCGGGCAAGTGCTTACACCAGGTCACCATATCGGTCATCGATGCAAAAGCGCGGCTGATTACGCCATCAAACGGTGGCTCCGCCGGGAACTCTTCCACACGACTTTGCACTGGCGTGATGTTTTCAAGATGCAGCTCATGCTGAACTTGTCGCAAGAATCGGACCCGCTTACCAAGACTATCCAGCAGGGTAAAATGCGAGTCAGGGCGCACAATCGCTAATGGTATGCCCGGCAAACCAGGGCCTGTTCCCACATCGATAAAACGCGAACCCTGCAAGTGCGGTTCAACCACAATGCTGTCGAGAATATGACGAACCAGCATTTCATCAGGATGACGCACTGAGGTCAGGTTGTAGGCTTTGTTCCACTTATGGAGCAGTTCAACATAACCCACCAACTGTTGTTTCTGGTTTTCTGGCAGCGTAATGCCTGCGCTATCCAGCAGGCGATTCAGTTTGTTAAGCACGGCGGTAAATACCCATCAAAAAAACGGGCCAGGAAATCCTGACCCTGAAATATGTTATATCAAGCGCTACGACGCAGCAGACCTTGCTTTTTTAACCAGACAAGCAAGATTGAAATTGCTGCCGGAGTCACACCGGAAATGCGCGATGCCTGCCCGATCGAAACCGGTTTGTGATCGTTAAGCTTGGCGATCACTTCGTTAGAAAGCCCGCTGACCTGGTGGTAATCCAGCGTTGCAGGCAACAACGTATTCTCGTTACGTTGCTGTTTTTCAATCTCTTCTTGCTGACGCGCAATGTAGCCTTCGTATTTAACCTGAATTTCCACCTGCTCCGCAGATTGTGGATCCTCAAGTCCTGGCGCAAACACCGACAATTGCATCATTTCAGCATAGGTCATTTCTGGGCGACGCAGCAGATCTTCGCCATTTGCTTCACGAGACAACGGTGCGCTGAGTTTTGCATTCACTTCTTCGACGCTTTCAGAATGCGGATGTAGCCAGATGTCTTTCAGACGCTGGCGCTCAAGCTCAATGCTTTCGAGTTTCTCGTTAAAGCGTGCCCAGCGAGCATCGTCCACCAGCCCCATTTCGCGGCCAGCTGCAGTTAAGCGCAGATCGGCGTTGTCTTCACGCAGCATCAGGCGGTATTCAGCACGAGAGGTAAACATGCGGTACGGTTCTTTGGTGCCAAGAGTGCAAAGATCGTCAACCAGTACGCCCAGATAAGCCTGATCGCGACGAGGTGCCCAGCCCTCTTTCTCAGCAGAGAAACGAGCGGCATTCAGACCTGCCAGCAAACCTTGTGCAGCGGCTTCTTCGTAACCGGTGGTGCCGTTAATTTGTCCGGCAAAGAACAGACCCTGGATATATTTACTTTCCAGAGTTGGCTTGAGGTCACGAGGATCGAAGAAATCATATTCGATGGCATAGCCCGGACGAACGATCTTCGCATTTTCCATCCCTTCCATCGACCGGACAATTTGCATCTGAACGTCAAACGGCAGGCTGGTCGAGATGCCGTTTGGATAGATTTCATTGCTGGTTAAGCCTTCAGGCTCAAGGAAGATCTGATGCTGGTTACGATCGGCAAAACGCATCACTTTGTCTTCGATAGACGGGCAATAACGTGGGCCAATGCCTTCGATAACACCGGCATACATCGGGCTGCGATCGAGATTATTACGAATAACGTCATGCGTTTTTTCGTTGGTGTGCGTGATGTAACACGGCACTTGCGCAGGGTGTTGGTTCACATTTCCCATGAACGAGAACACCGGCATTGGGTTATCCCCATGCTGCTGGGCAAGTACGCTGAAATCTATGGTGCGAGCGTCAATACGAGGCGGAGTACCGGTTTTCAGACGGCTGACACGCAGTGGCAGTTCACGCAGACGGCGAGACAGGGAAATGGACGGCGGATCGCCTGCACGGCCACCGCTGTAGTTATCCAGCCCGATATGAATTTTGCCATCCAGGAATGTCCCGACAGTCAGTACCACGGACTTAGCGCGGAACTTCAGACCCATCTGGGTGACAGCACCCACAACGCGATCGTTCTCGACAATCAGATCTTCAACCGCCTGTTGGAAGATCATCAGGTTCGGTTGGTTTTCCAGTGCAGTGCGCACCGCCTGGCGATACAGAACGCGGTCAGCCTGAGCACGAGTCGCCCGTACGGCCGGCCCTTTGCTGGCGTTTAGTATCCTAAACTGTATACCGGCATGGTCGATAGCTTTGGCCATCAAACCACCGAGTGCGTCCACTTCTTTAACCAGATGTCCCTTGCCAATACCGCCGATTGCCGGGTTACAAGACATCTGTCCCAGAGTGTCGATATTGTGTGTCAAAAGAAGGGTTTGTTGGCCCATCCGTGCAGCGGCCATTGCAGCCTCGGTGCCTGCATGACCCCCGCCAATGATGATGACGTCAAAAGGATCTGGATAAAACATGGTACTGCCTCGCGGTTTTGCAAATGGGGATGACTGATTCCCGGGGTTGGCGATTCTAACTTAACTTTAGCCTTTCGAGAAAGTCTTGGGATCGTCGGTAATTAAAAGAAGATCTTTTTTATTTAAAGATCTCTTTATTATGATCTCTTATTAGGATCGGCATGTTCTGTGGATAACCGTTTTTATGGTAAAGAGATCAAGTGATTAAGGAGGATCATTAGCTGTGAATGATCGGTGATCCCAGAACGTATAAGCTGGGATCAAAAGTGGAAGTTATGCACAACTCAAAAAGTGAACAGGAGTTGTTATTGGGATAACTACTGCTTAACCCAAGGTTTTAAGCATACTTATACACAGATAAAAGTCAGATCTTTACAAATCCTGGAGTAAATTCTTCCATGATCCGACCCAAATCTCGGCTGGATCTTCCGGAATGTCGTGATCAAGGATGTTCACTTTCAATAAAGAGCCCACTCTTTTAGCGCCGCATTCAGTCAGAAGGGTGTCCAATTTTTCAATTGCACCGCAAAAGGTGTCGTATTCACGACTGCCAATACCGACTGCACCATAATGAACAGCACTAAGATCCGGGCGTTGTTCATTTATAGTGTCAAAAAGCGGTTGCAGGTTATCAGGAAGATCCCCGGCACCATGAGTAGAAGAGACAATCAGCCATATTCCGCTAGTTTCTAGTTCTTCAAACTGTGGCCCGTGAAGCGTCTGGGTAGAAAAACCCGCTTCATCTAACTTCTCAGCTAAATGTTCAGCGACATATTCGGCACTGCCCAGGGTACTTCCGCTAATCAGAGTAATGTCTGTCATTGCTGCCCACCTTTTCGAAACGATGGGCATTGTACGCTGTGTAAGGCCTGCGATCTACCTGTGGATAATATGGGTATTAAAATTAGCGGCTAAGGCTTGATGGTGCGCATGATCGGGTTCTGGAGGGAGATCAGTGTTTCGGTGGACTGAATTTCATCAATTGTTTGGATCTTGTTGATAAGTACCTGCTGCAGCGCATCGATAGATCGACACATCACCTTAATAAAGATGCTGTAGTGGCCGGTGGTGTAATACGCCTCGGTGACTTCTTCCAGACTTTCGAGTTTTGCCAGCGCAGACGGGTAGTCTTTAGCGCTTTTCAGAATGATGCCGATAAAGCAGCAAACATCGTAGCCCAACTGTTTAGGGCTGATATCAATGCGTGCTCCGGTAATAATTCCCGCCTGCTTCATCTTCTCTACGCGCACATGAATTGTGCCAGGACTCACGCCAAATTGTTTTGCCAGTTCGGCGTAAGCCGTACGTGCATTTGCCATTAAAGCGTCAAGGATGCCGCGATCGAGATTGTCGATCTGATAATTATCCATCACTTTTTCCTATGATTAGTAACGATTGTTCATCTTTTATAGCCTTAAATTCGTCGATTAAAAACAGTAAAGGCTTTTTTATTGTTGATTATTGAATGTTGTGTCGTTTTTGTTGCTTAATCATCGTCAGTAAAACAACACAATAAAGAGAAAACCATGAAAACTGCCTACATCGCTAAACAACGCCAGATTAGTTTTGTTAAGTCACATTTCTCCCGTCAGCTGGAAGAAAAGCTTGGTCTGATGGAAGTCCAGGCTCCAATTCTTAGCCGCGTGGGTGATGGTACTCAGGACAATCTCTCTGGTTGCGAAAAAGCGGTACAGGTTAAGGTGAAAACCTTGCCTGATGCGCAGTTTGAAGTGGTGCATTCGCTGGCTAAATGGAAAAGAAAAACACTCGGCCAGCACGACTTCAGCGCGGGCGAAGGGCTTTACACGCACATGAAAGCCCTGCGCCCCGATGAAGACCGTTTGACCCCGATCCACTCTGTGTATGTCGATCAGTGGGATTGGGAGCGTGTAATGGGTGATGGAGAGCGCCATCTTGGTACGCTCAAGCAAACTGTAGAAAGCATCTGGGCGGCGATGAAAGCTACGGAAGCCGCAGTGAGCGAGCAGTACGGTTTGACGCCTTTCCTGCCTGAACAAATCCACTTCGTTCATAGCGAAGAACTCCAGGCTCGTTTCCCGGACCTGGATGCAAAAGGTCGTGAACGTGCCATCGCTAAAGAGCTGGGTGCGGTGTTCCTGATTGGTATTGGCGGTAAGCTGGCTGACGGTAAACGTCACGATGTTCGTGCGCCAGATTATGATGACTGGTCAACGGTCAGTCAGGGTGATTTTAAAGGCCTGAATGGCGATATTATGGTGTGGAACCCGATTCTGGAAGATGCCTTTGAGCTTTCTTCTATGGGGATCCGTGTTGATGCACAAGCATTGCAACATCAGTTGGCAACTACCGGTGATGAAGATCGTCTGCAACTTGAGTGGCACCAGTCACTGCTGAAAGGCGAAATGCCGCAAACCATCGGCGGCGGCATTGGTCAGTCTCGTTTAGTGATGTTGATGTTGCAACAGCCGCATATTGGCCAGGTTCAGTGCGGCGTATGGCCATCTGAACTTCACGCTAAAGTTGATTCACTGTTGTAACTATTAACGCCGCCAGCGACGCAGAAGGCGGCTACGCATCCCGGTATCGAAGCGCCAGATATGGTCAAAAATGCGCATGATGCCGGGTTTTCCGTGTCCGGACATGGCGACGGCGTGGAAACGATGCAGGTGCTTGCGCTGTAAATCTTTAACCTGCGTCACGACATCGTCTGGCAGACGTTGAGCAATAAAGTCAGAAATCACCACAGCATCGGCGTCAAACCATTCACTTCCCTGCATTTTTTCAGCGATCGCACGAAAACAACTGGCGAGATCGGTTCCGCCGCGAAAGCGCTGGCTCAGGAAACGGATCGCCTGTTCGATGCCATCTGGCCCGCACACTTCATAGCGCACCACTTCGCTGGAAAACAGCATGATGAAACAGCGGCGGTTATCCGCAAGTGCGACTCGCATTAACGCCAGGCAGAAGGCTTTGGCGCACTGTTCATTGAAACCGCCCATGGAACCGGATGTATCGACGCAGACAATAAATGGCCCGCGCGGTTGTTCATCGAAATCCTGATGCACGACCGGGCGTTCAACCACTTTCTCGCGCCATGAATCGCCATGTAACCGGTAAGTCAGCAATTGTTTTTCCACCAGCCGGCGGTAGAACTCAAATTCCAGTTCGCTAATGCCAAGCGTTGCCAGTTCTGGCGGCAACAAACGCAGGATGTCATCGCTGCGCTGAAGGCCATCAACCTGTTCTGGTACCGTTGCTGGCTCGCGGACTAGCATGCGCCAGGTTTCGGTCGGCGCATCTTTTCTGGGTACGGCTTTCGCTTCTTTTGAACGCCCAAGTTGCTCTGCAATTTTCAGCAGTTCAGGCTGACTGGTAAGGAAATCGCCGTATTGCACGATGAGCTGATAATCCCCGCGTTTAAGCGAACCGGCGCTCATGTCCCAAAGCCGCCCGGCAGCGTTATCACTATCGACAAGAACCGGTTCAAGTTGGCCGCTTAACGCCAGGCGCTGCTGAACTTCGGCCAGCAATTGGTCACGTTCATCTTCGAGTAATTGCTGATTCAGGGAGGTAGTCTGCACTACCAGACTCAATCGCCAGCGTTGCAGGAATAGCGTTTGTTGTGCCGCTGTCAGGCGAGGAGTGTCCGCCACCAGCTTTTGCGCTTGCGCAAAAAAGGGTGAATCAACACTTTCCAGCAAGCGTAAAATTTCCGGCAGTTTTGCAGATAACTGGCTGGTGGTGAGCAACTGACTTTCTTGATAACACTGTACTTCCCGGGCTAACTCTTGCGGGACGTTGGTATCGTGCAGACGGGATTTCAGCAGCTCGCGCCAGCGAGGGATATCTTTGGTCACCGCGTTTTTCATCCGCGGAAATTTCTCAAAGAACAGCGCCAGCTGCGGTGCTGCTAAAAGCGCGATAATGACGCTTTCTATTAATTCACCCTCGCTGATCGCGAGGATGACATCAAGAGCTTCAACGCTGAGCATTAATGCCGCGCCTGTTTAATTTGTTCGGCCACATCTTGCAGACTAGCTTCAATTTTTCCGAGCCATTCGTTGTGGATAAACAGGCATTTTTGCTGATCGTTAAAACGCTCATGTTGCTGATGGAGGGTCTCTTCAAGAGAGTCAAATTGCTGTTTGATCTCTTCAGGCACCCCTTGCTGTTGTTTACCCGGCATCATCAGGCGTGTGCCTTGCAAGCTGATATCGCGCAATACCAGATGTTGGCTACTATCAACTTCCATATTCAGCACCTGGGCAAAACCAATACCGTTGAGTTTGCCGCGTAACTCGCCTCCTTTTATAAGCCATTGCGCACAGGCTTCACGGGAGACAGAGACGTGGAGAACTTCGATATCATGGAGTTTCAGCGGTTGCTGGAGCAGCAATGTCAGCGTTTCGCCAGTCAGATAGTCAGGCAGTTGGTACTGTGGACGACGAGTAAACATTCCACCTTGTTTGGTCACCGTAATAGCTTCACGGTCACTGTGCTGCTGTTGTAATTGAATCCTGCGCTGCACGATAACCGCTAATTGACTGAGCATGGAATTTTGTTGCCAGGCGTGCCCGGTCATCAATATTTCCAGCTGTTGCTGCATCAAATTCATTGCCGCGGTGTCGTGCCACAGACAATCTTTCAGAAGGATTAAATCAATTGGCGCGACAGCATTTCGGCCGCTAAAGAAGGCGCTGGCTTGCAGCAGGCGAATAGCTTTCTTCCAGCGACGGTCAGAAACATAAGGTGCACCCGACGCGTTCTCTAACTGCTGGCGTAAAGTGAAAATAAGCTCAAAGACATTATCTGGCAGCAAAACAGAGCCGATTTCTTTCTGCCACTGAAAATACTCTTCGTCAGAAACTTGCAGGTTTTCCGGCACCGGATTGTCGTTTTCATCATGCTGACTGGTGAGCATGGATCTGAAATTACCCTTGTCCTGCACTTTATCGAGCCACAGGCGAATCAGCATTCGGTCATACAAGGCTTCCAGGCTGCTGTCGGCTTCGGGGAGTTCGTTGGATGCCGCCACCAGCAAACGCATGGGGATTTTCTCTTCGCTGGCGCCATTGCGGAAACGACGTTCATTTATTGCAGTCAGCAGGGTGTTCAAAATCGCTGGGCCCGCTTTCCAGATCTCATCGAGGAACACGATTTCCGCTTCGGGTAGATAACCGGCGGTCAGGCGCTCATAGCGTCCTTCATCTTTAAGCGCCTGAATGGATAATGGCCCAAACACCTCTTCCGGCGTGGAAAAGCGCGTCATCAGATATTCAAAGGCGCGTGCATGCTGGAATGCAAACTTCAAACGGCGGGCAATCAAACTCTTGGCGATCCCTGGTGGGCCAAGCAAGAAAACACTTTCGCCGCTCAATGCTGCCAGCAGGCAAAGACGCACCGCGTGTTGGCGTTCAAACAACCCTTTTTCCAGTGCCTGGCTAAGCCGTGAAATTCTTTCAGCCAATAAATGTGATTGAGCCATAATTAGCATTGCATCCTTACGCGGTTACCAGAGTTCAGAAAATCGAGTATATCGTTCATCTATATTATCGTTAATGGATTGATGAGCGGCTCTTTTTTCCCTGACATAAGTTAAGCCTGTTGTATTTAGGGGTACGATTTCCTTGATTATCGTGCATACTGTGCGCCTTTTTGTGGGCCAAGGGACTAAGCACACGCTTTCGGGATTCCAACAAAAGATTAGTCTATGAGCGCTGATAATAAACAATCATTGCCTGCGATTACGCTGGCTGCAATTGGGGTGGTATACGGTGATATCGGTACTAGCCCGCTTTATACCCTTCGTGAATGTCTGTCTGGTCAATTTGGGTTTGGCGTAGAACGCGACGCCGTATTTGGCTTTTTGTCTCTGATTTTCTGGCTGTTAATCTTAGTCGTCTCGGTTAAGTATCTGACCTTTGTTATGCGTGCGGATAACGCTGGCGAAGGGGGTATTTTGACGCTGATGTCTTTGGCTGGGCGTCATACCTCGGCGAGAATGACTTCTGTGCTGGTGATCATGGGATTGATCGGCGGCAGCTTCTTCTATGGCGAGGTGGTCATTACTCCGGCAATATCGGTTATGTCGGCCATCGAAGGGCTTGAGATAGCTGCCCCGCAACTCGATGCCTATATTGTCCCGCTGTCGATAGTGGTCCTGACGCTGCTGTTTATGATTCAAAAACACGGCACGGGTATGGTGGGCAAGCTGTTTGCTCCCGTCATGATGCTTTGGTTCCTGGTGCTGGCCGTGTTGGGTGCACGCAGTATTATGGCCAACCCGGAAGTGCTTCAGGCGCTGAACCCGGCGTGGGCTGTGCACTTCTTCCTGGAATATAAAACCGTTTCATTCTTCGCACTCGGCGCGGTCGTGCTTTCTATTACGGGTGTTGAAGCGCTGTATGCCGATATGGGCCACTTCGGTAAATTGCCTATTCGTATTGCATGGTTTTCCGTCGTGCTGCCGTCTCTGGTGCTGAATTATTTCGGCCAGGGCGCACTGCTGCTCAAAACGCCGGAAGCGATAAAGAACCCATTCTTCTTACTGGCTCCAGACTGGGCGCTGATCCCGCTGATGATTCTGGCAACGCTTGCCACGGTTATCGCTTCTCAGGCAGTGATTTCCGGTGTGTTCTCGTTGACTCGCCAGGCTGTACGTCTGGGATATCTGTCGCCAATGCGCATCATTCATACCTCGGAAATGGAGTCCGGGCAGATATATGTGCCAGCAATTAACTGGCTCCTCTATATCTCCGTGGTGATTGTGATTGTGAGCTTTGAGCATTCCAGTAACCTGGCGGCTGCGTACGGTATCGCGGTAACGGGTACGATGGTCCTGACGTCCATTCTTTGTTGTACTGTCGCGACCAAAAACTGGCACTGGAACAAAGTTGCTGTGCTGCTAATGGGCTTTGCATTCTTGTGCATCGACATTCCGCTGTTCTCTGCGAACGTTGTGAAAATCTTCTCCGGCGGTTGGTTGCCACTTTGCCTGGCGCTGGTGATGTTTATCATTATGACGACCTGGAAAAGCGAGCGTTTCCGCCTGCTGCGTCGTATGCATGAGCACGGAAATTCACTGGAAGCGATGATTGCCTCCCTGGAAAAATCACCGCCAGTACGTGTTCCGGGAACCGCTGTTTATATGTCCCGTGCGCTGAACGTGATTCCTTTTGCGATGCTTCACAACCTCAAGCACAACAAAGTGCTGCATGAGCGCGTGGTACTGCTGACGCTGAGAACTGAAGATGCGCCGTACGTTCATAATGTACGTCGTGTTTCTATCGAACAGCTTTCGCCAACTTTCTGGCGGGTGGTCGCAAGCTATGGCTGGCGCGAAACGCCAAACGTGGAAGAGGTGTTCCATCGTTGTGGCCTGGAAGGGTTAAGTTGTCGAATGATGGAGACATCATTCTTTATGTCGCATGAATCGCTGATCATCGGCAAACGGCCATGGTATTTGCGCCTGCGCGGTAAGTTGTTTATGGCTCTGCAACGCAATGCCTTGCGCGCACCTGACCAATTCGAAATCCCGCCAAATCGGGTTATCGAGTTAGGAACCCAGGTCGAGATTTAACGTTAACGCCTCTTCAATCGAAGGGGCGTTTTTTTTGTCTTTTTGATTGTTCGCGCTCTCATTTCTTCCCTTTTGAAACAGAACAGCGAAACGTTTCGATGGCGATCACATTTTCGTCACGCGCTGGTTGTTTTCCCATCACTACATTTCCTACACTTTACCTCAGCGAAACGTTTCGCTAGTGGAGTAAGAAAATGAAGAAAGGCACTGTTCTCAACGCTGATATCTCGTCTGTTATTTCTCGTCTTGGCCACACCGACACGCTGGTGATTGCCGATGCCGGGTTGCCCATTCCACGCAATACACCGCGTATAGATTTGGCACTGACTCACGGCGTACCGGGTTTTATGCAGGTCGTTGAAGTCGTAACACAAGAGATGCAGGTTGAAGCTGCCGTCTTAGCTTCGGAAATTAAACAACATAATCCCCAACTCCACGAAACGTTGCTTAGTTACATCGAGCAACTGCAACAACACCAGGGAAACACCATTTCTATTCGTTACATCAGTCATGAGCAGTTCAAGCAACACACCGCTGAAAGCCAGACGGTTATTCGCAGCGGGGAGTGTTCCCCGTATGCGAATATCATTCTCTGTGCTGGCGTAACTTTCTGAGGCCGGCATGGAACCGTTACTGCAATTAAAAGGGATCGATAAATCGTTCCCAGGCGTGAAAGCCCTTTCTGGGGCGGCGTTGAATGTATACGCCGGGCGCGTGATGGCGCTGGTGGGTGAAAACGGCGCAGGCAAATCCACCATGATGAAAGTGCTGACTGGCATTTATCAGCGTGATGCGGGTTCGCTGTTGTGGCTTGGCAAAGAAACCACGTTCAATGGCCCGAAATCCTCACAGGAAGCGGGCATCGGTATTATTCACCAGGAACTCAACCTGATTCCGCAGTTAAGCATTGCGGAAAACATCTTCCTTGGCCGTGAGTTCGTTAACCGTTTCGGCAAAATCGACTGGAAAACGATGTATGCCGAAGCAGACAAGTTGCTGGCCAAACTCAACCTGCGCTTTAACAGTCAAAAGCTGGTGGGTGATTTGTCGATCGGCGATCAGCAGATGGTCGAAATCGCCAAGGTTCTGAGCTTTGAGTCGAAAGTCATTGTGATGGATGAGCCAACCGATGCTTTGACCGATACCGAAACCGACTCTTTATTCCGCGTGATCCGCGAGCTGAAAGCTCAGGGGCGCGGCATCGTTTATATCTCGCACCGTATGAAGGAAATCTTCGAGATTTGCGACGACGTGACCGTGTTCCGCGATGGGCAGTTTATTGCCGAGCGTGAAGTGGTGACGCTGACCGAAGATACGCTTATAGAAATGATGGTCGGTCGCAAACTTGAAGACCAATATCCTCGTCTGGATAAGCAACCCGGTGAAATCCTGCTGCGCGTCGATAACCTCTCCGGGCCTGGCGTGCATGACGTGAGTTTCAACTTGCGCAAAGGCGAGATCCTCGGCGTTGCCGGTTTGATGGGCGCGGGTCGCACTGAATTAATGAAAGTGCTGTATGGCGCACTGCCGCGCACTGGCGGTTACGTGGCGCTGGATGGGCGCGAAGTGGTGACGCGCTCACCGCAAGATGGTCTGGCAAACGGCATCGTTTATATCTCCGAAGACCGTAAGCGTGACGGGCTGGTGCTCGGCATGTCGGTAAAAGAGAACATGTCGCTGACCGCGCTGCGCTATTTCAGCCATAACGTGGGTAGCCTGAAGCATAAAGATGAACAGCAAGCGGTTCAGGATTTCATCCGTTTGTTCAACGTGAAAACCCCGTCGATGGAACAGCCGATTGGCCTGCTATCAGGGGGGAATCAGCAAAAAGTGGCGATTGCCCGTGGCCTGATGACGCGCCCGAAAGTGTTGATTCTTGATGAGCCAACACGCGGCGTTGACGTTGGGGCTAAGAAAGAAATTTATCAGTTAATCAATCAGTTCAAAGCAGATGGATTAAGCATCATTCTCGTTTCGTCAGAAATGCCGGAAGTCCTCGGTATGAGTGACCGAATTATGGTGATGCATGAAGGGCATCCTGGTGGGGAATTTACCCGTGAAGAAGCGACCCAGGAAATATTGATGGCGGCGGCCGTCGGCAAGTTAAATCGCGTGAATCAGGAGTCTGTAAAATGAGTACCCAGTCTATTCCGACCCGTCGCTGGTTCACCAAAGCGTGGCTGTTAGAGCAAAAATCACTGATCGCACTGCTGGTGTTGATCGCAGTTGTATCGAGCCTTAGCCCGAACTTTTTCACCGTCAATAACCTTTTCAATATCCTGCAACAAACCTCTGTGAACGCCATTATGGCGGTCGGGATGACGCTGGTTATTCTGACTTCGGGAATCGACCTGTCCGTCGGTTCTTTACTGGCGCTGACCGGAGCGGTAGCAGCCTCGATTGTTGGCTTAGAAGTGAATGCGCTGGTGGCGGTTGCCGGGGCGCTGGCACTTGGGGCGGCAATCGGTGCTGTGACTGGCGTGATTGTCGCGAAAGGGCGAGTGCAGGCGTTTATCGCAACACTGGTGATGATGCTCCTTCTGCGCGGCGTGACCATGGTTTACACCAACGGTAGCCCGGTCAACACGGGTTTCTCCGATAACGCCGATGTGTTTGGCTGGTTTGGTATTGGCCGTCCGCTGGGTATCCCTACTCCGGTGTGGATTATGGGCGTGGTCTTCCTGGCTGCGTGGTACATGCTGCACCACACTCGTCTGGGTCGTTATATCTATGCGCTTGGCGGTAACGAAGCGGCGACGCGTCTGTCCGGTATTAGCGTTAACAAAGTTAAAATTATCGTTTATTCACTTTGCGGTCTGCTGGCGTCTTTGGCCGGGATCATCGAAGTGGCACGTCTTTCTTCTGCGCAACCGACGGCAGGTACTGGCTATGAGCTGGATGCCATCGCTGCGGTAGTGCTTGGCGGCACCAGCCTTGCGGGTGGGAAAGGACGAATCGTTGGAACGCTGATCGGTGCGCTGATCTTAGGCTTCCTGAATAACGGACTGAATTTATTAGGTGTTTCTTCTTATTACCAGATGATCGTCAAAGCAGTGGTTATTTTACTGGCGGTGCTGGTGGACAACAAAAAGCAGTAACAATCATAACCCTACAGGACATCTGACTATGAATATGAAAAAGCTGGCTACTCTGGTTTCTGCTGTTGCACTGAGTGCCACCGTAAGTGCAAACGCGATGGCCAAAGACACCATCGCGCTGGTTGTTTCCACGTTGAATAACCCGTTCTTCGTTTCCCTGAAAGACGGCGCGCAGAAAGAAGCCGACAAACTGGGCTACAACCTGATTGTTCTGGATTCGCAAAACAACCCGGCGAAAGAGCTGGCGAACGTGCAGGATCTGACGGTTCGTGGCACCAAGCTGATGCTTATCAACCCAACTGATTCCGATGCTGTCGGCAATGCGGTGAAAATGGCGAACCAGGCTAAAATCCCTGTAATTACGCTCGACCGTATGGCAAACCAGGGCACGGTAGTGAGCCACATCGCTTCTGATAACGTTGCCGGTGGTAAAATGGCGGGTGACTTCATCGCTAAGAAACTCGGTGAAGGCGCGAAAGTTATCGAACTGCAAGGTATTGCCGGTGCATCTGCTGCGCGTGAACGTGGTGAAGGCTTCAAACAAGCGACTGCTGCACACAAATTTACCGTTCTGGCGAGCCAGCCTGCTGACTTCGACCGTACTAAAGGCCTGAACGTAATGCAGAACCTGCTGACAGCCCATCCTGACGTGCAGGCGGTATTTGCTCAGAATGACGAAATGGCATTGGGTGCTCTGCGTGCACTGCAAACTGCGGGTAAATCTGACGTTCTGGTGGTTGGTTTCGACGGCACTGCTGACGGCGTGAAAGCAGTTGAAAGCGGTAAGTTGGGCGCGACGGTTGCCCAGATGGCTGACCAAATTGGCGTTATTGGTGTAGAAACCGCAGACAAAGTATTGAAAGGCGAAAAAGTCGACTCCAAAATCCCGGTTGACCTGAAGCTGGTTACTAAATAAGACAACAATAGAAAAGCAGGGCACCGCACCACTCCAGAACTGGGGTGGTGCAATTAACTGGACTGATAAAAAATGAAAACTAAAGGCAAGCTCGTTGTCCTTGGCAGCATTAACGCTGACCATATCCTTAACCTCGAACATTTTCCGACGCCAGGTGAAACTGTTACCGGGCAAGAGTATCAGGTAGCGTTCGGTGGAAAAGGGGCCAACCAGGCAGTTGCTGCCGGGCGCAGCGGTGCGGATATTGCCTTTATTGCTTGCGTGGGCGACGACGATACCGGAAGCCGCGTCTGCAAACAGTTAATCAGTGACAAAATCGACACTTCTCCGATTAGCACGATTAAAGATGCCGCAACGGGTGTGGCACTTATCTTCGTTAACGCTGCCGGTGAAAACGTGATTGGCATTCATGCCGGCGCGAATGGGGCATTAACGCCTGCGCTTGTTGCACAACAACATCAAAAAATCGCTGAAGCATCCGCACTTTTAATGCAGCTCGAGTCACCGCTGGAAAGTGTGCTGGCAGCAGCAAAAATTGCCCATCAGAACCAAACTAAAGTCGTGCTTAACCCCGCTCCTGCGTATGCGTTATCTGACGAGCTGCTCGCGTTGGTGGATATGATCACGCCAAATGAAACCGAAGCGGAAAAACTGACAGGTGTGCGCGTCGAAAATGATGACGATGCGGCGGTTGCAGCTCAGGCGCTGCATGCGAAAGGTATTGAAACCGTCATTATTACACTCGGCAGCCGTGGCGTTTGGCTGAGTGAAAACGGTAAAGGCCAGCGTGTTCCGGGCTTTAAGGTGAAAGCTGTGGATACCATCGCTGCGGGCGATACCTTTAATGGCGCGTTGGTTACTGCATTGCTGGAAGACAAGCCGATGAATGAGGCGATTCGTTTTGCTCATGCCGCCGCTGCAATTGCCGTAACACGTAAAGGTGCGCAGCCTTCGGTGCCGTGGCGTCACGAAATCGACGAGTTTTTGCAACAGCAAGGATAATCATGGCCACCATGAAAGACGTCGCGAAAATGGCCGGGGTCTCGACTTCTACCGTTTCGCACGTCATTAATAACGACCGCTTTGTGAGTGATGCCGTTCGCGCAAAGGTCGATGCGGCAATCAAGACTCTTAACTATGCGCCTTCTGCACTGGCGCGTAGTCTCAAGCTTAACCAAACACACACTATTGGCATGTTAATCACCGCCAGTAGTAACCCGTTTTATTCTGAACTGGTGCGTGGTGTTGAACGCAGTTGTTTTGAGCGCGGTTATAGCCTGGTGTTGTGTAATACCGAAGGCGATGAGCAGCGAATGAATCGCAATCTGGAAACACTGCTGCAAAAGCGCGTCGATGGTCTTCTTCTTTTATGTACCGAAACTCATCTCCCTTCGCCCGCTATTATGAGTCGCTATCCTTCTATTCCCACGGTGATGATGGACTGGTCTCCTTTTGAGGGCGAAAGCGACGTCATTCAGGACAACTCTTTGCTGGGCGGCGACACGGCAACGCAACACCTCATTGATAATGGATATACCCGGATCGCCTGCATTACTGGCCCACAAGATAAAACGCCAGCGCGCTTACGCCTTGAAGGCTATCGCAACGCGATGAACCGCGCAGGGCTAACGATTCATGAAGGTTATGAAATCATCGGTGACTTTGAGTTTCAGGGCGGTTTCACCGCGATGAAATCGCTGCTTGCGCTGGAGCAACCGCCACATGCCGTATTTACTGGCAATGATGCTATGGCGGTTGGGGCGTATCAGGCTTTGTATCAGGCGGGGTTGAAGGTTCCGCAGGATATGGCGGTGGTGGGTTACGATAATATCGAGCTGGCGCGATATATGACGCCGCCGCTCACGACCATTCATCAGCCTAAAGATGAGTTGGGTGAGTTGGCCGTTGATGTATTGATACATCGAATGGCGCAACCCACCCTTGAACAGCAGCGTCTATTTTTGACGCCAGAGCTGGTGGAGCGCGGTTCCGTTTAACGCTTGATCATATTGCGCCCGTCTTTAGGGCGTAACAGTAAGAACACCAGAGCGGAAACCAACGTCACTCCACCCATCGTCAGGAAGGTGTAGTGGAATTGCTCAACGGTATTAATGCTTTCTACTCCTTCATACAAACGAAGTACCGCCGCACTTACCGCTACGCCAAGACTGATCGCCAACTGTTGCGTTACGGCCAACACACTGTTGCCGCTGCTGGCGTTTTCATCGGTGAGGTCGGCCAGCGTAATCGTATTCATTGCCGTGAACTGCGTAGACATCGCCATCCCCAGAATAAACAGCGGCAAAATCAGCATCCACACTTCCATTCCTGGCGACTGCAATGAGAATTGCCCAATCAGTAAACCGATCACCAGCGTGACACCGACTAACGTTTTTCTATAGCCAAGACGACGTAATACCTGAGTTACGGTCGATTTTGCCAGTAACGAGCCAATGGCGGTTGGAGCCATCATGCATCCGGCAATCAAGGCAGAATAACCAAAACCGACTTGTAGCATTAAAGGCATCAGGAATGGTACGCAGCCGGTACCGAGACGAGAAGCGAGATTGCCGATGATCCCTATAGAGAAAGTTCTGGTGCGAAACATCGGCAAAGCGATCAGCGGTGTCGGGTGGCGACGAGCGTGCCAGATATACGCTGCCAGCAGAGCAAGCCCACTTAATATCGTCAGAATACCGATGTAACTGGCAACAATGCGTTCGCCGAATAACTCCATCCCGCTAGAAATGCATACCAGACTCAAGCCAAATAAAAGAAAGCCTGTCATATCAAAGCCGCGTCGTGGAGTCGTGAAGTTTGGCATGTACTTGCGGGCGTAGATAAGGCCAAGAATTCCTATAGGTATATTAATGAGGAAAATCCAATGCCAGCTCGCCCACGTAACTAAAACGCCGCCGAGCAATGGGCCGAGGATTGGGCCAACAAGCCCTGGCATGGTGACGAAGTTTAATACGGGCAGCAATTCGCTACGCGGATAGGCGCGTAATAATGCTAAGCGCGCGACCGGCATCATCATTGCCCCGCCGATTCCCTGAATAACACGGAATACGACTAATTCACCCAGCGAGTTGGACATCGCGCAGGCAAACGAGCCGAGAGTGAAGAGGGAAACGGCGAACATAAACACGCGCCGTGTGCCGAAGCGGTCAGCAAGCCAGCCGCTGACAGGGATCAGCATCGCAACGGTTAAGGTGTAACTGATAATCGCGGATTGCATTGCCAGCGGCGAACGCCCAAGGCTATGAGCTATTGCGGGTAATGCAGTATTGAGAATAGTGGCATCCAGCGCCTGCATGAAGAATGCCATCGCCGCTATCCACGGTAACCCGGCCATACTGCGAGCTGTTTTGGTCATTTTTATCCTGATGTTTTAACGCATCCAGGAGAAGGCGAGTCTTTACCCTTGAGCGAACGGTTCTTTCAACAGTGTCTGACCAGCGATTAACGCGGCCTGGCTGTCGCCCTGGGTAATGGCATCAACGATTGCCTGGTGCAAGTCGAGCTTAATAACTTCGTTATTAGTTATTGCGGTGAAGTAATTGTAATAAATAGAACGGAATAAGTTAGCGAAAGAACAAAGGAAAGGGTTACCACTCATTGCATAGATTTGCTCATGGTACGCCATATCGACTTCTATCCAGCGTTGACGGTCAAATTCACCCTTTAGCTTTACCATCTCAGCCATTATTTCATTAAGGATGGCTTTCTGTTCTTCCGTGCCATTTATTGCGGCCATTGCACAGGCTTGTGGTTCCAGGCTATTACGCATAACAAGGAAGTAATCCACCACTTCATTAAAGTTCTCTTCTGTCATCCACCAGGCTAGCAGTTCCTTATCAAGGAAATTCCAGTGGCTGCGAGGCATAACGCGAGTCCCGATGCGCGGGCGTGGTAAAACCATCCCTTTCGCGGTTAACGTCTTTACTGCTTCTCGTACAGCCGTGCGACTCACACCGAAGAGTTCACCCAGTTCGATTTCACCGGGCAAAATACTGCCCGCTTCATACTCACCTCTGAGAATGCCTTGTGCTAGTTTCTCCGCCAGAACATATGAAAGGTTCTTTTGCGCCGCGAGTTGTTGTGCAGATAGAGACATGAATGCAGTTCCTTTAGCTTTGTTTCTTTTATTAGTATGCCACCAGGTCTACATTTCTGATGCTTAAAACAGCAAATATCCCGTGTTCTGCGGCTTTTACAGTGCTTTTGGCGAAAAAAAAGACGCTTGGTGATTTTTTTGCAATAAACACTTGTCAGCTTCCGGAAAATCCCTATACTGCGCCTCCACTGACACGGCACAACGGCTTACAAACCGGCCCGTCAGCCAGATGAAAAGCGAAAATAAACGCTTGAC